>CAVOJU010000020.1:0-137220 GCA_963696315.1 uncultured Gammaproteobacteria bacterium
GAGGGTAGCGCAAATGTTCCACTGGATATCGCGTCTAAAGTGGGCCGGGGCGCTGGTTGTTTGGATAATGAACAGTGGTGGGGCTTACCTAAGGCAATCCAGGCAGCTATTTGGGTGACTATACCCAGTAACAAACCCGCCGATGTCGATCCGTTAAAGGTATTGGATCAATCGATGCAAATTGGTTTGCAACAAGGTGTGTTGATTACTCAGGTATTAGGCGCTCAAATCCATATGGGGCTGGGCCATACGGAGCAAGTAAAGGCTATTATTCGTCGTCATCAGGAGGCAAAAACGCAAACCCCGTCAGCATCGACATTTAGATTGTTGAACGAATTTACTACCCTGCAATTACAAGCTATTTCAGATCGTTTATGGACTGAAGCCACGGGTAAACGCACGCCTATCTCCGGATTAGGTACTTTTTGGGATGATCCAAAAAAAGCGGTAGATACCATCAATATAGACGATATGCTCAAATAGTTCTAAATTTGCTAAACAGATAAAAAAACGAGGTATTTACTTATGAAAATTTTCAACCACTTCTTATCCAGGTTAGTAATAAGACTTATCTTGTTATTAAGTGCTGATATTGCCACTGCTGAGACAAAAAGCCTGTGTATCTTTGATATGCTCGGCGCCAATGGCCCTTTTTTTGCTGAAATGAAGGATTACAAAACAGCGGCACTTGCCTGGGGCGTTGACTTTACACTTAAACCTTATACCAATGAGCGCGTAGCTGCGGAAGATTTTAAAGCGGGTACATGCGATGCCGTCATTTTTACCGGCATTCGGGCACGCCAGTTTAATACTTTTACAGGCAGCATGGATGCTATCGGCTCAATTCAGGATTATGGCTTGTTAAAATCGGCAATTAGCACGATCAGTTCAAAAAAAGCTGAAAAATTGATGCTTAATGATCCCTATGAAGTAGTAGGTATTCTACCCGCCGGTGCTGCTTATATGTTTGTTAAAGACCGCGCGATAGATACCGTAGGTGAATTAGCCGGCAAACGGATTGCTATTTTGGACTCAGATTGCCCAGACTGAAATGGTCACTTTTGTTGGCGCTTCGCCTGTGAGTACGACAATTGCCAATATGTATAGTGAATTTAATAATGGCTCTGTGGATGTGACCTATGGCCCTGCGATTATGTATGAAGCGATGGAGCTTTACAAAGGTTTGGAACCCAACGGCGGGGTTATTCAGTTTCCACTGGCGCAACTTACGCTTCAAATCGTCATTCGAAAGGATAAATTTCCGGAAGGATTTGGTCAAAATTCGCGCGACTTCGCTTTGAGCCGGTTTGATCGATTGGTTGAGGTCATTGGCAATTCTGAGCATAAAATCCCGCAGAAGCTCTGGGTTGACATTCCTGAAAATGATAAGACCAGCTATAACGAAGTGTTTAGACAAGCCCGGATCAGGCTTCGTGGGAAAGGTATTTATAATGACAAAATGCTCACTATCATGAGAAGACTGCGCTGTGAAAAAAGTCCGCAGTTGCCTGAATGTACTGCTGCTGATAAAGAATAAATTAAGGATGTTAGATAAGTTTCTTCAGCGTAGCTGGCAGGAGTGGGTATCTTCACTACCGGTTTTTTTGCTGTTGATAACGATGATTTTGCAGGAAATGGCAAAAAAATACTCGCTCAGTTACTTAAAGCAGGAGAATCGATATGGCATGATTACTTTACATTAAGAGGCGATATCCCGACTCCTGCTTGTAATGTCAATCCTGATATTGAGTTGGAGCTGAATAAGCTCGCAGCCGAAACTGATAAGCTGGACGATCTGTTTGCTGATCAGCCTTTTGATAGAGAGGCTGCCCATGTTCTTCCTTGGAAGGCGCCCGGCAACTGTGTGTTTGAGAGAAGCATCAGCTTGCACAACGAAACCGGGCAAGAATAACACCAGCCGTTATTGTTCTTTCGTAGTATTGAACCCAGGCGTATGGGCCATGATCAGCGTCTCTTCGTTTGAAAATGATCGTATCATTCTGGCGTTGATGGTGTTTATTTGCGCCATCGCCTGCGCTTTCAGGCGACGGCACATTGCGTTCAGATTCGGTGACAACGCGGTCAGTAGAGCCGTGTTGCCTGTATTGCACAATTGTTAGGTAATCTTATCTGGTTATATCTGCCTGGGTGTATCGGATCATTGTTTACCAATCGTCAGCCCATAGTCAACCATCCCGAGATTTACCCAACCGTCATTCTAGGTTTTTTAGCATTATGTGGTATTAACTTTTATAGCTTGCCGAACCGCGACAGGGTATCAAGCCAGGCGGGAAATTGTTCAATGCTTTCGCGACTATTCCCCTTTATATCTGATGGCTATTGGTGCGGGCAGTTATTTCTTCCTGGTTGAAGGTAATGCTGCAGGACTGGCAATTTTCTTTAGTTTACTATTTGATCAAGCCGGCTGATTCCTGAATATCGGTTTATACATTTGGGTGGGCATGTTACTCGCGCAAACGTGTCTGGGAGAACTGGTTTTTTATATTCTCACACCCTGGCACATGTCGCCTGAATTGCTGGCCTTTGTGGCGATCGTGATTATGGCCGTACCCACTGCGTATACCTGTGCTTCCGCAATTATTATTATTGCGTTGGGCGCAACGGTTTATAAAGAGTTACGTCGCGTCGGCGCGCGCAGGCAACTGGCTTTAGCAACGACGGCCATGACCGGAAGTGTTGCTGTAGTGCTCTAGGTGTTGCCTTTTAGTGGTCATGATTGCTGCTTTAAATAAAAAACGAGGCCTTATTTTATGAACATTTTTATCCACCTCATATCTCGTTTAATAACAGGATTTATCTTGTTAGCGAGTGCTAGTTTCGCCGCAGCTGAAACAAAAAGCCTGTGTGTCTTTGATATGCTCGGTTCCAATGGCCCTTATTTTGCTGAAATGAAGGATTACAAAACAGCGGCGCTTGCCTGGGGCGTTGACTTTACGCTTAAACCCTATACCAATGAGCGCGTAGCAGCAGAAGATTTTAAAGCGGGTACATGCGATGCCGTCATTTTTACCGGCATTCGGGCACGCCAGTTTAATGCATTTACAGGCAGTATCGATGCAATTGGCTCAATTCAGGATTATGGCTTGTTAAAATCAGCCATCAGCACCATCAGTTCAAAAAAAGCTGAAAAGCTGATGTTTAATGATCCCTATGAAGTAGCCGGCATTCTGCCCGCGGGTGCTGCTTATATGTTTGTCAAAGACCGCACGGTAGATACCGTAGGTGAATTAGCCGGCAAACGAATTGCAATTTTGGACTCAGATCCTGCCCAGACTGAAATGGTTACTTTTGTTGGCGCTGCGCCTGTGAGTACGACAATTGCCAATATGTACAGTGAATTTAATAATGGCTCTGTAGATGTAACCTATGGGCCGGCGATTATGTATGAAGCGATGGAGCTTTACAAAGGCTTGGAACCTAACGGCGGGGTTATACAGTTTTCACTAGCCCAACTTACGCTGCAAATCGTCATTCGCAAAGCTAAATTTCCGGATGGTTTTGGCCAAAACTCTCGTGACTTTGCTTTGAGCCGGTTTGATCGATTGGTAGAGGTCATTGGCAACTCTGAGCGTAAAATCCCACAAAAGCTATGGGTCAACATTCCTGAAAATGATAAGACCAGCTATAACGAAGTGTTTAGACAAGCTCGGATCAGGCTGCGTGGGAAAGGTATTTATAATGACAAAATGCTGACTATCATGAGAAGGCTGCGCTGTGAAAAAAATCCGCAACTACCAGAATGTACTGCTGCCGATAAAGAATAGCTTCTAGGACGATACAAGTGACACTTCTCCTAGGGAGTCTGGCCAATAAGCTTCTTCAACGTAACCGGCAGGAGTGGTTGTCTTCACTACCGGTGCTTATCCTGTTGATGACTATCATTTTTGCAGGCCATTGCGAAAAGATACATGCGCAGTTGCTCAAAGCTGGAGAAATGTTATGGCATGATTACTATATGCTTCGGGGCGACACGCCAATCCCCGGCTGTAATGTCAATCCTGATATTGAGTTGGAGCTGAATAAACTCGCAGGTGAAACTGATCAACTGGATGATCTGTTTTCTGACCGGCCTTTTGATCGTGAAGCCGCTCGCGCTTCCTTGGAAGGCACCCGGCAACTGTGTGTTAAAAAGCATCAGCTAGCACAGCAAAACCGGGCACGAATAACCCCGGCCGTTATTGTTTTTCGAAGTCTTGAAACCAGTGTTGCCGCAATCAGTATTTTTGCGTTTAAAAAACATCAATTCATTCTGGTATTAATGCTGTTTATTTGTGCCGTTACCAGCGCAATCAATCAACGTCACATCGCCTTTAGACCTGTGTCAACACTGTTGGATAGCCGTGTTGCCAGTGCCGCACAGTTGTTGGGTAATTTTATCCTGGTTATTTCTGCCTGGGCGTATCGAGACAGTGTCTATCAATCGGCAGCCGCTGTCGATCATCCCGAGATTTACCCGTCAGTAGTTCTTGGCTTTATGGCATTGTGCTTCATAAACCTTTATCAGCTTGTCAAACCGCAACTGAGTATCAAGCCAGGCGGAAAATTACTCAACGCGTTATCGACTATACCGCTTTATATTCTGATGGCTTTTGCCGCTGCTGGTTATTTCTTTGTTGTTGAAGGTAATACTGCGGGACTGGCAATTTTCTTTAGCTTATTATTTGATCAAGCGAGCGTGTTCCTGAATATCGGTTTATACATTTGGGTGGGCATGCTATTAGCTCAAACCAGCATGGGAGAGTTGATTTTTAAGGTCTTTAAACCTTGGCACATGTCGCCCGAGTTATTAGCCGTTGTGGCCATTGTGATTATGGCGCTGCCTACTGCGTATACAGGCGCATCTGGGATCATAATTATTGCGATGGGTACGGCTGTCTATAAAGAGTTGCGCCGAGTCGGCGCGCGCAGGCAATTGGCTTTAGCAGCCACGGCCATGACCGGTAGCGTAGGCGTGGTACTCAGACCCTGCCTTTTGGTGGTACTCATTGCAGCCTTAAATAAGGAGGTTGTAACAGATCAACTCTTTAGCTGGGGCCTGAAAACCTTTATGACTTCAGCAGCGGTTTTTTTCTGTTACATGTTTATTTCCAAGCGCGAAAAACAGCTGATTGCTCCGACTCAGGAAGCTTTAAAACCTTTTCTGAAAGCGTTGCTTGCTTTGTTGCCTTACGCTTTTATTACCCTATTTGTTGCATTGGCCTATATCTATTTGTTAAATGCATACCTAGATGAATTTTCAGCACCTGTGATATTACCGGTGATTATTCTTGGCATAGTAATCTATGAAAAGGTCTTTGCTTATAACCCACTGGTTGATAGGCGGGAGCAGAAACTGCATAACCTTGAATACGAGATTAGGTTTGCAACCTCTGAGTCGACTATTCATATTGGCGCATTACTGCTTTTGATGGGGCTTTCATTTGTATTAGGTGGTGTGATTGAGCGTTCGGGATTATTAAACGCTTTGCCCGAATATTTTGGATCAATCTGGACGACCTTAGGTTTCTTGATTGCCGTTTTAATCGGCATTGGCATGATCATGGATCCCTACGGAGCAGTGGTGCTGGTAACAGGCACGCTAGCTCAAATAGCCTATAAAAACGGCATCAATCCTATCCACTTCTGGATGATGGCCTTGGTTGCCTTCGAACTCGGTTATTTAAGCCCACCCGTCGCGCTCAATCAATTGTTGACCCGGCAGATGGTCGGGCAAAAAGAAGTCGCCAAGGCTGCTCTGGAGGGCGATAGTTTCTGGTACCGGCACGAAAGCACCATGCTGCCATTAGTGACTATAGGAACCACTTTGCTGCTGGTTTCGATTGTACCCATTTTGGCAGGCCTATATGTTCCTTAATCAAGAGCACTAGGGCAAGTCCGTTCTGACCGGTAATAAGCACAACACAGCTCGATTGCGGGATTGCCCGTTAACAATGCTAGAATTGCCCTCTTTTTAGCAATCCGTCACCGTGCGTTTACATGTCTAACTCCTTAAAGCTTCCCCATGAATCCTTGCGATTAACAGTCGATTTGACTGATATTGAAATACCGGAAGCGCCCAGAGTGCAAACCACCATTTTAGGCCAGCCCCGCGCCCAGTCCGCACTGGAGTTTGGTGTGGCCATGCAAAATCCCGGCTACAACATATTTGTGATGGGCGACCCTGGCACCGGCCGCCTGTCCATGATTACCAACCATTTGGACGCACAGGCGCAGCATTTACCGGCACCGCCTTCCTATGCCTATGTGGATAATTTTGAAAATCCCAGAGAGCCTATCGCCATCGAACTTCCGCCTGGGCAAGGCCATGTACTCAGCAAAGACATCGAAAAACTGATCGATAACCTGCTGGCGACGTTTCCGGCAGCTTTTGAAAGCCCAAGCTATCAACAAAAAAAGAGCGCTATTGAGCGCCATTTTAACCAGCGCTATAACAGCGCCATTGATCTGGTCGACAAAAAAGCTCAATCGATGAACATCGCCTTGTTCAGGGAAAGTGATTCGGTCAGTTTCTCGCCCATCCGAGACAATAAATCTCTGGATGAAGATCAATTTACGCAATTGCCACAACCGGAACGCGAAGCTTTTCATAAACACGTTGAAGAACTGGAAGAATATCTGGGCGATGTGCTGCTGGAACTGCCGCAATGGCGCCGTCTGATGGTTGAAAAAATCCGCCAGCTCGATAACGACACCATCAATCAGGCGATTGATCCGCTCTTTTCAGCGCTGGATGAAAAGTATCAGAATATCGATGATGCCATCACCTTCTTATCGGCCATCAAAAAAAATCTCAACAGCACCATTGTTGATTATTTGATGCCCGGCCGAACGCTGGAACCCAACGAGAATGCGCTCAAACGCTCACTACTAGACCGAACAGTACGCGCCCAATATTCTGGTCGATCACAAACAGGATATCGGCGCACCGGTGATTTACGAGCCGCATCCGATTTACCAGAACCTGTTTGGCCGTATTGAATACATCAGCGATCAGGGCGCCTTGGTCACCAATTACCGGCGTATTTGCGCAGGCTCCCTGCACAAAGCCAATGGCGGCTACCTTATTCTGGATGCGGACAAACTGCTGACCTATCCCTTTGTCTGGGAAGGCGTCAAACGCGCCTTGAAAACCGGCCGCATTGAAATCGAGTCGCCGTATTCAGAACTCGGCATCAATACCATCACTTTAAAACCTGAAGTTATTCCGCTCAATGTCAAAGTGATTCTGCTCGGCTCCCGGGACATTTACTATGTGCTGGAGGAGCTGGACAGCGAATTTAACGAGATGTTCAGGATTCTGGCTGATTTTGACAGTTACATTCCGCGCAACCTTGAGTCCATGCAGCAATTTGCAAGCTTGATGATTAAACAAGCCAAAGATTCCGGCGCAAACCCGCTGACCCGAACTGCCATTGAAGGCTTAATTGAACATAGTTGTCGGGTTTCTGAAAATCAGCAGCATTTTTCCGCCCGCATCAATGACTCGCTGGAAATTATCGGCGAAGCCAATCTGTTCTGTCATAAAGCCGGTCACAATCAGATTGACAGATTGCATATCGCACAAGCCTTGGCGGCAAGAGAGCAGCGTAACGGCAGAATGTCCCAGAATATTCTGGAAGAAATGCTCGAAGGCACCATACTCATCGATACCAACGGCACCGCAATCGGCAAAATCAACGGCTTAACAGTACTGGAAGTGGGTGGCAGCAGCTTTGGCGCACCCGCGCGCATTACCACCACAGTGTATCCGGGCTCCCGGGGCATTGTCGACATTGAACGCGAAGCGGAACTCGGGCAGTCCATACACTCCAAAGGCGTGATGATCCTGACCGGTTATCTGGGCCATTCTTACGCCCAGCAATTCCCCTTAGCCATCTCCGCCAGCATTGCCATCGAACAATCCTATGGGTATATCGACGGCGACAGTGCCTCCCTGGCAGAGCTATGTTGTTTGATTTCTGCGCTCACCCGGGTTCCCATCAAACAGGGCTTTGCGGTGACCGGCTCCATCAATCAATACGGCGAGGTTCAGGCGGTAGGCGGGGTTAACGAGAAAATAGAAGGTTTCTTCCGGCTGTGCCAAGCGCGCGGCCTGAATGGCCAGCATGCAGCGATTATTCCGGCGGCCAACAAACGTAACCTGATGTTAAAACAGTATGTGGTTGATGCCGTCAGGCAAGGCTTGTTTGCCGTTTATGCCGTATCCAGTGTCAATGAAACCCTGGAATTATTAACCGGACACGTGGCCGGCACGGTAGATTTTGAAGGCAATTATCCGGAAAACAGCATTAACTTTATCGCCATCTCGCGGTTGAAAGAAATTTCCGATATGTCGCCTGATGAAGACAAAGAGGAAGGAGCTTAAGCCACATCGCCAAGGACCGTTGTTTTTGTCATGCCGCGCCCGGCCTGTTATCTTTACAGTTCTTTGAATTGTACGCGGTTCTAGCAGTCTCCCTGTTTCATTTCCGGAATAATGACAACCGCTTTGCCGGTTTTGATAGCACCATTCAGGAATGACAACCATCCCCGGCTGGCACGTCAGCCGGATAGTGAATATTTTGGATGATCAATTAACTTATAACCTCTGCCTATTTAAAAGTCATGCTTTCACACGTTTCACCCAAATCAGAGCTTTCGGCCAGGCAAAACCTGAAATGGCTGTTTATCCTCAGAAATCTGATGATGACCAGCGAGGCGATACTGATTTTCTTGTCTGTTTACGGACTCAATATTCGCTTACCGCAGGAGCAGCTTTGGCTGGTGATGCTATCCATAGGCGTCGTAAATCTTTACACCTGGATGCGCATGAAAACAGAAGACCCGGTCACTGAACTGGAAATCTTCTCCCAATTGACCATCGATGTTTTTGCCATAGCCTCCTTGCTGTATCTGACCGGCGGCGCCTCAAACCCTATTACCTGGGTATTTCTGCTGCCACTGATTATTACCGCCATCATGCTGCCCCAGTCTTACGTCTGGTACATGGTCATTTTAACGACCTCCATGTACACGATATTGATTGCCTATAACATCCCCTTGCCGTCCATAGAACCGCACATGCCCAATCCGGAAACGCTGCATTCCAGAATGATGCAAGCTGAAATGCTGGAACAGGCGCACACCATGAGCGACAAACATTATTTCAATCTGCACATGTTCGGCATGTGGTTTGGCTTTGTATTCAGTGCCGGTCTGGTTGCCTTCTTTGTCGTTGAACTGGCCAAAACACTCAGAGTTCAGGAACGGACCCTGGCAGAAGCCAGGGAAAGCGCCTTGCGCGACGAGCGGGTTGTGGCACTGGGCACCCTGGCTGCCAGTGCGGCTCATGATATGGGTACGCCATTGGGCACTATGGCCATTGTGGCTCATGAGCTGGAACAGGAATATCCGATTCATCGTTTTCCTGACCTGCATGAGAAAATGCTGCTCATGCAGCAGCAGATTGACCGCTGTAAACAGGCGCTGTCGGTGATGTCGGCTTCTGCCGGTGAAATGCGCGCCGAATCAGGACGAGTCATGCTGCTGACGGAGTATATCGATGACGTATTCAACCAATGGCGAACGCATAAACCGGGGGCAAAGCTGTGTTTTTTTATCAATCCCTGCGTAGCGGCCGAAGCCAAAATTATTGCCGAACGCACACTCACTCACTCCATCATTAACATCTTGAATAATGCTGCCGAAGCATCACCGTCTGAAAAAGGTATTGAATTTCACGCCTCCTGGGACTTGGAGCAAGCCATCTTCAGAATTCGTGATTACGGCCCTGGTTTCCCGGCTGAAATAGCCGAATTTGCCGGTAAACAGCCGGTACTGAGCAAAAAACAGGGGTTGGGCGTCGGCCTATTTTTGACCTCTTCCACGATTAAGCGCTTAGGCGGTACAATAAAATTTACCAACATCGATTCAGGCGGCGCCAGCGTCGAAATAATGCTGCCCCTTTTGCGTACAGAGAATAGTTATGATGGCAACCCAGGATATGGATAAACCACGGCTTTTACTCGTGGATGATGATCAGACTTTTTGCAGTGTCTTAAAGACCGCCCTGGAAAAAAGAAATTATGAAGTGCTGGTCGCCCACAATGTCAAAGACGGCATAGCCTTCGCAGAACGCTATTATCCCGAATACGCCGTCATCGATTTGCGTATCGGTCATGAGTCCGGCCTGGAGCTGGTAAAAAAGCTGATTTCATTAGATGACAATACTCAGATCGTCATGCTGACCGGCTTTGCCAGCATTGCCACGGCGGTTGAAGCCATCAAACTGGGTGCCATCCATTATTTAACCAAACCAGCCAATGCCGATGAAATTGTCAATGCGCTGCATAAAAACGAGGGTGATTCGTCGGTATCGATTAGCGAAAACCCGCTCTCGGTCAAACGCCTGGAATGGGAGCATTTACAAAAAGTGCTGATGCAACACGACGGCAACATCTCCGCCGCCGCGCGCGCCCTCAACATGCACCGGCGTACGCTGCAGCGAAAACTGGATAAACGCCCGGTGCGGGAGTAATACAGAGCATGGCCGAGTATTTAGTAATTCAAGCGCCTGCGCAATCAAGAGGTCAATCATGAGCAAAATCACACAGCTTTCGCAACTGGATTTCAATGCCACTTATAGCTATGCCGATTATCTGACCTGGCAACTCGATAAAACCATTGAGCTGATCAAAGGCAAAATTTCGCTGATGAGTCCGGCACCCAGCTTACATCATCAACAAATTTCCATCCGCTTAAGCGGAATTTTATACAGTTTCTTTAAGCGCAAACCCTGCCAGCTTTTTGCTGCCCCGTTTGATGTGCGCCTTTATAATCGCCACAAGTCCAAACAAGCCAACAAAGATATTTACACGGTGGTGCAGCCGGATCTATGCGTGATTTGTGATACCAGCAAACTTGACACTAACGGCTGCCTGGGCGCACCGGACTGGATTATCGAAATCCTCTCGCAAGGCAATTCCAAAAAGGAAATGCAGATCAAATATGAGTTGTACCAGGAAAGTGGCGTCAAGGAATACTGGCTGGTTTACCCTTACGAACAAGCCGTTTATCAATTTGTTCTGGACGATGAACTGGACAAATACCAGCTATTCAAAATGCATTCCGGTGAAGACATGGCCACGCCGTATTTATTTCCGGATTTACAAATTGATTTACAGGAAGTGTTTGCGGAATAAAAACCGGCAAATTAGTTGGCTTTTTAATAGGCCGTTATTCTTTTAGCGCCACTTTAGCCTGATGCCAAAATGCATCAAGCTCGGCCAGTTCGCAGTCTCTTAAATTCCGTCCGGAGGCCTCAACCTGTTGTTCTATATAGTTAAAACGTTTGGAAAATTTCTTCGTACTTTCCTTGAGAGCAATCTCGGGGTTGACTTTTAAATGCCTCGCCAGGTTGACCGCAACCAGCAACAGATCGCCGACTTCTTCCTGAATATGGGCCTGATCGCCGGATTGCCAGGCTTCTTTGACCTCCTCCAGCTCTTCCATTACTTTATCAAAAACCGGCAACACCTCGGGCCAGTCAAAGCCGTGGCTGGCGGCGCGGTTTTGTATTTTTTCACACTGTACCAGGGCCGGAAGGTTAATAGCAACGCCAGACAACACGCTATCCGGTTCTGCCGATCGGGCTTTGCCCTGGCGCTCCAGAGCTTTGGCCTGCTCCCAGGCCTGTTTGCGTTCTTCCTCGCTGCTAAAGATGGCATCGGCAAAAACATGCGGATGCCTGCGCACGAGTTTTTCACTGATACCATCGGCGACTTGCTCAAAATTGAACAGCCCGCGTTCTTCGGCTATGCGGCAATGAAAAACCACCTGTAATAAGAGATCACCCAATTCGGCGCGCAAATCCTCCAGATCATTGCGTTCGATGGCATCGGCGACTTCATAGGCTTCTTCAATCGTGTACGGAATAAGACTGTAAAAATCCTGCTGTACATCCCAGGCGCAGCCGTTTTCAGGGTGGCGCAATTGCGCCATGATGTCCAGGAGGTGTTGAGTATTTTTCAGCATCAAAATGACGAAGCAAAGTTCTCGCGATAGCGTTGTTTAAAAACATCCAGTTCAAAGAAATGATTCTGGGTGCCATGATGTTCAATTTTAATGGCGCCCATCAACGACGCTATGCGGCCGGTGGTAGGCCAGTCCAAATCATTCATCAGGCCATATAAAAGACCTGCACGATAGGCATCGCCGCAGCCAGTCGGATCGAGCAAGGCTTTGGGCTTGGCCGCCGGGATATGAATGCATTCGCCTTGCGTATAAATTTTTGAGCCGCTACCGCCCAGGGTAATAACCAGGGCCTCAACACGTTCGGCCATTTGCTCAAGTGACAAACCGGTACGCTCCTGCATGAGCTCTGATTCATAGTCATTCAACGTTACCCAGGTGGCCAGCTCAAGAAATCGCAGCAGTTCGGCGCCATTAAACATGGGCATGCCCTGGCCCGGATCGAAAATAAACGGTATGCCCAGTTCGGCAAACTGCTCGGCATGCAGTTGCATGCCCTCCTTGCCATCGGGTGCGACAATGCCAATCTGAATGCTGCGATCCGTCGGCACCGAGTTTAAATGCGATGAATTCATGGCTCCCGGATGAAAGGCCGTAATCTGGTTGTCATCCTCATCGGTGGTGATATAAGCCTGCCCCGTGTAGCTATCATCCAGTATGCGAATAAACTCGCTGGACAGCCCGTTCTGGCTCAGCCACTGCATATAGGGCTCAAAATCATGACCCACCGCCGCCATGATCAAGGGCTCTTCGTCAAGCATCTTCAGGTTATAGGCAATATTACCGGCACACCCACCGTATTCGCGGCGCATCACAGGAACCAGAAAGGATACATTCAGAATATGGACTTTTTCCGGCAAGATATGATTTTTGAACTTATCATGAAACACCATGATGGTATCGTAAGCCATGGAACCACAGATCAACGCACTCATTTATTTTCCTCAGATTAAAATTAAAGCCCAGGTTACCGCCGCCCAAATCAGTGACAGCATGACCGCTGCCGAGCCAATATCTTTGGCTCTACCGGATAATTCGTGATGTTCAAAGCCGACTCTATCAACTACCGCTTCAACTGCCGAATTTAATAATTCAACCAGCAGCACCAATACGATGCTGCCGATCAGCAGAATTTTTTCAATCGCTGTTCCGCCCAGCCAAATGGCCAACGGTGTACTGACCATAAATAGCAGAACTTCCTGCCTGAATGCTTCTTCATGTTGCCAGGTTGCTTTAAAGCCGGCGGCCGAAAACCGGCACGCATTAATCAGACGCTTTAAGCCTTTTGCATTTTGATTTGCCATGGTTTATTAAAATTATCCGTTATGAAAAAAGACCTGAAAAGCGCAAGGCAAAAGACAAAAATACATCCGCATTCCTGATTGGCAAGAAACCTGAACTGCTTCAAAAAGGATCGCTCGGGCAGACGCTGGCTCTGCCGAATTAGCTGAAGAATCCCTGCGCAAGCGCCTTTTGCACCTTGCACCTTGCACCTTGCACCTATATTACTATTGCTCAATCATGCGTCGATATGCATCCGCATTCATCAACTGATCCAGCCCAGACAAATCGTCGGCTTTTATGCAGAATAACCATGCCCCGTAGGCATCATCGTTTACCTGCTCCGGCGCATCCTGAAGGGCGGCATTAACGGCGACAATTTCTCCGGCCACCGGGCTAAACAAGTCCGAGGCGGTTTTAACCGATTCCACCACCGCACACGCTTCACCGGCGCTTACCTTGCGCCCCAGTTCTGGCAATTCGACAAAAACCAGATCTCCCAACTCTTCCTGGGCAAAATCGGTAATGCCCACGCGTACCACATTACTCTCTTCCAATTTGGCCCATTCATGGGTTTGGGCGTACTTTAAATCATCCGGCAAATCGCTCATGCTTGTCTCTCAAAAAAAATTATTGGATCAGTCTGTTTTTTGCTGTTTTCAAGGATAACGCGCTATTTTTTAAAAACAACAAAAAAATTCATTTCGCCGCGGGGCAAGCCTTATAATTCAGGGCCATTACTATGAGGCTCATCCAAACCATGCTGTTCCCTGCCAAACTTAAGTTCTCATTGCTGATTGCTTTAAGTCTTTTTTCACTATCGGCCAGCTTTGCCGATGATGACGACCAGCCCATTGCCGATGTTCAACACACAGGCAGCCAGGCGGCTGTTTTTCTTAATGAGGCCGCTCAGCAAGCATCAGGCCTGCAAGTCCTGACGCTTGAGCCAGTCTCTTATCATCCTGAATTTACCGCTTCTGGTAAAGCGCTCAATATACAACCATTGCTCTCCCTGCGTCAGCAGTATCTGGCCAGCTTGAGCGAACAGCAAAGCGCGTCGGCAAAATTCAATCTGGCCAAGCAAAACATCAAACGCCAGCAGACCCTGTACAGTCATGACATCGTATCAAAACGCAGCCTGCAAAATCAGCAGGCGCAATGGCAAACCGATAAAGCCCAGCTTGAAGGCACGCATTTTCGCACCGAAGCCATTTACGATGAAGCACTCATCACCTGGGGCAAAGTGCTGACCGAGTGGGCCCTATCCCCCGATGGTGACAACTTGGCAGATTTTTTATCCGGTCGGCAGTCCTTGCTGCACATCACCTTAACCGCCAATACCCATTTAGAAAACAATGTCAAAGACATTTACATCGAGGCCTCAGGCGCGCGCGCCAAAGCCGCTAAAGCCAGCCTCATTTCAGTCGCTCCTCAAACAGATAATGCCATACAGGGTGAAAGCTATTTCTTTACAACCAGCGACCCGCATATCAGACCCGGTATGCGGGTCGCTGCCTGGATTGCTCAACAGGAGCAGAATCTGTCTGGTGTTATTATCCCAAAATCCGCACTCATTTGGCATCTGGATCAGGCTTTTGTCTACATTAAAACCGGTAAGGACCAGTTCAGCCGCCGCGCTGTCGCGCATTTTTCGGAAACAGCTGACGGCTATTTTATCAGCACCGGCATTAGCGCCGGCGAGCAACTGGTCAGCACGGGCGGCCAAATGCTGCTGTCGGAAGAATTCCGGGCGCAAATTCCGGATGAGGATTAATGGCCATACCTTCGCGCCTGGCCATTAACCGCTGTAGCCGGTTACCGAGAAAAATGCTATCATGGCTCGCTTGTAAACTTACTTAATCAGGAATAAACATGAGTCAAATCACTATCGAACACAACCCTAGCGAAGCGCGTTTAAAGGAGCTTGGCGTTGCCGGGTGGTCAATTTGGGAAAAAGAAATTTCCAAATTCCCGCTCGACTTTGATGAAAAAGAAACCGCTTATGTGTTAGAAGGTGAAATCATAGTAACTCCCGTGGGTGGCGAGCCCGTCCGCATAGTTCCTGGCGATTTGGTGGTTTTTCCAGTCGGCCTTGACAGCCATTGGGAAGTGGTAAAACCCCTGCGCAAACACTACAAGCACGGTTAATACCAATAACAGGCCAATGCGCAGCATGGCTTAACACCACCCTTGATTTACCCGCAGCCCTGTTGGCGAAAGTGAAGCGAAAAGGCATCTCAGGATGCCTTTTTTATTGACGGCTAATAGCCCGCCAGCCATTCTGAAGCCACTACTGCCAGCCCCAAATTTTAAACCGGCCAGCAAGCCTTCAACTATACTATTTCAAGTTTCAGCACGCCTGACTCACCTTTTATCCTTATACCGGAGCAGCAATGGGCCCACATTATCTAAGTCCTTTTTTTACCCCTAAATCAGTTGCCATTGTTGGCGCATCCGAACGCGAGGACAGCGTCGGGTACCGCTTGCTGCTGAACATGCAGGAAGCGGGCTTTAAGGGAGGGCTTTACCCAGTCAATCACAAACGTGAACAACTGCTGGGTTTAAAAGCCTATCCCGATCTTAATTCTGTGCCTGAAGACTTGGATCTCGTGGTGATTTCCACACCGGCACCGAGCGTTCCCGGCATTGTTCGTCAATGCGGCGAGAAAGGGGTGTATGCCATCATTATCATTACCGCCGGCTTCGGTGAGTTGGGTGCGGAAGGCAAGCGCCTGCAACAGGAAGTTCTGGATATTGCCCATCGTTACAGCATCCGCATCATCGGCCCGAACTGCCTGGGCGTTATTCGTCCGAGCGGTCAGCTCAATGCAACCTTTGGCGAAGGCACGGTTAAAGACGGCAATCTGGCGCTGCTGTCACAATCGGGGGCGGTTTGTACCGCGATTTTGGACTGGGCCAAAGCGCAGGATATTGGTTTTTCTACAGTAGTCTCGATGGGTGGCGCGGCTGACATCGATTTTGGCGAGGTACTGGATTATCTGGCGATGGATGCCAAAACCACGGGTATTCTGATGTACGTGGAAGGCATCCGCGATGCACGCCGCTTTTTGAGCGGTCTTAAAGCCGCCGCGCGCTTGAAACCGGTTATCCTGATCAAATCAGGCCGCCATGAAGCCGGTTCAAAGGCCGCCATGTCGCATACCGGGGCCATGGTCGGCGGGGATAATGTCTTTAACGCCGCCATTGAACGTGCCGGAGTTGTCAGAGCCTACAGCATCGCCGAATTGTTTTCTGCCGCACGGGTACTGGCCAATAATTACGTGGTTAAAAAAGATCGGCTGGCGATTATTACCAACGCCGGCGGCCCCGGCGTCATGAGCACCGACCGGGCTGAAGATGTCGGCGTGCAAATGGCCGAGCTGAGTCCGGCCAGCATCGACGCTTTAAACGAAGTGCTGCCAGTACACTGGTCGCATGCCAACCCGATCGATATTCTGGGCGATGCCACGCCCGAACGTTACCAGAAAGCGCTGGAAATATGTCTTAAAGATAAAAATATCGATGGCGTACTGGCGATTCTAACACCTCAAGCGATGACCAACCCAACCCAGGTCGCCCAATGCATCATAGAAGTCGCCAAGACCAGCAAAAAACCCGTGCTGGCTTCATGGACCGGTGGCGCACGCGTCCAGGCAGGGCGCGAACTGCTTGATAACAGTAAAGTGGCCCATTTTAATACCCCGGAAGTTGCGGTCGATGCCTTTTCATTTCTCGCCACCTACAACCGAAATCAGATACTGCTCAAACAAATTCCCTCACCTACCGATGAAATGCCCGCTCCCGACGTCACCGGAGCGCGCTTGATTATCGAGCGCGTACTTGCAGAAGGCCGCCAGGTTTTAACGGCGCAGGAGTCTAAAGCCATACTCGCCGCCTTCCATATTCCCGTCACCCAGACCATCAAGGTCTCCAATGCCAAAGACGCGATGATTGCGGCTGAAACCCTGCGTTTTCCGGTGGTTTTAAAAGTCAATATGGCTGAATTCAGCCATAAATCCGACATCGGCGGCGTTAGACTGAACATCAACAGCGTGCAGGATATTTCAAGAAATTTTGCTGAAATGGAAGCGGCCATCAAGCACAAATATCCTGAAATCAAGGAAGTCGGCATGACCGTTGAAACCATGCATCGCGCCAGCAGCGGCCGTGAGTTAATGATCGGCGTAGTCAGAGACCCGGTATTTGGCCCCGCCATCAGCTTTGGCCTGGGTGGAACCATGGTCGAAATCATGCAGCGATAATGCCGTGGCTTTGCCGCCGCTCAATGCCTATATGGTTGAGCAAATGATTGCCAAAACCAAGGCCGCCAAATACTTGCAGGCATTCCGGCAATTACCGCCTGCGAATAAAAAGGCGCTGGTCAACGTACTGCTTAACGTCTCCAGCATGGTCAGTGAACTGCCGGAAATTCTGGAACTGGACATTAATCCGCTCATCGTTGATGAACACGGCGTGATGGCTGTCGATGCCCGCATCAAAGCTGAAGTCTCTCATCAGTTGAGCCCCTATGCGCACATGGCAATCCACCCTTATCCGCACGAATTAATTCAGCATTACCAATTGGCAAACGGCACCAACATCACCATCCGGCCAATTCGACCTGAAGATGCCGATATGGAAAAGGATTTTGTCCACCGCTTATCGGAACGCACCAAATATTTCCGCTTTATGCAATCTTTACAGGAATTAACGCCGGAAATGCTCGTGCGCTTTACGCAAATTGATTATGACCGCGAAATCGCCTTTGTTGCGATAAGCAAAATAAAAACATGCCGAATGAACTAGGCGTTGGCCGCTACATGGTGAACCCCGATGGCCATTCGGTGGAATTTGCCCTGGTTGTCTCGGATGATTGTCAGGGGCTTAGGCATAGGCACCCGCCTCATGAAGACCCTGTTGCAGACTGCCAAAAATAAAGGCATGTACTTCTTTGAAGGCGAAGTACTCATCATCAACAAGCCCATGTTGTCCCTGGTAAAAAAACTGGGTTTCAGCGTCGAGGCGATTCCCGATGATAATGAAGTCGTGCGTGTGTTTAAGGATTTAAGACAGTAACTCAGGTTACGCAAGTCACTTAAAAAAACCACGAAGGGCGCGAAGTTTTATATTTTTTTATTCGTGTTCTACGTGGTAAAAATTCTTTAGCTATTGATTAACATCAGGCAATAATCGCTGATTATTTTACGGACTGGCGTTCGTTCACCTGCAAATGGTTTGCCCGCATCATCGGAAAGGCTTCAACCATCACCGATGGTGCGGACTCGTTACCTGCTAGTGACTGACGTCGACTTTGGCGCCTTTGCTTTGACCAATTTCGCTTAAGGTTTCGGTAAACCAAGCGGTATCCAGATCAAACGGCTTGCCGCCTTTGATGCGTGGAAACTCAATCGCACGCAAGACGTTGCCCCTGTCTTCGTCATGCCCCATAACGCCGGATTCACGACGGAAAGCACATTCAACCGCCAGATCGGCACACGATTTGATCAAGCGAATATCTTCCACATTGGCAGCAGCAGCGCGGGCAAAATAGCCGGATTTTTGTACCAGGGTTTTTTCCGCGCCGATCATGTGTGCGAATTGCTCGCCAAACCATTTGCCGGGATTCACGGCATCGAGTTTGATATGACCAAAGGCATCACGCGGCACTGTCTGTCCTTTGGCTTGCATTTCCGCGACGATCGCTTCGACGCCGGCGCCTTCGGAAACGAAGATGTTCACGCAATCGACCTTGTCCATCACGGCACGTAAACGAGCGGCTTCCGCAGCCAGATCAACGTGCATTTCCGGAATAAACACGGCGTGGACTTCATAGGACTCACGGGACAGCCCGAGTTCCGGCAGCCACTCGGCGCGGTCCAGCAGTTTGCGGTATTCCAAAGCGGTAGCGGCAGTTAGCCAGCCGCAGTTGCGGCCCATCACTTCGTGAACAATCAGCATGCGTGGATTGGCGTTATTCTCCGCAACCACGTTCCAGAAATAACGCGCGCCTTGCTCGGCCGCAGTCCAGGCGCCCAAGGATTGTTTGATTGGAAAAACGTCGTTATCGACGGTCTTTGGCAAGCCGATTACCGTCAGACCGTAATCGTTTCTGGCCAGGAAGGCGGCCAGATCAGCGGCGGCCGTGTTGGTGTCGTCACCGCCGATGGTATGAAGTACATCAACGCCGTCTTTAACCAGTTGGTCTGCCGCGACTTTTTGCGGATCTTCACCTTCTTTAACCAGTCCGCGTTTAACGCAGTCTTTAACGTTGGTCAGTTTGACACGGCTATTGCCGATGGGTGAACCGCCAAAACGGTGCAGAAGTCCGGCTTTTTCGCGGATTTCCGGGGTGACTTTGTAGAAGTCTCCAAGCAAAAGGCCTTTGTAGCCGCCACGATAGCAGATGATTTCGATGGACGGGTCAATCTCGGTATAACGTTCGATGAGGCTGCCGATGGCTGAACTAAGGCATGGAGCCAATCCACCCGCGGTGAGTATTGCGACTTTTTTCGGTTTGTTCATGAGAGAATCTAAAGGGTTAGGTTAAAGGTTAAAAACGAGAGTGGTTTAAAGGCGGACGGTACTCCGCCAACCACCATCATCCCGATCCAAAAACCCAAAAGCCCATAGTGTTCCAGGGCTTTTGCTTCTTGGCGCAGCAGAGAGGACTCGGGCCAACCGGGCAACGAATTCCTGCGGGCTGGAATTTTAACACACTGGCCGGCAATATCCGTTGTTTTGTTCATGCGCCAGACTCGTCCGGTGAGCCTGCATGGCCGGATCAGCAGGTAACACTTCTGTAACTTTTTTAAACTAGGTGCGTGCTAAAGGCCCATTGTATAATTGGCTGAATTGTTGTTTTTACTATTCAAAAAAGGACTGATATGACCCCTCAAAAACCCGCCATAAACCGCCGCCGCGGCATTTATCTGTTGCCTAACCTGTTTACAACGGGAGCTCTGTTTTCGGGTTTTTACGCGATTACCTCAGCCATGGGCGGGCGTTACGAGACCGCTGCCGTTGCGATTTTTGTGGCCATGATTCTGGATGGCCTGGATGGCCGGGTCGCCCGGCTGACCAATACCCAGAGTGAATTCGGTGTTCAATACGATAGTCTGTCGGATATGGTGTCGTTTGGTGCCGCGCCGGCCCTGGTGATGTATCTGTGGGCCTTTTCAAGCCTGGGCAAGCTTGGGTTGTTCGCGGCCTTTGTGCATATGGCAGGCGGCGCCTTGCGCCTGGCTCGCTTTAATACCCAGGTCGAGACCGCCGACAAGCGTTACTTTCAGGGCTTACCTAGTCCTGCCGCCGCCGCCATTCTGGCCGGATTTATCTGGATTTGCCTGGAATATGGCTATGATATTGAGGTCTTTAAATATTTCGCCCTGGTATTGACCATCAGCACAGGCTTGTTGATGGTAAGTAATTTCCGCTATTCCAGCTTCAAGGAAATCGATTTAAAAGGCAAGGTGCCTTTTGTGATGGCGATTGCCGTCATGCTGGGCATTGCTTTTGTCATGGCGCAGCCGCAGATCATGTTGTTCCTTCTGTTTTTTGGCCTATGCGATTTCAGGACCGGTGGTCACGCTGGTGATGCGCAAGCGCAGATGGCTGGGCCGCAAATCGTAAAATCTGCTTGAGGCCTTATAGTCATTGGCGTATAGTCTAAAACATGCTTATCCCAAACAACCTCGTATCTCAGCTCTATTCGGCTTTGGCAAAATTCTCCGGCACGGTCTTGCGCGCCGGATTATACCTGCCTCTCAGACGCCTGCCCTGACGGGCATATTCTTTTCTTTCACTAATTGCATCCCCTGTATTTATCAACCATCGATGGCGACGTTGACGGCTCCCCATGAATGGAGTTCTTATGAAAGACAAATTAATTATATTTGATACTACCCTGCGCGATGGCGAGCAAAGCCCAGGCGCTTCGATGACGCGCGACGAAAAAGTCAGGATTGCCAGGGCCCTCGAGCGCTTGAAGGTAGATGTCATCGAAGCGGGGTTTCCGGTGGCCAGTGTCGGTGATTTCGAAGCCGTCCAGGCAGTTGCCAAGGCTATCAAGGATAGTACCGTTTGCGGCCTGGCCAGAGCTTTGGACAAGGATATTGACCGCGCCGGCGAAGCTCTCAAAGGCGCTAGTCGTTCACGCATTCACACCTTCATCGCCACGTCGCCGATTCATATGCAGATGAAGCTGCAGATGCCGCCGGAGCAAGTCATTGATTATGCCGTCAGAGCGGTCAAGCGTGCCCGCCAATACACCGATGATGTCGAATTTTCTGCCGAAGATGCCGGACGTTCTGAAGAAGATTTTTTGTGCCGGATTCTTGAGGCCGTGATCGATGCCGGGGCCAGCACACTGAATATTCCCGACACCGTCGGCTACAGCATTCCGCAGCAGTTTGGCGCCACGCTTGCCAATCTGATCAGACGCATACCGAATTCTGACAAGGCCATTTTTTCGGTGCATTGCCATAATGATCTGGGCTTGGCCGTCGCCAATTCATTGTCGGCGGTAATGAATGGCGCCCGCCAGGTCGAGTGCACCATCAATGGCTTGGGTGAGCGTGCCGGCAATGCCTCGCTGGAAGAAGTCGTTATGGCCGTGCGTACGCGCCAGGATGTGTTTGCCTGCCAAACCGGCATCGATACGCGCGAAATTGTTACCTGCTCAAAACTGGTCTCCTCGATTACCGGTTTTCCAGTGCAGCCCAACAAAGCCATCGTCGGCGCCAATGCCTTTGCCCATGAGTCCGGCATTCACCAGGACGGTGTCCTGAAAAGCCGGGAGACCTACGAAATCATGCGCGCAGAAGATGTCGGCTGGTCGGCCAACCGCATGGTGATGGGCAAACACTCGGGCCGCAATGCCTTCAAGAGCCGCATGACTGAACTCGGTTTTGAATTTACTTCAGAAGAAGAATTAAACGATGCCTTTTTCCGCTTTAAACAGCTTGCCGATAAAAAGCATGAAATTTTTGATGAGGACCTACAGGCGCTGATTTCGGAAGTGGGTTTTGAGTCCGAAGACGAGCACGTCAAACTGATCGCCTTGAAAGTCTGCTCGGAAACCGGCGAAGTACCCAATGCCCAGGTGACGCTGCGGGTCGACAACAAAGAAGTCACCGGCAGCTCGAATGGCGGCGGCGCAGTCGACGCCAGCTTAAAAGCCATAGAGAAACTGGTGCAGACCCACGCCATCCTCGAACTGTATTCGGTAAACAACATCACCAACGGTACCGATGCTCAGGGTGAAGTGACCGTTCGCCTTGAAAAGGCCGGCCGCATTGTCAACGGCCTGGGCGCCGATACTGATATTGTGATTGCCTCAGCCAAAGCCTATATCAATGCGGTTAATAAACTGCAGGCGCCCAACCAGCGGAGACATCCACAAAAAGGGGATGTTTAAAAAACCAAGGTTCAAGGTAAAAGATGCAAGGTGCAAAGACTCAACACCTATCACACGTCTTTCCGGCAGGGATTGCCGGAATCCAAAAGCCATGGATGGCAAAGCTCAGCTCAAACACATGCGGCCAGAATACCGGCACGGCATGTCATTTTGAAAAAGTGATGGCTACTGAGATGCAAGCGCTAGCTTTAACGCAGGAGTGGATCCATTCGCCCGCGCAGCTGCCCGCTTTATCCGGGAGAATCGCTTGTGGATAACGCAACGCGTCTGCACTATCTGAAAGCCATGGGCATCGATGTTTGGGTGCCCAGAGCTTCAAGGTCTTTGGCTGGCGCCGTCACCGAGCCTGCCGATGTGGATGATTCGATTATCGAAGCGGCATCAGCAGAGGCGGCGGCGGTTACCGACAACTGGGAGTCATTGCAAGCTGAGGTCGCCGCCTGCCGAAAATGCGTGTTGTGCGAGACCCGCACGCAAACGGTTTTTGGCTCGGGCAACAAGCAAGCAGACTGGCTGCTGATCGGTGAAGCACCGGGGCAGAGTGAAGATCAGCAAGGCCTGCCGTTTGTCGGCAGTGCCGGACAGTTGCTGACGGAAATGTTAAGGGCCATTGGCCTGGCACGGGAAGACGTTTTTATTGCCAATATAGTAAAATGCCGTCCGCCCGGTAATCGCGATCCGAAAGCCGACGAAGTTGCCGCCTGTCATGATTATCTTCAGCGCCAACGGGCGCTGATTAAACCCAAAATCATTCTGGCTTTGGGCCGAATCGCTGCGCAAACCTTGTTAAAAACCGATGCCCCCCTCGCCAAACTGCGCGGCAACGTCCATACTTTAGAGGGAACACCAGTCGTTGTCATTTATCACCCCGCGTATTTGTTACGCACCTTGATAGATAAACGCAAGGCCTGGATGGATTTACAATTAGCACTCATGACCTATAAAAAGTTTGAAGGTTGATCATGCTGGGATTATTAGAAAAAATAAAAGATCTTGTCATTTACGACGCCGATAGGGAATTTTATGCCAAAGTATTTCCGGATTCTGTCGGCAGAAAAGATCTAATGCGTCTTAGAAGAATGACGACGGCAGATTTGCCGAGCGTTATAGCCATTGAAAGAAAAAACTACCAGTTTCCCTGGACCGAAGACATTTTTAGAGACTGCTTTAAAGCCCGTTACAGCTGTTGGGTTTGCGAGGAACTGGACAATATTCTGGGCTACAGCATCGTTTCCATAGCCGTAGGCGAGGCGCATATTTTAAATATTTGCGTGGATCCCGCCGAACAGAATCAAGGCATCGGCCGGAAAATGCTGGAAAATCTGATCGAAGTCGCCAGAGGCCGGGCCGAGACTATTTTTCTGGAAGTGCGCCCGTCCAATCTCGGCGCGATTGCCCTGTATGAAAAAATGGGCTTTAACGAGATAGGCATCAGAAAAGGCTATTACCCCGCCGAACATGGCCGTGAAGATGCCATCATGCTGGCATTGGAGCTGCTTTAGCCGGTCTTGAACCATCAGGGCAGGCCTGTCGGGGCACAGTATTTTTAGCGCTTAGTAATGCGCACGAAATAAGCTGAACAAGTGTAGGTGCGAATTTATTCGTACAGTGCGGATGAATCCGCACCTGCACAGAAAATTGTTTCTCAGAGTTGCACAAGTTATTTGATACGCGTTCCTTGGCTTATTTCAGGTTGCTGGTGACATGGGGCTCAATCAGTTGATACATCATCTGATGCATTTTCGGACTGCCGGCGATAACATTGCCCGATTGCCAATACTTGTCGTCGAAAGAAAAGTCGGTAACCACGCCGCCAGCCTCTTTGATCAGCAAAATACCCGCTGCCATATCCCATTCCATGATACCTATTTCCCAGTAGCCGTCCAGGCGGCCCGCCGCAACATAGGCCAAATCCAGTGCGGCCGCACCGGCGCGGCGAATACCCGCACACTCGGTTGTCAAGGCGCGGAACATGCCCAAATAGGCATCCAGATGCAAATCGGTTTTAAACGGGAAACCGGTGCCCACCAGGGCGCCTTTCATGCTGGTTTGATTGGTGACTCTCAGGCGGCGGTTATTGAGCATGGCGCCACCGCCGCGTTTGGCAGTGAATAATTCGTCGCGCAACGGGTCATAAATAACGCCAACCTCAAGCTTGCCCTTGTATTTCAGGGCGATAGAAACAGCATATTGCGGGAAACCATGCAGGAAGTTGGTGGTACCGTCCAAAGGATCAATCACCCAGACAAAATCGTTACCTTTATGCTTGCCGCTTTCTTCCGCAAGAATCGCGTGCTCGGGATATGCGGCCTTAATGATGTTAATGATCTCCCGCTCGGCCATTTGGTCAACTTCACTGGCGTAATCATTTTTACCTTTTTGACTGATTTGCAGGCGGCCGACATTATCGGCAGAACGAAGAATCAGCTCGCCGGCGCTTCTTGCAGCACGGACGGCAATATTGAGCATTGGTTGCATAACTTGAATTTATAATGAGCACAGAAATCGCCATAGGATAGCAAATCTTTTGGTAAACTTGGCGCTTTTTTCCGCGTAGAGACAATGCCTTGCTGTCCAATATAAAAATCGTTCTGGTCGAAACCACGCATCCGGGTAATATCGGCGCGGTAGCGCGGGCCATGAAGAACATGAAGATGGATAATCTTTGGCTGGTTGCGCCTAAAATTTTTCCCAGTAGCGATGCCACCGCCCGTGCCTCCGGTGCAGATGATGTGTTGGCGGCGGCAACCGTTTGCAACAGCCTGCAGGACGCCATTGCCGATTGCCCTCTGGTCATTGGCGCCAGTGCCCGCTGCCGAACCATTAGCTGGCCGGAAATTACGCCCCGCGAATGCGCCGCAAAAGTCCTGACTGCGGCCTCCTTGCATAAAGTGGCCATCGTGTTTGGCCGGGAAAATTCCGGCTTGAAAAATCATGAACTGGATGTCTGCCAAACCTTATTAAGAATTCCCTGCAACAGCGAATACAGTTCGTTAAATCTGGCCGCCGCCGTGCAAGTGATCTGCTATGAAATTTTTGTTGCCTCGGGATTGCAGGAAGAAGTGCTGATTGGCGATAAAGGTCAAAGTCCTTTGGCAACCGCGGCGCAAATGGAGTCTTTTTATGCCCATTTGACAGAGGCATTAACCGATATCGGTTTTATGCAGCCGGGTAAATCAAAATCCATCATGCGGCGTTTACGCCGAATCTATAACCGGATCCAACTGGACACAAAAGAAGTCGACATACTCCGGGGCATCTTGAGAATGTCTCAGGGCAACAAGAGGAGTCAGTGATGTTTAGCCGGTTAAAAGAAGATATTGCCTGCGTTTTTGAACGCGATCCGGCCGCGCAGTCGGTATGGGAAGTTATTACTGCCTACCCCGGCTTTCATGCCATTTTGGTGCATCGTTTCAGCCATTTGTGCTGGCAATCCGGCTTTAAATGGCTGGCGCGTTTTAGCGCTCATATGGGCCGATTCCTGACCGGCATTGAAATTCACCCGGGCGCGCAAATAGGCCGGCGCTTTTTTATTGACCACGGCATGGGCGTGGTCATAGGAGAGACCGCTGTCATCGGCGATGACTGCACCTTGTATCACGGCGTAACCCTGGGCGGCACCACCTGGAAAAAAGGCAAGCGCCATCCAACCCTGCATAACGGCGTAGTGGTGGGCGCTGGCGCCAAAGTATTAGGGCCCATCGAAATTGGCGCGGGGGCCAGAGTCGGCTCCAATTCGGTGGTATTAAAATCGGTGCCGGCGGGAGCCACCGTAGTCGGCATTCCCGGCCACATTACCGACCCCAATGCCAAAAAGCGAACGCTCGCCCTCGATGAAATTGCCGGAAAAATGGATTTTGACCCTTATGGCTTAACCGCCGACATG
Source organism: uncultured Gammaproteobacteria bacterium (assembly GCA_963696315.1). Classification (GTDB taxonomy): domain Bacteria; phylum Pseudomonadota; class Gammaproteobacteria; order Methylococcales; family Methylomonadaceae; genus CAWKEY01. Next base: position 26,613 of record CAVOJU010000020.1, read on the forward strand.
CCCGATCCGATCGCACACGCCATCAACCGCATGCTGGAACATATTCATGTGCTGGACAAACAGATCAACACCCTGAAAAAAGTGCTGAATGCCGCCGGCATTAACTGCCCGGAACCGCCCGTACCTGATCTGGACGACTGCGAAATTACCGACAGCTATAACCAAGACAAAAATTAAAACAATAAATCAAGTTCCTGATTGAGCCCCTGCCAGCCGCCATGAATTCAATCAGGACATTGCCCCTCAGATTTTTTTCTTGATGATGACCTTATCATCAATAATCAACTCTGAAATGCCGCCCAGCGACATATGCAATGTGCAGGAAGCTGTTTTAAAGCCGCCACTTTCGCCGACCCACTTCAGGGTAATATAAGAATCCTTATCGCTCTCGGTTTCTGAAGGGAAAAACACCTGCTCGCCGGTTTCCTTTTTAATGGCCAGCGGACATTTATTACTGGCCATCGTCTGCATGGCAGCATATGTTCTAATTTTCGATGCCGCTTCCATCTCTTCTTTGGACTGGTCTTTACTGGTACCGACCAATATGAAGCCGATGACAATAAATGCAACTACACCTATGATGATTTTACTGGTTTCAGACATTTACTTTCTCTTCTGTTGTGACAATTACAAACCATGCTAAGGACTATCCCAAGCATTCCCCTTTGGATTCTATGCTAATTATCCAGGCTCAGCAATGACTGATCATTAAGCGCGGTAAGCACCTTGCCGCCGCTGGGCAACGCCCGCCAAAAGCATGAAACACAAGACAAAAATGCGCTATCATGGCCGCCTCACTTCCGGATGCCTATAACAAGCGCTTTATATGAAAATCAATCGACTTATTCTGTTTCTGATTCTGGCCGTCTTAGCCAACGGCTTGCTGACAGGCCTAAGCAATCTTCCGCAAGATGCGGGACCGGATGTGCCTGAAGGCAAAATCAGCAGTGTATCGTTTGCCCCGTTCCGCGAAGGCCAAAGCCCGTTGACGGAAATTTATCCGAGCAAGGAACAAGTCGACGAGGACTTGCGGATGCTGGCCGATGAAACCTTTAGCATCCGCACGTATGCCAGTCTCGGCGGCTTGCAGGACGTGCCGGCACTGGCGCGAAAACACGGTCTGAAGATGATTCAGGGCGCCTGGCTAGGGCATGTCACCATGGCCGAGGAAAACGACGCCGAAGTACAACAACTGATCCGTATGGCGAACGCCTATCCCGATGTCATTACCCGTGTCATTGTCGGCAACGAAGTCTTGTTGCGCGGCGAACTGGAACCTGAACAGCTGCTGCAATACATCCGCCAGGTCAAACAGGCGGTCAAACAGCCGGTTTCCTATGCCGATGTCTGGTCGTTTTATATGAAATACCCGGAAATCGCCCAGGAAGTCGACTTCATCACCGTGCATATCCTGCCTTACTGGGAAGACGAGCCGCTCAATATTGAACAAACCGCTGCCCACATTGAGAAGAATTATCGAAAAATACGCGAGGCCTATCCCGACAAACCTATTTTAATCGGCGAATCGGGCTGGCCCAGCGCAGGCCGCCAACGCGGCGATGCCGTTCCCAGCGTGGTCAACGCAGCCAAATTCATCCGCTCGCTGGTACAACTGGCCAACAAAAACGGCTTCGATTACAACATCGTGGAAGCCTTTAACCAGCCCTGGAAAAGCAAACTGGAAGGCGTCGTCGGCGCCAACTGGGGGCTGTATTCCGCCGATCGCGAAGCGGTATTTCCGCTGACCGGAAACGTCACCGAGAATTCGCATTGGCCGCAACGGGTCTTGTACGCCGGCTTACTGATGCTGCTAGTTGTGCTGGCTTATGCTCAACGCCTGCCGGCATGTGGGCTGCGCCTGGCTGGGTTTATCGGCTTCACGCAACTGCTCAGCGCCTTGCTGGTCAACCAGGCGGGCGATTTATGGTACACCAGCTACAGCACTATGGAACGCATACATGCTGTGTTTATCGTTGGCCTCAGCGCCGCCCTTGGGCGGTTTACTCCTGCGTCGCGCCCTTGATTTGTTAAACTCGCAAGACAGCAGTCCCGTGCTGAGCCTCTGGCTGCGCTATCTATACTTGGCATTTGCTGCGCTTGCCATCTATAAATCAATCGGCCTGAGCCTGAACGGCCGTTATCTGAGCATGCCTTATCCGCTGACCAGTATCGCTGTCGCCGGCGTATTGGGCCTGATGCTTATTCGCTATTTTTCAGCCAGCAGAAACGCGGCGAATGCCTTGGAATTCAGCGCCTTAATGGGCACAGCACCCTTTTCCTGCCAACGCGCCAAAATTATCTCCTACTCGCTCGGCGCTATCGGCTTGGTGCTTGTTGTTGCGGAAACGGTCATCGTCATGTCCGGTATCGATTATATCAACGCTTACCCGCTGCTGGCCGACAGAGCATGGACTGCGTTCATGTTCACCAGAAACCAGGGGCAGTTGCTGGGCTGGGCGGTGATAATCGCCGCAGTCCTGATCGCATTGCCGCTCAGAGCTGCCGGCTATGCGCTGGGGTTTATGGCCTTGGCCGTTATTGCCGGTGAAACCTACGCCTTCACCGTCGGCCGCGATTTTGTAGAAGCCCATCCGCGACTGGGCGACAGCCTGTGGTCAGCGCTGGTCTACACCCTGATCAATTGCCAGCTGCTGCTTTGGCTGGCAAGCTTGGTGATACTCGCCGTACCGCTATGGGCAGGCACCTCTAAAAAAGTGCCCGCCGCCTGATAAAATCGAACCTGCCGATAAGTTAAGACTTAACTGATCGGCATTAAAACTCGATACCCTGTTCGGCCTTGATGCCTTTTTCAAAAGCGTGTTTGATTTTGCTCATTTCGGTCACGGTATCGGCAACAGCAATGACTTCCGGCGGCGCATTACGACCGGTCAGAATTAAATGCAGCCAGGACGGTTTTTCGTTGACAATAAAATCAGCGATTTCCTGGCCTGAAATCCAGTTATAGCCACAACAATAATTGATTTCATCCAGCAGCACTACATCGTACTGGCCAGACAGCATCTTCTGTTTACTAAGCTCCCAAATCTCCCGGCTGGTTTTAATATCCTGCTGCGGATTTTTGGTGTCCCAGGTAAAGCCATCTCCCAAGGCATGCCATTCGATATTATCAAAGCGCTCGGCCGCTTTTTGCTCGCCGGTCTGCCACTGGCCTTTAATATACTGAATAACACACACCTGCATGCCCCAACCCGCAGCACGAAAGACCATCCCCAAAGCACTGGACGACTTGCCCTTGCCTTCACCGGTATTAACGACCACCAGCCCCCGTCGTCTTTCTCTGGATTTCATCACCCCTCCTAATCAGGGTCGGACTTGATTAAAATTATTATTGGCCTGCATTTTTGAAAAAATGTACACAGTAGCATATTGATTGATAGAGATTATTTCGAGTGGAGCGCAGTTCTTACTGTCAATAGACGCGGCTATTATAATCTGAAACAAGCGCCCGCCCATTAGTTAAACATTTCCTTCGAGCAAGTAACCCTCCGGGCAGTCAATGTTAGCTGACTATAAAACGAGACATAGTTGGATGGCTGAAATTGGTATGGCCCTATGTTTGCCATCGGGGCAAGGTAAAGAATGATTTGCGCAACAAGGTGGTGTGATCTGCATCGTGACAACAGGGGTAGCACCTGTTCGGATCAAAGACAGGCTTGGCATTAATCTGATTTGGAACGCTACTGTCGGGAGTCAATTTTCAAAGTAGCAGAGCCTGTTAATTTTGAAAATGGCACAAGCTTTGTCGTTATTGCGTTACCACGAAATATCAATTGCCCACCGAACGGGCGCCATTACAAATGAAAAAGGAGCTGGCCACGCCCAATGCGCAGCCAGCTCCGAGAGTAAGACCTTTATTAGGCCAGTGGTTGGTGACTACTTTCCAGTGCCATAGATTGACATGCTCGCGTTGGTTTTATAGCCACTTGTCGAACTTCTCCAGGTACTGGGTAAGCTGGTTAACGAACTTGAATAACTTCTTTCCAGGATACCAGTTCCCGATCCCACTTGGTCCCGGAAGCCGATTTGCCCGTTCGTTCCGAGTATCGCAATCCAATAGGTTTGGCCAGCGGTAACCGCGGCTGCAGGTATTGTGACTGACTTCCATGCGCCAAGCTCGGACTGACTCAGAGTAGCTGTAGCTTGAGCGATACGAGCCCCGGGATGACCGTTATTATTCTTATAGATGCCGGCAACCAGTTTCGTAGCGGTTGTGCTGAGGTTGCCATCCAGATATACCTTGATTTCGGTCACTGAGCCGGATTTCGCAGCTACCGCCTGGAAGGCTTGGGCTACACCTTTTGGCTGGAGATCTTTCCAAGGTTCCTCGTTGCTGTTGCCAAGGAGCAGTGGCAGCGGAGTAGTGGTTGCACTGGTAGCACTCACTGCAGTCTTCAGGTTGTTGTTGACTTCTGCAACGGTCAGGGCGCGATTGTAAATCCGCACCTCATCGATATAGCCCTTGAAATACTCGCCCCAGACACTGTTGCCGCCGATGCGCAACGTGCCTGTGGATTGTTGAATCAGGCCACTCTGCGCGCTCTGGGCAACCTCGACACCGTTGACATAAAGCCGTTGATATTGACCGTCATAGGTTGATACCAGGTGAGTCCATTGGTTCACCGGTAGCGTGCTGGGGCCGGTGACCGGACGATCACTTCCTATACTTACATATGAACCCGGCAGGTTGCGGTCATCGTTGGCATATAGGGCATAAGACAAACCCGCTGATGATTCCTTCATCATGACAGTGTTCCAGCTGGCCTGGGATTGCGGATAGACCCACGCTTCGAGGGTCATACCGGCGGAAAGCGCCAGTGAAGCACTGTCATTGACCGTAACCCAGTCATTGATACCATCGAATTGCAGCGCTTTGCCGAATTTACCTGTGGTGATTCTGACGGCTTCATTGATAGCACCGTTGTTACCATTACCCGAGGCATCCGTGACAGTTGTGCCAGTGGTTTCCTCAAAGCCATAAGCCGCTACCAGTCCGTTACTGGCTGTAGGTGTAGGTGTAGGTGTAGGTGTAGGTGTAGGTGTAGGTGTAGGTGTAGGTGGTGCCGTCACGGAAATTGATTTGGTTGTGGTGGCACTTCCGTTAACCGTCAGAGTCACGTTATATGTCCCCGCGGTAGCATAGCTGACTGTGACTGTTTGAGCAGTTGAAGTTGAGCCCGTGGCGTTAGAGCCGGGTAAATTCCATGTCCTGCTCGTCACTGTGCCTGTTGTGGTATCTGTGAACGTTATCGAAGTACCCTGGACGACGCTGATTGGGCTCGCCGGCGTGAAAGTCGCAGTTAATGCCGTTGTTGTGACCGGTATTGTCGTATTGATCTCATTGGAATAGGCACTCTCGGTGGTCTTGGCCGAATCGTAGGCCTTAACCGCGAAATAGTATTTAGTACCCTCTTGCAGGCCAGAGACCGCCTGAGCGGTCGTGTTGCCGACATCAATGGTTGAGGTATAACTGCCGCTGCTGGTACCGTAAGATACTTTATACCCGCCCACACCCACCGACGTGCTGGGATCCCAGGCAAGGTTCGTGCTGGCTGCGAATAGAGTGCCGCTATTTATGAACAGGGCGAGTCCAACCAGCAAAAAGCGCAGGCCTACCCTGCGCACAAAATTGTTCAAATAGTCAATGTTCATGATAGTTTCCTTAGCTTCTAAATTAAGTAATCGAAGTTAAGGGTAGTGAGCGACTATTTGGAATAATGTGAAAAAGGTCAGAAAACAGAAGCTGGCCTAATCATGATTCGCTTTTTGTGAAGGGGTTGACAAGAAAGGTATTTACAAGACAAATGTAAAAAAGGCCGACATCCGCAGCCTGAAGGGTCAGGTTCAAACATAAAAACATGTTTTGAATCAGTTTGTTATGGAATACACAACGAGTTGGAGATGCTTTCCATCAAGGCTCAGCTAGCTGCTGATTCATTTGATAGCCGATCGTGCTTGTTGCAGCGGCAGAACTGAAAGACGGCAACTGCTGCCATTGCCCGGGCATCTTCGCCGTTTCCGATGAAGTTTTCTTCAGCGAATGTATGTGGACCAAGGAGATCCTAGACAATTTGCACCGGCACTGGGCACCGCTAGCTACTGTTTTGGAGAATTTAGCAGCTGAGATATAAGTCGCTTACGGCCGGCTGCGGAAAAGACCATCCGGCATAACACGCCCAGTTGATGCAAGGCGACAGTGACGGGCGAGAAGAGAGACTATGCGCATTGCAGATGCTCAAGGGCAACTTGAGTTCGTTTACGTCTGCAATTCGGAAATAAACCAAAACGCAAGGGCTTCCTGCAGCACTTCAAGCGCTAAAAAAGCCCGGACGTTCTGGCAGCTTGGCTTAACTTAAAAAAGTTGAGGCGGTAGTGTTAACAAAAAATTCGCAAACAGCCGGCTCATTTGGTTTCACTTAGCATCGTTGAGTATCAGTTATGAACTTATGATAGGCCTCGAAACGAATGCGGTATCCGTGCGAGTAGCGAGCTTACCATCAATGACTTTCAGTTTAACAGCGTAGCTAATGCGCTTTCGTAGTCCGGCTCGTTCGCGAGTTCATGGACCAGTTGTGTGTAGATCACTTTGTCTGCTTCATCAATGATGACGATGGCGCGGGCTGTCAAACCAGCCAGAAAGCTGTCAACAATATTGACGCCGTAGTCATTGGCAAAACTTGAACGAAATGTGGATAAGGGGATGACATGCTTTAGGCCTTCGGTTTCACAAAAACGGCCTTGTGCAAAAGGCAGATCGGCAGAAACCACCAACACCACTGTATTATTTAGGCGGGATGCTTTCTCGTTGAATTTGCGCGTAGATGCGGCGCATACCGGGGTATCCAGGCTGGGGACGATGTTGAGGATTTTTCTTTTGCCAGCGTAGTTTGCCAAGGTCACATCCGCTAATTTTCCGTTCACCAATGTGAATTCAGGTGCTTTGCTGCCGACAGCCGGCAACTCGCCCGACGTATGCACTGGATTACCTTGAAATGTAACTGTAGCCATGGTTAATTTCCGCTATTGTTGGAGTGATATTGAATGCAAGCCGTCAGGGTACTGCAAAATCCAGCCGCCTACTTTTTGCTTTTGCTGTGTTGCATCAGGCGCTTGCGTTTTTGCAGCTGCCGGTCTGACAGTTTGTTTTTTTGGTCTTTAAACGGGTTTTCCGGCGACTTGAATTCCAGGCGGATCGGCGTTCCCGCCAGGCCCAGCTTGTCGCGGAAATAATTGCTTAAATAGCGTTTGTAGGACTGCGGCAAGACATCGGTTTGTACGCCATGAATGACCACAATCGGTGGATTGCGGCCGCCCTGATGGGCGTATTTTAGTTTAATTCGGCGCCCGTTGACCAAAGGCGGCTGATGCGCATCAGTCGCTTCTTTTAAAATCCGGGTCAGTGCCGGCGTCGACATATCCAGCATGGCGGCATCGTACAATTCATGGACGACGTCAAACAATTTGCCAACGCCGCTGCCGTGCAGCGCGGAAATGGGATGCTTTTCGGCAAAATCAACAAATGAAAGCTTTAAATCCATTTGCCGTTTAACTGTTTGCTTCTGTTCCAGAGTCAAGCCATCCCATTTATTAAGACCAATAATCAAAGCCCTGCCCGCTTCCAGCACCAGCCCCAGCAAGTGCGCATCCTGATCGGTAACACCTTCGCTGGCGTCAATTAAATAAATGACCACATTGGATTTTTCAATCGCCTGCAAGGTCTTGATGACGCTGAATTTTTCAATTACCTCCGACACTTTGGCGCGCCTGCGCATGCCGGCGGTATCGACCAGCGTATAGAGTTTGCCGTTACGCTCAAAAGGAATGTAGATGCTGTCACGGGTGGTGCCGGGCTCATCAAAGACGACGACGCGTTCTTCACCAAGCAAGCGGTTGACTAATGTTGATTTGCCGACATTGGGCCGGCCGACGACGGCAATACCGATGCCTTTGGGGATTTCTTCAAGGTCTTCGTCGTCAGGCGGCAACAACTCATCAATTCGCTCCAGTAATTCATGCACACCACGGCCATGCGAGGCAGCGATTTGTACCGGCTCGCCCAAGGCCAAAGCATGAAACTCAGCAGCAGCAACATCGGCATTGATGCCGTCAACCTTGTTGGTCACGAGAACGACCGGTTTGTCGAGCTTTCTGAGGCTATTGGCAATGATATGATCAGAAGCACTCAGGCCTTCGCGGGCATCGACCATGAAAAAAACCACGTCGGCTTCTTCCAGGGCAATCTGTACCTGCTTGCGGGCAGCGCTTTCTATGCCTTCGGCATCATCCGCGATACCGCCGGTATCGACTACCAGAAAATCACGTTTGCCGCGTTTAACCCGGCCATATTGGCGATCCCGGGTTAAGCCCGGAAAATCGGCAACCAGGGCTTCCCGGCTGCGCGTTAAATAATTAAACAACGTTGATTTGCCAACATTGGGGCGCCCTACCAGGGCTATTACAGGTAACATATTGCCCTCATCGAGCTTTTAAAGCGGCAAGCTTGCCGTTATTTGCATAAATATAAACAATGCCATCGGCAACAACCGGCCTGGCATCGATGGGACTATCCGTGATCTGTTCACGCCCCATCTGTCTGCCGTCGGTATTCGATAACCAGTGCACATAACCTTCAAAATCACCCACTACCACATAATTTTCATAAGCTAGCGGCGCGGTCAGTTTTCTGTGATGCAAATCCTGCTGCTTCCACAAGGACGCGCCGTTACGCTGATCCAGCTGCCAGACGTGGCTTTTTGAATCCGTCACATATAGGTAGCGTGAGTCATGACTTAAGCCTGCGAAAGAAGAAACGTCCTCTTTGCGCCATAACACATCACCATCCAGCTCCGAAACCGCACTGACCCCGCCTTGATAGCTGGCAGTATAAACAATGCCCTGGCTTTCAATCGGATCCACGTCCAGATCGACCAGTCTTTCAACTTCAGAGCGTCCAGAAGGAACTGCGATACTGGATTCCCAAACATTTTTACCGTCCTGCAAACGCAAAGCTATTAACTTGCCATTATCGTAGCCGCTGATGACATTGTCCTCGACAATCAGCGGTGATGAGGTGCCGCGTATGCTTAATGCCGGTACCGTAAGCTCATAACTCCAGCGTTTGCCGCCAGTTCTTTCATCAAGCGCGACCAGGACACCATCGGTGGTGCGCACCATGACCATGCCCTTGGCAACCACCGGAACCGAGAGCACTTCGCTGGAAACCTTGGTTTTCCAAAGCTGCTCGCCGTTTTCAATATTTAAGGCGAGCACTTCGGCATCACTGGTGCCCAAAATCACCGTTCCTGCGCCAAGACCAGGTCCTCCGGAAAACGGCACTTCGGCTTCGACCTCCCAAAGCAGGTCACCGGTTCTGGCATCCCGGGCCTGCACCAAGCCTTCTCGATCTGCCGCCAGGACTTTGCCATCGGCAACGGCGGGAACGAGTCTAAGCGTCTGCTCATCGGCACCGACGCCGATCGTTTCCTTCCAGAGCACTTCGATCTCGCTCTCGGGCGAATAGTCCACCAATTCGGCAGGCGGTTCGGTATTGTCCTGACCGCCCAGAAAATAATCGGTAATGCCCGTAAAGGATTCGGATGCTGTTTCCCATGCCGCACAACCAGCCAAGCCCAAACAGCATAACAACAGCGTAATCAGGCGCATTATTTTTTAATTTCTACGATTTCAGGCGCAGTCAGATCATCAATCTTGGCTTGCAAAAAGGGCGACTGATGGCCATCTCTTAGCGCCTTTTGATAGGATGTGCGGGCCTCATCCAATCGGTCTAAAGCCACGTAAAGATCGCCGACCAGTTCATCATAATTGCCCGAAAAACTTGCTGCCGAGGCCGGATCAACTTCAGCAATCAATTTCAGTCCCTGCTCATATTCGCCTGCTGCCAGCATTAGGCGCACCAGCCTTAACTTGGCCACGTTGCTAAGCTCTTTATTCGAATCGCGGGCAATCTTTTCAAGAATCTGCTTTGCTGCCGCCGTGTCGCCTTGTTGGACTTTTATGTTTGCCTGTGACAGACCACTGTAGGCAGCATAAGGGGTCGCACGAAACTGTTCCTGAAGGCGTTCGGCCAACTTTTCTGCCGGCTCCTTGTTGTCTTCAGTCACCGCCTTCATTAACTGATCATAAAGCGCTGATGCTTGCAAGGCCTGGTCTTTCTTGTGCCCTTGCCAGTAATTCCAGCCCAGAATCAGTGCAATACCCACAACCAGACCGGCTATGGTGGATTGACCATTCTCCTTCCACCATCTTTTTAAGGCCTCAACCTGTTCTTCTTCTGTATCGTATATTTCCACTTGCTTTCTCTTGTTTGTAATATTAAACACTTACTAAGTTTGATTTGAACCGGCACGCTCGGCGGCGAAGAGCGGTTTGAGTTGTTGTTATCAATCCAACTGCGACTTCAAAAAGTCTAGCGTGTCCTTCTCCGACAAGTACAGCTGCTCTTGCTCCTGGCGCAAGGATTTAACGCCGGCAACACCGCGGCTGACCTCATCATCGCCTAGAATAAGTGCATACTCTGCGCCACTCTTGTCGGCTTTTTTAAACTGGCTCTTAAAACTGCCGCCGCCACAATTGACCTGCAATTTCAATCCGGGCATTGCGTTTCTGATGGACTCGGCAAAACGCATGCCCGCCTGTTCAGCTTTTTCACCTACCCGTATCATGTAGACATCAATTGCCCTTTCAAGCTGAACCTGCGCCGAGGTTTCCATCAACGCCAATAGCCGTTCGATGCCCATCGCGAAACCGGTCGCATGGTTAGCCTTGCCACCCAGTTGCTCAATCAGGCCATCGTAACGCCCCCCGGCACAGACCGTGCCCTGAGCTCCGAGTTCATCGGTCACCCATTCGAAAACGGTCTTGCTGTAATAATCAAGCCCGCGCACCAATCGGGTATTCAGTTCGTAGGGGATCCCCAGATCATCGAGTGTTGCTGTCAAGGTATTGAAATGTAAAAGACTGTCATCGCCCAGATAATCCATCAATTCAGGCGCATTGGCAACCACGTCTTGCATGGCCGGATTCTTGGTATCCAAGATGCGCAAGGGGTTGGTTTCCAGCCGGCGCATGCTGTCCTCGTCCAATTGTTCAAGATGGCCGCGCAAATAAGTCACCAGTTTTTCGCGGTAGTGGATGCGCTCGTCAATCGTGCCCAATGAATTAACCTGCAGGCGCACTTTGTCGCTCACGCCCAGGCGTTTCCATAAGCGGTCGATCAACAGGATCAATTCGGCATCAATGTCCGGCCCGGCCATGCCATAGGTTTCAACACCCAATTGATAAAACTGGCGATAACGCCCTTTTTGCGGACGCTCATGACGATACATGGGTCCGTAATACCACAGCCGATGTACCTGGTTATGCAGTAAACCATGCTCCAGACAAGCTCTCAAACAACCCGCCGTCCCTTCCGGACGCAGGGTTAAGGAATCACCATTCCTGTCATCGAAGGTGTACATTTCTTTTTCAACAATATCGGTAACTTCACCAATAGAGCGCTTGAAAAGTTCGGTTTTTTCCAGGATGGGAAACCGTATTTCGCTATAGCCATAGGCGCCAAGCACCTCTTCGATAATGCGTTCGGCGTGACGCCACAACGGCGTCTGATCGGGCAGCACATCGTGCATGCCGCGAATTGCTTGTAATATCTTTGCCATGTTAATAGCTGCTGACTTAACGCGCAGATTTGATTTTTTTTGCTTCATCCGAAAGCGGGAATTTTTCCAGCAAGCGGATTCGGTATTTTTCGGCCATTTTCTCGTTACCCAAGGCGCGCTCTGTCTGCATGGCCAACCATAACGACTCTGAGTTATGTTCGGCGACGCCTAGGTACCTTTCCAGGTAACCTTTTGCTGCCCAAAAATCGCTTTTTTGGTAACTGATTTTTTGCATTTCCTGCAATGCCGGCGCATAGACTGGATTCAATTGCAGTGCCTTTCTGAAATAGTCTTCGGCAGCCTGACGGTTTTTCATTTCGAGCTGGCAGCGTCCGGCATTCGTCAAAGCCATCCACGGCTTGTCATTCAAAGGTGCAGAAATGGCTTGCGTCAACAAAGCCATACCGCGCTCCTGCTTGCCGCGCTCACACAGGAAACGGCCAAAATTATTGAGCGCACCCAAATCGTCCGGAGCCAGATTGAGCGCTTTCTCGTACTGGTCTTCCGCGGCCTCGTACTGGTTTATTTTTTCATACAAAAAAGCCAGCGCATTATGCGCCTGGGCATTGCTCGAATCTTTCTCAAGAGACCGCTCAAGATTCCCTTTTGCCAATTCGATTTTATTCATGTTCAGATAGCGCACGCCCAACTGATAATAATTATTGGAGGCCTCACGATTGCTAGATGATGTCGCACAGGCTATCAATACGCCTGAAAGCAGAAGCACACTGAGTTGTTTAATTTTTTTGCTGAATTCATGCCGCACGTTCTGCGCTCGCTATTTGAATTTTTAAATGTCTACGGCTTTTATCCTGCACCTTGCCAACCAGCTGACCGCAGGCGGCATCGATATCATCGCCGCGGGTACGTCGGACCGTGGTGACAATACCGGCATCGTTTAGCAGCACGCGGAAACGCTCTATCGTTGCGCTGCTGGAACAGCGGTAAGGTGAATTGGGAAAAGGATTAAACGGGATCAAATTGAGCTTTGACGGCACCGTTTTCAGCAATTTTATCAGCCCTCTGGCATCCTGAATGGAATCGTTTACGCCATCGAGCATCACATATTCAAAGGTGATTTTGCGACGCGGCGCAATTTTTGCGTTATCCCTGCAAGCCGCCAGCAATTCCTGCAACGGATACTTTTTATTGATCGGCACCAGCTCGTCCCTCAGTTCATCTGTAACCGCATGTAATGACACGGCCAGGCTGACATCGCAGACTTCGGTTAACCTGTACATGGCCGGCACCACACCCGAGGTGCTGATGGTTACGCGGCGTTTGGACAATCCGTAAACAAAATCATCCATCATCAGATTCATGGCGGCAATGACATTGTCAAAATTAAGCAGCGGTTCACCCATGCCCATCATGACCACATTGGTGATTCTTTTTTCTGCACCCAGACGTTTTTGCGCGACATAAAGCTGACCAATAATTTCCGCTGTAGTCAGATTGCGATTAAAGCCTTGCTGAGCCGTTGAACAAAAGCTGCAAGCCAAGGCACAACCGACCTGCGACGATACACACAAGGTGCCGCGGCCTTCTTCAGGAATAAAAACGGTTTCGACACGGTTGCCGCAAGCGGTTTGTAACACCCATTTGCGCGTGCCGTCTGTGGCAATCTGTTCAACGACGATCTCTGGTGTAGCAATAGTGCAGTGCTCATGCAAATAAGCCCGCAGGGATTTGCTTAAATTGGTCATCAGGTCGAAATCGTCGATGTCTTCCTGATAAATCCATTTAAGCAATTGCGTGGCCCGAAAAGGCTTCTCGCCTATCTCGACAAAAAAGGCCTCCAGACCTTTTCTGTCGAAATCGAGCAAATTGATGGTTTTTGTGTTAACGGGTTCTAGCACAGATTTCATTATCCGAGAAAAAGTAAGCAATTTCTCTTTGCGCGGTTGCGACAGCGTCTGAACCATGTACAGCATTTTCATCGATGCTGCTGGCAAAATCAGCGCGGATAGTGCCGGCTGCCGCTTCTTTAGGGTTGGTTGCACCCATTATTTCGCGATGCTTGAGAACCGCATTTTCACCTTCCAGCACTTGCATGATCACGGGGCCTGAAATCATGAATGCCACCAGATCATTAAAGAAACCGCGCTCTTTATGCTCTGCGTAAAAACCTTCGGCTTGTGCCTGGGTCAAGTGCAGCATTTTTGCAGCAACGATTTTCAGGCCATTTTTTTCGAACCGACTGTAAATTTCACCGATGACATTTTTTGCTACAGCGTCTGGTTTAATGATGGAAAAAGTGCGTTCTATCGCCATGTTTTTAAAACTCCAAGTGTTAATTAAGTATTTATAAGTGGCCAATTATAACTGATCAGCGCCTGTATTTCGAAGAAACCTGGCAAACTTAGGGTCTATTATCAAAATCTGCGCCTTCTTTGACCGGTATCATCAAGTCCGCTGGACTGATGCCCAACATCAACGCCGCAGGGCTGGCAATAAAGATGGACGAGTAGGTACCAAAAATTACACCGAACAAAAGCACGATGGAGAAATTATGAATCACTTCGCCGCCCAAAAAGAACAAAGAAACCAGCACCAGCATGACTGTTACGGAAGTCATGATCGTACGACTAAGCGTCTCATTGATCGAAAGATTCATAATCTTTTCGGTCGATTGATTCCTTAGCAGCCTGAAGTTCTCCCGAATCCGGTCATAGACCACGATGGTATCGTTCAATGAATACCCGATCAACGCCAGAATGGCGGCCAATACCGTCAAATCAAACTCCAAACCTAAAAGAGAGAAAAATCCCATTGTGACAATGACATCGTGGAAAGTCGCAATGACCGAACCTACCGAGAATTTCCACTCAAAACGCCAGGCTACATAAATCAAAATGCCTATCGTGGAATACAACAAGGCCAGAAAGCCGTCCTCGGCCAGATCATCACCCACTTGTGGACCGACGAATTCTACCCGGCGCAAACTGGCTGGTTCTGCGGTGTTCTTGTTAATAACCTCAAGCACTTTATCGCTTAAATCTTTACTGCTGACACCCTCATGTGGTTTCAGGCGGATCAGCACGTCTCTGGCAGTTCCAAAATTTTGCACGGTCGCATCATTAAAACCAGCTGCGTCCAAGGTATTACGCAGCACCGTTAAATCGGCCGTTTGTTGATAGCCGACTTCAATCAGCGTACCGCCGGTAAAATCGATACCCATTTGCAAACCGCGCACAGATAACGAGGCTATCGAAATCACCGTCAAAATACCGGAAAAGATCAGTGCTATTTTCCGGTTACCCATAAAATCTATATTTGTTGTCTTCATATTTTAATCTTCTAAAGTTTCAACGGACCATGCTCAATCAGGCTGATCAAGTTAACTTAACCCACCGTGCGACTAAATGGATAATTTCTCAACCCTGCGGTTGCCATAGGCCCAGTTAATAATCATCCGTGTGCCGGTAATGGCAGTAAACATGGATGACAAAATACCAATAATCAGTGTGACTGCAAAACCTTTAACCGAGCCGGTTCCAAAGGCAAATAACATGACCGCCACTAACAGCGTGGTGATGTTGGAATCAAGAATGGTCGCAAAGGCTTTTTCGAAACCGATATAGATAGCGGATTGCGGTGTATTGCCATTGCGAATTTCTTCCTTAATCCGTTCAAAAATCAGCACGTTGGCATCAACCGACATACCCACGGTCAGAATGATCCCGGCTATACCCGGCAAAGTCAGCGTCGCCTGCAACATCGACAAAATGGCCACGATAATCACCACGTTAAACACCAGCGCCAGATTGGCAAACACACCAAATAGCCTGTAATAAACCGCCATAAACAGCACGACCAGCGCAAAACCGACCACAAAAGACAGCAAACCTTTGTTAATGTTATCTTGTCCAAGACTTGGCCCTACGGTGCGTTCTTCGACGATATCAACCGGCGCCGCCAACGCTCCGGCTCTTAGCAACAGAGCCAGATTGCGCGCTTCTTGCGGACTATCCAGACCGGTTGTCTGGAAGCGTTTGCTAAATACTCCCTGGATGGTCGCCACATTGATAACCTTTTCAACCTTCTCCTTATGGCGCACCTTTTCACCGTTGATTATGCGGGTTTCAACTTTATATTCAATAAATACCACCGCCATAGGCTTGCCGACATTTTCCTGGGTCAGTTTGCCCATTTTGGCTCCACCAGCACCATTCAATGAAATATTGACCGAAGGTCTGCCATCCTGATCCATACCGGATGAGGCATCCACAATTTGATCACCGGTCACGATAATGCGCTTATCCAGCAGAATCGGCGCACCGTTTTTATCGTAATACAGCCGGCTGCCCACTGGCACACGACCGGCAACCGCTTGCTGCACATCATGCTCAATATCAACCAGCCGGTATTCCAGAGTAGCTGTCGTTCCCAGAATTTCCTTGGCGCGAGCCGTATCCTGCACACCCGGCAGCTGAACGACGATACGGTTTTCACCTTGCTGCTGAATCACCGGCTCGGCGACACCTAATTCATTGACCCGGTTGCGCAAAGTGGTCATATTTTGCGCAACGGCGAACTTTTTAATCTCGCGCTCTTCCTTTTCAGACATGTTCAGCCAGAGTTGGTCTTGTGCGTCAGGTTCGGTAATATCCAGACCGCGCAAATCTTTCTTCAGCAAAGCCAGCACGGCCGGCTTATCCTCCGCCGACTTCAGCGTTACCTTAATATAATCTTTGTCTTTGGAAACTGAGAGATAGCGTAGCTTCGCTGTTCGTAATGCCAGACGGACATCATCGGTGTAACGCTCTTCGGCCTGTTTAACAGCCGCATCCATATCCACTTCCAGCAGAAAATGCACACCGCCACGCAAATCCAGACCCAGATACATCGCTTGCGCGCCGACAGCCGACTGCAACCACGCCGGCGTTGTCGGGGCAAGATTTAAGGCCACTGAATAGTCGCTGCCCATTTTGTCTCTGAGCAAATCCGCAGCTTTGAGCTGGTCATCGGTATTATTAAAGCGCGCCAGGATACGGTCGTCCTTATGCTCGAATGCTTTAGTCGTCAATCCTGCGGCTTTAATGGACGCTTCAATCTCGCTGGCCTGAGCCTGTTCTATTTTGGCATTCCGTATCGGAGAGACTTGAACAGACGGATCATCGCCATACAAGTTGGGCAGCGCGTAAATAATCGAAACCAAAAAAACGGCCAGGATAAATATGTTTTTCCAAAGGGGGAAACTGTTTTGCATGTGTTATTCCAACAATTAAACCGCGGAATAGCTCAAACGGCTGCTCGCCGCCAAGCTATGCGCTAGTCAGGTACGATAGTTAAACTTTAGCTTTCTTAATTATCGCTTTGTAAGTGCCTTTAGGCATCAGGCTGGCGATAGCGTGACGCTGCACTTGAATAAAGCTGTTGTCGGAAACTTCAATTTTGACAAAATTCTCGTCTAGTTCGACCACTTTACCCAAGATACCGCCGCTAGTGACCACTTCGGCGCCTTTAGTCAGCGCCGCCAGCATTTGCTTTTGTTCCTTGGCTTTCTTGGATTGCGGGCGCAGAAACAAAAAGTAAAAAAACACCAGAATGCCCAGTGGAAACAGCATCCCTTCAATGCCGGGTTGAGTGGCGGCAGCTGGTGCCTCGGCCAAAGCGTCAGAAATAAAAAAACTCATGATTACCCTCGGTTGTTATTATGAAATAAAATGTGCGCCATTATGCCACAGTCGGAACTGTTTTTCCTCGTTGCCGGTAGAATTGCCGGACAAAATCATCCAGCTCCCCCATTTCAATCGCATCGCGCAGGTTCTGCATAAGGCTCAGATAATAATACAGGTTATGCAGGGTGTTCAGCCTGGAACCCAGCATTTCCTTGCATTTATCCAGATGGCGCAGATACGCTCTGGAGTAATGCCGGCAGGTATAACAGCCGCAAGCTTCATCCAGTGGATTGTTATCAAACTGGTACTGGCTGTTTCTGATTCTGATGACACCGGTGCTGGTAAAAAGATGGCCGTTGCGCGCGTTACGCGTCGGCATCACACAATCGAACATGTCGATGCCGCGCCGCACCGCCTCAACCAGATCTTCCGGCGTGCCCACGCCCATCAAATAGCGCGGCTTATCGGCCGGCATTTTGCCATGCAGCACATCCAATGTGGCCATCATTTCTTCTTTTGGCTCGCCCACCGACAAACCGCCGATAGCATAACCATCAAAGCCGATGTCGACCAGTCCGTCTATGGATTCCTGGCGCAAGTGCTCATACATGCCGCCCTGCACGATGCCAAACAAAGCCGAAGCATTATCGTCATGGGCTTGTTTACTGCGTGCCGCCCAGCGCAGCGACAGCCGCATGGAATCTGCCGCTTCCTGAACCGTGGCCGGATACGGCGTGCATTCATCGAATATCATCACAATGTCTGAACCCAGATCACGCTGCACCCGCATGGATTCCTCAGGCCCCATAAAAATGGGCCTGCCGTTGATAGGCGATTTAAAGGTGACGCCCTGCTCGGTAATTTTGCGCAGCGCGCCGAGACTGAATACCTGAAAACCGCCGGAATCGGTCAGAATCGGCTTATTCCAGTGCATGAAATCATGCAAATCGCCATGCGCCTTCATGACCTCCATGCCCGGCCTGAGCATTAAATGAAAGGTGTTGCCCAGAATGATTTGCGCGCCCAGTCCGGTTAAATCCTCCGGCGTCAGCGATTTGACCGCGCCATAGGTACCGACCGGCATAAATATCGGCGTTTCCACCACACCGCGGGCAAAAGTCAGCCGGCCGCGCCGGGCATAACCGTCGGTGTTTGTTAATGTAAATTGCATGAATCGAGCGCTGCTAAAAAGATCGCGATTATCCGGGGTTTTGAATGGAAAAGCCAGTGACAGCGGCTCTGTTGGCCAGATCAGATGCAGCGAACTTGGTTATGGCTGCCCCGCCCATGGCAGCACCGGCACCGTCGAAATACTGTTGGCCGGCGCACCCTCAATCAGTTTGCGGCTGATGGCAACGTAGACCAGGGTCTTGTGAGCCTCGTCCCAGAGGCGAACCACGCGCGTCTCTTTAAAGAGCAAGGAGGTATCTTCAGAAAACACCGTTTCATCTTTCGGTAAATCGCGAGGCACACTAATCGCGCCGGTCTGCCTGCACGCCAGCGAAAACTGCGACGGATCTTGCGCCAAACCCAAGGTGCCGGAAATGCCGCCGGTTCTGGCCTGACTGACATGGCAGGTTACACCCGGAATTTTAGGGTCAGAAAAAGCCTCGACACAGACCTTGTGATTGGCGCCAATCAACTTCCAGGAAGTAGTGACACATCCCACAGTCTCGGCATCGGCGGCATTGGCTACTTGAAACAAGAGGATAAAAGCGAGTAATTTTTTCATATGCGAATTTTCAATGGTTTTGATGTTGAGGGGTTGATCAAGGCACGCTGGCAACGCGCTGCATGCCCACAGCGCACGAAGCCAGTTTTGGATCGGCCTGGCGAGTGATCTATTGGTAATAAATCAGATTTTTGCAGCCTCCTTTCAGAGCGGGTCACCGGAACAAACAGAGCTCGTGACTGTGGCGTCAATACCTGCCCAAATCGTTGATAGCATCCATCACCATCCCCGTCCCGATAGCAATCATCAAAATATCGGACGCCACGCGCACAAAGCGGTAGCCTGGAGGCGGTGGCCCGATTGTGTAAGCCACTGCCGGCGGCAAATCGTAAAAAATCACATTCCTGGGCAAAGGTCGCCCTAAGGCCCATTTTTTCGCTTGCCCTGGAGGCATACACCCATTGTGTTTCTTGGCCAATCCTGGCGGGCAGCGGCCAGTCCGGTATTCATTAACATAATAGTCATGGATAACGGTTCGATGCCGGTCGATGAAATACCGGCCACCGCTAAACTCTGGCCTGTCCTCGTCATGATAAGACCTATCGCTGGAAGCGCCTGACCGCTTGTCACGATCATAGTGCCGCTCTTGCTTCGGGTGTTTGTCATGCTTGCCTCCGCCGTCCCTTGATGGCTTGTCTGCACTTGCCGGGCCCGCAATTAACAATGCAGAAACCATTAAAATCAATCTTATTGCTGTTGAAGCCATACCTAGCTGCCTTGTGTTGACTATATGGGAAATCACATTTTGATTTTGGCAGATATTAACAGGAAACCCAAAAACCTACTGCATTTAGTCTTGAGCGCGTGTGACTGCTTTCAGTGCCAACAGCATTATCCGAAAAGCCATCTTCATCTGCGCCGGAAGCGTGTTTCTGTTGCTCATCCTCCCCCGCCCGGATAAACTCCAATTTAACCCGTATCGATTTATTGAACCTGACAAGCGAGAAGCCTGTCTTCAAAGCGTAGAAAGATCAGACCTTTCCACGGCGTCTTAACCCATCGAGGAGTACCACCATGAACTATTACCCATTACTGCTGACTGGACTTTTGCTTGTTTCGACGACAGCGCCTGGCCTTGAAAAAACCGGCCCGGCACAGTCTGAAGAGACGCGTCAACGCATCCAGCAAGCCGTTCCTTATGCGCTAAATGAAACGCTGCAAACGTTTTCCAAAACTGCTCACGGCGGTGTCCAGCATGTGGTTGTCAAATCAGCAGGCAATACCTCGCAAATAAAATTAATCCAGAGCCATCTGCTCAAAATGGCCAATGACTTCCGAAAAGGTGACTTTTCTGCAACTGAACGTATGCATGGAGCGGATATGCCGGGTCTCGCCCTGTTGAAAAAGGCGGAAACGGATGATATTAAATACGAATACAAAGCCCTGGAAAATGGCGCGCAGATCCATTACTCAACGGAATTCCCCCCCTATGTTCAGGCTCTTCATGAATGGTTTGATGCCCAAATCAGCGACCACGGCAACGCTGACATCCCTTTACACAATCAACACCATTCAGCACCTTCAGAATAAATTAACGCAGCTCTCCCAAAATAGCGTGCTCAGGACAGGCCTGTCCTGAGCACAGCACGAACGTTTCATGGATGATCAATAAATCACCCTCGTGATGAGCGTGTAGGGCCATGAGCCAAACTCAAGAACACACTGCGAATCCCTGATATCTGCCGGAATACCCCAAATGCCATTCATCTTGAAACAGGAGCATAGCGTGGCAGTCCGCGTGCTGGACTTTCCTTTTAACTGGATGGCAGCAATTACTTGCGCTTGAAGATCATCAGGGTAATATCATCCTTGAAAGATTCATTTTGGCAGAACAGCTTAAGCTGCTCCATGAGCGTGTTGATGATGGCGTGGGGGGATTTATGTGCGCATTGCAGCAACAGGCTGCGGAGGCGTTCGGTGCCAAAAAATTCACCCTGGGGGTTTTCGGCTTCCGTCAAACCGTCGGTGTACAGCAGGATCAGGTCGCCAGCGTTGAGCTGGATGTATTTTTCTTCAAACAAAACATGCTCTCGCACCCCCAGAATGAGCCCTTCGGCATCGAGCAGAGTGCATTGCGTTTGGCTGGTATTGATGAGCGGCTCGCCCAGAATGAACTGATGACCAAACAATTGCTGAATCTCCGCCTCATTCCAGGCGGCTTGTTCTGAAGAAGGAAACAGGCATTCCTCATCGATGCACTGATTTTGCACCAGCATAGGCGGCGGGTGTCCGGCATTGGCAAAGGTGAGTCGCTGCTGGTTGATATCATATTGCAGATAAGACAGCGTGATGAAGTAGTCGGCATGATTGAGGTCGGCATACAGGAAATTATTGAGCACTTTCAGCGTTTGTGCCGGTGTGGCTGCCGAATTGGCCTGCGTACGGATAGCGCTGCGGGCCTCAACCATAAACAGGGCCGGGCCGATTGAGTGACCGGAAACATCGGCAATGACCATATCCAAATGGTTTTCACCGCGAAAGAAATAATCAAAATAATCCCCTCCAACCTGATCTGCGGGCAGACAGTAGCCGGTGACTTCAAAATGTTCTGAATTAATGGCTTCGGCAGGTAATAAAGAGGCTTGTATCTGGTGGGCAATATTGATTTCACTCTGGGCTATCGCCAGATTAATCTGGGCCTGACGAATTTGCTGCTCCGCGGCTTTGCGGGCGGTAATATCTACGATGGTAGTCAGCACCAGTGTTTCTTCGTGACTATCGATGAGGCTGAGGCCTATTTCAACCGGAAATTCAGTCCCGTCTTTACGTAACCCGAACAGATCTCGGCCCACGCCCATAGATCTGGACACGGGGGCGGCAAGATACGCATGGCGGAAACCAATATGCGCACTGCGAAAGCGCTCTGGCACCAATATTTCAATCGATTGCCCCATCAGTTCAGTGCGTGCGTAACCGAAAAACGTCTCTGTCTGCGCATTGACCATCACAATCGTCCCTGACTCATTAACCATAATAATCGCATTAGGCGCCGATTCCACTGCTTGTCGAAACCGATGCTCCAGACGCCTACGCCCGGTAATGTCGTGAATAAAACCGCTAAAAATATAAGCATTGCCCAGTTTTAAAGGGGAGATACTGAGTTCGACTGGAAATTCGCTACCGTCCCGGCGTATGGCGACATGCTCGATGAGTTGGTTCAAGATGGGACCTATACCTGTATGCAGAAAATGTTGCAGTCCCTGTTGATGCGCTTTACGAAAGCGTGGTGGAATTATCAATTCTGAGAGGATCTGGCCTATGGCTTCATTAGGCGACCAGCCAAACATCTTTTCAGCGCAAGGATTCCAGTCGGTAATGATGCCGTAAGAATCCATGAGTACGATGGCATTCAAGGAGCTGTCAATGATCAGCCGCATGCGTTTTTCGCTTTCGACGAGCGCATCCTGAAAATGCTGTCTGGCGGTAATATCCCGATCGACACCGCGCCATTTAAGCAGTTTTCCTTCGGCGTCGATGATTGGCAAGCCTGTCGATTCGGTCAGCACGGCGTGCCCGTCTTTATGCTGATAGTGATTGGTCAGAGCATAAAAAGGTCGATGACTTGTCGAATAATTCTGCTGACTGGCTTTATCCTGCGGGGTTAAAAACTCGGTATAGTGTTTGCCGGTGACTTCATCCTGGCTGTAACCGATAATCTGGTTAACAGCTGTGCTGCAATAGATATAGTAGCCATTGGGGTCTTGCTCCCATAGCCATTCGCCGGTCATGTCCGCCATTTGGCGAAAACGCTGCTCACTTTCGGTCAGCGCTGATTCAACGGCTTTGCGCTGAGTAATATCTTCTTCAACGGCAACAAAATGAGTGGTGGCGCCCTGGCTGTTTTTAATCGCGCTGATGCTCTCGTAAGCCCAGTAGTCTTCACCATTTTTCTTTTTATTTTTAATCTCACCACACCATTCCCCGGTGCTGAACAAGGTATCCAACATGGCCCGATAATATTGGGGCGTAGTGCTGCCGGATTGCAGCACTCTGGGATTTTGCCCTTGTAATTCTTCAAAGGTGTAACCGGTGAGTTCAGTAAATTTGGGGTTGATGTATTCGATGCGGCCCTTATGGTCGGTAATCATCACGGCGCTGGCGCTTTGCTCGACTGCCCTGTGCATCATGAACAGGTCTTTGTCCTGGCGTTTTCTGTCGCTGATATCCTGAATCAGCAAGATGACGGTCGTTTTTTCCGGATGTTGGCCCGGCAGGACCGAAAGGGAAATGAAGACCTGAATGCGGTTATGGGCTTTGCCGACGAGTTCGCACTCAAAACTTTTACCGGCATTTTTGTCGGTTAAGTCGGACCAGGCTGTTTGCCACAGCTCCATATTCTCCGGGGCGTAGAGCATATCCAGCGGTTTATCAATGAGTTCTTGCCGGCTATAACCCAATAGCGCGGCCGCAGACAGGTTAACCCGCTTAATGCGCGGACATCTTGCCGCCGCCTCGATTAAACGATCGAGCTCAAGGATCAGGAGATTGAAATTAAGACTGTCTATGAGCTGATGCATGATTATCGCCGCCTGCTCCCGCTGGAAAATGTTGATTGTCCGTCAGTATAAAAGAATCCCATGCGTAATGACTGCAAAAACGCAACTACGAAAAAGTGTTTGAGCAAATCCTGAAAGCCAATGAAACACTGCTTCGATTAGCTCAGGTCTGCGCCAATCTCCAGGTTGCGTCCGGCAATATCAGTAAACACCTTGGTTTGCTGGTGTTTTTTTGTATAATCAGAGCCATTTACCGGTTATTAACCCGCAATGCAGACACCTTTTAACACCATTGGCATCATAGGCAAACCCAGTGACCCTGACATTGCTGAGACTTTGACCGGGCTTTATGACTATTTAACACAACATCATTACTCCGTATTTGTTGCTGAAGACAGTGTCCAGTTTATACAAGATCCGTCCGTTGCCTCAAGCTCCATAGACACGCTGGGGCAACATTGCGAACTGGTTATAGCTGTGGGCGGAGATGGAACTTTTCTGGCTGCCGCGCGGGCGATCGTCAAATATAACATCCCTTTGATTGGCATCAACCTCGGCCGACTGGGTTTTCTTGTCGACATCTCCCCCAACGAACTGCCCGCTAAATTGCACCAAATACTCCAAGGCCATTACACGGAAGAAAAACGCTCTTTATTGCGCGCCAAAATCATCCGCGACGGCCAAGTTATTCATGAAGAAACGGCCGTCAATGAAGTGGTCATTCATCGCTGGGTAACGCCGAGCATGATTGAAATTATGACCCATATTGACGGTGCGTTTTTAAATTCGCAACGCTCCGATGGTCTGATTATTTCCACACCGACCGGTTCCACCGCGTATTCCTTATCGGCGGGCGGGCCGATTCTGTATCCATCATTAAAAGCGCTGGTGCTGGTGCCGCTGAATCCGCATACCTTATCGAATCGCCCGATAGTGATTGATGATTCTGCTGAAATTGAAATCAGCTTTTGCCAAACCAGGCAAATTAACGCGCTGGTGACCTGTGATAAGATTGAAATTGCTGACGTCTTGATCAGTGACAAGATCCTGATTAAAAAAGACCCCATACCGATTAGAATCCTGCATCCGGAAGGTCATGACTTCTTCCAGATCCTCAGGAATAAATTAAACTGGAGCAGTGGTTACCACACCAACACCGATGCTATTAAATCTTAATATTCTTGATCTTGCCGTCGTTAAATCACTGGACCTTGACCTTGACCAAGGCATGTCGGTACTCACCGGCGAAACCGGCGCCGGTAAATCCATTTTATTAACTGCGTTAGGGCTGGCTCTGGGCGATCGCGCCGACTCGGGCTACGTGCGCCCGGATGGCAAGCGCGCCGAGATTAATCTGGAATTTGATTTGGCCGACGCCCCTGGCGCCCAACAGTGGCTGCAAGGAAAATGATCTGGATGATGAGCAGCACTGCCTGATCCGGCGGCTAGTCAATCAGGACGGGCGTTCAAAGGCCTACATCAACAACCGCCCGGTCACCTTGCAGACCTTGCAGGAGCTCAGCGAGCAACTGGTTGAAATTCACGGCCAGCATGCGCATTTAACCTTGCTGAAGTCTGACGAGCAGCGCCGTTTGCTGGATGCCTTCGGCAAAAATCAGTCCCTGCTGGACAAAACCAACGACTGTTACCGGCAATGGCATAAAGCCAATAAGGAGCTGGAAGCACTCATTAAAGCCAGCACCGACCAAAGCGCGCGCGAAGAATTGCTGCGTTATCAAATTCAGGAATTACAACAGCTTGATCTTGAAAACTTCAATTATGCCGCGCTGTCCGAAGAACACAGCAAGCTGGCCAATCTGGAGCAGATATTGACCACAGGCCAGAGCCAGATGGATCTGCTCTATGAGAATGAGCAGCAATCAGTCAATCACCTGCTCAACCACAGTATCAGCGACACAACACATATCGCCCAGTTTGCGCCCGAACTGAACGAAATCTGCGCCATGCTGGCGGAAGCGCAGATTCAGGTTGAAGAAGCCGCCCTGCAATTACGGCGCTTTCTTGAATCGCAAGAAGCCGACCCGCAGCGCATGGAGGCTCTGGAAAACCAGATTGGCATTATCCAAAGTCTGAGCCGTAAACACCATGTCTTGCCGGATGAACTGCCTGAGCAGGCCGCAAAGCTAGCGCAGGAGCTTGACAGTCTCACCCACAGCAGTGAGCGCATCGATGCCTTGACCACCAGCAGCGCCCAGTTGCTCAAGCAATACCGCGAATTGGCAACCGAGCTGAGCGCACAACGCAAACTGGCTGGCAACAAACTGCAACAACAGATTTCAGCGATGATCAAGGAACTGGGCATGCCGCAGGGCGAATTTCTGGTCGACATTAGCGCGCTTGATACCGACGTTCCGAAACTGAACGGCAACGATAAAATCGAATTTCTGGTCAGCGCCAATCCGGGACTGCCGCCAAAACCGTTGGCCAAAGTGGCTTCAGGCGGCGAATTATCGCGCATCAGCCTGGCGATACAGGTTACTACGTCGAATGACAAAACCACGCCGACCATGATTTTTGATGAAGTCGACTCGGGCATCGGCGGCGGCATTGCCGAAATTGTCGGGCAAAAACTGCGCGACTTAAGTCATAACCGGCAAGTGTTATGCGTCACCCACTTGCCGCAGGTAGCCGCGCAAGCGCATCAGCACTTGTACGTTGAAAAAAACAATAAAACCGACATTACCTCTTCGCAAGTCCGCTTGCTCGATCATGAAGAGCGTGTTGAAGAAATCGCCCGCATGTTGGGGGGCGTCAATATCACCGCCAACACACGGGCTCATGCCAAAGAAATGCTAACCACAGGAAATCCAAACCAATGACCCGCTTTCCAGCCGAATGGGAAAAACAATCCGCTGTCTTAATCGCCTGGCCGCATAACACCGGCGACTTCCGCAATCTTGAAGCCGTAGAACAGTCCTACAGCATTATTGCGGAAACCATCAGCCAATATCAAAAACTGCTTATCGTGTGCCGGGATGAAAGCCATCAGCAGCATATCCAGACCCTGGTCGGCAGCGTCGACAACATCGGCTTCATCCACGCTGCCGTGAATGACATCTGGGTCAGAGACACGGTGTTTCTCAGCGTCGAAAAAGACGGCGTGATAGTCCACCTCAACTTTCTGTTTAACGGCTGGGGCGAGAAATACTCGCATCAAAACGACAACGCGCTTAATCACAAACTGTTAAACGCCAAACCCTTTAAAGGCGCGCCTTACGCCGATATCGATTTTATCCTCGAAGGCGGCAGCGTCGAAAGTGACGGCATTGACACCCTGCTGACCACCAAACAATGTCTGTTAAATCCAAACCGGAACAAAGGCCTGAGCCAACAGGAAATAGAACAGCAATTACTCGAACACCTGGGCGCCCAACGCGTATTCTGGCTGGATCAGGAAAACCTCAGCGGCGATGATACCGATGCCCACATCGATACCCTGGCTCGTTTTTGCTCCGCCAACACCATCGCTTACACCAGCAGCAGCGACCCCGAAGACCCGCACTACAACAGCCTGAAATTCATGGAAATGCAGTTGCAGGCGTTGAGAACCCAGGACGGCGATGTTTACCATCTCGTCCCGCTGCCGCTGCCGAAACCGATTTATGATGAAGATGGCCAGCAACTCCCTGCCAATTATGCCAATTTTTTAATCATCAATCAGGCCGTCATGGTGCCGGTTTACCGTGACCCGATGGATGCGATCGCTCTGGAACGGCTTGCCGGCTGTTTCCCGGACCGGAAGATTATTGCCATTCCTTGCCGGCCATTGGTGCATCAGTACGGCAGTCTGCATTGCATGACTATGCAGTTTCCCGAGGGGGTTGTGGGACTTGTTGGTTAAGTAGCCGTACCGGACGAGCTTTGTAAATCCGTCCACAATGTTTGAAGAAGGCGGAGGACGCGTTGACGCAAGGAAACCCATCAAGCACCGACAACCGATGCGTTTCGCACCACAGCTCATGGCAGTTACCCGTAAAAAAAACAAAGGAGTAATGCATGGCCTTTATGTTAATGGAACCCACTAATCAAACTTTTCAGGAATTAATTGGCAACGGTGTGAAATATCAAGTGCCTAGGTTCCAGAGAGATTACGCCTGGGATCGAGAACAATGGGAAGACTTATGGTCTGATATTGAAACTATTGAAGATGAACAATATCATTATATGGGCTATATCGTTCTCCAACGCAAAAGCCAGCATGATTTTGAAGTCATTGATGGACAGCAAAGGCTTATTACCCTTTCTTTGGTCGTACTCGCCGCTATGAAAAATCTTCAGTTACTGATCAACAAAGGGGACGAAGCTGACGAAAATAAGGAACGCTTGCGAGTTTTAATAGAGCGCTATATCGGTTCTAAAAATCCTATTTCTCTAAAAGTTGATAGTAAACTTTCATTGAATAGAAATAATAGTTCTAATTTTAAAACGATTTGTTCCACACTAGAGGCACCCAATAAAAGAGGTCAAACTAATACCAATAAACTCCTGAACAAATGCTTTAAATTTTTTGAAGAAAAACAAATGGGGAATACGGGACAAGAAATTGCCGAATTTATTGAAAGTGTTTCTTCAGGCATGATTTTTACAAAAATAGTCGTACAAGATGACTTAAATGCCTATAAGGTATTTGAAACTTTAAATGCGCGAGGAGTACAGCTATCTACCCCTGATTTATTGAAAAATTATATATTTTCAGTGGTGACAAAAAATGATGATGTTTCAGATGACGAGTTAAATGAACTTGATGAAAGTTGGTCTGAAATAGTTTCTCAACTAGGGGAAAGTAATTTCACCGACTTTATTCGTTACCATCACAACTTCCAAGCGACATTAGTCACCAAAAAAGATTTATTTTCATCGGTTCGGAAATTGGTCAGTACACCAGAAAAAGCATACGAATATCTTCATTCCTTAAGTAAGTATGCACCTGTCTATGCCTCTCTTTTAAATCCTCACGATGAATGGTGGGCTAATCAAGATGTTGTTTATCGTGATGTTAAAAAATATCTGGAAGGATTTGAATTATTTAATATAAAACAACCCTTTACAGCTTTAATGTCTGCGTTTTATCAGTTTTCTGCCGAAGAATTTGTAATACTTTCTAAGTATTTGTATATTCTAGCTATTAGATACAATGTAATCTGTCATCTTTCTCCCAATGAGCAAGAATATGCTTATAATCAGCTTGCTATAAAAATCAACTCAAAGGAATTAACTCGCGCAAGCCATATTAAAAACAGTGAGATTTTTAAAAAACTTTATCCGAACGATGAATCATTTTTTAACGCGTTTGAATTTCACAAAATGCCAAGCAAGCGCTCTGCAAAAAAAATAAGATTTCTATTAGCTGAAATAGAAACTTATTTGGGACATGAAACAGACCATACCAAAACAACGCTAGAGCATGTTTGTCCATATAATCCTGATGAGGATTGGGACAATTATTTTGGAGAAGGAGTTAATGACATTCAAGATCGTTTAGGCAATGTGGTTTTACTTGAGAAGGATGAATTAAAAAGAGCAAGTTTTGAAGATAAAAAGAAGGCATATTTAGACTCCCACTACCCACTAGCTAGGCAAGTAGCCTCTTATGACAAATGGAATTTACAAAACTTAAATGCTTACCAAGCATGGCTATCAGAACAAGCAGTAGAAACTTGGAAGGTTTCATATAAATAACTTTAAAAGCCCCCCTTCAAAGGCTTGTCAATGACTAAAACCTGGCTGGCCCTATTTTTCTCGGTACTGATCTGGTCAGGCATTCATCCGAAAGATTATCTGACCTGGCTGCTTGAGACCGCGCCGGCCATCATCGCGGTGATTGTCATGATCGCAACGAGGCAGCGCTTTCCGCTAACCAGCCTGGCTTATGTCCTGATCCTGATACACAGCATCATCTTGATGATTGGCGGCCATTACACTTACGCAGAAGTGCCGCTGTTTGACGGGGTTAATCAACTCTTCGGATTAGAGCGCAATAACTACGACAAAATCGGCCATCTTGCCCAGGGCTTTGTCCCCGCCATCATGGCCCGGGAAATCCTGATCAGAAACCAGGTCGTTTCGAGCCGCGCGTGGCTTAATTTTTTGATTATCTGCATCTGCCTGGCGATCAGCGCGTTTTACGAACTCATTGAGTGGTGGGTTGCCCTGTTCAGCAAAGAAGCCGCCGACAGTTTTTTAGGTACGCAGGGTTATATCTGGGATACCCAGTCCGATATGGCATATGCGCTGATCGGCGCCCTGCTGGCGATAGTGACATTAAGCCGCTTACATGACCGGCAGCTGCTCAAGTTAACAGCAAACAATAGCCAAGGAAACGCTGAATAAATTGCTTTTCATAGCGCCGGCCTCATCCGCCGGTTACGTTCATGTGTCTTAAAATAACCGGCTGCTCGTGAATATTGAATTCATGCCTTTCCGGCTTGATCAGCATGGCGTCGATAATGGCTTGATTTAACACAGCCATGTTGCCGGGATTGGCTCTGATCACTCGCTTTAAATCGACCGAATGCTCGTTGCCCAGACATAATAACAGCCGGCCTTCAACGGTTAAGCGCACACGGTTACAGCTGCTGCAAAAATTTTCACTGTGCGGGGAAATAAAACCGACGCGGGTTTGGCTGTCCGCGACTTTAAAATAGTTTGACGGGCCGCCGGTTTTTTCCACGCTGGCAGTCCAAGGTAAAACGTTTGGCCAAATCCGCCTTGATCAAGGCGCTGGAATAATAGGCTTCGCTCCGGTCATGCTGGCTGACAACACCGAGCGGCATTTCCTCGATGAAGCTGATATCAATGCCGTTATCGACAGCAAACTGCACCAAATCACAGACTTCCTGGTGATTTCTGTTTTTCAGGATGACGGCATTGATTTTTAGGCGTTCAAAGCCAGCCATTTTCGCGGCCTGAATGCCATTAAGCACCTGCTGTAAATCGCCGGTCCGGGTTATCGCTTTAAATTTATCGGCATCCAGCGTGTCCAGGCTGATATTGATGCGCTTGACGCCCGCCGCTTTTAACGGCGCCGCCAGGGTTTCGAGCTGCGAGCCATTGGTCGTTAGCACCAGCTCATTGAGACTTTCAATTCGGCCGAGATTTTCCAGCAAGCCCAACGCGCCTTTTCTGACCATTGGCTCGCCGCCGGTCACGCGTATTTTTTTTACGCCCAATTCGGCAAACGCTCTGGCCAGCGTATGAATTTCTTCCAGCGTCAATATCTGTGCGCGCGGCAGGAAGGTCATTTCTTCGGCCATGCAATAGACACAGCGGAAATCACAGCGATCGGTAATGGAAATTCTCAAATAATCCACTGTTCTGCCAAAACGATCGATCAATTGCGCAGGATGAGCTGAAGTAGTCATGGCGGTAATAAAAAAATCCGGGGCGTAAATATTAGCATGATTAATGATGGCTAGCCCTTGATGAAACATTCAATAAGCTGTCATTTCGAACAATGACCGCACCATCCCGCCTGCGCAATCCTCATGCCTTCCAATCAAAATACTGGATATTCCGCTGTCTGAGCGGAACGGCGAAGCCGATTAACATCATTTATACAACAGACTCACGCGCGCACAAAACAATCTGGTATTATGGCCCCCTTTTTTATTCCGCCAGAAGCTACAGGACAAAAAATGTCAGAATTCAATAACGTAACCGTGGTAAAGAAAGCCAATGTCTACTTCGATGGCAATGTCAGCAGCCGCACCCTTCGTTTTGCAGACGGCAGCCTTAAAACGCTGGGCTTCATGCTGCCCGGTGAATACACGTTTAACACCGCCGACAAGGAATTGATGGAAATTCTCGACGGCGATCTGGAGGTGTTATTGCCTGGCAGCGAAGCATGGCAGAGCGTGAAAGGCGGAGAGTCTTTTGATGTGCCTGCCAATGCTAAATTCACGGTGCGCATCAAGACGCCTACGGACTACTGCTGCTCATTCCTTAAATGATGCAAAAAGTCGCCATCTTTGCCGATGTGCAGAATATCTACTACACCGTTAAGCAAAGCTATCAGCGCCATTTCAATTACAATGTTTTCTGGCAACAGGCAACGGCCAACCGGGACGTGGTTGCGGCTTTTGCTTATGCCATCGACAAAGGCGACAGCAAACAGCTGGGGTTTCAGCAAATACTTCAGAAATATCGGCTTTGATGTAAAACTGAAACCCTACATTCAACGCAGCGACGGTTCCGCAAAAGGCGACTGGGATGTCGGCATAACCCTGGATGTCATTGAATATGCGCCTAAAGTCGATGTTATTATACTGCTGTCGGGCGATGGCGACTTTGCCCTGCTGCTGAATAAAGTTGATAGTGTTTACCATGTTCAAACGGAAGTCTATGGCGTACCGGCACTGACTGCCCCGGCGTTGATGCAGGCCGCCAGCCATTTTGTTGCCATTGGCAACGACTTACTGATGTAAAACAACCAATATATATCTTCATCAGCAATACAAGCGCCTGACGGCCGACAAAACTCATTACCGCACCCCGGGTCGGCAGACCCACAACCTTCGGATACCACACCTTGATTTCTACCGCTAACATCACCATGCAGTTTGGGGCCAAGCCCCTGTTTGAAAACGTTTCAGTCAAATTTGGCGACGGCAACCGTTACGGCCTGATCGGCGCGAATGGCTGCGGCAAATCCACCTTTATGAAAATATTGAGCGGCGATTTGGAGCCTTCCGCGGGCAATGTCAGCATCAGCCCCCACGAACGCCTGGGCAATCTGCGCCAGGATCAATTCGCCTATGAAGACCAGCGGGTGCTGGACGTGGTCATGATGGGACACGCCGAGATGTGGGCGGCCATGTCCGAGCGCGATGCCATCTACGCCAACCTGGAAGCAACTGAAGACGACTACATGCACGCCGCCGAACTTGAATCGGTGTTCGCCGAATACAATGGCTACACCGCCGAAGCCAGGGCTGGCGAACTCTTGCTGGGACTGGACATTCCTCTGGAACAGCATAACGGCCCGATGAGCGCAGTGGCGCCAGGCTGGAAACTGCGGGTATTGCTGGCACAGGCCTTGTTCGCCAATCCCGACATCATGCTGCTGGACGAGCCGACCAACAACCTGGACATCAACACCATACGCTGGCTGGAAGGCGTGCTGAACGAACGCAATTGCACCATGATCATCATCTCGCATGATCGCCACTTTTTAAACAGCGTATGCACGCACATGGCGGACATGGATTACGGCGAGCTGCGCATTTACCCAGGCAATTATGACGACTACATGATTGCAGTCACCGAAGTACGAAACCGCCTGCTGGCCGGGAACGCCAAGAAAAAAGCCCAGATTGCCGAGCTGCAAACCTTCGTCAGCCGCTTCTCGGCGAATGCTTCCAAAGCCAAGCAGGCCACCTCGCGCGCCAAACAACTGGATAAAATCAAACTCGACGAAGTCAAGCCCTCAAGCCGGGTTAACCCGTTTATCCGTTTTGACCAGTCCAAAAAACTGCACCGCCTGGCGCTTGAAGTCGATGGCTTGAGCAAAGGTTACGGCGGGCAACCCTTGTTCAAAGATTTGAACCTCGTGGTAGCCGTGGCCGAACGCGTTGCCGTTATCGGCCCCAACGGCATCGGCAAATCTACCCTGCTGAAAACGCTGGTCGGCGACTTAACGCCCGATACCGGCACCATTAAATGGTCGGAGAATGCCGAAGTGGGCTATTTTGCCCAGGATCATGCCGAAGACTTTGCCGAAAACCTGCCGCTGATCGAATGGATGGGGCAATGGCGCAAAGAAACCGATGATGATCAAACCATACGCGGCACCCTGGGGCGGTTATTATTCAGCGCCGACGACATCAACAAATCCGTCAAAGTCATCTCCGGGGGCGAACAGGGCCGCATGTTGTTCGGCAAATTGATTCTGCAAAAAAACAACATCATGGTCATGGACGAACCCACCAACCATTTGGATATGGAATCGATTGAATCACTCAATACCGCACTGGAAAACTACCCCGGCACGCTGATTTTTGTCAGTCACGACCGTGAGTTCGTCTCCTCGCTGGCGACACGGATTATCGAATTGACGCCGCATGGCATTGTTGATTTCAACGGCAACTATGAAGACTACCTAAACAGCCAGGATATTCGTTAGGCAACTTGCTCGCGGGAGTGGCGACTCTAGTCGCGGTCGCGACGAAGGCGTCGCCCCACCCTCGAGCACTTTGTTGGTGCATTAACGCTTCTGTCTTGCGCCATTCTTGCGCATAGACAGCCCGGCGTCTTCGCCAAACCATCGTAAGCGCAAGCCGAAGTCAGAGTTGGCACAGCTTCTGCAATAATTTAAGCTTCAAAGTCCCTCGTAGATCATGAAACGCCAAGCCCATGCTCCTCTGCGGCTTGTTAACCCCTGGAATCTTTTCTTATGACCGCCACGCTCGACAATTTGCCGGAAAAAGCCTCGCTCAGCCTGGGATTTATCCCGCTGACCGATTGCGCACCATTGGTGATTGCCAAAGAAAAAGGCTTTTTCAGTGCCGAAGGCTTGGCTGTATCCTTAAGCCGCGAGTCATCGTGGGCGACTATTCGCGACAAAGTCGCAGCGGGGGTCTTGGATGCAGGCCACATGCTGGCCCCGATGCCGATTGCCGCCAGCTTAAATCTGGATGGCTTGAATACCCCCATGCTAACTGCCTTATCGCTAGGCTTGGGCGGCAATGCGATTACTGTGTCGCATGCGTTGTATCAAAAACTGCTTGCACTGGATGCGCACAACATGACCGATCCCTATCATTCGGTGCAGGCGCTGAAAACACTGATTTCACAAAATCAACGCGCGGGTTTTCCACCGCTGACTTTCGCGCACGTATTCCCGTTTTCCTGCCACAACTATTTACTGCGTTACTGGCTGGCCAGTGCAGGGATTGATCCTGATAAAGATGTGCGCCTGGTAGTTATTCCGCCTCCTTTGATGGCGCCCGCTTTAGCTTCAGGACAAATTGACGGTTTTTGCGCCGGTGAACCCTGGAACAGTCAGGCTATTTTAGAAGACACAGGCGCAGCAATCACCAGCACTGTCGACATCTGGCACAACAGTCCGGAAAAAGTGCTCGGCGTCACATGTGCCTGGGCACAGCAGTATCCCAATAGCCACCAGGCGCTGCTCCGGGCGCTGCTCAAAAGCGCCTTGTGGCTGGAACAAACCGAGCACCGCGCCGAGGCTTGCGCACTGCTTACCAGAAAGGCTTATGTGCCGGTCAATCCGGCAGTTTTACGCGTTTTTGAACGCGGCGAATTTCAATACTGTGCCGGCAAACCCCCTGTGCAAGTGCCTGACTTCAATGTGTTTTATCGTTACGCCGCGACGTTTCCCTGGGTATCCCATGCCGAATGGCTGATAGGCCAGATGCAGCGCTGGGGACACATCCAGGCACCGGTTGACGCACAAGAAATAGCGGCCAAAGTCTATCGCCCCGACTTGTACCGGCAAGCTGCCCAAGCACTGAATCTGCCGTATCCGTTAAACGACCGTAAAAGTGAAGGCACCCACTCGCATTCATGGCACACCGCAAGCGCCTCGGGATCGATTCCTATGGGCTGCGATTATTTTTTTGACCAACCTGGCGTTACCGCTACGTTCAGCCCATGTCCAGATTAAACATACTATTGATCGATAACGACACAGGGCGCAGCGCCATCGTCAAGCAAGCCCTACAAGATGCCGGTCACCATGTGATTGCAAAATTAAACGACGACGCCGATCTGAGTAAAAATGTGTTGGCGCTGCAACCCGACATCATCATCATCGATATGGACGCCCCAGGCCGCGATA
Organism: uncultured Gammaproteobacteria bacterium; assembly: GCA_963696315.1. GTDB lineage: Bacteria > Pseudomonadota > Gammaproteobacteria > Methylococcales > Methylomonadaceae > CAWKEY01. The sequence goes on from CAVOJU010000020.1 coordinate 61,976, forward strand.
CCCTGGAACAAATGCGCGAAATACACCGCGACCAACCCAAACCGATTATCTTGTTTTCCGCACCGAATGATCAGCGGTTTATGCAGGAAGCCATACGCGCAGGCGTCAGCGCCTACATGCTGGAGGGTCTTAACCAGAGTCAAATCATGCCGATCGTAGAGGTGGCCATCGCCCGTTTCCGGGAGTTTCAAGCCCTGCGCAAAGAATTGGACGACGCCAAATCCAAACTGGCTGACCGCAAAATCATCGAGAAAGCCAAAGGCCTGATTATGGCGCGCAAAGGTCTTGACGAAGAGGGCGCCTATCAATTGCTGCGCAAAAATGCCATGAGCCAGAATAAACGCCTGATTGATGTGGCGCGGGTCATAGTATCGGTCGAGGATTTGTTGGGGTAAGTTTGCTGCCTATCTTCACAAGCAAGCGGATTGCCGGGCGCGAGCGGCGCCTTCGTTGCGGCTAAAACTTCAACACTGGTTTATTTTGTAGGCGCCGTCAAAATTTCCCACTCCGACAACAGTGCCAAGGCTTCTTCCCTGGAACTGCCGCAGGCATCCGGAGTGGCCTGAAAGCCATGGCACACCTGCGGCCGTTCAGGTTGCAGAAAAATTGCGCATGTATTTTCATCATCCAAATGCAGACAACGCAGCGCTGCCGGTTTTCCGAACGGATGTAACGGTATAGCTGAAGACATGGATGGCGCTATACAACAAGCGCCACAGCCGATTCGACACTGCATCAAAGCCTCGTGTGTTTTTCAGGGATGAAAGTAACGGCAGCTGGTGTGCGTCATTTAAGGAATCATTTGAGTAGCATAACGTATCGGCTCCGATTCACATAAGACTCAAACTTAATCATGGCAAGCACTGTTTTGGTGCACCAAGCCAATAACTGCACAGTTGTGATTCACCCATTTAGTGAACGCAAGTAGCGCTGAAAGCCAAACGGAATCTTATCCTGTTGTTTTTATTAATGAATAATTAATAACAAGATATGGCATAACGCTTGCTTGTTACAAATCAAGTACTCCAACGGCGGAGTAACCATTACAGGTTCATTTGAGAACCTTATGACAAAGGCGTCTACCAAACTCAATGCACTGCGCATTTTGCTTGGAGACGCCTTTTTTTTGATCTTTTTTTTATCTCGATGGGGTACCCATGAAACTAATTAGCCTCAAGCCTATTAGACTACTGATGACAGCGCTCTCCACTGTGGCGGCTGTATCCACATTAACCTTTGCGGCTAATGTCTCTGCTGCAGAAAAACTTGAGAAAGACAGTTTAAAACTGGGATTTATCAAATTGACAGACATGGCGCCGCTGGCGGTGGCCGTGGAAAAAGGCTATTTCGAAGATGAAGGCCTGAATGTTCAAGTCGAGGCGCAGGCCAACTGGAAGGTATTGCTAGACCGCGTTATTAGCGGCGAGCTGGACGGCGCGCACATGCTGGCCACCCTGCCCTTTGGCACAGCCATCGGCTACGGCACCAAAGCCGATATTGTCAGCGCCTTCACCATGACCTTAAACGGCGATGCGATCACGGTATCCAACGATGTCTGGAAGCAAATGAAGCCGCAGATTCCCATGCAAGACGGCAAGCCGGTGCATCCGATCAAAGCCGACAGCTTAAAACCGGTTTTGGAAAAATATAAAGCAGCGGGCAAACCCTTCAACATGGCGATGACCTTTCCGGTCGGCACGCACAATATGAAATTGCGTTACTGGCTGGCGGCTGGCGGTATTAAGCCCGGATTTTACGCGCCGCCTGAAGATACCTCCGGTCAGATTGACGCCGAAGCCATGCTCTCGGTCACCCCGCCGCCGCAAATGCCCGCCACTATGGATTCGGGCACGATTGCCGGTTACTGCGTCGGTGAGCCGTGGAATCAGCAAGCGGTGTTCAAAGGCATCGGTGTGCCGGTCATTAGCGACTATGAGCTGATGAAAAACAGCGCGGAAAAAATCTTCGGGGTGAACAAAGCATGGGCCGACAAAAATCCCAACACCCATAAAGCCGTCATCAAAGCTTTGATTCGCGCATCGATGTGGCTGGATGCGGAAAACAACAAGAACCGCAATGAAGGCGTGGAAATGCTGTCGCAAAAACACTATGTCGGCGCGGATTACGAGGTGATTGCCAACAGCATGAACGGCACCTTCGAATACGAAAAAGGCGATAAACGGCCGCTGGCGGACTTCAACGTGTTCTTCCGCTATAACGCTTCTTACCCTTATTACAGCGATGCAATCTGGAGCCTGACGCAAATGCGCCGCTGGGGACAAATCAACGAATACAAACCTGACAGCTGGTATCTGGAAACCGCCAAACAGGTGTACCGGCCTGATGTATACATGGCGGCAGCCAAGGCCTTGATTGCCGAGGGTAAAGCCAAAGCCAGCGACTTCCCCGCAGACAATGAATCAGGCATCAAGCCGCCTAGCGCTGACTTTATCGACGGTATCAGTTTCGATGCCAGTAAACCGAATGATTATCTGGCCAAATTCGCCATCGGCCTCAAGGGCAAGCAAAAAGTGGCTGGCGGCAAGGTGGTTGAATAATTCATAAATCGCGTAGCTTGGGCTAAGCAACGCGCAGACCAACATCCGGCGGCTCCGTTGCGTTGGGCTTTCTTAGGTCAGCCCAAGCTACACAATAAAAACTCCAGGTGATCAAAATGAATAACGCACTGCTCAAATTTTTTAACATAACCGGCCTGACCTGGTTTGTACCCTTGGTAAAAATAGCGGCGGGCGAAAACCCTGCCCAGCAAATCCGGCAGCTTTTTTTGATCATGGGCGTGCCGATTATCGCCTTTATGATTTTTCTGGGTCTTTGGAGTGTTTCGGCGTCCAAGGTCAACACCAGTTTGGGCACCATTCCCGGACCGGTTGCCGTTTGGCACGAAGCCGGCGGCCTCCTAGACGAGCATTACGCCGAGCGCGCCAAAGAAGATGCCTATTATCAACGTCAGCAACAGCGAAATGCCGAAAAAACGGCCGAAGATCCTGGCGCTGAAATCAACGTTCGCCCTTACAACGGCCAGGCCACGTATCTGGACAAGATTCTTACCAGCCTGTACACGGTGTTTGCCGGCTTTGTGATTGCCAGCATGATTGCCGTGCCGCTGGGATTGCTGTGCGGCATGAGTCCGCTATTCAACATCGCCTTTAATCCCTTGATTCAAATCTTTAAGCCGGTGTCGCCGCTGGCCTGGCTGCCGATCGTTACACTGGTGGTCAGCGCGATGTATGTGACCACTGATGACTCCTGGTTTGAAAAATCGTTTTTGACTTCGGCGATTACCGTCACCTTATGCTCGCTGTGGCCAACCCTGATCAATACCGCTGTGGGCGTATCGTCAGTTGATAAAGATCTGGTGAATGTCGGCAAGGTGCTGCGCCTCAGTTGGAGCAGTCAACTCCGCAAAATCATCATTCCCTCTACCCTGCCCTACATCTTCACCGGCATGCGGCTGTCCTTGGGCGTGGGCTGGATGGTGTTGATTGCCGCGGAAATGCTCGCGCAAAACCCGGGGCTGGGAAAATTCGTCTGGGACGAGTTTCAGAACGGCAGCTCCAACTCCCTGGCCAGAATCATGGTGGCGGTGTTTACCATCGGCCTGATCGGCTTTGCGCTGGATCGCCTCATGCAGTCGCTCCAAAAGGTTTTCTCGTTCGGTAAAACGGTTTGAACAGGAGCCACCCATGAAGACGGTTAACATTCAACAGGTAGTTAACATGCCCACCCCATCGACATTGCCTTGCCCTTCCAATGATGCCTTTTTACCGCTGTTGGAATTGAAAGCCGTCAGTAAATCTTACGGCGTAGGCAAGGAAAAGGCCTCAATTCTCAGCAACATCAACCTAAGCATCAAACAAGGCGAATTTATCGCGATTGTCGGCTTTTCCGGCAGCGGCAAAACCACCCTGATTTCCACGATCGCAGGGCTCATCCAGGCCGACAGCGGCGCGGTGTTAAAACAGGGTGAGCCGATTATCAGCCCGGGCCCTGATCGCGGCGTCGTCTTTCAAAACTATTCCTTGATGCCATGGCTGACAGTATTTGAAAACGTCGCGTTGGCGGTGGATGAAATCTTCAAACACTGGCCTGCCGAGCAACGTAAGGCGCATGCCGAAAGATATGTGCGCATGGTGAACCTGGGCAATGCCATGAACAAAAAACCCGCCGAACTTTCCGGCGGCATGCGCCAGCGCGTTAACGTCGCCCGGGCATTGGCGGCCAACCCTGACATTCTGTTATTGGATGAGCCGTTAAGCGCACTGGATGCGTTAACGCGCGGCAATCTGCAAGATGAGATATTAAGGATCTGGGAGCAGGAAAAAAAGACCGTCATCCTGATTACCAACGATGTCGATGAAGCCATCTACATGGCTGACCGGGTGATTCCGCTCAACCCAGGGCCGGACGCCACGCTGGGTCCGGATTTTCACATCGATATCGAACGCCCGCGCGACCGGACCGCTTTAAATCACCATCCGAAATTCAAGCAGTACCGGGCTGAAATCACCCAGTATCTGATGGACATCGGCATGCAAAAAAACCGGGTCACCGATCAGAAGCAAATCAAATTACCCGATGTCAGGCCCAACACCAGTAACGATTTCAGGCTGGATACTTCGGCCCTAAAACCCGGCAAGAACGATTTAGGTAAACCGCGCTACTTGGAGTTTTCCAAATTATCGAAAATCTACCCGACACCCGACGGCAACAGCAGCGTTAAAGTCGTTGACGGCTTCGATCTGAAAATGAAAAAAGGCGAGTTCATCTCCATCATTGGTCACTCCGGCTGCGGCAAATCGACCGTTTTATCCATGACTGCCGGCCTCAACAGCATCTCTGAGGGCGTGATTATTCTCGATAACAAGGAAATTACCGCGGCCGGACCGGATCGCGGCGTGGTATTTCAGGCGCCCAGCCTGTTTCCTTGGCTGACGGCTTTTGAAAATGTCATGCTGGGCGTCGATAAAGTCTATCCGCATGCCTCGCCATCGGAACGCGATGACATTGTTGAATACTATTTAACGCGGGTCGGCCTGGCCGATGCCATGCTGAAAAAAGCCGCCGATATATCCAATGGCATGCGCCAGCGGGTCGGCATTGCCCGGGCCTTTGCCTTGTCTCCCAAGCTGTTGTTGCTGGATGAACCGTTCGGGATGCTCGATTCCTTAACCCGCTGGGAATTACAAGACGTGTTAATGGAAGTCTGGGACAGGACCCAGGTCACCGCCATTGTCGTCACTCACGATGTTGATGAAGCCATCTTGCTGGCCGATCGCGTGGTGATGATGACCAACGGCCCGCATGCCACCATCGGCAAGATTGAAGAAATCGATTTGCCCAGACCGCGCAGCAGAAAGTCCTTACTGACTCACCCGGATTATTACCGTTACCGGGAAAGCATTTTGAGCTTCCTGACCGAATGCGACCACACGCATTAATTTTGTAGGTTGGGTTAGCGCAACGTAACCCAACAATTTGTGACTCCGAAGTGTCGGGTTACGGCTAGCGCCTAACCCGACCTACGAATCTCAATTTTTTTAGGAGGCATCATGCCTAAGCAACACCATAAAACCAAAGTTTCCATATCTCTGTTCGCTTTATCCTTAGGCTCGAGCCCGGTTTCGGCGGACATGACCAAAGAGGTCGAAGATGCCCTTAATTTTTACCATTACGGCAAAAACGGCGCGGTAAAAATCGACCTGAATTACCGTTATGAAAATGTCAATCAGGATAAAGGCGCCAGGTTCAATGGCCAATATCCGCACACCGCCAATGCCAATACTGCACGCTTGCGCGCAGGCCTGTTGTCACCGGTATGGCATGGCCTTCAAGCATATGCGGAATACGAAGGGAATCTTGCCATGCAGGAAGATTTCAACAGTACTCGTAACGGCAACACAGGATTTTCAACCGTTGCCGATCCCGAACAGAGTGAACTCAACCAGCTCTGGCTGAGTTACGCAGGCATCCCCGACACGCTCATCAAGGGCGGCCGGCAACGCATCAAGCTGGATGATGATCGCTTTATCGGCAACGTCGGCTGGCGGCAGATGGAAACCACGTTCGATTCGGTACTGATCACCCATAACAATCAGCAGCTGTTCGGCCTGGTAGTCAATGCAGGCTATATCGGCAACATCCAGACCTTTACCGCCACGACCGAAAACATTAATGCGCCGATTCTTAACGTCAGCTACAAACTCGGCGATTACGGCACGGTAGTCGGCTATGGCTACTGGCTGGATTATACCGAGAGAGAATTTTACGAAAAATCCAGCCAAACCTATGGCTTGCGCCTATCAAACTATCAAAAACCGGGGGACTCTCTCAAATTAAGCGATAACTACGGCCTGGTTTACACCGCCGAATGGGGCTTTCAACAAGATTACGGTCATGGCAAAACGCCTTACCAAGCCTACCGCGTCAATTTAATGGGTGGTTTCACTGCTTACAATCTTACCTTTCAAGGCGCCATGGAACAGCTGGATGGCTCCGGTAGAAACCAGCACTTTGACACGCCGCTAGGCACCAACCATGCCTTCCAGGGCTGGGCCGACCTATTTCTGGTCACGCCTGACAACGGCATTCGCGACGTTTTCGCCACCGTTAGCAGCGTGCTGGATAGAGGCGAGGTCGTTGTGAGCGGGGTTTATCACAACTTTACCGACGACACCGGGCAGCTTCAGTACGGCAAGGAATGGGACTTTCTGGCCACCAAAAAATTCGGCAAACATTATTCGCTGCTGGCCAAGTACGCTTATTACAACGCCGACAGCTTTGGCACAGATACCCAAAAAATCTGGCTCCAGGGCAATGTTAGTTTCTAACCCACCGGACTTTTATACGAAGCATGCTGGGCAAAACAAGCTGTCCATCCTACAAATAATGCAGATCGAGGTTAATCATGGCCACAAAAAAAACATTAGTAGTCATTGGTAACGGCATGGTCGGACAGAGCTTTTTAGCCAGCCTGGTAGCCAGTCCGGCTAAAGACGACTATCAAATCGTTACTTTTTGCGAAGAACCCAGAGCCGCCTACGACCGGGTGCATTTGTCGGAATTTTTCTCCGGCAAAAGCGCACAAGATCTTTCTCTGGTTGAGCCCGGTTTTTTTGAGCAGCACGGCATCAGCATCCATCTGGGGGATAAAGCCGCAACCATTGATCGTTTAACCAAAACGGTAGTGTCTGAAAAAGGCATCACTATCAACTACGACAAACTGGTATTTGCTACCGGCTCTTACCCGTTTGTGCCGCCAGTGCCGGGACATGATCGTGCGCAGTGCCTGGTTTATCGAACCTTTGAAGACCTTGAAGCTATCGCCGCTGCCGCAAAAACGGGCAAAGTCGGCACCGTCGTTGGAGGCGGATTATTGGGTCTGGAAGCCGCCAAAGCTTTAATGGATTTAGGCTTGCAAACGCATGTAGTCGAATTCGCTCCGCGTTTGATGGCCGTGCAGCTCGATGAAGCGGGCGGCGCCATGTTGCGGCGTAAAATTGAAGAACTGGGCGTGACCGTGCATACCGGCAAAAATACCAGCATCATCAGCGACGGCGAGCAGTGCATGAACAAAATGTGCTTCGCCGACGGCGAGGAGCTGGAAACCGACATCGTGCTGTTTTCGGCTGGGATACGTCCGCGCGACGAGCTTGCCAGGGCGTGCGGACTCGCTGTCGGTCAGCGCGGCGGCATCATTATTGATAACCAGTGCCGCACCTCCGATGCCAGCATTTATGCGATAGGTGAATGTGCGCTGTGGAATGGCATGATCTACGGACTGGTTGCGCCGGGTTATGCGATGGCGCGCACGGTGGTGGCCGATTTGGCGGGTCAGGATGCCAGTTTCACCGGTGCCGACATGAGCACCAAGCTGAAGCTGATGGGCATTGATGTAGCCAGTATTGGCGACGCACATGCCAAAACCCAGGGTGCGCTGGTGTACAGCTACCAAAACGGCGAAAACCAGATTTATAAACGCCTGATTGTTAGCCCGGATAAAAAGCAATTGCTGGGTGCGGTGCTCGTTGGCGATGCTTCTGGTTACGGCACCTTGTTGCAGTACTGTTTAAACGCTATCGAACTGCCCGAAAATCCCGATGCACTGATTTTACCGCACCGCTCCGATGAATCGGTGGGACTGGGCGCGGATGCCTTGCCGGCCTCGGCGCAGATTTGTTCTTGCTACAATGTCACCAAAGGCGCGATTTGTTCGGCGATTGAAGCCGGCAGCACCACTATCGGCGCATTAAAAGCAGAAACCAAAGCAGCCACCGGCTGCGGCGGCTGTTCGGCGTTGCTGAAGTCGGTCATGGATTGCGAGCTGGCCAGGCACGGCTTTGAAGTCAATACCGACTTGTGCGAGCACTTTGCCTACACCCGCCAGGATCTTTACAACCTGGTTGTGGTCGGCGGAATCAAATCCTTTGCCGAGTTGCTGGCAAAACACGGCAAAGGACATGGCTGCGAAATTTGCAAACCCGCTGTCGGCAATATTCTGGCGTCTTACTGGAACGAGCATATTCTGGAACCGGCGCATCTGGGCTTGCAGGATACCAACGATACTTTCCTGGCCAATATGCAGAAAGACGGCACCTATTCGGTGGTGCCGCGCATCACCGGCGGCGAAATCAGCCCCGAGATGCTGATTGCATTGGGGCAAGTGGGCAAAAAATACCAGCTCTACACCAAAATTACCGGCGGCCAGCGCGTGGATCTATTTGGCGCGCGGGTCGAGCAACTGCCGCACATTTGGAAGGAGCTCATTGATGCCGGTTTCGAATCCGGCCATGCCTACGGCAAATCCTTGCGTACCGTTAAATCCTGCGTCGGCAGCACCTGGTGCCGCTATGGCGTCGATGATAGCGTCAGCCTGGCCATCGAGCTGGAAAATCGCTACAAGGGCCTGCGTTCGCCGCACAAAATCAAATTCGCGGTGTCCGGATGCACGCGCGAATGCGCCGAAGCGCAGGGTAAGGATGTCGGCATTATCGCCACTGAAAACGGCTGGAACCTGTATGTCTGCGGCAACGGTGGCATGAAGCCACGCCATGCCGACTTGTTCGCTACCGGGCTCGATAAAGCCACACTGATTAGATTGATTGACCGGTTTCTGATTTTTTATGTGCGTAGCGCCGGCCGCCTGCAGCGAACCTCTGTCTGGATGGAAAACATGGAAGGCGGCCTGGACTATCTGAAGTCCGTGGTTATTGACGACAAACTGGGGCTATGCGCGCAATTGGAGCAGCAGATGCAGCATGTGATTGATACCTACCAATGCGAATGGAAGACCACGATTGAAGATGAGTCCAAACTCAAGCGCTTCCGTCACTTCATCAACAGCGACCAGCAAGATGAGAACGTGGTGTTTGTCGAGGAGCGCGGACAGCTTCGGCCGGCTTCTGAGAAAGAAAAGAAACATTTCCAATTGGTAGAGGTGGCATGATGGCACAGTGGCAAGATGTGTGCGGCGTTGATGATTTACAGCCGAATTCGGGGGTATGCGCGCTGGTAGAGGGGCAGCAGGTGGCCATCTTTTACCTGCATCCGGGCGGTGCGTGTTACGCCATCAACAATTACGACCCCTTCGGCAAGGCCAATGTGATATCGCGCGGCCTGATCGGCGACATTAATGGTCAGCCGGTAGTCGCCTCGCCTTTGTATAAACAGCATTTTAATTTGCAAACCGGTGTTTGCCTGGAAGATGAAATGGTAACAATACCCGTTTACGCCATTCGCATTAACAACAACCGAGTTGAAGTCAACGTGCAGGAGTCCGGCAATGAACTTTAAATATTTTATTGCCGATGTGTTCACCACACAGATTTTCAGCGGTGCGCAAATAGCGGTTTTCCCCAACGCTGACGGCTTAAAGCAGCATCAAATGCAGCTGATCGCCAGGGAATTAAATTTAACGGAAACTGTATTTGTATTTCATCATAACAACCCGCTGTCACCCGCAGCAGCCGGCGCCGTCAGCAGGCGCATACGTATTTTCTCGCCGGCACGGGAGATTGATTTTGCCGGGCATCCGGTGATCGCTACCGCTTTTGTGCTGGCCGCCTGCGGCGATATCGCCTTGACCGGCAGCTACACGCCGGTGGTGTTCGAACAAAATGCCGGCCCCATTCATGCCAACATCACCAACGCCAACGGCCAGCCCGGATTTGTGCAATTTACCGGCAGGGTGAAACCGGTGGTCGACCGCTTTGCACCCAGCGACAGCGAGCTGGCGGGTTTTCTTGGCATTCCCGAAAAGGAAATTGACCATAAAAAATGGTCAACTCGCCTGGTGTCTTGCGGCTTTCCGTATTTGATTGTGCCGGTTTTTCGCTACGAAACGGTCAGAAAAGCCCGCTTTAATTTCCAGGCCTGGAGCGAGTCTATCGCCCCGCAAACCGCGGCCCAGGAAATTTTACTATTCTCTTCGAAAACGCCGTTTCAGGATGCCGATTTCAATGCCCGTCTGGTCGGGCCCAATATCGCCATGCACGATGACCCGCCGGTAGGCTCGGCCATGCCGGCGTTCGCCGGATATTTATGTTCTTTCGAGCACATGCAGAAAGGCACTTACACGTTCGCAGTCGACCGGGGTGACTTGAGTCATCGCCGCAGTGTGATCAATCTGGAAATGGATCACAAGCGCGAAGACTCGATGACCATCCGCGTCGGCGGCGATGCGGTGATGGTGGCCGAAGGCATGATGACCATTCCTGCCATCGTGGCGGGTTAAGGAATGGTGGGGGCGATGCATGGGTCTTTAATCGCGGCCAAGGCGTCGCTCCCACAAACTCGCTCCTACATCGGATCTACTCGAGGTGATGTTATGAAACAACGCTTGGTCGTCATCGGCAACGGCATGGCCGGGATGCGCACGGTGGAGGAGCTCTTGGCCGCCGCGCCAGATCAATACGACATTACCGTATTCGGTGCCGAACCTTATGGCAACTACAACCGCATCATGCTGTCTGCGGTACTGGCCGGCGACAAGACTATTGAGGATATTGTCATCAATGACCGGCAATGGTATCTCGACCATGGCATCACACTGCATGCCGGAGCCGATAAAGCCGTGGTCGGCATCAACAGAAAAGCCCGCAGCGTGACGGCAAAGGACGGCACCGTTGCCGCCTATGACCGCTTGCTAATCGCCACCGGCTCTCAAGCCGTCATCGCAGAAGTGCCTGGCAAGGATTTGGACGGCGTGATTAGTTTTAGGGACATTTTGGATGTCAACAAGATGCTGGCCTATAGCAACAGCCATACCCATGCGGTGATTCTGGGCGGCGGCCTGTTAGGTCTGGAAGCCGCAAATGGGCTAGTGCTTAGAGGCATGAAGGTGACGGTGATTCATAACCACGAGCTGTTGCTGAACCGGCAATTGGACAAACCCGCCGCAAAAATGCTGCAGACCGAACTGGAGCAGCGCGGCATAACATTCAAAATGTCCGCCCAACTGAAGGAATTACTGGGTAATGATCAGGGCCATATCAGCGCTGTACATTTTGGCGACGGCAGCGAGCTGGCCTGCGATTTGTTCATTATGGCGATTGGCGTACGTCCAAATATGTCGCTGGCTCAGCAGGCCGGCCTGTATTGCGAACGCGGCATAGTAGTGAATGACACCCTGCAAAGCTACGACCCCAGCATTTATGCGGTCGGCGAGTGTATCCAGCACCGCGGCGCTACCTTTGGCCTGGTCGCCCCGCTGTTTGAGCAGGCCAAGGTCTGCGCTAATCACCTCAGCGCTCACGGAGTTGCCGAATACGTCACTTTGCCCGCAGCGACCCAGCTCAAAGTGACCGGCATCAAGCTATTTTCTGTCGGTGATTTTATTGGCGATAACAGCAGTGAAAGCATTCTGTTCACCGACCCTGGCTTGGGGATATACAAAAAACTGGTGCTGAAAGCTAATCGCGTGGCGGGCGCGGTGTTGTATGGCGATACCGCAGATGGCCAGTGGTATCAGGAATTGCTGGAGCAAAAAACGGATATTTCCGGCATAAGAGACACGCTGATGTTTGGTAAAGCCTATGCCATGTAAGTCGCGGGTTATTGCTTTTACAAACCAGCATTTACGACTTGTTGATGCATCGGGTTGTGAAAAGATACAAGCCAACGAGATTTCTCATGAATAAAATCATTCAAACCACGTGTCCATACTGCGGCGTCGGCTGCGGCATTAGCGCACAGACCGATGCCAGCAATCATCGCCTTGGCATCAAAGGGGATAACAGCCATCCAGCCAACTTCGGCCGGCTGTGCTCGAAAGGCTCGGCGCTAGGCGACACGATTGAACTGAAAGGCCGGCTGTTACAACCCAAAGTGTTTGGCCGCGAGACCGGCTGGACCGAAGCGCTGGATTTAGTCGCGGACAAATTTCTCAACACCCTCGAAAAACACGGCCCTGATGCGGTGGCGATTTATGGCTCAGGACAACTCTTGACCGAAGATTACTATGTCGCCAACAAGCTGATGAAAGGCTTTATCGGCAGCGGCAATATGGATACTAATAGCCGCTTGTGCATGTCATCTTCGGTAGCGGGGCATAAACGCGCGTTCGGTGCCGATACCGTGCCGGGCTGTTATGAAGATTACGAACACGCCGAACTGATCGTACTGATAGGCTCCAATACGGCCTGGTGTCATCCGGTCAGTTTTCAACGCATACGCGCGGCCAAAGACGCCAATCCGTCATTAAAAGTTGTCGTGATCGACCCGCGCCGCACCGCCACCTGCGATAGTGCCGATCTGCATTTGCCGCTGGCCAGCGGCAGCGATGCCTGGCTGTTTAATGGCTTGCTACGTTACCTTGCCGCAGGGTACGCACCGCGTACCGACCCAGCCTATATCGAACAATACACCGAAGGCTATGCCGAAGCACTAGCTGCGGCTCAGGCCTGCAGCATCGACCACGTTGCCGCGCAATGCCGGCTGAAGCCAGAAGACCTGCACTGTTTTTACGATTGGTTTGCAACGACCGAAAAAGTCATGAGCCTGTACAGCCAGGGCATCAACCAGTCGTCATCGGGCACCGATAAAGTCAATGCCATTATCAACTGCCATCTGGCAACCGGAAAAATCGGCAAGCCCGGCAGCGGGCCGTTCTCATTGACCGGCCAGCCTAACGCCATGGGTGGACGCGAAGTCGGCGGCTTGTCGCACCAGCTGGCTGCGCACATGGATTTTAGCAATGCCGATGACATCGATCGCGTGGCGCGATTTTGGGGCAGCCAGCAGATTGCGACAAAACCGGGGCTTGCCGCCGTCGAGTTATTCGATGCCATTTACGATGGCCAAATCAAAGCCGTGTGGATCATGGGCACCAATCCGGTAGTCAGTCTGCCCAATGCCGATAAAGTAAAACTTGCCTTGGAAGACTGTGAATTTGTCGTGGTATCCGATTGCATCGCCGATACCGATACCACTGCGCTGGCGCATGTGCTTTTGCCCGCGCAAGGCTGGAGCGAAAAAGACGGCACCGTCACCAACTCCGAGCGGCGTATTTCCCGGCAGCGGACCTTATTTAAACCGGCAGGCAACGCCAAACCGGATTGGTGGATCATTACCCAAGTCGCGCAGCGCATGGGCTTTGAACAGGCGTTTAATTACCAGAGCCCGGTAGAAATTTTTCGTGAACACGCGGCCTTGTCGGGGTTTGAAAACTCCGGTCAGCGTGATTTTGACATATCGGCGTTTGCCAATATCAGTCAGCATGATTACGAGCACCTGCAGCCGACGCAATGGCCGGTTAATCAACACTATCCGCACGGAAGGGCGCGCTTATTTGACGACGGGCGGTTTTATACGCCGTCCGGCAAAGCCCAGTTTATCGCCATCACCCCCATCTCGCCCGGCCTGTTGCCGGATGACGACTATCCGCTGATTTTGAATACCGGCCGCTTGCGCGATCAATGGCATACCATGACGCGCACTGCCATTGCCGCCAAACTCAATCAGCACAAGCCGGAGCCGTTTGTCGAAATACATCCTGTTGATGCCGCCCGTTACCATGTGCTGCAGGACGCTTTGGCCCGCATCGAAAGCCGCTGGGGATCAATGCTGGCCCGCGTACAGATAACCGGCAGCCAGCAACCGGGCAACGTATTTGTGCCGATGCATTGGACGGCGCAATATGCCAGCCATGGACGCATGGGAGCGCTGGTCAATCCCATCGTCGACCCCATTTCCAAGCAGCCGGAAAGCAAACACACCCCGGTGCGCATCAAACCCTATATACCGGCCTGGCAAGGCTTTATCTTGTCGAGGCAGGAGTTGGCACAGCTCACTTCAGATTATTGGGTCAAAATTAAAGGCGACCAGTTTTACCGTTATGAATTGGCGGGGGACACAATGCCCGCAAACTGGCCGGAATGGGCCATAAATAACGGCTTTACTGCAGATAACTGGCAATCCTATCAGGATCCTGCCAAGGGCAATTTCCGGGCCGCCCAGTTTGCCGGTGAGCAACTGCAAGGCGTTATTTTTATCAGCGCCGGCGGCAGACTTCCGGAACGCAATTACTTGACCCGGCTGTTTGTCAACACACAAATAACCACAGCAGAGCGCCGGGCGTTACTCAGCGGATGCCCTCCCCTGGGTGTTGCCGATGCAGGCGAAATCGTCTGCGCCTGTTTTAATGTCGGCCTGCAAACCATCAAAACAGCCATCAAAGAGCAAGGACTGAAAACCCATCAGGAAGTCGGCCTTTGCCTGAAGGCAGGCACGAATTGCGGCTCGTGCGTGCCCGAGATCAAGGCCTTACTCCAGTAGCATCAGGACTACGCAGCTTTGGATGATCTCCACAGCGTTCAAATGTCCGCCCTTGCGGGTATTTCAAACTCATGATTACTCGGCCCTATCCAACAGCTGCCGGTTCAAACCACAATTCCATTCCGTTATAATGCGCACGAAATAAATTGAACACGTGCAGGCGTGAATTTATTCGCACAGTGCGGATAAATCCGCGCCTACGCAGAAAATTGTTTCCCAGAGTTAAGCAAGTTATTTGATCCGCGTTCCTAAATCAGTACCCGCAACACAGCGCCAAACTCTCCAGGACTATGCCTATTTCCACCTGCCGCGCCATTCACAACCAAGCTCCTGAACCCTAGGTCTGTGCAGCAATCTGATTTCAGCACAATCCAGCGCACTCAGCCCGGTTAAGACTAACAAATGGTTTTCTTTTATCTTTACAAAGTTTTTAGGTTAAAATAGTCAGCTTTCGAAGCTGGATTGGTGAGCGGTGATGGTGACTTTAAAAACGCCTGCTTACTTGGCTTTGAGCTATCTACTCGAGTCCCGCCCGACGCGTTTCATCCAAACCGATGGTTTCCCTGTCATCATGGCCTTGGGTCAACTGAATAAGGCTTCAGGTATTTAGCGCATCAGTCCCGGTCCGAACCCTCCTGAGTTACCGCTCCTTGAGCTGGAACTGAAGGGTGGTCACCAGAAAAGTTTTTTATGCCCAACTTAGAGTAAACACATGACAGATTTATCGCTTTACAGAAATATTGGTATCTTCGCCCACGTCGATGCTGGTAAAACCACCACCACCGAGCGCATCTTGAAGCTCACCGGCAAGATTCATAAAATCGGCGAGGTGCATGACGGCGCTGCGACTACCGACTTCATGGAACAGGAACAGGAGCGCGGTATCACCATCCAGTCCGCTGCGACGACCTGTTTCTGGAAAGACCACCGTTTTAACATCATCGACACCCCGGGACACGTTGACTTCACCATCGAAGTGTATCGTTCCCTTAAAGTGCTGGACGGCGGTATCGGCGTATTCTGCGGCTCAGGAGGTGTTGAACCCCAGTCAGAAACCAACTGGCGCTATGCAAATGACTCTGAAGTATCGCGCGTCATCTATATCAACAAACTGGACCGTATCGGCGCTGATTTCTACCGCGTCGTCAAACAGGTTGAAGATGTACTGGGTGCTCATCCGCTGGTTATGACCCTGCCCATTGGCAGAGAAGATGATTTTTCCGGCGTGGTCGATGTCTTAACGCGCAAGGCATGGATATGGGATGATTCTGGCGATCCATTAAATTACACCATTCAGGACGTTCCGGCTGACATGGTGGCTGATGTCGAAAAATGGCGCGAAAAATTGATTGATGAAGTCGCTGATCAGTTTGACGATGTCATGGAAAAATATCTTGAAGGCGAAGAACCCGATATTGACACTATCAAGCGTTGTATCCGCAAAGGTACGATTAATCTGGATTTCTTCCCGACTTACTGCGGCTCATCTTTCAAAAACAAAGGCGTCCAGCTGGTACTGGACGGCGTTGTCGATTATTTGCCTAACCCAACCGAAGTAAAACCGCAGCCCGAAGTGGATCTGGAAGGCAAACCAACAGGCAGCTATGCTATCGTTGATGCCAATAAACCGCTGCGTTCCCTGGCGTTTAAAATCATGGATGACCGTTTTGGCGCGTTGACATTCTTGCGTATCTATTCCGGCAAACTGGAAAAAGGCACCTCGGTACTGAATACCTTCACCGGCAAAACCGAGCGTATTGGCCGTATCGTGGAAATGCACGCTGATGCCCGTAATGAGCTGGATTCGGCTCAAGCCGGTGATATTGTTGCGGTTCTCGGCATGAAGAACGTACAAACCGGTCACACCCTGTGCGATCCAAAATTCCCTGCAACCCTGGAACCCATGGTATTCCCTGATCCCGTTATCTCATTGGCGATTACACCAAAGGACAAAGGCGCGTCTGAAAAAATGGGTATTGCCCTGGGCAAGATGATTCAGGAAGACCCTTCATTCCATGTTGAAACCGATGAAGACAGTGGCGAAACCATTCTTAAGGGTATGGGCGAGCTGCATCTTGATATTAAAGTTGACATCCTGAGACGTACTCATGGTGTTGATGTGATCGTCGGCAAACCACAGGTCGCATACCGCGAAACCATTACCAAACGCGTCGAAGACAGCTATACCCACAAGAAACAATCCGGTGGTTCAGGCCAATACGGTAAAATTGACTATATTATTGAGCCAGGCGAAGCGGGCAGCGGTTTTGTGTTTGAATCAGCGGTAACCGGCGGTAACGTGCCAAGAGAATACTGGCCTGCGGTTGAAAAAGGCTTTAAAAGCATGCTGGATAAAGGCGTCTTGGCCGGCTTCCCCTGCCTGGACTTCAAAGTCATCCTGACCGACGGCGCTTTCCACGCGGTGGACTCTTCGGCTATCGCATTCGAAATTGCGGCTAAAGCAGCGTTCCGTCAGACGATTCCCAAAGCGGGCCCGCAATTGATCGAACCAATTATGAAAGTTGACACCTTCACACCGGAAGCGCATGTCGGCGATGTAATCGGTGATCTTAACCGTCGCCGCGGCATGATTAAATCGCAAGATGCAGGTGTAACCGGCGTGCGTATAAAATCTGATGTACCGTTGAGTGAAATGTTCGGTTATATCGGCGACCTGCGCACCATGACTTCAGGACGCGGCCAGTTCTCCATGGAGTTCTCGCACTACCTGCCGTGCCCGAAAAACGTGGCTGATGAAGTCATCAAAGAAGTAACCGAACGTAATAAAAAGAAATAACGTTCCTGCTGGCTATGCCGGGCGGATACTCCGCCCGGCTTTACCAATGGGCACAGCCCTTTTCCACTCAGTCAATTAACTGTACTTTACCCAAAGCACCAACATGACGCACGAAGCCGCCATTCCGGTGCGCTTTGCAGGCACTACAAAATTTGGCTCGCATCTTAGCTTCCGATATTGATGACAACGCCCTCAGGTCCGCTATTTTTTCTCAACTGGCACAACTCATGCTTAACTCAAACAACAAGCCCGGCATGAAAAAACACCCGGCTTAAAATAACGGCATGCTGGTTAAATCGCTGCCATCCGGCATGATAAAAATACCTCCAGTTCGATCATATAGCAGTCAAAGGCCCTAAGGAAAAATGACATGAATATCACTATCACTACACCTGCCTTGCTATTTCCGGCTATTTCGGTGTTGTTTCTGGCTTATGCCAACCGTTTTTTGGCGATTGCCAACCGGATCAGGGAACAGCATTCCCGGTTCAGCAAAACCAAAAGCCCTGTCACTAAAAAACAAATTGAAAGCTTAAGGCAGCGCATTCGCCTGATTATTGCCATGCAAGTACTTGCGGTGACCGGCATTATTAGCTGCATCGTTGCCATGGGGCTGATATTTTTTGGCCTGCAGCATTACGGCAATATTACTTTTGGCGCCAGCATGGTGTTTATCATTTTATCGTTGCTGGCTTCGATGAGTGAGTTACTGATTTCTACCACGGCGCTCAACATTGAGCTGGAGGATATGGAGCATTACCCATGAAATCCAGCCGAACGTTCTGGCCTTGACAGTGCTGCATGGCTATGCCAACGCAATGACCGGCTTTGCCTGATAGATTGGCAATTTTTGTTACGGCCCATCTGGCAGCGAGTTTTGCTAATCTGTTATCCTGTTTATCCATCCACTACCCTATACCCCAGCAATGAATTGGTTTATTCAACTTCTTACCGATCAATCCGTATCCCATGCGTTATTAGTCCTAAGCCTAGTCATCGCGACAGGCCTGGCACTTAGGCCGGCTGTCTTTCTTTACTATTCAGCTTGGCATTGCCGGCGTGTTGTTTTCAGGATTGGCTTTTGGCCATTTTGACATCACGATTGATGCCGAGATCATGCATTTTTTGAGAGAATTCGGCCTGATTCTATTTGTTTATGCCATCGGTCTTCAGGTTGGCCCCAGCTTTGTCAGTTCATTTTTCCAGTCGGGTGTACAGCTGAATATTATGGCCGCCGGCATAGTCCTGCTCGGCGCCTTGATAACCCTGGCCGTCAGTTATTTTGGCGGCATTGAAGTACCTGTGGCGGTCGGATTGTTCTCAGGCGCAACAACCAACACGCCATCGCTGGCTGCGGCTCAGGAAACGCTAAGCGGCTTTCTCAACAGCAATAACCCTGCCTTGAAGCTGCCCGGTTTAGGTTATGCCGTCGCCTATCCGTTTGGCATCATCGGCATTATTCTATCGATGCTGCTGGTTAAACGCTTTTTTAAAGTCAATGTTGCGGCAGAAAGCGAAAGCTTTGCCCAACTCCAGCAGCAAAACGCCAGACATCCGGTATGGAAAGACCTCACGGTGGAAAACCCTAACTTGAATAATTTGGCCCTCGGCCAGATTCATTTTTTTGATGCCATGGGCGTGGTGGTTACCCGCATTCTCCATAATGATCAAGTGTCCATCGCAACCCCGGACAGCCGCCTGACTGTTCGGCGACAGTATTCGTCTGGTAGGGGATCCAGAAAAACTGGAGGATTTAAAAATTCTGGTCGGCAGCGACTCCAAATTTAATCTGAAGGACATCTCACAAAACCTGTTGACCAAGCGCATTGTGGTAACCAATAAAGAAGCCGTCGGCAAATCAGTCGGTGAGTTACGGACTTTTTATGCGGTAACCATTTCCAGAATACAGCGCCCGGATGTTGAATTTACGCCCTCCAACGCTGTGCATGTGCATTTCGGCGACGAACTGTATGTCATTGGCAGTAAAGAAGCGATGGACAGAATCGAGAAGATTCTTGGCAACTCCCTGGAAACCTTGAGCCATCCTCAGATCGTGCCCATTTTTATCGGTATCGCCCTCGGTGTGATACTGGGCAGCTGGCCGTTTTATCTACCCGGCATTCCTTCGGCCGTCAAGCTGGGTCTTGCCGGCGGACCGTTAATTGTCGCCATCATCCTCAGCCGGGTTGCCAGCTGGGGCACCATGACCTGGCACTTACCGAAAAGCTCCAACATCATTTTGAAAGACATCGGTATTGTGTTGTTTCTGGCATGCGTCGGCCTGAATTCCGGCGATAAATTTGTAGAAACCCTGGTCAATGGCGATGGGTTCTACTGGATGGCCTGTGCGGTGCTGATTACCCTGCTGCCGCTATTGATTGTAGGGTTCATCGCGAAAGCTTTTTACCAAGTCAACTATCTGTCACTCTGCGGTTTACTGGCCGGCAGCATGACCGATCCACCGGCTTTAGCCTTTGCCAACAGCTTCAGTCCTTCGCCGGCTGTTTCTATCGCCTATGCCACGGTCTATCCCCTGGTGATGATTCTGAGAATTATGGCCGCACAGCTGATTGTATTGCTTTTCTTAAGTTAGCAAGCCTGTTTGAATCCGGCATATTGCCCCGGTCTGGTTAAAAAAAAGCCCTGCTTATCACGCAATAAGCAGGGCTTTTGACGTTAGGCCTCCGCAAACTCGAGGCATACGGGCAAAGGGAATCCTACGCGTAATTAATAGCGATTGCCCATATAGGAACCGGCGGCGGCACCCAGCCCGGTGGCAACAGGGTCACCGCGGCCTATTTCATAACCAAACACACTACCGAGTACACCACCGGCCAAACCCGAACCGGATCGCTGATCGTAATAGCCTTGAGGCGCCGGATAATAATTCGCCTGAGGTTGAGGAGCGTAATAATGATGCACTACCGGTGGAGGCGCGTAATAAATGACCTCTTCGCGATAATAGTGTCTTGGACGATAATGGTCATGATGGTGATGGTGATGCCGTGGATGATCATAATAATACCTGCGACCATGATCTGCCGACGCATAGGAAGAATAGGCAAGAGTTGCCAGAATTAACTGCATCAAAATAAATAATTTTTTCATGGTGTCCTCTAAAATGTTGATCTAGCCAATAACGTGTACCTGCAAAAGCCACATCAGTCGTGTTCTTTGGTTTCCATAGTATTGGGCGATACCTTAATGGACACTTAACGAGAATATTTTTTCCATAACCTTTTGATGAAAGGCCACGCATGAGTCATCCAAAGTTCTGTCAGGCGGGCTGCCGTGGATTTTAAAGCCGCCAGCACTTGGTCAAGCTGGGTTTTCTCGTCCAGCCATTGTTGAAAACGCAAGCCTGGACCGTTGACAAAAACCGGTTTAAACAGCCACATTTCCAAAATGGAAATAGCCCACATAAACATAAACGAGACCCCCATGCCGGTACCTGCCAGCATCACCAACCAGGCGAACATTGGGTGAATTTTGGTCAGCCACCAGGACATAATGTCTGCAATCAGGAACGCATACGGCATACCGATGGCAATGCATTTGTATTTGGTCGTGGTGGTTTCCGAAAAGCTGAAAATGATGCCGACAAACATAAAGATAAAGCTGATGCCGAATAAATGGATATGTGAAACCCTTGTTAATGATGCAAAGGTAGCGCCCTCATCCTGAACTGTTACGGCTTTAATGGCCTCAAATTTGGTAAAATTAGGGATACCCGAGGCGGCTTCGTTATGGCAGGAGACACAGCGCGCCTCGATTATTTTTTCGACGCCAGATGATTTATATTCTGACAGTTCGGCGCCATCCCTGACCCATTTAATAATTTCAAACCGCTCCTGTTCGGAGGCGTTTGCCTTCATCGCCCCGTTCAATTGCTGTTCGAGCACGGTACCTGAACGGTTACCATAGTAACTGTAAACAATATCATCAATCGATAAACCGAACTTGCCGTCGGCCATGCCATGAGTAAACAGAATCTGTACCAGAGCAAATAAATAGCCGATACCAACAGTGCAAAGGTAACCGGTAAATAATACTTTGATGGGCGTATCGTGGTCTTTTAAGGGGATGTATTTTTGCGTCATGTTGTTTGTAATGAGGAGTTTAAATTGAAAAATAATTCAGTCTGAAGCCATGAGCCAAACGCTTAGCCATAAAACCCTGATATATTAGCATAAAGCGATGTTTAAGGCGCCCTGTGTGCTAACCGGGCTTTTTTCGCACAGCCGTCACGATTGTTTAATAACATGACTATAGGCTAATACCTGAAAAATAAGGCAGCAAATTATGTGCCTGTTCTGCAGGCGGACTTGAGTTTCCCGGCCGGCAGTCTGCAATTATGATGAGTCAGCGCCTGATCCGTAAGCTGCCGAGAGGTGTCGGCCTGCCATTGGCAGGCTCTGTTTTGGCTGAGCCGCGCCTTAATGTGGTGCGTGTTGCGAACCAGATTTGCCCAAACAGCACAAAAACGCACTTAATTTCGAGACAATAGCGAATACGCTGTTTTGAAATAGCCGATAAACACTCTCGTGCTACAATATTTATAAACACGGTACAAAAATTGCGTATCTTAGCTTTAATTCAACTTCGCCTTTCCACATCCGAAATTACCGGTGATATTTTATGGATCAAATTCAATCCTTAGGTCTAAACAAGCCGCAACAAAATCCACAGGTAGAGCAACAAAACCTGCATCTGTACATTAATTTCAAATTAGCCTCCTGTGGCCAGCCGACCTGTTTCAGCGAAGCCACGGCCGATATTATGTTGACAGCGCAGGATATGCTGCGCAGCTATCTGGAAAAAAGTCGCGAACTGGCAACGCATCATTATCCGCCCGATCAACGCATTCAAAGCTTTCTAAATGCCTATTTCGTCGATCTGGAGCTGGACCAGGTACCTCGCCTGCCCACGATGACCTTTGAACTGGATCGGCACGGTGTGGCGCGGGAGCTGTCATTACCTATCGGTAAGGACGAGTTTCACTCCGAATTTGTGTCCAGTTACCGGATCAAGCAAGGTGTTTTAAATAACCCGGCCAGCGACCGCCGCACGACCCAAGGCTCATTTCATATTGCCGCGGGCGGTTTGCCGGTACCAGGCGATAAAAAAGAGGTGCCGAAACGAACTTTTGCCTATCTGTTACAAGAGGCGCTAAATCCGCCCGACGATTTGCTGACCCTGCCTTTTTGCTCCCATGAGCCCGCACCGGCCAAAATGTTCGTCTCCTTGCTGCTGCGTCCTGTTGTTTGCCCCGAGATTCCGGGCCTGGAAGCAGAAAAAACCATGGAAATCCGGTTTTTTGCTCCTGGCAGTCTGGTCAGTAACCTGGATTTTGTCGAGAGTATTTTCGGTAATGGTGGCAATCCCGCACTACCGGAATACGATGCCGCACTCGATGTCCATCATTGGACTGGCCATAGCGGCTGCGTGATTTTGGCGCCACATTTGGTGCGACTGACTAAAAGACAAGTGGGGCTGCCACACTATGATGATGCCAGCCCGCGGCAACGCAAGGACGGCATGTGCTGGCAGCAGAGCGAGGATCTGTACAACGACGGTCAGCCTTTTAAAATTACCGCGCGCGACGAACGCGGTGTGATTGTCACCATCATTGCGGACAACTACTACGGCTATTGTAAAAAAGAAGTAAAAACTCAAATCAGTTATGCCGCCAATCTTTTTGGTCTTGCTGAAGAAGAACATTCCGGCGGCGCTTTGGCGTTTCAGCGCACGAATCTTGGCGATGAATACGGTGCCGGCAATCCAGCCCGGGATGCTGGTTATACTTTTCAGGAAATGGTGTCTAGTTATGGCGCCCTCATGGATGTCATGCCGGAGGGGTACGCGATTGATAAACGCTTTCCCGACATTATCTATGTGCCGCAGCAGCTGCGCATGAATATCAATGCACAAACCATTAGCTGGAAAAGAAGCGGAGAAGAATACAGCATCCGCTTGCAACCGAATAAAACCTACATTCAACCCAGTGGCTACAAGATCGAAATGGCCAAACACCCGGGCGCCCCGTCCTGGCGTCTGATCGGCACCTCTCCGGAAGGCACCTTCTGCCATAAACCCAGCACCGTATCGGGTGGCGGCAAGTCGGAAATTTCAAAATCCATC
Source organism: uncultured Gammaproteobacteria bacterium (assembly GCA_963696315.1). Classification (GTDB taxonomy): domain Bacteria; phylum Pseudomonadota; class Gammaproteobacteria; order Methylococcales; family Methylomonadaceae; genus CAWKEY01. The sequence goes on from CAVOJU010000020.1 coordinate 85,704, forward strand.
GAAGATGCCGTCATCTACAACCCGCTTTTTGTGCATGAACTGCAACATGATCTGGACTGGGTGCAGGAAATTTTCGACAAGGATTATCGCGGCCGCTTCAAACCCGGACATGAGAGTGAGGATCATGCACCTGAACGCTCCCTGTTAAGCTCGGAACGCAGCCTGGGCTCGGTCATCAAATTGCTGACGCCTTCATCAAGTCATACCGATGAATACAAGGCCTGGCTGAAAGCCATCCCTTCTTATATCCTGGCGCTGGTGTTTTTAATCAAACGCTTTTATCGCCATGAATGGGGCAACGCCTGGCGCGAACACATGACCGTGGACATCGTCGATGGCGCGCCCGGTCACGAGCTTAAGCTCGATGACCGGAAAATCATCGCGTCCTATTTGCGCGTGGGCTTTGATCTGAACGGACGCTGGCGCACATTCAAGGTCCGGCAGGATTTTATCGCCGCTGAAAAAATCCAGATGGAAGACGACATCAGCGCTTCCGTGGTAGTGCCTACCCAATTGATCAGCGCCTATTGTGCGAGCAGCGTGCAAAATGACAGCGTGAAGCTGGTCAAAAACTGCGAATACCGCTTATTTCAACGTCCGGATGACGCCATTATTCCCGGCTATGACAAGCAAACAGAATACAATATGAGCCAGCCGGGTAACTTTGTGGCCAACTTTGAGCCGTTGACCGGCGACGATCTGGAAAGGGTTGTCGAAGACGTGTTGTCCTTTAACAATTTCACCCCACCGATGCACTCATTGCTTACGGAGGCCTACCAAAGCGGCACCGGCTATGTGGTATCGTCTGGGCATCCGCGCCTGGTTGACGGAGAACCGACTAAAAATCCGCGTTATCTTGAAACCCGAGTTGATTTGATCCGTCCGGAGCGCAAATATATTGCCGAAATCGGCGCCCGATTCAACCGCAAAATCCCCTTGGGACAACCGGTCTGTCATCCGGTCGATGCGGTATTATGCGGCCGCCGAAACAATCCGCCTGAACCGGGGATTCGTTCATTAGCAGTATACAATCCGATCCATTACCAGGAACTGCCTGAATTGTTTATGGATTTCATCTGCTCACTGACTGGCAAATCGCCCTCAACCACAGGAGCAGGCAGCGAAGGTGCCTTAACCAAAGGCCCTTTCAATGCCTTACGCACCACGCCGGATCTGAATAATGCCCTGGTGTCTTATATTTTGACCGGTTACCCGGGCTATTCCAGCTCAGCCGGCTATATCGGCACGGATATGCGCGTAAGCCACGACATCAGCCTGTTAATTCCCGAAATCTGGACGCGCTTGACCGCTGCTGAACAGCAACCCGCTTTTCTGATCGAGCATGGCTATCTGGAGCCGCTGCATGATTTTGTTCATCAAGATAAAAAAGTCCTCGCCAGCCGCCTCGGCTATCGCATAACCGAACACTTCGTGCATGATTTCCTGGGCAAAATATTTGATAATCCGGCCGCCGTTTTCACGGCCGAAATACTTCAGCCTGAAGTGCAGAATCTTGATGTGTATGTCGACGGCATCAACAACATCGTCGAAACCCAACAGCGGGTTGCTCAGCAATATCTGGATGACGGCTCTATCGATGATGCCTGTCCGCCCTTACAGGCATTGCTGCACATCATGGCCAGTGGCCACTATCAAGGTAAAGACGCCCAACACCCTGAAATTCGAGCCCTGTTCACGCGCGAGTCATTGCTGGCTTCAGACTGGTATCGCGAGCGCCTGGAAGTCAAGCAGCAACGCGATATTGCCCTCTGGCAGCGCCATGTAAAAAGCCTGCAGGCCGTAACCAGACAAAGCCGCTATCTTGATGAACTGGAAACCATGGGCATTAAGACCCGCTTGAGGGAGACTGAAGAAAAACTCAAGCACGTTCAAAGCGCTGATTATCTGCAGTCGCTGACCGGCACGATTGGCGCCGACCCGCTCAGACCCCCACGCAGTTTGAATTAACCTGGTAAAACCGAACTGGCGTTCTATAGGTTTGATAAATTTTTCTATGGAACGCCGATGATGGGACAAGCCGCCGCTACGCGTCATGTCGCGTCTTCGCCAGTAACAGGTAAAAAGGCGGTACGACAAACAGCGTAAACAAGCGTGCCGCCGATGCCGAGGCCAGTAATAATCACCAACCAATATCAAAGCGGCTGGCGGCGCCCGGCCCGGTCGCCAGCAGCAGCGGAACCATGCCGACCAGCATCGATACTGCCGTCATGAGGATGGGCCGCAGCCGGATCTTGGCGGCCTGTTCCACGGCAGCATGTTTGGACAGGCCTGTGCACGAATCTGCAATTGATTGGCAAATTCGACGATCAATATGCCGTTTTTAGCCGTCAGCCCGATCAGGGTAATCAAACCCATCTGCGTGTAAATATTGATTGAGGCAACCCCCAGCATGAGAAACGCCAGCGCGCTGGCAATGGACATCGGCACCGAGGCCAGAATAATCAGCGGATCTCGCCAGCTTTCAAATTGTGCCGCCAGTATCAGATAAATCACCAGCAGCGACATAAAAAAGGTAATGATCAGTTCACTGCCCTGCTGCGCATATTGGCGCGATGCGCCGGTGTAATCAAAGCTATAGCCGCGCGGAAAAATGTTGCCCGGCCAGCTGCTCCAGATAAGCCATGGCGTCACCCAGGGCAACGCCCGGCGCCGGCGACCCTGAAACCGTCAGGCTGTTCAGCTGCTGGAACTGGGTCCGCTTGCTGGGTTCCACCGATTTCTCAATATGCACAAGCGATGCAAGCGGCACCTGGCCGCCGGAAGCCGTGCGCAGATAATAATCGTTGAACTTGCTGGTATCGAGGCGGGACAGATCGTCCACCTGGGGTATAACTTTGTAGCTGCGTCCCTGCAAATTAAACGATTGATATAGCTGTCCTCCCAATAAACACAGCCAGATTGTCGGCCGATATTCTCCATCGAGATGCCCAGATCGGCGGCCCGGTTGCGGTCGATCACCAGCGTTGCCTTGGGCCTCGTAAATTCGACTTCCTTCATCATGAAAAGAAAACTGTCCGCTGGCACGATGGCCGAGTTCACAGCTGATCGGCGAGTTGATCGATCTGCGTCATAATCGGCATCGCTTTGAATCACAAACTGCAGTGGCAGTCCGCCACCTGATCCGGGCAAGCTCGGACGAGGAATAACGGCGGTTTGAAAACCCGCTATGGCATTGACTTTCGCCTGCAGTTCCGGCTGTATGTCCATTTGCGAGCGTTGGCGTTCGGTGGTCGACGGCATTTTAAAACCGCCAAACACGACGTGTTGGCACTGCCTTGAAAGCCAAGCAACAAAAAGCTTTCCTTGTATTCAGGAATGGTTTCGAACGCCTTGATCAATTCGCTGCGTGTACGCTTCATTATATTTTAGCGTCGCCGTTTGCGGGCCGGTGGCGATGAAAAACAAAATGCTCTGATCTTCGGTCGGCGCCAGCTCTTTTTCAGCGCAGCTAAACATAAAATAAATACTCACTATTACCATCAAGGCAAAGCCCACCATGGCCACTGGAAATTCAATGAGCCGATGCAATAAACGCCGGTAAGTTTCGGCAAGTGCAGTAAAAAAATGCTCGACAGCGCGCTCGAAGCGCCGGCTGATCAGCCTTTTCCTTGAGCATTTTTGAACTTAGCATGGGCGCCAGGGTGAGCGCGACAACGCCCGAAATCAGCACGGCTCCGGCCAGCGAAAAGGAGAATTCGGTAAACAAGCGTACCGACCAGACCGCCCATAAAACCGATCGGTGCATACACGGCAATCAGCGTAGTGGTCATGGCGATAACCGGCAGCACCAGCTCTCTGCGCGCCCTCGATAGCGGCCTGAAAGCGGCGGCGTCCGTCACTCAATATGCCGGTGCACATTTTCGACCACGACAATCGCATCATCGACCACCAGGCCTATGCCCAGCACCATCGCCAGCATGGTCAGTAAATTAATTGAAAAGCCCATGAGCAGCATCAGAAAAGTCCCGCCAATCAGGGACAGCGGCACGGTAACCGCCGGCACCAGCGCCGCGCGCAGCAGAACCCAGGGACAGATAGATAACCACCAGGACTATGGCGACGGCCTAACCAGGGTGTTAAAAACTTCGTCGATGGAATCCTCTATAAACTGGCTGGCGTCATAAGGCAGCAACACATGAAGTTCGCTTCGGGCAGATTCGGCCTCAAGACGTTCAGCGCAGCGCGCACGCCTTGGCCACGATCAGCGGGATTGGCGCCCGGCGCCTGCTCGATGCCCATAAAATGGCCATCCTTGCCTTTGTACCAGTTGACCGAATCATAATCCTCGCTGCCCATTTCGGTGCGGGCGACATCCCAAGGCGAATCAGCGTGCCCTGGCGTTGCTCACGACTAATTGCCGAAATGCCTGTTCGCTGACCAACATCGGTCGTGGCGCCAGATCTATCATCACATAGTCGCCCTTGGTTTGTCCCGCGCCGGAAAGATAATTATTGGTGCGCAACACCTCGTCTACATCTTTGGCGGTGACACCCAGCGCAGCCATGCGCTTGCGGGTCCAGCCAGATGCGCATGGCATAGGTTTTATTGCCCAGCAGCTGCGCTTTACCTACGCCGGCCACCGCCTGCATTTTGGGCTGCACAACCCGCAGCATGTACTCGGTAATCTGCGACGGCTTGAGAGTATCGCTGTATATGGCCAGATACATCAGCGCCGTCAGATTCGCCGGTTTGTGAGGTAATCACCGGGTCTTCGGCATTTCCTGGCAGGACATTGCGCTGACTGGCGACTTTGGCCTGAATTTCCGCCACTGCGGCATTCGGGATTATAGTTCAGCCGCATGTGCGCCTCGAATGCTGGAACTGCCTTGCCGGCTGGTTGAATCCAGATAATCGATACCTTCGGCTTCGGCAATAGCCTGTTGCAGCGGCGTCGTAATGAAGCCTTTGACCAGATCGCTGCTGGCGCCGGGATACGCCGTAGTAATGGTAACCACCGTATTTTCGGTTTTCGGGATATTGCCGCAATCCAATGAACGATAGATCGGAGGCCGATCACCAGTATCAGTAAACTGATGACGCTGGCCAGTACCGGCCGATGGATAAACAGGTCGGTAAATTTCACGATAGGCATCCTGCTTGCTTGGCAGTATCGTTGATTTAATCTTCACTCCCTCTGGCGAGGGCTGATCATCGGACACGTGTCAGGCGTTCCCGCTCCCAGGCGCCGGTCATCGAGCGACCCGGCATGCCGTTGCGCAGTTTGACCTGGCCGGCACTGACCACGCGCTCGCCTGCCTTAAGCCTTTAATAATCTGCAACGCGGCCTTCGCGCGTTTCGCTGGTTACCACTTGCCGGCGCTGTACCGTCAATCCCTGCTCGCCGGATTCGACCACAAAAACTGAATCGCCGTAAGGGTTATAGGTAATAGCCGTATCGGGCAGCGTCAGCACATCCTGCATCCGGTCTGTAGGAGAACCTGTACGTCGGCAAACATACCCGGCCGTAAAATCTGCCCGGCATTAGCCAGCGTTGCGCGTATCTTTATAGACCGGGTACTCGACGTCGATAGCCCGGGTTAATCGCGCTGATCGGCCCTTGAAAGACTTATCCGGATAAGCCTGCACCGTCAAGGTCAATTGCTGGCCGATGGCCAGCCCGGCCAGATGGCGTTCGGGCAGCGTGAAATCGACATAGATGGGATCAAGCATTTGTAGCGGCACGATAGCCGAACCCTCGGCTAAAAATTGTCCGACATCAACCTGCCGGATGCCGAGTTTGCCGTTAAAAGGCGCACGAATGTGTTTTTTGGCGATCACCGACTGCTTGGCCTGACGGCCGATATGAGCCTGGGCCAGCTGCGCGCGGTTAAGATCATAATCGGATTTGGAGATAAATTGCTTGCTGATTAGCCGCTCGCTGCGCTCAAAGCGGACTTGCGCCAGTTGCTGTTCAGCCAGCAGACCTTTAAGTTCGGCGTCATCGGTCGAGGTATCAAATTCAATCAGCAATTGACCTTTGTGGACCGCCTGCCCGGACTCAAAGTGAATGCATTGACTTTGCCGGCGATTTCATTGCTGACATCAATGCCCGACGACGGCGACGAGACTGCCGACACGTAGTCAAATAAGTCTGCCACCGTCCTTTTTGACTTCGGTCACGGCCACAACTTCTGGCGGCGGAGCTGGCATTTGGCTCTTGCGCTTGTTTGACCTGATAAAATTTCCAGCCAAACAGGCCGCCAAAAATCAGTCCGGATAAGATTACCACAAGGAGCAATCGTTTGATCATAGTTATTGCCTGCAATGCCCGACCGCAGCATGAACCTTGGCTATCCGGGCACACACATCGGTTGGGGCGCTTGACAAGCATTTGAATTCAATGGATTTTATAAGGGCTTAAGGTTACTGCTTCCAGAGACAGGTACCGCTCGCTTTTTCGATGGCCTCCAGGCGCTGCAGATGCGCTTGCAGCTCATCTGCATTGCAGCGAATAACGGCTAATGCCGGACGATCGGCCGATAAGCGCACGATGGTCTGCTGGCTGCCAGCGGCCCCCATCGCCGCGGCGCCCTCATCGAGCAGAGAAGACTGGCCGCCGGTCATTAACAGGAAAACGTCGGCCAGAATTTCGGCGTCTAGTAAAGCGCCATGCAAGTCCCTGTGGCTGTTGTCGATTCCATAGCGTTTGCACAATGCATCCAGACTGTTACGTTGCCCCGGGTGCTTTTTTCTGGCATAACTCAGGGTGTCGAATACCTGGCTATAGTCGGTCACCGTGCCGGTATTGTTATTCAATAAGGCAAACTCATGATTGATAAAGCCGACATCAAACGGCGCGTTATGAATAATCAGTTCGGCATCCCGAATAAAGGCGATAAAATCTTCAGCCACATCGGCAAATTGCGGTTTATCCTGTAAAAACTCATTGGTGATGCCATGTACTTCGATGGCACCGTCATCAATGATGCGGTCTGGATTGATATAGGCATGGAAGCGTTTGCCGGTTAGGCGGCGATTAAGCAGTTCCACACAACCTATTTCGATGATTCTGTGGCCTTCTTGCGGATTAAGGCCGGTGGTTTCGGTATCTAAAACGACTTGTCTGCCGTTAGGCTTTGTCATGACATGCTCATATCAGGTGTTAAAAAAAATCGGCTATTCATCCCGTAGGCGCACTGCCATTACATCGCACTTGGCATAATGCAGAATGCTGTTCGCGGTCGAACCCAATAATAAAGCCAAGCCGTGCCGGCCATGGGAGCCAACCACAATCAAATCAATATTTTCCTGCTCGGCAATCTGCACGATTTCCTGTTTGGGAACACCCCACACCAGCCATTGATTGGCATCATCAATGCCCAGCTTTCCGGCCATCTGCCTCAGTTTGGTTTTCTCGGCTTCCAGCAGATCATAGGATGAGTCCTGCTCGAGTGAGATCACGGTACCATAGGTGGTATCAGGCATGGGGATATTATCCAACACATGAATGATGCTCAATGTTGCCTGATATATTTTTGCCAGGCTCTTCGCTCTTTGAGCCACATAATCGCTATGTTCGGAATAATCGACTGCTAATAAAATATGCTGGTAATCGCCCATCGTGTCCGCCTGCATGCTGCTAATGGTGTTTATTTAAAGTGGAGCGGCAGGTAAATTTGCCAAACCTGGGGAATTAAAGGCTAGAACCACAAAAAATGCAACCTTACAAAACACAGCGCACTTTCATGCAAGCCCTACTGCCGGGGAACTTTTAGCTTTGCCCGGACTTCCAACCCTACACTTATCGACAACAAAGGACTTATCATGAAGCATTTTTATAAATCAAGCGCGGTTTTATTACTGTTACTGCCTGTCAGCATGGCCAGTTTGGCTGCCGATCCCAAGGCGGCTCCAGAGCCTGTGCAGAATATGCAGATGCAGCCAGGCATGGGCATGAGCGAAGCTCAACTAGACGCGCACCTCCGCCAAAAGCAGGATCATCAGTTAAAAATGCACGATCTTTCCAATCAAATTTTGGCCGAACAAGATCCTGCAAAAAAGGAACAACTTAAAAACCAACAATTGGAACTGATGAAAGCGCACCACGCGCAAAAGATGGCACATCACCAGGACATGAAAAAAATGCATCATCCCAAGATGATGCAACCGGAACCAAAAACCCAGTAGTCCGTTTTATCGATCCAAGCGGGCCCTCCAGCCAATGTTGATGCTCGCTGCCATCTCGTTAAGCAAAAACCGTGATTCTGTGGATGCGAAACTGCCGCGCCCAAGACCACAATGACCTGATGGCAGTGATCTTCAAGCCCCTTGCCTTTATTCTGAAGAACCTCGCAAGCGTGTCGCCCTGCAAACGCCGGCAAAGCACTTTTTTTCTTTCCAATTCGCCAGAGCTTGAGTATGGTATGACTCTTTTTTAGCATGGATCACACAATGAACCCTTACCCCGAAAAAACCTGTGACATTGATCGTCTTGTCCGGCACCCCAAACTGGTCTGCGGCTGCCATCAGCGGTGAAAAAACCCAGCAACGCAGAAATGGCGTTTATGCGTATCCGGGCGAAACGTTTGAACTGGAAGGCACGCCCTTTATAGTGACCGCTCTCGAGCGCCAACGTCTGGGGGACATGAGCGATGAAGATGCCAAAGCCGAAGGATACCCTGGACTTGATGCGTATCGGGAGTTGATCATGAAAATGCACCCAGGCATGGTCTGGAACAGCGACAGCCTGGTCTGGGTACATTGCTTTAAACGTAGCAAGTAAACAGCCAGCCGCTATAATTGCCTTATTCGAAAGATTTCATTTTTCTGGTAAGCCAACATGAATGGTTACAAGCTATTGACTAGCGTTATCGGGCTGCTTTTTTATCTGACCTGCGCCACCCTCGCCCATGCGGATGAAAACCTGGCTGATACAATCAGGACGCTGGTCGCGGCCAACAAGCACCCGTATCTGCTGCACGACGACCTGTCTGATCAGCAGCAGGCCCTTCAGGAACTGTACCAGCTTAATCAATATCAACTGGTCTGGTTGAACAAGGGTATCGACAGCCCTGCAATTGACGACATTCTGAGCGTGCTTGCCGCGGCCGAGGAGCATGGCTTAAATCCTGAGAATTACGACAGCAGGCACCTTGCCCAAAAATGGCAGCAATTAAAAATCAGCCGCGAAATCACGCCACAAATGCTGGCCTTATACGATACTGCGTTGAACACTGCTCTGCTGCGCTATCTATCTGATCTGCAAAATGGCCGGATCAAGCCAAAGAATATCCAAATCAGTAGCGACATTGACAGTGATAAACCCAATCTTGCCGAGCTGATTCTCGCCGCCGCTGCTCGTAAAAACCCAGCTGAACTGGTGACTAAAGTTGAGCCCGCGATTGCTCTATATGGCCATTTACAGCAGGCGTTATCGCAGTACCGGAAACTGGCGCAAACGCAGCGTTTTCATCTTTTCACTTTTATTTCGACATTACGTCCAGGACAACGCGATCCTCAAGTAGTGCGGTTACGGCAATTGTTAACGGCTCTGGGAGACATGGAGCAGTCCAGCGCTAGTGAAAGCAATATCTTTGACCAGGCAGTGGTCAACGGCATCAAAAGCTTTCAATTACGGCATGGCCTTGAAGCCGACGGCAGTATTGGCCAACAAACCGTCAACGCACTCAATGTCCCGCTCGCGCATCGGGTCAAGCAAATCGAACTGGCCATGGATCGCTTACGCTGGCTGCCCATGCCAAAACAAGGCCAGTTGATTATCGTGAATATTCCGGCTTTTCAGTTATGGGCCTATGACAGCATTGCCGAGGAACACAGCTCGCCTCTAAACATGAAAGTCATTGTCGGCGAATCGCTGGACAAACAAACTCCTGTTTTTATGTCAAACATGCAATTTCTACAGTTCAATCCTTACTGGAACGTACCGACCAGCATCGCCAAAAAAGAGCTGCTGCCCAAATTGCGCAGGAATCCGTCCTACCTTGCCAGTCAGCGCATGGAACTGGTCAATAGCTTTGGCTCCAACGCTGTCCGCTATCCGGTCAACAACGAAACCCTGGCGCTGTTAAGCCAGGGCCGCCTGAAAATCAGACAAACACCAGGCAAGTGGAATGCACTCGGCTCGGTTAAGTTTGTTTTCCCCAACAGCCACAATGTCTATCTACACGACACCGCGACACCCCAGCTGTTTAAGCGCACGAGACGGGACTTTAGCCATGGCTGCATACGGGTTGAAAATCCTAAGGCCCTGGCCGAATTCGCCCTGAAATCCAAAGACGGCTGGGATCAAGACAGAATCAGCGATGCCATGCGTAATAAAGTTTCCAAGCACGTGCAGCTTAAAACCCCGATTCCGGTGCTTATTTTTTATTCCACAGCGATGGCGGCAAACGATAGCGTATTATTTTTTGATGACATCTACAGCTTGGATGAAACGCTGATACAAGCACTGGCAAGACCGCAAAAGCCGTCAACTGGAACAACGTTGCCGGCAAGCTGGGCAGAATCGATTATCAATAATTAAACAACTGCCTGGATATTGAAAACCAACCGCCAATAACGGCTTCGTGCCATTGCGCGCTATTCCAAAGCTTCCCGAGCGCCATCGATGAAGGCGTCAGCCAGTAAAGCGCCAGCGTACAACCTGTCATGACCAGCGAAGCCGGAATATTGTTATAACTGCATATTTTCAGTGCGCTGCCAAATGACCTTTTCATTCTCGCATTGGACACATCCACACTGTAAAGCTCGTCCAGCACCAGATGAACGATAAAGCCAATGGCGAGAAACAAACCATTGAGCCAGGCATGTAAGCCGTCCCATTCAAGGAAATAAAAACTGACGCAGGTCATCAAAAAAGCAAAAAACACAGCCGCCAATACTGAATGGAAAACGCCCCGATGCGAGGTGAAACGATTAAACAGCGCAAACACGCCATAGCGCACCAGCACAAAAACAGCCACGGCAACCAGTCCTAACTGGGACTGCGTATAACGGTCTGTGAAAACAAACAATACCCCCGACACACATAACAAAGCCAGTCCGTTAAACAGCAACCTGACCGGACTTGAATTATTGGCATCAATATCAGGCAACATGCCGCCCATCACTCCCAGAAAAGCCAACCAGGGCGCATCAACCGTATCGATAAGCCCCGCATTAACAGCCAGCACGGCAAGCACTACTGCTAACAGCCGCAGCAATCGATACATGGGCCTTAAAATTTGCCATATCCGAACATCATCCTTTCAAGCTAAAAAATTGCGCATCAAACCACACCCACTCAAGCCTTGGCAAATTGGATACAATAAACGCCCCATCATGACAACCTGAAAAGCCATGCCCGATCTGACCGCGCTATTAACACAACCCGATACTCTGATCGCCATCGTTGGCGCTACGGACACGCCCGGCAAATTTGGCGGCATTATTTACAGAGACCTGAAAGCGAAAGGTTTCAAAGTCGTGCCGGTTAATCCTAAGCGAAAAACGGTAGCTAATGACCAGGCCTATGCCTCGCTCGCAGAGCTGCCGGAACGGCCCTCACTCGTCAACTTTGTAGTATCGCCTGAAGACACGCTGGCGGTATTGCAACAATGCCTGGACTTGGAGCTAATGAATGTATGGCTGCAACCCGGTACCGCCAATGCAAGCGTGTTGCAATTTTTACAAGCGCATCGGTTTAATTATCTGAGCGCCTGCATCATGGTCGCGACTGCTAACTTTTTTAGAAAAAAGACTTGACAGCAACATCTCTGCAGCACTTTTCTCACAGGCAATAAATACCAGCGCATTTTCTTCCGGATAGCGGCTAAAAGCAGCCGGTTTGAGGCCTGAAAAACTTAGCGCTCAGCCCTATTGACTTTGGTATATGCCTGATAAATATAGTATTTATTTATTTTAGCGGTCTGTCTGAACAAATCCTGACCGATCTAACAAAAACACTTAAAAAGTGCGGAGTTAGCGCCTTTATTTTCAATTTATCAACAGAGTTATCCACAGAAAATGTGGATAACTTTTCTAGTGAATTTGGCTTGCGACAAATTGACGCACACGGGCTTGATTCGCTCTGAACAACACAGTTGACAAGCCGGGAAAAATGCCGTCTACAGCCATTGTTTCACATAAGGAAACTATTAATTAATAATTCACTTGGTTGTCAACCAATTACCCCATCCGTATAGTGTTCAGCAAGCGCATCATTTACCCTATTGACTATTTTGGGAACTAGAAAATGACAAATTTTAAAAGAGATATTCTGATCGGACTGATGTTCATCGCCGGTGTGCTGGGCTTTATCTCCGGCGAATTTATTGTTTCCACTGTTTTGTTTGCCTGTGCGGCCATATTTAGCAATGTGTTTTTAAACCGCAGACTTCAGGGCTAAGAAGTTTTTTGTAACCTCCTGGTATTGTACCCCCCTCAAGCAGCGACCCCTCATTGTCCTGTTTGACCTCTGACTCCCACTGCTTTTTTGGTACTGGGAGTTTTTTTTGCCTGAAAGTTTAGCTCAGCTCTTTTTCTCGGCTTTCAGTATTACAAACTTGGCATTGGCTGCAACCACCGCACAATCACCAAAAAGCCGCTTAAGCGTGACAGGGTAATCCAGATGACGATTGCCGATGACCCATAACTCGCCGCCCTGGCGCAATACCTTGCGGGACTGCTTAAACATGCTGACCGCAAGCTGGTCGCCTACCGTATTGTGCTGATGAAACGGCGGGTTACACAGAATCAAGTCGGCCGAATCGGGCGCAAAATCAGCCAAACCGTCACCGGCATGAAAAACCGCATGCCGCTGTGGCCCCAAAGCACGATGAAAATTGTCTTTGGCCGAGGCCACCGCCATAAAGGATTCATCGACAAAATAAACAGTCGCCGCTGGATTCATCCGGGCGGCCGTCAACCCCAGCAAACCGTTGCCGCAACCGAGATCGAAAATATCGCGTGCCTGCGGCCTTTCAGGCAGATGCTGTAGAAAAAAACGAGTGCCGATATCCAGACTGTCGCGGGAAAATACATTGGCATGATTGCTGATCAGATCACCCGTACCCTCAAGCTGATAAGAGACCGGGTAAGGATTCGTGGGAATTACGCGCGCTGGATCGGGGCTGGCAAAAATCAAACGTGCTTTCTTTTTCGCCAGCGACGTTGTGGCCGGCCCGACCAGACGTTCCAGCAACTTCCAGACCGAAGCCGGCAGGGTTTTGATCATGCCCGCCACAATGACCCGCGTTGATGGCGTTAAATGCGCTTGCAAGCGGATCAATTCATCTTCCAATAAGGCCAGCGTCTTCGGCGCCTTGATCAGCACCCAATCAAACACGCCGACCGGTGCTTCGAGACTGTTCAGCAGCATAATCTGCTGTTCAGGTAAGCCATTCCCGGCCAGATTCAGCCTTGTTGCCTGCTGCGACAAGTACGAATCCGACAGTGCTTGAGGACGAAAGCCATTCAGCGCCAGCGCCAGCGCGCCAAAGCTGTCATTCACTATCAATATCCGGGCATCGGACGCGAGCTTTACCTCTTCGGCAAGATAATTGAGCAGATACTCATCCGCCGCATCCCAGGCGCGCAGCACCTCTCTAGGCCGCAGCGGCAGACGCTTGAGCCTGAACGAGCCTTGCGCGACCGTTAACACGTTTTCCAAGACGGCGACTCGTATTGATTAAGCGCGCGACATGAATTTTCCGGTCAGCGTATTGACCTTGATCAGCTCATCAGTCTCCAGATATTCCGGCACCTGCACTTCCAATCCAGTGCTTAACCGGGCCGGTTTAGTGCGGCCGGTTGCAGTCGCGCCCTTGATGCCCGGAGCTGTCTCGACAATCGGAAGCACCACCGAACCCGGCAATTCAATCGCCAGCACAGCATCGTCGATTAACAAGGCTACGATGCCTTCAAGCCCCTCGGTCAGGTAGCCTTTTTGCTCATCCAGCTCATCACCGCTGATACTGTATTGTGTATAATCTTCCATATCCATAAAGATATAGTTGTCGCCGTCTATATACGAAAACTGCACCTTGGCGCGCACGCAATCCGCATCCTTAAAAAAGTCGTCACCCTTTAAAGACTCATCGAGTTTTTGACCGGTTTTAAGATTATTAAAACGGACTTTATACAAAGTTGAAGCGCCGCGAGACGAAGGACTTCTGACCTCGACCTGCTTAACCACATGCGCCATACCGTTGATTTCAACCACCATGCCTTTCTTTAAATCACTTGCCTTTGCCACACCGCTTTCCTCACAACTGAACCTGCTAAAACAGGTTTGAAACTCGAAAACCAAACATAATCATTTCATCCTGGCATTGCCAGCGCACAAACCGGCGCGCATAAAAAAGCCCGCTGAACACGGGCTTTTTTATGAATTTGGCGGAGAAAGAGGGATTCGAACCCTCGATACGTTGCCGTATACACACTTTCCAGGCGTGCGCCTTCGACCGCTCGGCCATCTCTCCTATTTTGTTATCAGTAAATGACAGCAAGCGCGCAAGAATAATGGAAATTGCGCCTGGTTGCAATCACTTTTCCGGCGCTTATTTGTAAAACTCTGGGCTTGATCTGACAGTTTCAAAAATTAGCCCCAAATGGGTCTGACAATGACTGGCTGAATCCGACCCCTATGTGTAGATGCAAACTATGTGTATTTGAAAATTTATCTTGTCAATCGGCCCATGGGCGACGTCGCTTAGAGCCGACCGCAACTACACATAATTACAATGATTGAAGAAACTGCATCAATGCGTCATCAGTTGGGTGATAGCGGCAAATTGTTGTTTTTGGTTCTTGAAGCCTCGCCAACGCTTTTTATTTCATCGCCAAATCTGCTTCGACATATCGATGTATGGTAGTCGTGCTTTCGTGCCCTAGCCATAAAGCAATCACACTAAATGCGACACCTGACTGTAGCAGATGCATGGCTGTCGTATGTCTAATGGTATGTGGCGATATTTTTCGTTTGGAGAAGCTGCTATAGGTCTGGGCTGCACGGGGGAGTGCAATATTGAGTCGCTGTGTAACATTGCAACCTGTCATCGCATTGCCATCCCGATTAGATAACAGAGCGGAATCTGCATTCAGCCTTACTATGAAAGATACGCTGTGCGGGAGGCAAACAAACCCCTGGCTTCAATAAGCCTTAAAAAAACAGGCTTAGGATTGTAAAATCCGTTTATGCGGCAATTTAGCCGTATTTTTTTAGTGTTTTAATCCAGCGCGGCGCATTACGCTGGACAGAGAGTTTTTCATAATCGACGGTGGAATCCCGGTAATAATCGCCGCGTTCGATCAATAAAAATACAATTTTTAATATTTTGTGAGCTAATGCAAAGATTGCTCGCTTTCGCCCTCGCCGAATCAATAGCCCCTTGAACATTTCCTGTAGACGACATTGCGTCCGACTTGCCGCATTGGCTGCCTCGCATAAGATACGGCGTACGTATGGGTTACCTTTGCGGGTTTTGCCTGTTTTCTTCTTGCCCGCTGATTCGTAATTGCCTGGGCAAACACCAGCCGAGGAGGCTAAACGTTCAGGCGTGCCAAAAGCACTCATATCATCACCAATTTCCACCAACAACAAAGCTGCTCTGGTTTCATCTAGTCCGGGGATGGTTTGTAGACTCCGCAACATAGCTTATGCCGATGCGCCAATCTTGAAATCACCTGTATCGGCAAAATCGGTAATAAAATGTCTTTCTGATCGGCGACCATGTTGATTCTGTTTTGGACCGTCCGGGCGCTAATGATAATAGTGGCGGCGTTGCTGAAACTCTCCCACCTGTTCAAGGAAGTCTCACCTGAAACCTGACTTCGTTTTGGCGCTTTTTTGGGCGTTATCCCAATAGGAAATTCTAGTGAGCATGGTTTTATTGGCTATTGGAAATAGCCTTCCTGTAAACTATTTCAACCTAAATACTAACTGTTGAGCTTTGCCCTTCGGGTGGGGGGCGAACAATACTATGCCCAACAGACGAACCTGAGATTGAGAAAAACAAATGAATGGGAAAATATACTTTCTTAAAATTATCAGCAAAGCAGCTCGTACATTGGTTGAACACTTTAGGGATGTTGAATATTGGAATGCTCGTTTCGACCACTTTGCTCGCTTCGGCGCACGTTTTACCGGACGGCCTCTAGCCTTTAATGCCGCGATGCTGGTAATCTTGGCCTGGATAATTACTGGCCCACTGTTCGGATTTAGCGATACTTGGCAGTTAATTATTAACACAGCTACAACCATTGTGACCTTTCTTATGGTATTTCTGATTCAGCATACCCAGAATAGAGATACCGAAGCTTTGCAGGTTAAAATGGACGAGCTTATTCGCGTCATAGAAGGTGCTAACAATGCGCTGCTTGATCTGGAAGAGCTGGAGGAACAAGATCTCTCCGAGCTACGCAAGCAATATGTGGATTTAGCACGTCTAGCGCGGGAAAAATCAGCGACGAAATGACTCGACCTTCAAACAAATTGCCTTGGCTTTTCTAATTCAGCTGGAGAAACACCATGCCTCTCCTACAAAGCAAAGGCAACAGCGACTATTAGTCGCTGCAACAAAAGCAGGAAATCATCAGCAAAATCGCCGATGCTATTCACAGCATGCGCCAGGATTCTAAGTAATTGCGAGGGCTGATGCGGCAGGATTGTTTGGCCTGTCAGAATCGGGCATTGTGCGGACTTAAATATCGAGCCCAATTTTCAACCGTATCGACATAACATTACTGAGCTATAGCTTATGTAAACTTAGTCCGGCATGGACAGCGCGGCGGCGATGTATGCGGATTCGTTGAGTACCGGAATTACGATGCTGAGTTATGGGTTCATTTTCTGGGGTGTCGCCCGTGTCAAGCATTACGCCGCCAGGCATGGTAACGCCCGACCCATTCCAGTAAGGCTTTGGGCGCATGATTGCGCTTCCAGACGCCTGCCACATATTTGTTGGCTTCGGCCATCGTCGGATAAATGTGGATGGTGCCCAATATTTTATTCAGACCAATGCCGTACTTCATCGCCAGCACGAATTCAGCCAGCAAGTCGCCGGCATGTTCGCCGACGATGGTAACGCCGAGAATCTTGTCCTTGCCGGGCTGGGTCAACACTTTGACGAAACCATGCGCTTCGCCGTCGGCAATCGCCCGGTCCAGGTCGTCGATACCGTAAGTCGACACTTCGTAAGCCA
Organism: uncultured Gammaproteobacteria bacterium; assembly: GCA_963696315.1. Classification (GTDB taxonomy): domain Bacteria; phylum Pseudomonadota; class Gammaproteobacteria; order Methylococcales; family Methylomonadaceae; genus CAWKEY01. Next base: position 102,866 of record CAVOJU010000020.1, read on the forward strand.
CGCCTTCGGTCTGGGCATCCTGCTCGTTCAAGCCCACTCTCGCCACTTCCGGATCGGTAAAGGTCGACCAGGGTATCACCGAATAATCGGTGCGAAACTTTTTAAATTGGCCGAACAAGGCATTCACGGCCGCATACCAGGCCTGATGCGCGGCAGTGTGGGTAAACTGATACGGCCCGGCCACGTCGCCGACCGCGAAGATGTTGGGATAATTAGTTTGCTGAAAGGCGTTGGTATCGATGGTTTTGCGCGGCGACAAAGTAATGCCCAGCTCGTCGACGCCATAGCCTTGCACATTCGCGGCCCGGCCTATGGCGACTAGTACCTTATCGAACGGAATTTTGACTGTTTGGCCTTGATGTTCAGCTAACAGGATGTGTTTGCCGTTTTCAATGACGAATTCCTTGGCGGTGTGGTTGACCCGCACGTCGATGCCTTCCTGGGCAAAACGCGCCATGACCACAGCCGAGACGTCCGAGTCTTCCCGCACCATGATGCGCGGCGCCATTTCCACCTGCGTTACTTGGCTACCCAGGCGGGCGAAGGTCTGGGTCAGTTCGGCGCCGATCGGCCCGCCGCCCAGCACCAGCAAGCGTTTGGGCAATTCGCGAAGATTCCAGACAGTATCCGAAGTCAGATAATCGACCTTGTCCAGTCCCGGAATCGGCGGCACAAAAGGCCGTGCGCCAGCGGCAATTACGATGGAACGGGTGGTGATGATTTTGCTGCCGTCTGCTGTCGTAACTTCCACGGCCCAGGGCGAGACCATTTTGGCCGTACCCTCTACCACCTCGACACCCAGCTCACTATAACGCTCGGCGGAATCATGCGGTGCTACGGTTTTGATGACCTGTTGCACCCGCTCCATCACCTCCGCGAAAGTGAAATCGGCCTCGGCTTTGGCGATGCCAAACTCCTGGGCGCGTTTGATATGCGACAGCAGCTTGGCCGAGCGAATCAGCGCCTTGGATGGCACGCAACCGGTGTTCAAACAGTCACCGCCCATTTTGTGCTTTTCGATCAGGGTGACTTTGGCCTTGACGGCCGCGGCGATGTAAGCCGTCACCAATCCGCCGGAGCCGGCGCCGATCACGACCAGGTTGTTGTCATAATGATCAGGCTTTTGCCATTTCTTATAGATTTTCATGGCTTCAACGCCCTCGACAATTTTTTTAGCCAGTAATGGAAACAGCCCCAGCAAGGCAAAGGATCCTAGCAAGGCCGGCGACAGGATACCGGCTAACGAATCGAGTTTTGCCAACTGCGTGCCGGCATTGACATACACCAACGTACCGGCCAGCATGCCAGCCTGGCTGACCCAGTAAAAAGTCTTGACCTTGATCGGCGTTAAGCCCATCGCCAGATTGATCAAGAAAAACGGAAATACCGGCACCAGGCGCAAGGTGAACAAATAAAAGGCGCCGTCACGATTCACGCCTTCATCGATAGCCTGCAAGCGGGCGCTGAACCGAGACTTGACCCAGTCGTGGAACAAAAACCGCGCCGCCAGAAACGCCAGCGTCGCGCCTATGCTGGAAGCGAAGGACACGATCAACGTGCCCCACAACACGCCGAACACCGCACCGCCCGCCAGCGTCAATATGGCCGCCCCCGGCAACGACAGCGCGGTGACTGCAATATATAACCCGGCGTACAGTGCCACCGCCAATAACGGGTGAGCTTGCCGATACTGATCGATGCCAGCCTGCTGGGCTTTCAGGCTGTCCAGGGTTAAATAATGCTGCAGATCAAAGGCAAAAAATGCCGTGATGAATGCGGCGATGACCAGTAATAAAATGACTTTCGAGGTGTTCATAACGGCCTCCCGCCGCAGGTTAATAGCTAACGATTGATAAATTGCACTGCTTCAGCGTGTTTGAAGCTATTCGATAGGGGCAGAGGACTCTCCCGTTCACAGCTCTCCAGCCGATGGTTTCCTCATCGGGAGTACCTCTTGTTTTCCAAGCTGGATATAATACCAATCCCAAGCGGGTTCTCCCTTTTAGCCTTCTCCAGAGGGAGAAGGTGGGGATTCAATAATAACTTATTGGGATTGATATATGGCGAAATCCGGCATTGGGCCAGTATTGTTGATCGACTTGGCAACGCCCGAGCAAGGGCGGCCAGGCCCTATGCAAAGCAAAAACACTTTTTTAAATCTCCCGAGAAAAACAAACGATGACCATGACCCCCAGACCAAACCGTATACGTCTTTTCATGATGGCGATGGCAATCCTGGTTAGCACCAGCGCTAAAGCCGTTTCTGACTTTCAAGTGTGGATACCGATCAACATCAACGCAAACCTATCGGAACAATGGCGCGGTTTTTTAGAGTTCCAGCCGCGGATCGGCCATGACGCATCAAACCTTACTTCCATGATCGTCAGGCCCGCCATTGGCTGGGCGGTTAATAAACAAGCCACGCTTTGGGTGGGCTATTTGATGAGCGCCGATTCCATCACGCCCGATTCGGACACCTACCGGATTGAAAATCGCGCCTTCCAGGGCTTCTCCTGGAAAGATACCGCCAATGACAAGCAGTTTATCTGGGAAGTGCGCAATCGGCTGGAAGAACGGTTTTTGCCCCGGAATGCCGACCCCAGTATCCGCTGGCGGACCCGTCTTCGCGTAGAACAATTGCTGCCCGACCACTCACCCTGGTCGATCATCGCTTCTGATGAAATATTCATCAATCTGAACGACAATGCCAACAACGCCCAATTACAAGCCGGGGCACAACAAAACCGCTTGTATCTGGGCGTGGGTTACCGGTTTGCGCCCGAGGTTCAAGTGGAATCAGGATATTTATACCAGCATGTGTGGAGAAATCAGCCGGCGGCTGATCAAAATAACAATGTCTGGATGACCAATCTTAATCTTAATTTCTAAGTGAAGGGCAGCGTGCGGAAAAGACGCCTGGCCTAACGATCATGAAAGTCAGGTGCCCTTCCGGAAAATGCAAGCAGCCGGCGGGAGCGACGCCTAGGTGTTGATTTGCAACCGAAGGCACGCTCCTGCCAGTAACTTTCCCGGTAAAAGAGAAAACTCATGTTACAGCTTGAATTAGGTCCAACCGGCTACGCAAGCTTTCAGCAAGCAGTCGAACACGAGTGGCTCATCACCAACGGCATCGGCGGCTTTGCCTCTGGCACGGTAGCCGAAGCCAATAGCCGCCGCTATCACGGCCTGCTGATGGCCGCGCTGACGCCGCCAACCGGACGTACCTTGCTGGTATCCAAACTTGATATGTCCGTGCGCTATCTGAACCAGGACTATTTTTTGTTCAGCAATGAATTTGCCGACGGCACCCTGGCCCCTGAAGGTTTCGTGTATTTGCACGCCTTTCATCTTGACCGGGGCCTGCCGGTCTGGCGTTATGCCATAGCCGATGCATTGCTGGAAAAACGCATCACCATGCTGCCCGGCAGCAATACCACGCTGGTCAATATCAATATTCTACGGGCATCGGCAGCGGTATCATTGACGCTGACGCCGCTGTGCACATACCGGGATTATCACAGCCATGGCCAGGGCGGCTGGGTGCCGGAAATCTGTGAGCTGCCCGATGGTGTTGAGATCAACGCCTTTCCCGGCGCATGCCCCTATCGAATCAGCTGTAAGCAGGCAAAGTTTGTCGCTGCTCCCGACTGGCATTGGCGATTTAAACATCGTGCGGAATCGGCGCGCGGTCTCGATGACACGGAAGACCTGTTTCGCCCCGGGTTTTTTAACTTGACCTTGACGGAAGGCGAACAGGCGAGCGTAGTCCTTAGCCACGAACCATCGGCAATGATCGATTTTGAGCCCGTTCTGCAACACATCCATAGCGAACAGCAGCGCTTGCTGAAACGGCTGCCCGCCGCTGCACCGGACTGGATCCGGCAACTGACGCTGGCCGCCGGACAGTTTATTGTCGACCGCCAGCCAACCGGTAAAACGATTATTGCCGGTTATCCGTGGTTTACCGATTGGGGCCGGGACACCATGATTGCTCTGCCGGGCTTGACGTTGGCTCTGGGGCGCTTCGAAATTGCCGCGGAAATCCTGCGCACTTTTGCCGGTCATGTCAGCGAAGGCATGATTCCCAACCGCTTTCCGGATCAGGACGCCCTTCCGGAATACAATACGGCCGATGCCACGCTGTGGTTTGTTCATGCCATAGATCAATACAGCCGCTACAGCGGTGATACGTCACTGGCCGCCGAACTGTATCCACTGCTGATCGATATACTCGTCTGGCATCGAAAAGGCAGCCGTTTCGGCATCCGGGTTGATCCGGACGACGGCCTGCTGATAGCGGGCGAAGCCGGTACGCAACTAACCTGGATGGACGCCAAATTGGGCGATTGGGTGGTGACGCCGCGCATCGGCAAATGTGTGGAGATCAATGCGCTCTGGTACAACGCCTTGATGATCATGGCCGGGCTGGCCAGACAATTCGGCACCCCGCAACAAGCCGCTGACTATCGGCAAAGCGCGGTACAGGTTAAAAACAGCTTCCGGTATTTTTGGAACGAGGCCAAGCAGTGCCTTTACGATGTCATCGACGGACCCGAGGGCGGACTGCATGACGACGACCAACGCTACGACAGCCGCCTGCGCCCCAATCAGCTGTTGGCGGTGTCATTGCCGCACAGCCCGTTGAGCGAACGGCAATGTAAAGCCGTCGTCGATCTGTGTGCACGGGAATTACTGACGCCTTTTGGCTTGCGCAGTCTGGCGGCCAGCGAGGCGGAATACGCGCCTCGTTATCAGGGCAACCCCAAACAACGCGACGCCGCCTACCACCAGGGCACGGTCTGGGCCTGGCTGATCGGGCCGTTTGTCGACGCCCATTACCGGGTGTATCGGGACGCAGACAAAGCCCTATCGTTTCTGGAACCTTTTCGCACTCATCTCAATGAAATCTGCCTGGGTCAGATCAGCGAAATTTTCGATGCCGAAGCGCCGTTTACCGCGCGCGGCTGTTTCGCCCAAGCCTGGAGCGTCGCCGAAATCCTGCGGGTCTGGTGTCGTCTGCAAACCAGCGACACAGACCCGCAGAGGCACACCAAAGCTAAGTAATTATTTTGAATCGCGGCACCACTTCAGAAAATCAAGGTAACCGGAGGGAGGGACGCCTACGTTGCGACATTTGGAAATCTTTATTGCTATTTGGACATCAGAGGAATTTCAGAACCAACAGCGACATCACCCGCGCCTTGCAAAACACTCTCCACTTGCAGAAAACGTGCCGCTATAACCTTCGAGGTCGCTTTTGCTACTTTGCCGTAGTACTTCTCCAAAAGCTCATTCCGTTTTTTGCGAAACTCAAACGAACGCTTGACGAGCTCGCCAGCCTTCTTGTCATTCATGTTTTCGAAGTTGGCCGCATAATCCTTGATTATTTCTAGGCGTTTGTCATTCAACTTCTTCAAGTCAGCTTCATATTGATTGTACTGGGATAAAAACTTCTTTTCTTCTTCCTCGTTAAGCGCCATCGCCTGCCTGACGAATTGCCATTTTTCCATGCGCAAACTGGAGCGAAACAGGTCGAGTTCACTTTCTTGCCCGGTAATTTCCTGCGTGGGTGCGGCAACGGGTACTACCGGTGCGGGTGTTTCAGGTGCGGGTGTTTCCGCATGTGCCAGGTTATTCAGGGCTGGCAGGCTTACAGATGCAATAGCGAGCGCAAGGCTACATTTTTGTATTTCATGAATTATTCCTTTCGTGTTTGTTGGTTAGGAATGGACATTATATAGGCTAATCGGCCGGCAACGCCCACGACAAATGCAGCCAACTTGGTCTCAGTGCTGGGAGAGCGAGGCTCCATGAGCCTCTGCGCCGATGCATATTCACCAAAAACTCTTTTATTCTCAGCACGAACAAATCTGCTAGCGCGAAGCACAATACCCCTCTCCAGCGGAAGAGAATAGGGTGAGGGGAATTTAAAACGCTTCAAATCGCGGCGTAGGCGCCGCTCCCACGGGTTGCTTTCATGCTTTGGGAGTGCACGTTTTTAAGATTTTGCGGCAGCCAACGCTCCGCTGCAACTGCTGCCTTGCCCGGCGGTGCAGCCATAGCAATGGGCGGCAGTGGCAATCGGCGCATTCTGCAACAGCTCCGGATGCAACTCGCTGATATGTACACTGGGTTTGGCAACCGCCCCCAGCGGCATCTCCAGCATCTGATTAAAATCGCAGTCGTAGACATAGCCCTGCCAGTCGATGCTGACGGTGTCCAGGCACATCAGGTTGTCAAGATTGCCGGCGCGGAAGCTGTCTTTCAGTAAGCTCAGATAGGCTTCGAAGCGCCCCTGGCTGATCAGCATGCTGCCGAAGCGCTGGATCGGCATGTTGGCGATGGCATAGAGACGATTAAAGACGATGCCGTAATGTTGCTGGAGATGCTGTTTGTAAGCCTGCTCCAGAGCGTGCTGATCGGGCGGCAGCACCGCGTCTTGCGGGTTGTAAACCAGATTCAGCTGCAGCTCGCTGTCCGGCTGGCCGTAACCCAGGCGGTTCAGCCGCTGCAAAGCAGCCAGGCTGTGCTTGAACACGCCCTTGCCGCGCTGCTTGTCGACATTTTCTTGCAGATAACAGGGCAAGGAAGCGGTAATTTGCATGTGCTGCGCCGCTAGAAATTCGGCCAAATCCTCATAACCGGGCGCTTCCAGGATGGTCAGATTACAGCGGTCGATAACCTCGATACCGCGGTCGCGCGCCGCCCGCACCAGGTAACGGAAATCGGGATGCATTTCCGGCGCGCCGCCGGTCAAATCCAGGCTATTGATATTGGCGGCTTCGGCCAGCGCCAACACTTGTTCTATGGTCTCCCGGCTCATCATTTCGGTGCGTTTCGGCCCGGCATTAACGTGGCAATGCACACAACTGAGATTGCATAAATAGCCGAGATTGACTTGTAAAATGGCAAGCGGCTTGCGGAAAATCGCCGGAAAGTCGCTGTTCGCCAGTAGCCGTTTGGTGTCGTGCATGCTTAATCCCTGGAAAACTAGATATCGCCGTAGACGGCGGAAAACCAAGCCCTGGCCATCACCGGTATCATACATGATGGCCAGGGCATCAATGCGGCGAAATCGCCGCATCGCTACTTGTTTTGTTCAATAAAACGAGTCAGACGGTCGTTTGATTCGTCATTGAAACTCTTGCGGCCCCGGCCGTCAAGGAAAAAAAAAAAAAAAAAAAAAAAAAAAAAAAAAAAAAAAAAAAAAAAAAAAAAAAAAAAAAAAAAAAAAAAAAAAAAAAAAAAAAAAAAAAAAAAAAAAAAAAAAAAAAAAAAAAAAAAAAAAAAAAAAAAAAAAAAAAAAAAAAAAAAAAAAAAAAAAAAAAAAAAAAAAAAAAAAAAAAAAAAAAAAAAAAAATGATCGGGGCAATGATTTCCAAGCCGGTGACCAGGGTCCTGATAAAATCGGCTGACACTAGGTCCCCTTGAAGCCTTTTCTATATCGCCTCCTCTTGAATCTACCCTAGCCGTTTCAGCAGCGACGCCTGAGAGTCGTCTTCTGCTAGCGGGCAGTCGGGCGAAATGGCTGGCGTTAAGGTTGATACTATTTGTCGTGCTCCTGCGCGCCATGATGTCCACCGTGTTCATGCACGTCTCCCTCGTGACCGCCTTGGTCGCCCGGACCATGTGGCTCGATCGATATCGGCCGCCGCCAGGGTGGAAATGCCGAACCTAGCGTTTCGCGCTGAATCTCACGAATCTCCTTCGGCGTCAGCATCCGGCCATCACGCATGAGTTCACGCAGCCACTCCCACCATTCCGGATCGAACCACGGCCGTGGCCGCCGGCTGCGACCCTTGCAGATCTGCACGAATCGGCCGGTGCTGGGGCGTCCGGTCGAGTCGATCACAAACAGCAGGTAGTAGCCGACGATGACCACGTTGGGCTCGGGCGGCACTTGCGCAAGAATCACATCGCCTTTCTCGCGAGTGAATTCCAAGGTGATGTGGCGTTGGTCTGGATTGAAGTTGTGGGTTACGGTGCCGCAGCGAACCAGCACGACCCTTTTAATATCGGCGGCGTCGGGCGTGCGGATCTCAAGCTTGTCGCCGTGGCAGGCCTTCGGTGCCGCATCGGTAATGGTGGGTCTGCGGCCGCAGAAATACCACGGTTCGAAGATCTCGATCCTGAGTTCGCGGTTTGCCAGTCCGGTCGAGGCGTTGAAGTTGGAGCCGGCTACCCAGACGGCGCCGTTCGGCATGAGCAGGGCCGTGCTGTGGTAGCCGCGCACGACCGATGTGGCCGGCAGAACCCGCCAGGTGCCGGTTGCCGGATTGTAGGTCTCGGGTGCGCGTACACCCGTGGCATCGTTAGAACCATTCTTCAGTCCGCCTTCGATAAAAATTTCTCCGGTCGGCAGGATGATCGAGTCGGCGTTCTCGCGTACCGGGTTCATGTCGCCGGGACTGGGATGATCGACCATCGTGCGTGGGGCGTGGATCCAGCCGGCGACTAGATTGCCCAAATCGAGAATGTAGGGCATGGAGCCGCCCGCCTGCATGATTCGGGCGCGATAGTTGTCGGCAGGCGAGAGCGGCAGCATTACTGATGTCGTATCCTGGGCGAACCAGTTGTCATAGATGCCTTCAGGCGGCGGTGCGATCACGTCGTCCCAATCCGTGGCATCGGTGTAGGGATGCCATTTCTCGAGCCGCCGGTTGGCCATAGGCGACATCGAAATAACCGCGCCGTCAGGTAGCACATGCAAGCGCGGGTATTCATATCGGCGCGCATCGACAGTATCAATGTTGGGGTAATCCACGGAACCCACGATAGTCCACACCCCGGTGGCTGGATCATACAGTTCGAGCGAGTTGTTGTTGTGCCGGCTGTCGTCCACTTCCGGATGGCCGGAGACGGCCAGCACGCGCCCGTCGGCCAAGGTGACTAGCGTGGGATACCATTTGCCGCCGGTTTTCTCGATATCCAACCCGGCAGCGACTTCGCTCGCGCGCTGGGTTACGAGTTTGCCGGTGACATGCCACTGTTCGTCGGAGGGATCGAACAGATATGCGTCGCGGATGCCGATGAAGTGGCCGGACGGGTGGATGCCGCCACCGCCCCAGTTCCGTGTGCCGCCGGCCGCGAGAATGCGCCCGTCGGCCAGCTGGGCATGTCCGGAACAGAACAGGTCCACGTTTCCCGGCAAGCCCGTGACGGCAGTAATGGCGAAGGTAGAACAATCGAATAGCCTGGTATGGTCGACATCACCAGAGCTGTTCAGCGAGCTGGTGTGCTGGTCGCCGCCGAAGTAGACGATCTTGCCGGTGTGCAGTAGTGCGGCGTGGACGGCCAGGATTTCAGCTGCCGTGTTTCCGCCAACCTGAAACCAGCGGCCCAGAAACTCCTGCACAGAGACCGGCTTGCTCAAGGGTGAGATGTGCTGACACAGACGCTGCAGCGCGGTCACCGAGTCGCCCACGTTCAGCTGGCCGCTCACGCCTACCGTCAGGTCAGTGCCACCGCCGACGGCGCTGCCCCGGAAGATCCCGTTGACATAGACGTCCACACGGGCGCCGGGCACCACGTCCACCACCCGGACAATATTCTCGCAGGAGTAGAGCGGCTCAGCCACGCGCGGCGCCTTGAGGCGCTCGGTCTTCCCGACGACGACTGCGGCAGACTTCGAGCTCACCAGTCCGCATCCGCGCTGCACGGCATAAATTTTGTCGTTTTCTATGAGCAGTGGGGCGACCGGCACGTCGACCTCAACGGCATCCGCCGTGCGCTCGCCAATAGGTGCGCCAAGCATCGACGAGTAGACGTAGACGCGTGCACCAACATGCAGGTTCGATACACGCACGGCCGCGCCACATTCGAAGAGCGGCTCATGCACCTTGGGCTTCGGCAACGATGCCGGGGCCTTGTCGACGAACACACCGATGCCGGGGACGCTCCATTCGCCACATAGTTCCTGAATAGCCGTGATGGTGGTTTCGCCGACGAGCGCGGGCACCAGAAAGTCGTAGCTGCCGTCCACGGGAGACTCGGCCATTCCCAACTCGGCCCCGTCGGCAAATATCTTCACGCGAGCCCCCATCACCAGGCCGCTCAACACGACAGTCGTGTTGCCAGCACAAAGTGGCGGCACCACGTTGGCTACGGGCACGGGCGTGTTGTCCTGCACCATCACGGGCAGCGCATCGGCGCTCTTGAGCTTGCATCGGCCGCGGAGCTCCTGGTGGGCGCTAATTGTCTCGCCGAGCACCAGCGGCGGGTTTACGCCCATCCAGAGCGAATCCAGATCGAAGCAGGCCTGCAAGTTGGGGCCAGCGCTGCGCATCAGGGTAACCGTCGCCCCGTGCACCACGTTGCTGACCGTGATGCGCCGCTCGCATTCGCGGAGCGGCGCCTGCACGACCGGCATTGGCAGAGTCTGCAGCTTCTCAACCACCACGTCCACTGGCGGGCCGTCGGTTACTACTCCTGGCGAGCCACAGGCCGTCTGCTGAGCCTTGATGTCCATGCCCGGAGCCAGGGGCGTGGACAAGTGGAAGCGCGCGTTGCCGTCGTAGCTCTCGCCAGCGCCGAGCACGGCGCCGCCGTCACGCAGCTCGACCTTGGCCCCCGGCACCAGGCCCTCAAGCCATACGCACTCTCCGCACTGGTTTAGATGGCTGCGAAAGCCGACCATGCCAATAACGGGGGGCTTGGCCTGTACCTCGACAGCCTCGGGCGAAGCGGGGCTAATGTCCATGCCGACGGTCTGCGAGGCCGTGACCTGCTGACCGGCAGCGAGAGACGCCGACAATGGAAACGTCTGATCAGGCCAGGATGCGGTGCCAGTGCCGACGATTGCACCATCGGCAAAGATAGTCACCATCGATCCAGTGAGCTGCCCTTGCACTCTGACGCTACCACTGCACTCGGACAGCGGCCCAATTACTCGGGGGGGAAGTAAAGCCATGACAACCTCCAGATTTCGACTCAATTGCGTGATAGCCTCAATCAGCCATCTCTGCGCACGGTAATGTGAAGATGACTGCTGATAGCGCCTGATGTGCTGCATAGCCGGTTGCTAAAGGGTCGTAAGCTAATTGGCAGCCTGCGTTGACGCGATTGTGTAGGCGGCTAGTGGCGGGCTAACGAAGAAAAGTCGTCGACCACACATGGCCCCGTCTACCTACTCTAAATGAAAATCATATTGATTTGAGTTAAATACGCAATAGGTATGAATACTTATACGAACTAGCTATAAAATTCGGCGGCCTTGGTAATCCAAAGCACGTTTACCTTGTTAAACTTGTGAACAACAATCAGAGATTTCAGACTTTCGATGACAGATGCTGGCTGTTTTTGCCGGCAATCTGCTTCTGAGGAAAGTGGTCAGTGGCCGGTTTACGTAATTCCAGGTGGATATTTATTGACTGGGATAGACAGTAATGCAACGTAGTGTGGAAGCCAATGTTAAACAAGCATTTCTTCCTGTAACAGCTTAATTTCATCCCTGATTCTGGCCGCTTGTTCAAACTCAAGATTTTTTGCATGTTGATACATGGCTTCTTCCAGCTGCTTGAGTTTTTTGCCCAACTGCTTGGGCGTCATGGCCTTGTACTCTGCCGAAAATTCCGCCACCTGTTTTTTCGCGCTCGCGGAAGGTCCGCCTGAACCGGGAATAGATGTCTGGAGAATATCCGTGACCGATTTGTAAATGGTCGTCGGCTCTATGCCATGCTGCGCATTAAACCGGCGTTGTTTGTCCCGGCGGCGCTCGGTTTCGTCAATCGCCTGCTGCATGGAACGGGTTATGCGGTCGCCGTATAAAATCGCCTTGCCATGGACGTTCCTGGCGGCACGGCCAATGGTCTGCACCAGGGACACAACCGAACGCAAAAAGCCTTCCTTGTCGGCATCGAGTATGGCGACCAGAGACACTTCCGGTATATCCAGTCCTTCGCGCAGCAGGTTAATTCCGACCAGCACATCAAACTGGCCCAACCGCAAGTCGCGAATAATTTCGACCCGCTCCACGGTATCGACATCGGAATGCAGGTAGCGCACCCGCACACCGTGCTCCTGCAGATATTCGGTCAAATCCTCGGCCATTCTTTTGGTTAAAGTGGTCACCAGCACACGTTGCTTCAGAACGACGCGCTTGTTGATCTCGGACAGCAAATCATCGACCTGCGTCGTTGCCGGCCGCACCTCGACTTCAGGATCCAGCAAGCCGGTCGGCCTGACCACCTGCTCGGCAAAAACACCGGAATGCTCTCTTTCGTAAGGCCCGGGAGTTGCCGAAATATAAATTCTCTGCGGTGATTTCGCCTCAAATTCTGCAAACGTCAGGGGCCGGTTGTCCAGCGCCGAAGGCAGCCTGAAGCCATATTCAACCAGGGTTTCCTTGCGTGAACGGTCGCCTTTGTACATGGCGCCTATTTGCGGCACGGTGACATGGCTTTCGTCGATAATCACCAGCGCATTGGCGGGCAGATAATCAAACATGGTCGGCGGCGATTCACCCGGGCCGCGCCCTGACAGGTATCGGGAATAGTTTTCTATGCCGGAGCAGTAGCCCACTTCCAGTATCATTTCGATATCGAATAGGGTGCGCTGCTCCAGGCGCTGCGCCTCGACCAGTTTATTCAGCGAGCGCAACTGCTCCAGGCGCTCTTTTAGGTCGATCTTGATCGCCTCAACCGCCGCCAATAACTGCTCGCGTGGCGTGACGTAATGATTCTTCGGATAGACGGTATAACGCGCCAGCCGCCGCAGCACTTCACCGGTTAACGGATCAAACAATGACAGGCGCTCGACTTCATCATCAAACAACTCCACCCGCAAGGCTTCCTGTTCGGATTCCGCCGGATAAATATCGATAACCTCGCCGCGCACCCGATAGGTGGCCCGGCGCAATTCCGTGTCGTTCCGCGTGTACTGCATTTCGGCCAGACGGCGCAGAATGCTGCGCTGATCAATCAGGTCGCCTTTAACCAAATGCAACACCATTTTGAAGTACGATTCGGGTTCGCCCAAGCCATAAATAGCCGACACAGTCGCCACCACGATGGTATCTTTCCGCTCAATTAAGGCCTTGGTGGCAGACAAACGCATCTGTTCAATATGCTCGTTCAACGAGGCATCTTTATCGATAAACGTATCCGACGCCGGCACATAGGCTTCAGGCTGGTAATAGTCGTAATACGACACAAAATATTCGACGCTGTTGTCCGGAAAAAACTCTTTCATTTCGCCGTATAACTGCGCTGCCAGCGTCTTGTTGGGCGCCATAATCATGGCAGGGCGCTGCACTTCATTAATGACGTTGGCTATGGTGAAGGTTTTGCCGGAACCGGTCACCCCCAACAAAGTCATATGGACTTCGCCATCGTTTAAGCCGTCAACCAGTTGTTTGATCGCCGTGGGCTGGTCGCCGGCAGGTTTAAATCGGCTTTGAATCCTGAATTGTTTTTTCACACGCTGTTTCCCGGTAACACCATTTTTTCACAACAGACGGTTAGCAAGCCATTACACATAGCGTATAATTTCTGTCAACTTTGACATTGATTTTACACGGGGAAATATGAGCATCAAACTTTCTAACAGAGTCCAATCCGTTAAACCATCACCTACCCTGGCCATCACCGCCAGAGCGGCGGAAATGCGCGCGGCCGGCAAGGACATTGTCGGCCTCGGCGCGGGCGAACCCGATTTTGATACCCCGGATCACATCAAGGCGGCTGCCGTTAAAGCCATTGACAATGGCTTTACCAAATACACCGCTGTGGACGGGATTCCCAGCTTGAAAAAAGCCATCATCAATAAATTCAAAAATGATAACGGCCTGGACTACCAGCCCAAACAGATTCTAGTTTCCTGCGGCGGTAAACAAAGCTCTTACAATCTCCTTCAAGCCCTGATCAACCCGGGTGATGAAGTCATTATTCCTGCGCCGTTCTGGGTATCTTACCCTGATATGACCCTACTGGCCGATGGGGTGCCGGTTATTATTGAAACCACACAGGCGCAACGCTTTAAAATTTCTCCCGAACAACTGCGCGCGGCCATTACCGACAAAACCCGGCTAATGTTCATCAACAGCCCCTCCAATCCCTCCGGCATCGCCTATACTCTCGCTGAACTCAAGGCGCTGGGAGAAGTGCTCAAGGAATTCCCGAATATTATTATTGCCACCGACGATATGTATGAGCACATACTCTGGGAGCAAGGCAGCTTTGTGAATATCCTGAATGCCATGCCCTGAGCTGTATGATCGTACCATGGTATTGAACGGTGTCTCCAAAGCCTACTCCATGACCGGCTGGCGCATCGGTTATGCCGCCGGCCCTGCTGATCTGATTGAGGCCATGACCACCATTCAGTCACAAAGCACATCGAACCCCACTTCGATTTCACAAGTCGCCGCTGAAGCCGCGTTAACCGGTGATCAAAGCTTTATCAACACCATGTGCGTTGAATTTAAAAAGCGTCACGATTATGTGGTTGCCGAATTCAACAAGATTGACGGCATCGACTGTGTAGGCACTGACGGCACTTTTTATGTATTCCCGAATGTCGAAAAACTGATTGCCCGGCTGGACAATATCAACGACGATCTGGAATTTTCCGAATATTTAATCGAGAAAGCCGGCGTCGCCCTGGTTCCCGGCTCTGCTTTCGGCACCCCCGGACACATCCGCATTTCCATTGCTACCAGCATGGCCAACTTGCAAAAGGCGTTTGAGAAAATCAACAAAGCCATTTAACCGGCCATCAAAAAGCGGCTGCAGAGATGCCGCCGCTCATTAGCAGGCCCATGCCATGCAGATACCGGTTGAAGCCAGACATTTGCTCACAATATGGGCATCCTAATCATTAGGCAAGCTTAAAATGCTCAACGAGAACCTCTCTTTTCTTCCCTCATACACGGCAACCCCGGAACAAAACGCTGAATATCTGCGCCAGATCCTGCCGCTGATGTTAAAGCACAAAATCCCTGTTGACCCGGTCAACTTTACGCTTTTTTATGACTATGTCGCCGGAAGAAACAGCGCTTTAAGCACCGAACTGGATGAACTACTGGAAGCACAGACTGTTTTTACAGCCGAACTCAGTCTGCAGCTGTTCCGGAAACATATTTGCAACACTTCGATCAACTCGCTGGAAAAAATAAATCAATCCCTCATGCAGTTAATCAACAAAACCAATGAGGACATTGACAACACCGAAGAAAAAGCCGCGGAAGCATCCATTAATTTCCAGAACCAAAGCAGGAAACTGGAAAACAATCAGGGCATTACAGAAATCAAAACGATTTTGGCCGAAATCATCGCGGAAACCAAAGAACTGACCGAATCGAGCCTATCGTTCCAGACCAAACTGAATGAAAGTAAAAAAGAAATTGAATTGCTGCGTAAGGAATTGGTACAGGTCCGGGAAACGGCCATTACCGACGCATTGACCGGGCTGCTCAATCGGCGCGCTTTTGATCAAACCCTGAGTGAACAGATTGAAATCCATAAAAATTCCGCCGCCGAACTTTGCCTGCTCATCCTGGATCTTGATCACTTCAAACGCATCAATGACAACTTCGGTCATCGGGTGGGCGACAATGTGCTGCGTTATACGGCCCAGCTGATGCAGCAACATATTGCCGAGCACCATTATGCGGCGCGCTATGGCGGCGAGGAAATGGCGATCATCATGCCCAACACACCGATAAGCAGGGCCCTGGAAATTGCCGAAAACATCAGATGCGCATTAGCGCAGCACCCTTTAAAACGCAAAGACAGCACAGAATCACTTGGGAAAGTCACCCTTTCGGGCGGTGTTTCTGCTTTTAAAGAAGGCGACACCTTGGAAAGCTTGCTCGACCGCGCAGACACAGCCTTGTATCAGGCCAAGCACAGTGGCCGGAATCAGGTGATGGCCGAAAACTTTGCTTAGCTTCCCTCAAGAAATTCAGAGTTTAAGGGATAAATGAATGGATCAGTCCACCCGCGGCGCAGATTGCAATCACCTGAACAATGCCGGCTTTAAACCGGAACAAGGCAATAAAAGCAGCAAGGCCGATTAGCGCAGACCAGTAATCAAATTTACCGCTCAAGCCTTGCGGCCAAAGCACATGGTAAGCAAAGAAACAGGCCAAATTGATCACCACTCCCACCACGGCGGCACTGATACCCGTCAATGGCGCGGTAAATTTGGCATCATGCCGGGTTGCTTCCACCGAAGGGCCACCTAAAAAGATAAACATAAATGACGGCAGAAAGGTAAACAAGGTAGCAATGGCAGCGCCAGCAATGCCCGCCAAGGCCAGGAATTCAGGCCCTAACACGGCCTTAGTCCAGCCACCGACAAAACCCACGAAAGCCACCACCATGATGAGCGGACCGGGCGTTGTCTCGCCCAGCGCCAAACCATCAATCATCTGGCTTGCAGTCAGCCAGGCGTAGTGCCCGACCCCTGCCCTGATACACATAAGGCAACACTGCGTAAGCGCCGCCAAAGGTCAGCATGGCTGCCTTGGTAAAAAACCAGCCCATTTGCGTGTAGGTGCCCGTCCAGCCGAACTTTACCGTCAACAGGCCGAGAACAGCGCCCCACAGCCCAAGACCCCAGCTTAAGATAATGATGAAGCGGCTCCATTTGAAGCGTAAATGCTCGGGTACCGGCGTATCGTCATCAATCAGTGCCGGACCATAGCTATGCCTGGCTCCAGCATGATGACCGCCGGTCTTGAAGGTCTCAGGTGAAACATGAGCTCCCAGATAACCGATCAGACCCGCCGTAATAATGATCAAGGGAAAATCAATATGGAACGCAAAGATGGCTATAAAAGCCAATACCGCCATGCTGCGCAGCACGTTATTCTTGAGTGAACGGCTACCAATCCGGTGCGCCGCAAAGAGTACGATAGCCGTCACTGCCGGTTTAATGGCAAAGAGTATACCGGCAACTGCGGGCACATCGCCAAAGGCCAGATAGGTCCAGGTTAACGCCATCAGAATAAACAACGACGGCAGCACAAACAACACGCCTGCCGCCATCCCGCCCCAGATGCCGTGCATGAGCCAGCCGATATAAATGGCCAATTGCTGCGCTTCTGGCCCCGGCAGGACCATCGTGTAATTTAAGGCATGCAGAAAGCGGTGTTCAGAAATCCAGCGACGTTTCTCGACCAATTCCTGGTGCATCATGCTAATTTGGCCGGCCGGCCCGCCAAAACTAATGAAGCCCAGCTTAAGCCAATAGCCCAGTGCCTGCCAAAAAGATACCGGCGCGGGTGGCGCATGAGTTGTGGTTTCCTGGTTATTGGCCACTATGAATGATCCCGGTGCAGAAGATTGGGGATTTTACCACGGCTTTCTCATAAAAAATTAACTTGCCTAAGCATTAAAATTAACGACTCGGGGGCATCCATAAATTTTTCAATGCTGGCTTGAAAATTGTGCTCTCCAGTCTTTTACAATATTGCAATAGTTTTTTTATGAGAAAGCCGTGGGTTGACACGAGCCTAGCAGGATGAGTCGGGGGGCC
The DNA here is from genome assembly GCA_963696315.1 of uncultured Gammaproteobacteria bacterium. Classification (GTDB taxonomy): domain Bacteria; phylum Pseudomonadota; class Gammaproteobacteria; order Methylococcales; family Methylomonadaceae; genus CAWKEY01. The sequence continues at coordinate 120,344 of CAVOJU010000020.1, forward strand.
GCCGAAGGCATTAGCGGTCGCGTTATTTTTGCTGATTTTTCGAGCAGGACGCCCGCAAAAATAGCGACTCCCCGCTCGACTTTTTAGACTTCGCTGAATTCATTCCGCCCGGCGCCGTAGCCCGAACAGCGCCTTAAGTAAGGCCAACAACGCATAGACCGACAGCGCAGGATCAATCAGATAATCCCACAGATTGCTCGATTCATACCAGCCCACCGCCCAGGCTAGTACGGCAAGACTGATCGACAGGGCAACGAGCGGCAGCCTCAAGACACTCCCAGTCAGCGCGAGCGAGAGCAGCAGCCACAGAAACCATGGCTCGCCGTAACCCAGGCGATAGGGGTCATACGCGGTAGCACCCAAGGCAAGCGGATACAGGGCACAGGCGGCCAGCACAAGCAGCAACAGCGATCCGATCCGATGTTGCGAGTCCACCGGTGGCAAACCACCCAGGCGACGGCCGGAGACGTACACGAGCAGTAAGAGCGTGGTGATGCTCAGATCGCCGACCATACCGCGCACATAGGCCGCCGGCGGCAACTCCCCAAATGGTAAGAGAAGCAGAACAAAGATGCCGCCGGCACTCAGAGTGGATAGACGCTTCGATAACGTTAGGCGCTCCAGCGCAATGCCGCTCAGCGCAGCCACCGCCAACGTTATTCCCGTCAGCCCCGTCAGGTCAGTAAAGGTGGCCATTGACACGCTCTTTCAATATTCTTTCAGATGTTGCTCGATCCACGCGCGCGAAAACTCAACGTGCTTGATGAAGCTGCGGTTCCAGCTGTAGACGAGTTGAGCATCGCCACTGGACGTGAGGATGAGGTAGGGATAGGAAACCTCGAATTCGCAATGCTGCCCGTAGCACATCTGCTGTGAGGCGGCCTCGGCAAAAACGGCCGCGTCGGACAGACTGGCATCCGTCGCAAGAGCCAGTGCCTTGATGCCTTCTGCGTAGCTGGCCGGGGCGCGAAGGCGTTCGAACGAGGCCCGGTGATCTTCCAGCGTATAAATAGTTCGCCAGCTTACGCCTCCATCGCTTGAGGCGACCAGTGAAAGCATGTCGCGATTCCATTCGAGGTTATTGACCACCGCCAGAAGCGGGCCACTAGGCAAGGCCACGCCGGTAACGGCGGCGTCCGGGTTGTCCAGCGGCGTATTTACCGGTGACGTCCAGTGCCGGCCGGCATCCTCCGTCGACGTGCCGATCAACCGCTTGGGGCCGCCACCCCTGTGGCGCATCAGCACTTGCGCCCGTTTACCATCGCGAACCAGAACTACCGGTTGTAGCGACTTCCGGCCATCGCTCAAACGCTGTTTGTCGAGCACCGCCCCGGCGGTATCAAGGTGCAGCAATTCACCGAACCTGCCGAATAACTGATGGTAGACGGGGAGGCCGATGGTTCCATCCGCATAATGGAAGGGCGTGCCTTTGACCAGCGTGCTGATATTAAGAAACGGTGAAGTGATCAGGCGACGCGCCGGCCCCCAAGTTTCGCCGTCATCGGACGAACTGATGGTCGTAAGCGAACTGGTAGACCAGCCACCGAGCGAGACGGTCACGAAATAAAGGTGCAGCGTGCCATCGGCGGCGCGCGCAGCAACCGGGTTGCCGAGCTTCTTGACGTAACGCAACAAGGCGCGTTGGGTGCTCGCCCGGTCGATCACCGTTTGCTCAGCTCCCCAGCGGTCGCTGCGTGGGTCGAACACGGCGCTACGAATCTCGACATTCGACGCACCCTCATAACTTCCGGAAAACCAGAAAGCGCGAATACGTCCATCGCTCAGTTCAACGAGCGAAGGCGCGTGGCGATGCGACCCGGGCGAGGTAGAGACGAAGCGCGTCTGGATAGTCGGGGCATCCATAGCAGGCACAGCAAAAGCCTGGGGCTGAAATAAGGCAACGGGTGGGCGTTCAAGCGCCTTGGTGAAACCTGCGGCAAACGCAATCAGCATCAGGCCATAAACCAGACCTTGCGCACGCCGTACCGCCACAGCACCCGACGCTGCTTTCATTGTCGCGGGCCTGAGCCGATCATGACCGGCGCTTCGATCAGCATGTCCTTGAGGAAGAGGTGCTCAAACACCTTGCCGTGCAGGATCTCCTTGACTTCCTCTGAACTTTGCCGCCCCCGCAAATCCAGACGCTCGCCGAGCAGTCGGCATCCTTTGCAAAGTTTGGTGCCGAGTGGCGCACGCACGGAAAATACTGGATAGCGCTGTGCCAGATCATCAATATCCTGATTGCGCTGCTCGCGATACCCCTGAATTTTGGCGCCGGGCAAAAGGAAGCGGTACGACTCGTACTTGGCGTTAAAATCGTAAGGCACCCAGACCTCGGTGCCGGCTACACTGAGCTGCGTCTCGGCGCTGAAATTACCAAGCGAACCGTCAAAAGGCCGCAGGAAAGAGGCCAGCGAAAGAAACACCAGCAACACCGCTACGCTGGCTCCCGGCCGGGTGAGTGCGGGAAGCAACAGCGCGGCCAGCGCAAACACCAGCGTCGCCGCCAACAGCGCCCAGTACGGCGCCGGATACAAGGCGGCCTCAGGCAGCGCGCCCTGCAGGCGAAGCTGCAGATAAGCCAGGCCGGCAACGACGACCATGGCAAAAACCAGTGTGCAGATAAACCACAGGCGGCCGATCCGTTCCCAGCCCAGTGCGCACAGCACCGCCAGCGCCGGCATGGCGGCCAGCAGATAGCGGCTCGACCGTTGGCTGGGCAGGCTGAACACGAAGAACATGACGAGCAGCCAGATCCACAGCATTTTCTCGGCATCGCTCAACTCAGCGCGACGCCGGAAAGCATCAATCATCAATCCCAGAACAGGAAAGGCCAGCAGGCCTGCGTTGAGCGGATAACCCAGCGCCAGCGCCCAGATGCTCGACCCGCCCCAGAGCAATTTCGCCAGATAGCCGGAGCTGCTGTGCGGATCAAACTTGCCGGCGTTCTCCTGGACGACGAATTCTTGCCAGATCTCCTGCGGCTGCGGATCGAGCAGGAACCACAAGCCGAAAATGGCCAGCGAGATCACGGCGACCAGTGCCAGTTTCCAAGCATCGGCAATAAGAAAGGGCACGATCTTGTAGTCACGCTGGCGCAGATACCACCACGCCAAACAGAGCTCCACCGGAAGCAAAAGCGCGAAGGACTTGTAGAGCAGGCCAATGCCGACGACTATGCCGAGCAGCAACGGTACGAGGCGCGACGCGAAGGCCGTCGCCCGCCAGTAGAGCAGCACGAAAAACGGCAGGAAGAGCCAGAAGACCTCGGGTGGATTGGTCAGAAAAGGCCGTCCGTAACGATAGGTGCTGTAAAACGCAAGGAAGGCCAGCGTGCCAATAAAGCCCTTGGACGGCTTTTGCGACAACTTCCAGCCGAGCAAAAAAATCAGCAGGCCGGTCAGCAGGGTGTAAATCACGCTCGGATAGCGCAGATGCCACAACGTCCAGCTCTGCCCCCAGTGGGTCGAGGCAATCCCCTGCCAGAACAGCATCGGCGGCTTGGTGTTGCGCATCCCGTCGAGCTCGGACTGCAACGGAAGTAGATGACCTGATTCAGCGGTCAGCCGGGTGATGTGTGCGTACGGATATTCATCGCCATTTTTCGGAATGTGCTGACCATCAAGACCGAAGAAATAAATGAAAACAGCCAGCAAGATAGCCAACCCATAGAGCAGCCAAGAAACCCGGAGATTATCGGTCGCCCTGTTAGTTATCACCCTTTGCGCAGGCGCCTTGCGGTGACGAAAAGTCCAAATATCGTTCACAACGAAGTTAAAGACGCTGGATAGAATGATGGCTAACGCGTTGGCAATCAGATAGTTGAAATACACCACCAGTAGGTTGGTAAATGCCACCTGTAGCGCAATACCGATCCAGCACGCCATCGCATACTGGCCGAACTGGGCCAGCCGGGAGCGATGCCGGTGATGATGTTTGCGATCACGCCAGGTCCACGCCCGGTTCCACAGAAAGTTATTCAGCGTGGCGAAAAAAATCGCCACCATCAGCGAAACGTTGAGCCTCATTTCGGGCGGCTGTATGGCGCGGAAGAGATACTCCTGCGCCAGATAGAGCATGCCCAGATTGACAAGGGTTCCGGAGGCGCCGACCGTGCCGAACTTCAGGAAGCGCCGTTGCAGCAACCACAACATCCAGGGTTGCGTCGATAGCCGCGCGATCAGACTCATACGGACTGACCCGGAGCGACCGTAGCAAGGAGCATTTCCTTCGCTTTGGCGAGCACCTGCTCCGGAGAAATCTGCTTCAGACACTGGTTGTCACCATCGCAGGGGGAATTACGATGGTTGTAGGCCGTCAGGCAGGGCGAACACGGCACCTGCCGGTGAAAGAAATAAGCGTTCTGCGACAGCGAGCGATAGAGCACGGGCGTTTCCGGACCGAAGAAAACAATGGAGGGAATCGACGTCAGTGCAGCGAACTGCCCGGGACCGCCGTCGTTGGTGATGAGCAGCGCAGCGTGGTGAAACAAAGCCAGCAGTTCACGCACGGATTTCGTCCAGCCGGTCAGATCGATGCACAAGGCGCTGGCACAATGCGCAACCAGCGCCTGCCCGAGCGACCGGTCGTCCTTCATGCCGATTACCGCAACCGCATAACCGTCGGCGACCAGCGCGGCACACAGCGCCTTGTACGACTCCGGTGGCCAGGCACGAATCGGCAGGATGCCACCGCTCGGATAAACGAGTACCAGCGGCTTGCTGGACACGGCCGGGAAATCGGCGTGCAGTCGCGTGACAATCGCCTCGCGTTCGCCCTCGGAAAAAACCAGCGGCGGCGGCTCGTCCTGCATCGGCACCGGCAGCGGCAAATCCTTGCCTAGCGGATAGGTCTCCGATTCGAGCGCCGCGACCATGGTCAAAAACTGCAGCGTCAAATGCCGGTAGGGGTTGTACAGCACCGGACGATTGATGAAGGAGCCGCGATAAAGCCCCTCCTGGGTATGCCGATGAAAACCGACCCGCATGCGCGCACCAGAGAGATAGGAAAAAATACTGCTGACCCGCGAAAATAGTTCGCAATCGATTACCGCATCGAGCTTGAGCGCCCGTGTCCGGACGATGGCGCGCAAGCTGTCGGCGACGAAGCTCGACAGCGAGCGGTCATCCAGCGTCAGCACGTTGGCCTCAGGCATCACACCGAGCAGATCGAGTACCTCGCGGTTCTTGGCAAACAGCATCACATGGATCGAAGCGTCGGGGTATTTCTGCTTCAGGCGAGCGAACATCGGCTGAGCGAGCACCAAACTACCCATTTCGGAGAGCATTATAACCAGAATGCTGTGCGGCGTAGCGGGTAAGACCAGCCTGCTGAACAAACGGTCGGTCAGCGAAAAAAAGGCGCAGACCGGCACACCGATGTAGCGGTCGACGGAGCGCTGGAATTTGATGTTCATGGGGTAAATAGCACTGATAGAGAATTCATAAGGGCAATGTGGTATTCGATACGACGGGCATATGCACCCACGGCTTTCTCATAAAAAATTAACTTGCCTAAGCATTAAAATTAACGACTCGGGGACATCCTATAAATTTTTCAATGCTGGCTTGAAAATTGTGCTCTCCAGTCTTTTACAATATTGCAATAGTTTTTTTATGAGAAAGCCGTGGGGGTTTTACCATGTACCGGTGTTGGCCATCGAAAGCCAGGGTTCTTGCGAGGGCAGCGAGTGACCTTTTTGCAGCAACTCAATAGAGATATTATCCGGCGAACGCACAAATGCCATGCGACCGTCACGCGGCGGACGATTGATGACGACACCGCCCTCCATCAGTTTTTGGCAGGTCTCGTAAATATTATCAACTTCAAACGCCAGATGGCCAAAATTGCGCCCGCCGTCATAGACTTCCGGCTCCCAGTTATAGGTCAGCTCGATTAACGGCGCCTGCGTCGCCCGTGCCTGTTTTGCATCTTGCGGCGCATGCAGGTAAACCAGGGTAAAACGGCCACTTTCACTCTCCATCCGGCTGCCTTCAAGCAGCCCCAGTTTGTTGCAGTAAAAATCGAGAGATTCGTCCAGGTCATGCACCCGAACCATGGTATGTAAATAACGCATTATGCTCAACTCCTACGTATTTTCTGTTGACGGGTTATTTTAAACAGTTGCTATGCCTGAAACAATCGACGACGTGATCATTGACCATGCCGGTCGCCTGCATGAAGGCATAACAAATGGTACTGCCAACAAATTTAAAGCCGCGCTTCTTCAAGTCCTTACTCATGAGATCCGATGCGGGCGTGGTCACGGGAATTTCGGCTGCGTTTTTCCAGGCATTGAGCCGGGGCTGGCCATCTACAAAACGCCAGATATAGTGGTCAAAACTGCCAAAGTCCTGTTGAACCTGTAAAAAGGCCTGCGCATTGCTGACAGCCGCATGCACTTTCAGTCTGTTTCTGACGATTCCGGGATTGGCCAGCAGCGCATTAATTTTTTCATCACTGTAGCTGGCAACCGTGGCAATCTCGAAATGATCGAAAGCGGCCCGGTAGCCCTCACGTTTTTTCAGGATGGTAGACCAGCTCAAGCCGGCTTGTGCGCCTTCAAGAACCAAAAATTCAAAAAGCAGACGCTCGTCATGCACCGGAACGCCCCATTCAAGATCATGGTATTGTTCTTCCAGGGGACTGGCCAACGCCCAAGCACATTTTTTCATTACCATTGTTTATCAGAAAAAATTGTTTCTATTCCACTTGATTTCAGCGTCATGGATGGGAGATTCAAAACGGCCTCTGCTCGCTGGATATTTTCACGATGCTGCAGAATTGATAACCGGCTCCAGCATGCTACAGATTTTTGTAATAGCTCCCTGATTCTGACGCACAAAGGCTTGGCCCTTGTCGATCAACGCTGCCCTATAGGCAGGTTCTGCATGCAGGCTGCAAATCGAATCGATGATATCGTCCCTGTCTTGACATTGTATGGCAGCATCCTGTCCTAGAACGCCTTGCGCTATCTCTTTGAAATTGAACATATGAGGCCCGAACATGACCGGCACTCCCACGGCCAAAGCTTCCAGAATATTATGTCCGCCGGCTGGCACCATGCTACCGCCAACAAAAGCTCGCGTCTGCGGCGGCATAGAGCATTTTTAACTCCCCCATAGAATCGGCCAGATACACATCGGTAAACTGATCGCACGCCTCACCGGAGCTGCGCATCACAACAGCCAACTGAGTTTGCTCACACAATTTTTTGACTTCGGAAAAACGCTCGGGGTGGCGTGGCGCAATCGCCAGCAAGAGTTCGGGTATTCTTGGCTTAATGGCTTTATAGATGTCCATAAACAGCGTCTCTTCACCTTTATGGGTGCTGGCGATAAGCCAGACAAAGCGGCCGCCGAACTGCTGATTTTTTAACTGCCGGCCGAGCGCCAGGACTTGCTCCGGTATTTCCAGATCAAACTTAATATTGCCGATCGTGATCACCTTTTCCGGCTTCGCGCCAATGGCGATAAAGCGTTTGGCATCGTCGGCAGTTTGGGTCGCGATCAGTTTAACCTGCGCCAGTGCCGGACGCACCAGCGATGGTATTTTTTGATAGCCGCTGACGGATTTTTCCGCTAGCCGGGCGTTGATGATATACAGAGGGATTGCATTTTTGCCGCAAGAGGCAAAAAGATTGGGCCAGATTTCCGTTTCGACTATAACCGCCGCTCTCGGCTTGAAGCATCTGATGAACCGGTTGACCGCCCAGGGCAGGTCATAAGGCAAATACACATGCTCGACGCTTTCCTGCATTACCGACTTGACCCGGGCCGAGCCATTGGGTGTCATGGTGGTAATCAGTAATCGCAGATGAGGGTGTTGGATCTGAATATGCCGAACGAGTGGAAATAAAGCTTCGGCCTCACCCACTGAAACGGCATGAAACCAGATGCCGCCTTGGGCATGGTTTTTTTGGTAAAAAGCAAAGCGCTCGCGCCAACGCTGCCGGTAGGCAGGGGCTTTTAAGCTTCGCCAGAGCAGCCGGACAAGGATAAAAGGGACAATCAGATAAAAAAGGCTTGAATACAAACTGCGCATGTCAAAAACAGCGCAAGGGCCAAGTCGCTAGGTTCAAAAAGCCACCGCTTTGACCTGACGGCTTGCCCCTCATCTTGAATAGTTAGGCTTCAGCAGCGATCTTAACAGGCAGAGTAACAATAACATCGGTATGTAGGTTGATGTCAATGTCGTATTCGCCGACTTGGCGAATAACCCCCGTCGGCATCCGCACTTCCTTTTTTTCAACTGCAACACCGGCTGCGGTGATAGCTTCAGCGATGTTGTGCGTGCCAATCGAACCAAACAGCTTGCCTTCATCACCCGCTTTGTGCGTAATGACAACTTGCAATTTGCTCAGCGCATTAGCGCGCGCCTGAGCTGCAGCCAGTTTTTCTGCAGCCAATTTTTCAAGCTCTGCACGACGCGCCTGGAATTCAGCAATTTTACTTGCTGTCGCGGCAACGGCCTTGCCTTGCGGAACCAGATAATTTCTGCCATAACCTGATTTAATGGTCACTTTATCGCCCAGGTTACCCAGGTTTGCTATCTTTTCAAGCAGAATAACTTCCATCTCTTATTACCTCAATTCGGTTTTAACCGACTATTTTTCGCCATTAGGCGTGTGTTGATTCGAAATTTTGTTTCGTAGGTTCATCCACGGATCACTCAACCCAATTAAGGCAACGGGCAGCAAGGCATGGGGGATTAAAAACAAGGTTATGTACAGCATAGGCACCATAAAACGGCCGAGCTTCATCGCTGCAAACACGGTATGCAATACCGACGTGCCGATAAAGGCATACAGCACAAACAGCAAAATGCCGATATTCCAGGCTATTTCCGAGATGACTCCGGAAGCAAGCGCAGCAACAGCAATAACTGCAATACTGCCTATGACCAGCCTCGGGTGCGTACTCAATGACAAAAACTCTTGCCGGAAACCGCCGGGATTATAGAGCACCGACTGCCACCAACGTCCGAGAAACAAGCCAAACAGCAAGCCAAAGACGCTGCCTGCAGCGACTATTCCTGTCATGTAATGAGACAGTATATCCAAGCGTAGGCTGTATTTCTTCAACGGGCGCATTGGGCGGCAGCATTTGCACCAGCACATTCTTCCACATTGCCGCCGGTGCAGCATCATAGAAATAAAAGCCTGCAACACTCAATATGCCAATCAATACCGCAATTTCAACCGCCAGAGACAAATACCGCCCTTCCCTTAGTACGATTGAAATAAGCCAGACCGGCAGCCACAAAACTGCGCCATAAAGCATTGCAAACTGGTAGTTGCCTAACAGGAAATAAGCCAGCAGCGCCGCTGCCACACTGGAACAGGCTAAAACATAAAAGCCTTCAAAAGCTCCCCGCCTTAAGGTCACCAGGGCTACCGATGCTGAGCTTACTATACTGACCGGGGGCATAATCAATGACAACAGCGCAAGCGTGGATGCGACGATCATCGCCTGCATCCGCCCTCGCATAATATAAGCTGCTAAAAATTTCACTGATTATCCAGGAGTGTTACTTGTGCGCGTCGCAGAATGGCAATAAAGCAATAAACCGCGCGCGTTTAATAGCAATGCCCAGTTGGCGTTGATATTTAGCGCTCGTGCCTGTGATACGGCTGGGGACAATCTTGCCGGTCTCAGTAATGTAATCACTTAACAAATCCAGATCTTTGTAATCAATCTGGGTACCACCCTCTGCGCTAAAACGGCAGAATTTTTTACGTCTTACATTGCGTGCCATGATAATTCTCGTAATTCAGTGTTAAAAGTCTATTCAGTAATGATTTCGTCAGCGCCGAAATCTTCATCAACATCATCCAGATCAATTTCCTCGTCGATGTCTTCTGCCGCTTTTCTGCTCGCCGCGTCTTTAGCTCTTGATTCAGCGGCTTTATTTTCTTCCGCTGTGGAGGTGGCAATTGGTGACGGGGCAGTAATCGCTTCTTTCTGCAGCAAGGTCATACTACGCAGGATGGCATCATTGAAGCGGAAGCCGCTTTCCAGCTCTTCTAAAGTTGCTTGATCGCACTCAACATTCATCAACACATAATGGGCTTTATGAATTTTTTTGATAGGGTAAGCCAAATGTCTGCGGCCCCAATCTTCCAAACGGTGGATTGTTCCGGATGCAGCCGCAATGGTTGCTTTATAACGTTCAACCATCGCTGGAACCTGGGAGCTTTGATCAGGATGGACTAAAAAGACAATTTCATAATGTCGCATGGTTTTTTCCTTACGGGTTAAGCCTTCCATCTTTGTCTTGAAGATGGTAAAGCAAGGAGGAGCGGGATGCCCCAAAAAACCGCTTATTATAGGGTCATTTGCAGTGATTGCAAAGCAGGATTAACGAAAAGCGCGCCGTCTACTGATTTACCGGCTACAGACAGGAAGATAATTATCAGGATAGATCAATAATCGGCTGTGAAAACATTTCTTGTCCGCCTTGGATTATATTTTCACAGCCATATCCGCAAGGCCATTACCATACGCCGAGCAAACGCTTGAATTACGCACTGATGTTACGCAGCCCTTAATTTCTGCAATTCTTCATAAGCCATCTGGTTCGCCTTTATGAATAGCTTAGCCCGTAATGCGAAATGATTGGCCTTGTGCTTCATCTTCAGGCACTCCAGCTTGAGCACGGCGTAAATGGTCATAAAGATATGGTTGTTCTGTGTGGTGACCGTTCGGGTGGGCGACTTCGCCAGACCCGCATTAGATTTTAACGACTTGTGGAACTCTTCGACTTTCCACCGTTTTTGGTAGATCGTAGCGACTTGTTCGCCGTTGCACGCCAAATCGCTGCAAACCAGATTCAAAAGACCGATGCCGCCGTCTTTGTTTGTAATGGCTTCGTTCGCTTACCAGACTCTCTTCGACTGATACTGCCAATGCAAGCGATTGCAAAGCTGGTGTCGTTGTAATCGCCAATAGTGCCCATTTCTAAGCCGGGGCCACCCCAAGGGTCCCGCTGGCGTACCCACGGCCCCATTCTCTAATGGATTCTCGTATTATGAAAACTGGCTACAAAATCTCCTAATTTCCGCGTTATTCAGAGAATTTCGACGTACCCCATTTGTCGGTACAATCAGAATTTAACAAAGTAGAACTAAGTCACCATGTCATTTTGGCATGAAGTTAATCTTACAAATAACAATGACTTACACTGTAAGGTATGGCCGCAGTATGTCATTTTGTCATCTTTACAAATAATTCATAGAGAGCACTTCCTAATAGTTTTACTTTATTTTCATGTGGTTATGAATAACTTAAATAATGGCACAAAACATGCGTTATCGATGTTAGGGTGATTCCGTTTCTAGGCGCTACACTCTGAATTCGGTTCAACTGGATCGGATTTTTCAACACTAAACTTTATTGAAGGAAAGATATGAAAACTAAGTTTACCATTATAGTTACCCTCCTATCTCTAAGCATGGCGGGCACGGTTGTTGCAGCCGAGCAAGAAGGCATGTCCGGTATGAGCGGCATGGAAGGTCAAAAAGGCATGTCCGGTATGAGCGGCATGGGAGGTCAGACCGGAGGTCAAAAAGGCATGTCCGGCATGAGCGGCATGGAAGGTCAAAAAGGCATGTCGGGCATGAGCGGCATGGAAGGTCAAAAAGGCATGTCCGGTATGAGCGGCATGGAAGGTCAGAGCGGAGGTAAAAAAGGCATGTCGGGCATGAGCGGCATGGAAGGTCAAAAAGGCATGTCGGGCATGAGCGGCATGGAAGGTCAAAAAGGCATGTCGGGCATGAGCGGCATGGAAGGTCAAAAAGGCATGTCGGGCATGAGCGGCATGGAAGGTCAAAAAGGCATGTCCGGGATGAGCGGCATGGAAGGTCAAAAAGGCATGTCCGGGATGAGCGGAATGGAAGGTAAGAAAGGAGGTTATGTACCGTACCAACCAAAAGACAAAGAGTAGTAGTGAAGTAAAGTAATGGTGCGGGCGAGTGGGAAGTTCCCTTTTGCCCGCTTTTTCTATTACGATCTACACAACTTACGCCGCGTGCTTGGCAACTCAAACAATGTGAGCTAATAACGTCATGATGAATCCGATCAAATTGATTCTCGCCAGCTTGTTCGCCTTGCTCTCGGGGTGTGGCGAGTCTGCCGATCTGAAAAATCCGGCCAAGGACAGTAAGCATGCCGCCGAATACTCCGAATCCGCTAGCAGTTTATTACCCGCTACATCGATAGAATTCGTGGCCGGTCTAGCGCCGAACCAGCGTCCGACGGACGCGCCGGTTATTCAAGAGTTTGCTCCAAGCGCCGAGTGGCGTTCCCAGTCACTGGCCGGCGTCAGTGAGCCGATTCCTGCCAGCCTCGACTTTATCGACAACCAGGGCGCTTGGTATACGCCTTTTAACCAGCCGGGGATGCCGGGCTATTATGACCTGCGCAACTTGCACCATAGAGCTCGCAACTCAAACAGTGCGAGCCAATAACACTATGAACAATCCGATCAAATTGATTCTCGCCAGCGTGTTCGTCTTGCTTACGGCATGTGGCAATAATACCAGCCAGGAACAACAGGCAAAGGCAAGCGGCCAAGCTGCTGAATCCGCCAAGGACGCAGAACCCACCGGCGATTTATTGCGCGCTACCTATAGTCCTTTGCATTTCAAGCCAGCCATCGACTCGGCCAGCGACGCGCAATGTCTAACCTGCCACAAGGAAGTTCTGGACGACAAAGTGCGCACTGCCTCCCCCGCAGGCGTTGAGGCCGCCGCCAGTCAAGCGTGGTATCAGCTCGTCAGCACTTACAGTGGCGACCAGGATACCTTCCACCGCCGGCATCTGGTCACTCCACTGGCCAAGCAACTGATGAATTTCAAATGCAACACCTGCCACCAGGGCCACGATCCTCGCGAGGAAGCGCCGGGGTCATCGGCCACCGCCCCTCCGCAAAGCGATGCTGGCTTTACGTTGCGTAAGCAGGTCAACCCAGAAACCATCTGCCTCAAGTGCCACGGCCAGATGGTGCCCGAAGAGGTCATGGGTCTGACTGGCCCTTGGACAAAGGTCAAGGATCTGTTCCGGAACGATTGCCTGCCGTGTCATGCCACTACCCGCACCGACAGGCACAAGGTCGACTATCTTAACGCCGCCGCCATCGAAGCGGCAGCAGTGGCCGGTAAGAGCGACAACACTGGTGGCGATGTATGTTACGGATGTCACGGTGGGCGACCATGGTACCGTATTGCCTATCCATATCCCCGTAACCCCTGGCCGGAAATGCCGGAAGGTACTCCCGAGTGGGTAAAATCGCGGCCCCCGCATTCCGAGTCACGTTTCCTGAAGGTCGAACCGAAATTATGAACAATTCCCAAGTCCTCATTCTCAATCCGGCGCGCCGCAGCTTCCTAAAAACCATGGCTGGCGCCACTGTGCTCGCATCGACCAGCAATCTGCTGGAATTGGTGCTGGGCCAGAAGGATGCGCAGGCCTTCGCCTATGAACCCTACTACTCGGACGATCAACTCACCACCGTCGTGACTTCCTGTGACCACAACTGCGGTTCGCGCCACATGCTGGTCGCGCACAAACGGGGCAACGTGATCGTGCGCCTGTCCACCGACGACGGCAGCTATCAGGCAGGGGGGGCGTTCGGTAAGGACACCCTCGCCGAGCCGCAGCTGCGCGCCTGCCTGCGCGGTCGCTCTTACCGCTCGCGCCTTTATTCGCCCGAGCGTTTACTCTACCCGATGATGCGCGTCGGCGAACGCGGCGAGGGCAAATTCAAGCGTGTGACTTGGGACGAGGCTCTGGACCATATTGCCGCCAAAATGGTCGAGTTGAAGCAGAAATACGGGCCGACGTCCATACTTGACCAGGCCTACGCAGGCACGTCTTACGGCGTACTGCACAAGTCGGATCAGATCGAAGGCTTGCTGGCGCGCTTTCTCGGCATGTTCGGCTGCCGCACCAATTCTTGGTCGGTGCCCAGCTATCAAGGCACGACCTTTTCTTCGAACATGACCTTTGGCACTATCCAGGACGGCAACGAGGATGACGCCTTCGCCCACAGCAAGCTGATCATCATGTGGGGTTGGAATCCGGCCTACACTTTCCATGGCGGCAATACCTTTTACTACATGCGCAAGGCCAAGCAGGAGGGTTGCAAGTTCGTTGTCGTCGATCCGCAATACACCGACTCCGCCGCCGCTTACGATGCGTGGTGGATTCCGATTCGCCCCAACACCGACGCGGCCATGCTGGCCGGCATGGCGCATTACATCTTCGTCAACAACCTGCAGGATCAAGCGTTCATCGATAAATTTTGCCAGGGTATGGACGCCGGCACCATGCCTGATTGGGCAAAGGGCCAGGAAAGCTTCAAGGACTATATCCTCGGTACGAACGATAAAACTCCGAAGACGCCGGAATGGGCCGAAAAGATTTGCGGCGTTTCAGCTTCCGACATCAAAAAGCTCGCCGACATGTACGCCCGTACCAAACCGGCGGCGCTAAAGGCCTCCTGGGGACCGGGCCGCAACGCCTACGGGGAACAATACAATCGCATGGCGGCGGCGGTGCAGGCGATGACCGGCAATATCGGCGTTCTGGGCGGCTGCGCCGAAGGCGTTGGCAAAGGCTGGCATGCGGAATCGGTCGCCTATCCCTACGACGATAATGCTAATCTCTGGTGGTCTTCCATCAAGTCCGACCGCTGGGCGCATTGCGTGCTCAACTACCCGAACGTAAAGCGCGAGGAAATCGGCCTTTGGCCACGCAATGACGATCTGGACGGCAAGATCCCAAACATCAAGGCTATTTTCTGGCACGGTTCGGACTGGTTTAACCAACTCACCAACATCAACAAGGAAATCGAGGCGATCAAAAAGCTGGAACTGGTGGTCTGTTCCGATTCGACCATTACGCCTTCCGGTTTATGGGCGGACGTGCTGCTGCCCATCGCCACCCACTTCGAGCGCCACGACGTCGCTCTGCCTTGGTACAAGGGCCATTACTACATCCACCGACCCAAGGTGATTGAGGCTATGGGCGAATCGAAGACCGATTTTCAGATTTACACGGAACTCGCCTATCGTCTGGAAAAGCTCGATCCTGAGCTCAAGGATTTCGGCAAGCGCTACAACCCTAGAGCAGACCGCGATTATTTTCAGGATCCGGAAAAGGTGGACGAAGCTTATCTGGAAGCGTGGTGGGAGCGCGTGCAGGAGCATCAAGGCGTGACCATGTCCTGGGAGGACTTCAAGCGGCACGGCGTCTACAAGTTTGTATTCGATCAACCCCATGTCGCCTTTCGCGAGCAGATCGAAAACGGCGCGCCGTTCGAAACGCCGTCAGGGAAAATCGAGATACTGTCCACCACCCTAGCCAATGTTCAGGATTGGACTAAGACCCAATGGGGCTATCCGATTCCGGCTATCCCCAAATGGATAGAACCGTTCGAATGGATGGGGCATGCGATGGTCAATGAATATCCTTTCCACATGATCACGCCGCATCCGCGTCATCGAACCCATTCTATTTTCCACAACATACCCTGGTTGCGGGAAACCTTTCAGCAGGAAATTACCGTCAACGCGTCGGATGCCCGTCGGCTGGGTATTGTCACCGGCGACATCGTCGAGGTCTGGAACCAGCGCGGCAAAATCGTTGTGCCGGTTTATGTGACCGAACGCTGCCTGCCTGGTGTTGTCGTCGTTTACGAAGGCTCCTGGATGGATCTCGATAAACAGGGTATCGATCGCTCCGGCAATCCGGATTTCTTAACCAAGGACGAACCCAGCCCTGCGGGCGCTTTCGCTTACAACACCATTCTGGTCAACCTGAAAAAGACCACCCTGCAACATCGCCCCGGTTGGGATAGCGAAGCTACGGCGCGCTCTTTCATTTTTCGGCGCGATACCTAAGGAACCGATCATGACCAAGAAACTAGACATGGACAAAGTTAAGGTTGCTCTCCATCGTAAGGCGACCCAGACCTATGAACCAGTGAAGCCGGCCGAGCAGTTTGGCTTCGTCCACAATAATGTCGATTGCATAGGCTGCCGCGCCTGCGAAATCGCCTGCAAGGACAAAAACGGTCTGCCGCCCGGCCCTCGTTTCCGGCGCGTCATGTATGTCGAAGGCGGCACGTTTCCCGATGTGTTTGCCTACAAGGTGAACATGTCCTGTAACCATTGCGCCGACCCTGCTTGCCTGCCAACCTGCCCGACCGGTGCGATCTGGAAGCGTGAGAAGGATGGCATCGTGGATATTGACTCAACGCTGTGCATCGGCTGCCGCAAGTGCGAGGCGGCCTGTCCTTATGGTGCCCCCCAGTGGAACCCGAAAGAGCAAATCATTCAGAAATGCAATCTCTGCGTGGACGAAATCGACGCCGGCCGTAAACCGTATTGCGTCCAAGCCTGCATGATGCGGGTATTGGACATCGGCCCCATCGATAAACTGTTGGATGGCAGCCATCCTACGCTGGCCATCGGCCCGAACGATAAAACGGTTGGGCAGGTGAAGAACATGGCCAATCCGGAGTTGACCCATCCGTCGATTGCTTTTGTACCGCACCGTAAAGGGAAAGTCGAATGATACTGAATGCCGATGTCGGCGCCGTACTTGCCGAAGACGTTTCATGCCTGGCCATTTTACAGGATAGGGAGTTATCGCCGATGGTGCTGGCCGGATTGAAAGAACTGGAATTCCCGGACAACCTTGGGCTATTGCCAAGTGACGACGTGAGCGGGAAGGCTTTCAGGATGATGCGGGAGGTGGTATCGTCGTTGCCGGCAGCGCCCGATGCTGCATTCATGGACGATTTGGCGGCCGACTTCGCCGCCATTTACCTGACCGGCGCGCTCGGCGCGTCACCCTATGAATCGTACTGGCTTT
>CAVOJU010000021.1:0-132317 GCA_963696315.1 uncultured Gammaproteobacteria bacterium
CTACAGGATATCTTGGCTTAATGGCCCAGAGCTAAGGAACGGGTGGGTCACTTCTGGAAAAGGAGAGAGGGTGCCGCGGGAGGACGCGTCCATCCTTACCCCATTTGGGATAGTCATCGGTCAAGGTTTTCATAAAAGCAACTATCGCTTTTTCTTCATCAGCAGTCAGTGGGAAATTTCCTAGTTCGTCATGATTAACATTTTGAGGAATTTCCGGATCCGGCCAGCCTGATATTGCGAATCCGGGGTCCTACATTATTGAACACCCACCTAACGTATCGCGGGTATTATAAAAATGGACGATTTGTTCCAGATTAGCGAAAACGCCATTATGACCATAAGGTAGAGTTAAGGCGATATTTCTCAGGGACATGACCTTATGTTTGCCGATCTCCTCGCTATTCGGATCAAACCCTGCAATATCCGGACGTCCGACGAGACCTGAATTGGGTTCCGGGTTGTTCGGGATATTTACATTACGCGGTAAGCCAATATTGTAGTAGGTAAAATCCGTAAACACCGGCGGGAACACATTACCGTCTTCATCTCTTGAAGCTTCACTGACGTGGCAAGCGGCACAATTGCCTTTCTTTTCATCATTAAAAAGTGCGAAACCTTTTTCTTCAATCGGAGTAAATTTGGTCATGCCGGCGAGGACATAATCAAATTTGGAATTGAATTTGTTAAAAGCAGGGCTTTGCTCAAATGCACTGATCGCCTTTGCCATGAGATGGTAAATTTCGTTGACAGCTGCGGGCCTTGTTCTTGGATTAAATTGCTTTTTATTACCGTAAGGCACAGCCGCTATATCCAACCGATAAATCTGCCAAAACAGTTTTCTATATTTTTCGTTTTCCTTTAATCGGTTGACTACTGCCCACTCGCTTGGGATCGCCATTTCGACCGGATTTAGAAAAGGCCCTTTGGCTTGATCGGTTAAGTTGCTTGCACGGCCATTCCAGAATTGGCCCCCTACATAAAGACTTTCCTCTTCATCCCAGTGAAAAAGTGGGCTAAAGGCCGCATAACCGATACTTGGCGCATTTAGGTTGCCTGTTGCATCAGGAATGGAGCCTAATGAAACTGGAGTGCCTTTTTTGACATTTTCCGGATCAACAAACCCCGGAACTAACTTAGAAAAGCGTTTTATTTACTTACTGGCTTTATACTATGGCAACTGGCGCAGGATTGATTTCTGTTCAAAGAAAAACTTTCATCTTCATATAGAAATTTTCCGAGCTGCTGTTCCTCAGTAAGCATTTCCTTGGCTTCACCGGCAAAACTCAAGCACAGCATTAATAGGAATATGGAAGATTGTTTTTGCATTGGTAAATATTCTCTATTCAGTAGTGATTGTAAAAATAACTCCAAAACCTAAAGGCAATATGTCAAAGTCCTGGGCGTGACTACGTCTGTCATGTTCAATAACAACCTCGCTTGCTGTAACCAATATGGCTGACAATAAAGTGGGCAAGCTTAGGGCATTCATCCTTATGAAAAAAACAGAGGGTTGAAGGTAAATTAACAAATACCTAATCCTCAGCTTTTTTCTCTTTAAATGTGCGCTGCGAGACTATTCAGGCCTTGTTCCAGGGTTTTTCCTTTATAAATTGAATTCACCAAGCTGAACAAAATCATTAAGCTGATTTTGCATTTTTTGTGAATGCTTTGGATTGCTTATATGACAAATCAGCCATAACTTTGAGTGTTTGGCGTAACCTTCCTGCTTGTTTTTAGCAATATTTAACAAGCTAAGTAAGCGGTAATATCGAGAAATGTGCAGAGCAATACAGGGATTTTGCAGGGCTTCATATTGCATTTTCATAAATTCTATTGCCATTAATAATGCCTCTTGCTTATCGTTATCAGACATAGCCATTCCCCTGAAATCCGGATTGATTCTTTTTTGTCAATTTCACAGCGGATAGAAATAATTTCCAGACCGTTCTTTTCGAATCAACATCCAGGCATTTAAAATCCGCTGCATGAATATATCCACACTCAATTAACGACGCTAAGGCATTTGTTGAAATGGCCATGTGCACTAAGTTAGGTGATTTCCGAAGAAGATTTTACCCATTCAGGATAGAATTTCATCATTATTTCACCCGCCGAGTGCGACCTTGCGATCTACCACCGAACCTTCTCTCTTGCCCTTGAATGCATACCAAATCGAAGACTTGAAATTAGCGAGTTCAAAAATGTCAGGAGCAGAACGACGAGCTTTCCAAGCCGCGATGACCTTGAAATACTGCCAGGGTAATGCCCGTCTGTCGGAGAGAGTGTTTGGTTGGGGCCGCGCAACTGTGCAGTTGGGGTTAAACGAACACCGCACCGGCATCATTTGCCGGGGGATGCAATCGACTTATGGCGGGGACAAGTTGTGGGAAGAAAAGCATCCTGAGGTGGCGCAAGCCCTGTGGGCGTTGGCGGAATTGCATAGCCAGCAAGATCCGACCTTCCGCACATTGCTGTCGTACACCCGCTTGACCGCAGCGGAAGCTTTGAAGCAGTTACGTGCCCAAGGTTTCCATGAAGACCAACTGCCGTCGCCCAGCACCATGGCCGAGGTTCTGAACCGCAATGGCTACCGTCTACGCAAGGTGCTCAAGGCCAAGCCGCAAAAGAAACTCCCAGAAACGGATGCCATCTTTGCCAACATTAAGGAAAAAGATAAGAGCACCCTGGAAGGCGAGAATTCCGTGGACGGTAGGCAGGTCAAGCGCCTCAGCATCGACTGCAAAGCCACGGTGAATATCGGGGATTACTCACGGGGCGGAAAGACACGCGGTGATGCCCGTGCCGCTGACCATGACATGGGTTGTGAGGAAAAATACATACCCTTTGGCATCGTAGACGAGGACGAAGGGTCGCTCTATCTGACATTTGGAAGCTCCTTCAAGACCAGCGATTTCATCGCAGACAGCTTGATGGGCTGGTGGGAGAACACCCCTGCGCAGGAACGGGCGGCAATTGCGCATATCCAGATCAAGGTCGACAATGGCCCGGAGAGCAGTGGCGTGCGCACGCAATTCCTTAACCGCATCGTGGAATTCGTCGACCATACCAGAACAAACGTCCAACTGCTGTACTATCCGCCTTTACCATAGCAAGTACAATCCGATTGAGCGTTGCTGGGGCATTTTGGAGCAGCACTGGAATGGAGCCAAGCTGGTGACTGCCGAAACCATGCTGGAATGGGCAAAAAACATGACCTGGAAAGGGATACAGCCAGTGGTCAACCTCAGCAAGACGGTTTATCAAAAAGGGATTTCACTGTCCAAGGTGGCTATGCAGGCGATTGAAGCAAGACTGGAACGTAACCCAATCCTGCCCAAATGGGACATCCTGATTCGACCCGGCTGATGGGTAAATTAATTTCTGGAAATCACCTTATTTTTCATATCAAAGCGGGATCAAGTTCTATTTGATACAAATAATAATGATTCATATTTAGATGTCAAGCAGTTTTATTCCCCCTTCCTATCATCAGATTTTTTATTGCCTTTGCGACTCACCTGCGCATTTTAGTGCGTCCGCGGAGAGACTTGTTAAGACTCGATCGGACGTGACGCAAGCTGGTCAGACATTTTAGTGAATGGAAACAGAGTAATCACAATCGATATTGGACTAAACCGCTTCGCGCTATGGTGTCATCCAAAGCTTGTTTGTGATTGAAAAAGAGAAACTGCTCCCTATGTTTAGGAATAAGGCAATCCGCCTTATTTCAAGACAGGAGCAGCATCATGTCTACATCCACTCAAACCATCACACCGTTGCGCCAACGCATGATCGACGATATGCGAATTCGCAACCTAGCCGATAATACCCAATCAGCCTACCTGCAACAGGTTATCGCCTATGCAAAATATTTTCACCGCTCCCCGGATGAACTGGACCTGGAAGCGATTCGTGCCTATCAGGTTTATTTAACAAAAACCCGCAGACTGTCTCCGAGCAGCATCAGTGTGGCCACCGGCGCGCTACGCTTTTTGTACAAAGTCACGCTCAAACGCGACTGGGCCATTGATGAGATTCCGATGCCTAAACGGCCCTTCAAACTGCCGGTGGTTCTCAGCCGGGAGGAAGTCACGCACTTCCTATCTTCGGTCGACAGCATCAAGCACCGAACGATTCTCATGACGGCCTATGCCGCAGGTTTGCGGGTCTCCGAAGCGATCCATCTCAAGGTGACCGACATCGACAGCCAGCGTATGACACTACGCGTCGATCAAGGCAAAGGGCGCAAAGATCGTTACGTCATGCTCTCACCACGTTTGCTTGATGAGCTACGTGTTTATTGGAAAGCAGTGCGCCCAACGCTGTGGCTGTTTCCGGGCGAACTGATCGGTCAACCGATTACCCGATGCGCCGTCGAAATGGCCTGCCAAAAAGCCCATCGTGCCTCTGGGATTACTAAACCCATTACTCCACATTCGTTGCGTCACGCGTTTGCTACGCACCTGCTGGAATCCGGCACCGATGTGCGTACCATTCAGCTCCTACTGGGTCATCGCAGCTTGGCTACCACTTCCCGTTACCTGAAGATCGCCACCAGTACGGTCTGTGCAACAACCAGTCCTTTTGACTGTTTACCACAGATTGAAGGTTCAAAAGCATCCCCAGCACCGCCCGCTCATTGCTGAGCTGCATGATGGACACCTCCAGACTCGAGGTGGCGGATATTTTTCGCCAGGAAGGTTCTGCCTACCGACAGCATCACGCTGAGTCCCTCAGTCGTGGGCAACGTTGCGTGATGAGCGCAATCGAGCGTTGCCGCACCGCCGCTCTCGGCGGACATGTCGAAGAGTGTGATCACTGCGGCCATCAACGCATTGCCTATAACAGTTGCCGCAATCGACACTGCCCTAAATGCCAGTCACTGGTACGCGCGCAATGGCTGGATGATCGCCAGGCCGACCTGATACCTGTTGAGTACTTTCATGTGGTCTTTACGCTGCCCGAGGCCATCGCCACCATCGCATACCAGAATAAATCGGTGGTCTATAACCTCTTGTTTCACGCCACCGCCGAAACCTTGCGCACGATCGCTGCCACTCCTAAGCACTTGGGCGCCGAGATCGGCTTCATCGCAATTCTCCATACCTGGGGGCAAAACTTGCAGCACCACCCACATTTGCATTGTGTCGTGCCCGGCGGTGGTTTGAGTGCTGATGGCGAGCGCTGGATCTCCTGTCGGCCAGGCTTTTTTCTGCCAGTGCGTGTGCTTTCGCGGTTGTTTCGCCGGTTATTTCTGGAACAATTGCAGGCTGCCTTTGATAGTGGGCAACTGCATTTTTTTAACGGACTTGAAGCGCTTCTGAATCCCGATGCTTTTGCCCAGTATCTGGCTCCAGTACGAAAGGTCGAGTGGGTGGTTTACGCCAAACCACCCTTCGGCGGTCCTCAGCATGTCCTTGAGTATCTGGGGCGCTATACGCATCGGGTGGCCATTGCCAATCATCGCTTAATCGACTTCGTGGATGGTAAGGTCCGTTTTCACTGGAAGGATTACCGCCACGATTCACGCCAGAAAGTGATGTGCCTGGAGGCTGATGAGTTCATTCGTCGATTTCTATTGCACGTCCTACCCAGCGGGTTTCAACGGATCCGGCATTACGGCTTTCTTGCCAATCGCTATCGCGCGGTTAAGCTGGCTCGCTGCCGGGCGTTACTCAACGCCCCAACTCCCGCCGTCAAAATCAACGATACCTCGTTAGACTATCGTGACCGCTACGAACAACTCACCGGCAAATCGCTACGGGATTGTCCGAAGTGTCATCAGGGCCACATGATTTGCATCGAAACCTTCCTGCCCGGCACGCTGCCTCGCGGGCCACCTGGAGAAAGTTTATGCCTGACCACATGAAAATGCAGCTGAACATTTCCGGAATACCCAAACGGAATGACAACCTTCCTTTGGTCCGCGTGGGCAAGGTTTGCGGTAATACGCTCATATTGCGGCTTGTTTACCCATCAATTAGTATATTGCAGCCATTCAATACCCTGAAAACCAGTCAGAAATTAATACCTGGTTCCGGCATTATGTCTTTGTCTCTGTTTAGCACCCTGACTCGATGATGCCGCTCTCATTCAATCCCCATAATTTCAAAGCCTGAGCGGCGGTTCAGTCCAACAGGATTTTTAGTCAACCAGTCGCGGTGACAGTCCGACAGGTTTTTAATACTTGTTTGCGCCGCGACCGCTAGACTAAAAACCCTCTTCATTATGTCATGTCACAACGACGCAAAACGATTACCACTCAGATGCTTAAGGCACACGTTGATTTTGGTAAATACGGAAATGACAGTGAATATTTTCGAGATTTGCTCTCGAAACCGGCAGAGGCGACAAGCAGAACTCAACTTCGTTTATGTTTTATGATGGCGAGTCTATTGGAAGGAGTGACCCTACTCTAGGAGAAATACGGGAGGAAACTGTTCATTGGCTTTCATGCCTGACTGAGTTTTACTTAGGCGGCGGCGCAGCGGCGGTATTTTCTGTAACACGTGCCAGCCAGCTGTATACGCGTTTAACCAGCAAGCCTTCATCATGCAGGTACAAAGGGCCTTCATCATCGATTTTAACCTGTCTGTAGCCGCTGTTTTCTTTCGCAGCAACGCGCCGGTCGCGGGCGCTTTCCACCACGTCTGGCACATCCAGCGCGCCAAAAATATCGAGCATGGGGATTTTGATAGCCTTGATAAGCTCCAGCGTTTGCGCCGTTTTACTATCAGTATCAGGCACCGGCAAACTGATGGTCACCAGGGCTTTTATGTCGGGCATCGGTTGATTCAAGGCAGAAACCGCCATCAAGCCGCCCAGGCCATAGCCGGCCAGGACTATAGTCTGAGCGCCGTTTTGCTTGAGATATTGGATACCGGCATCGATGCGCGCCCGGGCGTCTGGAAACAGGGCGTAATATTCATCTTTATCCGCGCCGATTTCCCTGAGCGGCATCTGTAATGCCAGTGTGGCCCAGCCATGCTCGGGCAAGACGGTTCTGAGCTGATGAATCAAGGGTTGCTGATCAGGATGCCCGCCGCTATCGTGGACAATAATAACTGCGCCTTTGCCGGCTGGCTTTTCGGTTTCGGTGTATAAGGCAAGAAATTTCTGGCTTGTCGCTTCCAGCCATACGCTCTTGCCCATAATTAGAGTTTTACTGATCTCATCGGCAACATCGGCTTCGCGTTTGCCGTCACTCGCCAGACTGTTTATGCTTATGAACAAGCAAAGTGCAAAAATCATCAGCGCCGGTTTGTTGTCTAGCATCATGTTTATTGCAATAGCCTCTATCTTGGTATTCGTTATAAAGAGGCCGCAAAGCGTCCAATGTTGGTAGCCTGAACCATCGCGGCTAAAACCCTCCTGGAGCCTTGTCCAAAAACCACTGGTTATTAAGGAACTACCGGTGTGTCCCCCGTCAAGTGTAATCAAACTTAGTCTTTTGTAAAACTTATTCCATAATGGTTCAAAGGCGGCAATTTGCCACAGGCCAGACAAATGCCGTTTTGATACCCTAGACGACTGCTTAACAAAAACCTCCTATTCAGCCATGACCGTCAAACCTTATCATTTGGCAATCAGCGATATGCAGTGCGTTGATTGCGAAAATAACATCGAAGAAGCTGTTTTAGCCTTGCCTGGCATTATTCGCGTTAGCGCCAGCTTTACCGACGAATCCGTACGCCTGGAACTGGATACCGATGTTATTTCAATCAAGACCGTCTGTGCCGCCATCAAGAAAGCCGGCTATAGCTGCGGCAAACCCAAAAAGAAAGCGGCCGGATTGGGAAAACGCGTTTTGCTGATACTGCTGGCAATCATCGGCATCCTGTTGCTGTTGCAATTAAACAGCATCATTCCTGCGGAACTTTCCCTGCAGAACATCGGCGAAAAAGGCAATTATGGTTTGCTCTTTGTAGTCGGCATGCTTACCAGCTTCCACTGCGTAGGCATGTGTGGAGGTTTTGTCCTCAGCTATACCGTTGCCAGAAGCCACGCTTTTTTTAATCACTTGTTCTATGGCTTGGGGAAAACCCTGTCCTACGCGGCTTTCGGCGCTTTATTCGGTTTTCTCGGCGGCGCCATCAGCTTTACCCTGGGCTTACGCAGCCTGGCATTGATTGGCGCCGGCGTCTTTATGATTCTGTACGGTTTGAGTATGCTCGATGCCTTCCGCGGTTTAAGACGCCTGCAAATCCGCCTGCCGCGTTTTTTGGTGCATGCCCTGGTTGAAAAACGTAAGCATCTCTCCAATCCTTTGCTGATCGGCCTGCTGAACGGTCTGATGGTTGCCTGCGGCCCGCTGCAAGCCATGTATATCATGGCGGCAGGCACCGGCAGCCCCCTGCAGGGCGCAGCATTGCTGACTGTCTTTGCCCTCGGGACTTTGCCGGCCCTATTTGCTTTTGGTTATCTGGCCGGCATGATAACCGCCAATACCACGCGGCATTTTCTAAAGTTTTCCGCCCTGATCATCATGCTGCTGGGCGCGGTGATGCTCAATCGCGGCATGCTGATAGCGGGCACCGGTTATGACCTGAATTCATTGCTTACCCGCGTTGCCCAAAACATTAAAACAAATGTGATGAGTTGGCAGCAAGATCAGGATAGTGCATTGCAGCCGCTGGACTATCAGGTTATTTATACGGAAGCAGAAAAACAGGCCTATCTGCCGCCAGAATATACGCTACAGAAAAACGTGCCGGTTAAATGGATTATCAACGTCAAGGAATTATCCACTTGCAACCGTCAAATCATCATTCCTGCCTTGGGCATGACGATTGATCTGAAAACAGGTTTGCAACTGGTGGAATTTGTACCCAAGGAATCCGGCATTATTAGCTGGAGCTGCTCTATGGGCATGATCCCGGGGACTTTTATAGTCAAGGATTAGCGCCGCTAAGCCTTGTATTTTAAGGCTTGCAACAGCAGGTTAACGCTAAAGGCAATCAGCAGCAGCAAGAGACCCAAAGCCAAGCCCAGTTCAAAATCGCCTTTACTGGTTTCCAAAGCAATGGCGGTGGTCATGGTTCTTGTAGAGCCCTGAATATTGCCGCCTAACATCATGGCGGCACCGACTTCACCAATGGCTCTGCCAAAGCCGGTAATAACGCCAGCCAGTATGACAAAACGCAGTTCACTCAGAATGAGCATGATTTGCTGGTGGGTTCTTGCACCGAGCATTTTCAAGGTGGACAGCAAACGCTGGTCGGCAGATTGGACAGCCAGCAAGGTCATATTCATGATAATAGGCAGAATCAGGCAGGCTTCGCCCAGGATCATGGCGGTTGGCGTGTATAACAGGCCCCATTCTCCCAAAGGTCCCTTGCGGCTGAGCAGGCCGTAAAAAATTAGACCAATCATCACGGTGGGCATGGCCATCAAGGTATTCAGGATTTGCTGCAGCAGGCGTTTACCGGGAAATTCGCCGATGGCCCCCCAAATTCCTAACACAACACCAAACAGTGAGGCAAAAAAAGTCGCTATCAGCGATACTTTTAATGACGTCCAGACTATTTCATAAACCTTGGCATCGAACTGAAGAACGAGCTTTATGGCTGCCGACAATGCATCAGAAAAATAATTCATGCCTGCCGTTGCCAGTACCCCGACTTGCCGCCGTCTTTCTCCAGTAATTGCACCGATTGGATCACCATGCCGCGATCTACGGCTTTGCACATATCGTAGATGGTCAGCAGCGCAATTTGGGTAGCGGTCAGGGCCTCCATTTCCACGCCGGTCTGGCCGCTGGTTTTTACCGTAGTCAGGCAGCGCACCCGGTTATGCTCGGGTTCTGCGTTTAGCTTGATGTCGACATGAGTAATCGGCAAGGGATGGCAAAGCGGAATCAGGTCTGCGGTTTTTTTGCTAGCCATGATGCCTGCTATTCTGGCGATGGCCAGCACGTCGCCTTTTTGATGCCCGCCGTCGATGATCAGTTTAAGCGTTTCCGCTTGCATCTCAATATAGCCTTCGGTTACGGCAGTGCGCTGAGTGACGGCTTTTTCGCCGACATCGACCATGTGAGCTTCGCCGGATTGATTAAAATGGGTAAGTTTGGACATTTTTGGCTAGAATTACCGATGCAAGTGTTGTCTTATTATGTATTCTTTTTGTGATCGGGTGAATGTCTATGTCAATTAAAATAGTTTATTTTGCGAGTCTGAAGGAAAGCCTGGGGCGCGCGGACGACGAACTCGCACTTTCAGGCTTGGCGACGGTGAATGATATTTGGTCGCTTGCCAATCCGGGAAAATCGCTGCCTGCCCATATTTTGGCAGCCGTTAATATGGAATATGTTCAACGCGACAGCGCGGTAGAGGATGGCGACGTTGTTGCTTTTTTCCCGCCGGTAACCGGGGGCTGAAAATGACAATACGCCTTTGTACCGATGCTTTTGACCCCTGGCAGGAAATTCAGCAGTATCAACAGGCGGCAAGGCACATGGCCGGAAAATTTGGCGCGACCAGTGTGTTTATCGGTACGATGCGTGACTTTAATCAAGGCGATGCTGTTCAAGGCATGACCCTGGAACATTATCCCGGCATGACTGAAAAGCAACTGGAAAAAATTGTGCTCGAAGCGCAGCAACAGTGGCCCCTGCTGGATGCCTTGGTCGTGCATCGGGTGGGCGATATTTTGCCCGATGAGCCAATTGTGCTGGTGGCCGTGTGGACCGCTCATCGCGGCGACGCTTTTGATGCCTGCCGCTACATCATGGAAGCGTTAAAATCGAAAGCGCCATTCTGGAAAAAGGAACTGTTAAAATCCGCTGCTGAACGCTGGGTCGACGCCAACACTGACGGCTATCAAGGATAACAGCCTGTCTTCAGCGCTCGCCCCGGGAATTTTATTGTTAATCTCGAACTTCGGTGACTACAACATCCAGACCGTTTTGTTTTAAGCGTGCCTTGATGGTGCTGATGCTGCTCATTTGGGCATAAGGCCCCAATTTGACACGATACCAGGTGGCGCTGCCCACTTTTGCCTTTTCCACGCGTGACTCAAACCCCATTAATGCCAGCTTGGCTCTTACTGCGTCGGCTTGTTTAAATTCCTTAAAAGAGCCGGCCTGGACACTATATTTGGTTGCTTTAACCTCACCCAAGCGCTCCTCCCGGGCGCGCGTTTTAATCTCATAATCCGGCACGACCACTTCTTTTTCAGGCAGGATGGTATAGAAGTCAAACTGGGGCCGCGGATCTTCAGCCCCTGCTTCAGGTTTTTTCTTTTGTTGGGGGAGTTCGGTATTTTTTGGTTCTGTCTTTGGCTTGACCGGTTTGGCTATCGCTAGCGGCTGCAATTGAGCAGGTGTCACGGTTTGTTTTGTGCCTGTCCCTCGCAGGTACACCAAAAACACTACAAAGGCGATAATCAGTGCGGTAATCAGCATCCATCTCAATATCCCCACGCTGTTATCATGCCGGCTGGGTTTATGGCTGTGATAAGCAGGCTGTTTGTTCTGTGCTCTATATTTGTAGTCTCTGGCCATTGTTTTACATTGCTTCAGGCGTATTGATATGCAACAAACCCAATCCATTGGCTAATACTTGTTTTACTGCGCAAATCAGATTAAGACGTGCATCGCGGATCTCGGCATTTTCGACCAGGAACTGATGGGCATTGTAATAAGTATGCAGTTCCTGTGCTAACTCGCGCAAATACTGGATCAACAAATGCGGCTCATGCTGCAGCGCGGCTCTTTCGAGCGTTTCAGGATAACGCGTCAATGTCGAAACCAGATTAATTTCGTGTTCTTCGGCTAATTTATCGAAGCCCTCCATACCCAGCAGCAAGTCCCTTTCCCAACCTTTTTCATCGAGCTGGCGCAAGACACTGCAAATCCTGGCATAGGCATACTGGACGTAAAACACTGGATTCTCATTGGTTTTTGAGGTCGCCAGTTTCAGATCAAAATCCATATGCTGCTCTGACCGGCGCATCACGTAAAAAAACCGCGCCGCATCTTTGCCGACTTCATTCCGCAATTGCCGCAGGGTGACAAACTCACCGGAGCGCGTGGACATCTGCACCCGCTCTTCACCGCGGTATAACACGGCAAACTGCACCAGCAATATTTTTAGCCGGCTTTCATCCGCGCCCAAGGCCTGCATGGCTGCTCTGACCCGAGGTATATAGCCGTGGTGGTCGGCGCCCCAGATATTAATGATCTGATCAAAGCCACGGTCCAGCTTGTTCATGTGATAGGCAATATCCGATGCAAAATAAGTGAGCTGTCCATTATCGCGTATCACTACGCGGTCTTTTTCATCGCCCAGTTTGGCGGATGCAAACCAGGTGGCCCCGTCCTGTTCATACAAGTGCCCGCTAGCGCGTAAACGTGCCAAGGCTTTTTGCACCGAACCATCGTCCAGCAACTGCCGCTCGGAAAACCATTGCTGATAATTAACACCGAATTCTTGCAGATCAAGCCTGATATCCTCAAGAATGGTATCTAGCCCCATCTGAAAGAAATCCCGGTACAAAGAAGTCCCCAGCAGTGTCTTGGCGCGGGCTATCAGCGCATCAATATGAGCTTCCTTATCGCCGCCTTGCGGCTCATCTGCCGGAATGTCTTCCAGCACCAGCTCTATCGGCCGTCGGTATTCATTCTCGGCGCTTTTATGGATGTTCCAGGCAATTTCCCGCACATATTCTCCGCGATAGCCATTGCTTGGGAAATGCATCACCTCACCGCATTCCTCCAGATATCTCAACCAGATACTGGTAGCGAGTATATCCATCTGCCGGCCGGCATCATTAACGTAATATTCACGATGCACCTCAAAGCCGACCGCTGCCAATAAATCGGCCACCACCGAACCGTAAGCAGCGCCACGGCCATGCCCCACATGCAAAGGACCCGTCGGATTAGCCGAAACAAACTCAACCTGAACTTTTTTGCCGGCGCCGACCTGACTTAAGCCAAAGTCGTGGCCTTCGCTATGGATCTGTTTGATGATCTGATATTGGGCTTTGCGGTCGATAAAAAAATTGATAAACCCCGGCCCGGCCAGTTCGACTTTAATTACCGCCTTGTCCGGTGGCAAAGCGGCAACAATTTTTTCCGCCATGGCTCTGGGATTTAAACCCGCAGGTTTGGCCAAAACGAGTGCCAAATTTGATGCAAAATCCCCGTGCTGAGGGTCTCGAGCCCGTTCGACGGTAATGTTCGGGCGCATTTCCTGTCCGATAACTCCGTCTGTTTTGAGGGTTTCAAGCGCTTGCTGGATAAGTTCCTGTATTTTTTGTTTCATTGCTTCACTGCGAGATTTTGATCAGATAAACAGCCGGACATTATCCATGAAAAATAATCGATTATCCATTTAAACAAAAGGCTACCAAACATGTCTCCGGCAAAATCAGCCACCCTTTGTTATTCAACGGGACAGCTTATTGGCTTCTGCAGCTTTATTATAGTCAACTCCGACACTTACAATAAAACTGGTGGCTTCTTCAATATTCATATCGGATTTGACTAGTTTTTCCTTATCGACAATGACAGTAAAGCCCGAAGTCGGGTTGGGCGAGGTAGGAATGAAAAGAATATACTTATCGTCATGCCGGTTCGTCACATAGGCGGGCACCCAGACACCGTCTTTGGGATATTCAACATAAACCACTTCCTTGGCAATCGCCTGTTCCTGTGATGAAAACATGTTAATCAGTTTTTTCATTACCCGGTAAACCGTATTCAACAAGGGAATTTTTCCGATGACGTGATCAAAGCCGGCAATGACCCAAAAGCGGCCTTCCTTGGCAATTTTATGGCCTATCGTTACCAGAATGATAAAACTGACCGCAAAAAACAGAATGGTATAGAGGTAATTGTCCGAATAGCCATAGACCATTTGAAACAAATCAGAAACCCGGTCTCGTACAAAAATGATAATCTGTAAAACAATAACGATAGGAATTACCGCCAAAATACCAATCAGACAATAATTCAATAAGCTTTTGGTCAATTCTTTCATTTTATTTCTCCGTGACTTTATAGTGGTGGCATAGATGCCATCTTTGTAATTGTTAGAGATTTTAGTAAAGTGGCATCAAAGCAGGCATTTACTATCCGCAAGCTAGAGACAAACCCGAGCAACCGGAAAATGGCAACTGAAACAACTGCCCTTGCCCAGTTCGCTGTCAATATACAAGCGCGCATCATGTCGCATCAGCACATGCTTGACAATAGCCAAACCCAGACCGGTACCGTTTACCTTCGGGGTACGTTTGACCTCTACACGATAAAAGCGCTCGGTAACCCGCGGAATATCCTTGGCGGCTATGCCTTCGCCCTGATCAGTCACCGCCAGCACTATGGCGTCGTGGCTCCGGTACCAGCGCACGGTTACCACGGAATTTTCCGGTGAATACTTGAGCGCATTGCCGAGCAAATTGGTGAAGGCGCTGCGCAACTCCTGCTCATCACCATTAATATGAGCATCTGTTTCCAGCGTTAATTCGATTCTTCGTGCCGCCTGTTCCAGGGTATCGCCTTCCTTGCAAATCTGACTTAACAAATCGGGCACATCGACGCATTGAGGCTTTTTCTGCTGGGTTTCCAGGCGCGTCAACAATAGCAGGTCATCCACCAAGTGCTGCATCCGCTCGGTCTGATCCCGCATTTGCTGGAAGGATTGGCTTAATAGCGGCGACTGTCCGTCATCCATGTCCTGCAAGGTTTCCAGATAACCTTTTAATACCGTCAACGGGGTTCTAAGCTCATGCGACACGTTAGCTACAAAATCCTTGCGCATGCGTTCCATTCTTTTCAGCTGCGTCACATCCTGAGCCAGCAGCAAGCGCAGACCGGCGCCGTAAGAGACAATGCGCACAGCCAGGGTAATCCCGTTATCGACAGGCGAAGGCAGAATGACTGCCTCCTGATAATTGCCGGAATTAAGATAACGGATGAATTCTGGAAAACGAATCAGGTTGGGAATACGCTGGCCCTTATCCGTTTGCTGCAAACCCAGCACTTCCCTGGCCGCCTTGTTTGTCCACTCAATTTCGTCATGGCGGCCCAGCACAACCGCCGCATCGGGCAAGGCTTCAGTTGACTTGCGGAATTGGTCAATCATTTTGCTGAGCTTCTTCTTACGGCGCTTATCGTTCCTCTTGATCCGGTACACATGGTAATAAATTTCTTCCCAAATGCCCGTGGTTTCAGGATATGTCTTCTTGCCTCCGGTCTGTATCCACTTTTCAAACCGGCCAATCTGAAATAACTGCCAAATTAACAAGCCCAGTGTCAGCAAGAACAGAAACAACAAAATGTGCCCGCTCATCCAGCCTGCAATCAGGGCCGCCATAAGCAGCAGCAGGGTAATAGCTATCTCTTTTTGCCAAACTCCCATGAAACCTAATCCATCAGTGAAAATCTGTAACCAAAGCCGCGAACCGTCTGCACTAAGTCCTCTTTGCCGTACTCACCGAGGATTTTTCTTAACCGCCGGATATGCACATCCACCGTGCGTTCCTCAATATAAACACTGCGCCCCCAAACCTGATCCAGCAGTTGTGCCCGGTTATAGACCTTATCGGGATGGGTCATGAAAAATTGCATCAAGCGAAACTCGGTCGGACTCACATCCAGTTGCCGTTCACCGATACTAAGCCGGTGCTGCTCGGTGTCGAGTACCAAATCACCCAATACAATTTGCGCCAGTCCTTGCATTTTGCCGCTTCTGCGCAATACGGCACGAATCCGCGCCACCAGTTCTTTGGGAGAAAACGGCTTGGTTATATAGTCATCGGCGCCTATTTCCAGGCCTTTGACCTTATCTTCTTCCTCACCGCGCGCCGTCAACAGGATTATCGGCAGCTCCCGGTAACTTTGCTCTTTCTTCAAGCGTCTGGCCCATTCGGCACCGCTGATACCCGGCAACATCCAGTCCAGCAGGATCAAATCCGGCAGATTTTCATGAACGATTTTCTGCGCTTCTTCCGCATCAGCAGCGGCGATTGCGGTAAAACCCGCCTGCTCCAGTACCATCATCAACATGGCTCTGATAGCATCTTCATCTTCGACAACCAGGATAGTAAGCTTAGTCATAATTAAATTTTTTTAGCGAATAATACAACTGGACATTGTAACCGGTCGCATATGACTCTTTTATGACAGGCAGCAGACATAAACGCCTTTTAAGAAAGTTAATGTCCCTGCCGCTAAGTCAAAACCGGCTGATGAAACACGCCCCGGGGCGCGCGATCAAACAAGGCGTTGCACTCCGCCTCAAGAATGCCGCCGATAATCCGGCTATTACGAAAGGAGGTTTGCGCAATCACGTCCGTGGCGCGTATGTTAATTTGCCACCAGTTATGTTTTTGCAAATACGGGATGGAGGTGCCGTAGTAAACCGTCTCAATACCGGCCCATTCAATAGCGCTTTGACACATCGGGCATGGCTCCGCAGTCGTGTACAAATCCAATTCACGCCAATCCCCCGGGTGATGCAGTATTGCGCATTGGTTAATGGCGACCATCTCGCCGTGCAGGGTTGGACTGATCGCCGACTGATTAAAGCCTTCCGCGATAATCTCCCCGGATGAACGCCGCACAATAACCGCGCCAAAGGGAAACTCGGGCACCTGTAAAGCCAGCTCAATGGCTCTGCGCATATAGTCTTCATTATTCATCAATAATCCCGGCTGAAACATCACAGTGCTTGACTATCCGGCCTTAAACTCGGGCGTTAAGCACTGGACAATCCTGCTTTTTAAAGCTATTTTAATCCGAAACCCAGCCCTTTTGCTGCTTAAGTCCGCAATGAAAAAAACAGCTCCCCCTGACACAATGAACGTCAATCCGAAAAGCTTTAGATCCTTGCCTTTCGAATTCGAGCCGAAACACTATTAGCCCGGCTGAAAACGGCAACATCGACCTAACCGATAGATCAATTGTTCAGGGGATTGTAGGTGATTTCTCGCAGTAATCTAAAATTCATCATCGTCTTCAGCCTAATCGGTCTGCTGATTTTATTACCAGACCTCGTGCTCTGGCTATTCCACTCACTGCTCGAGCTCAGCCATATCTTATTCGAGTTGCTTGAAGAGGCGCTAGACTTCATCATCGAGACCCTTTTCGGCACCGGTCTCCATGAAACTCAAATCATCGTTTTTTATATCCTTATGGCCATTGGCCTATTGGGCCTGTACAAGCTAATTCGAACCGTGCCGCGCTGGTATCACAATACTGCGCAAAGACTGGTTAATGTTTATTCAGCCCAAATGGCCGCCTGGCAACAGCTGTCTTTATTAGGAAAAATAAAATGGCTGACAATAGTGATGGCGGGGCTTTACGGCCTGTCTTTTTTGCTTTTTTAAAAACGCCTGCGTATTGCGCTATTTGGAAAATTTTCTTGCAACCGCAGCGCCGTTAAGATTAAATTCATACCGCTACCCAACTTAATAAGGCTATGATCTTAAATAAAGCCTCATTTTTCTGTAAATTTTTTTAAACCATCTGTTATCAATAACAACAATGAAGGACATAGATTATGAGCATATTGCAAGAATTTAAAGAATTTGCCGTCAAAGGCAATGTTGTGGACATGGCGGTGGGCATCATCGTCGGCGCGGCTTTCGGCAAAATTGTGTCATCCTTCGTGGCTGATGTCATCATGCCGCCCATCGGCTTCCTGGTCGGCGGAGTAGATTTTTCCGATCTCGCCATTACTCTCAAAGAGGCCGTCGATAAAACCCCGGCCGTAACCCTGAATTATGGCAATTTCATTCAGTCCGTCGTTGACTTTACTATTGTTGCATTTGCCATTTTCATGGCGATAAAATTTCTCAACAGCCTGAAGAGAAAAGAAGAACCTGCACCGGCTGCAGAGCCCGCTCCCTCCAAAGAAGAATTATTGCTGACCGAAATTCGCGATTTACTCAAAGAGAAAAAATAATCAAGCCCTTGGCAGCGGAATGGACTGCGCTGTCGACAACCAAAGCCGGGATTTGCGCGCATTGCAAAATCCCGGCGCATTCCTGGCAAGGTTAGCTCACTGAGTGGTCAAAGCTGAACATACATTGTGCACAAAAATCGCCCAGCCTCTCGCCGATGAGCATGAATTGTCACTATTCGCAGCCATAAAAGCTGCTGCGGATTTTATTATACAATCCGCCCCCTCGTTTTTGGTTTTTCACCGATCATGTTCGATAAAAAATCGCAGGGAAGCCGTTTGTACCGGCCCGCAAAGCAGCCTCCCCCAAACGCTATTTCTTCAAAAATCTCATAACATTTTTGTCAACATCCACAGCAATGACGTCGCCCGCGACAAATTTGCCGGCCAGAATTTCCTGCGCCAAGGGATTTTCCAGTTGCTGCTGAATAGCGCGTTTTAAAGGCCTTGCGCCATAGACTGGATCAAAACCGGCCTCGCCGAGTTTATCCAATGCCGCCTCGCTGATTTCAAGGCCGATTTCACGATCCTGCAGGCGCTTGCGTAACTGTTCAATCTGAATGACGGAAATAGCCCTGATCTGGCCGCGGCCCAAGGGATGAAACACCACCGACTCATCCAGCCGATTGATGAATTCCGGCCTAAAATGCAAACCGACGATCTCCATAACCGCTGCCTTCATCTCGGCATAATGCGTTTCCCCCGCCAGCTCCTGAATACGGTCGGAACCCAGATTCGAGGTCATCACGATCACGGTATTTCTGAAATCCACAGTCCGGCCCTGGCCATCGGTTAAACGGCCATCATCGAGCACTTGCAGCAATACGTTAAAGACATCGGGATGCGCTTTCTCGACTTCATCCAGCAAAATCACCGAGTAGGGTTTGCGCCGGACCGCCTCGGTCAAATAGCC
This sequence comes from uncultured Gammaproteobacteria bacterium, assembly GCA_963696315.1. GTDB lineage: Bacteria > Pseudomonadota > Gammaproteobacteria > Methylococcales > Methylomonadaceae > CAWKEY01. The sequence continues at coordinate 18,820 of CAVOJU010000021.1, forward strand.
GCCCTCTTCATAGCCGACATAGCCGGGAGGCGCGCCTATCAAACGGGCAACGGAATGTTTTTCCATAAATTCCGACATATCGATGCGCACCATGGCATCCTGGGTATCGAACAGAAATTCGGCCAGCGCCTTGCACAGCTCGGTTTTGCCGACGCCGGTAGGGCCCAGAAACAAAAATGAACCGCTGGGGCGATTGGGATCGGATAATCCGGCCCGGGCCCGGCGGATGGCGTTACTGACCGCTCGTCAATGCTTCTTCCTGGCCGATCACGCGTTTGGCCAGGGCCTCTTCCATATGCAGCAGTTTGTCGCGCTCGCCTTCCAGCATCTTGGAAACCGGTATGCCGGTCCATTTTGACACCACTTCGGCGATTTCTTCTTCGGTCACCTTGTTGCGCAACAGGGTCATTTTCTGCGTTTCCGCCTGCGCGGCCTGATTCAGTTGTTTTTCCAGCGCCGGAATAATACCGTATTGCAATTCCGACATACGCGTTAAGTCACTGGCGCGGCTGGCGGCTTCCAGCTCTATTCGAGACTGGTCCAGCTTTTCCTTGATCGATGCGGTGCCCTGTAAGGCCAGTTTTTCGGCTTTCCAGATTTCTTCCAGATCGGAATAGTCTTTTTCGACATCGGCTATCTCCTCTTGCAGAATTTCCAGACGTTTTTTGGAGGCGGCATCGGATTCTTTTTTCAGCGCTTCGCGTTCAATTTTTAATTGAATCAGCCGCCGGTCCAGCTTGTCCATCTCTTCCGGTTTGGAATCGATTTCCATGCGAATGCGGCTGGCCGCCTCGTCGATCAAATCGATGGCCTTGTCCGGCAACTGCCGGTCGGCAATGTAGCGGTAAGATAAAGTTGCAGCGGCAACAATGGCCGGATCGGTAATATCGACGCCATGATGCACTTCGTATTTTTCCTTTAAACCGCGCAAGATGGCGATGGTATCTTCAACGGAAGGTTCATCGACCAAGACTTTCTGAAAACGCCGTTCCAGAGCGGCATCTTTTTCGACGTATTTGCGGTATTCATCCAGCGTGGTCGCGCCGACGCAATGCAGCTCACCGCGCGCCAGGGCCGGTTTCAACATATTGCCGGCATCCATAGAACCTTCGGCCTTGCCGGCGCCGACCATGGTATGCAATTCGTCGATAAACAGAATCACCTGCCCTTCCTGCTTGGCCAGATCATTTAAAACCGCTTTCAGGCGTTCTTCAAACTCACCTCGAAACTTGGAGCCGGCGATCAGCGCCGCCATATCCAGCGCCAGCACCTGTTTGCCTTTAATGCCCTCAGGCACCTCACCATTAACGATGCGCTGCGCCAGGCCTTCAACAATCGCCGTTTTACCGACGCCGGGTTCTCCGATCAGCACCGGATTGTTTTTGGTGCGGCGCTGCAACACCTGAATAGTGCGGCGGATTTCATCATCGCGGCCAATGACCGGATCGAGCTTGCCCGCCTCCGCGCGCTCGGTGATGTTAATCGTGTATTTTTTCAGCGCCTGACGCTGATCTTCGGCATTGGCATCATCGACAGGCTGACCGCCGCGCATGGCGTCAATCGCTTTTTCCACGGCTTGTTTACTGATACCGGCTTTTATCAGCCTATCCTGCAACAGGCCTTTTTCCTCGAAAATAGCCAGTAGAAACAGTTCGCTGGAAATAAAGCTGTCGTGGCGCTTTTGCGCCAGCTTGTCGGTCAAATTGAGCAGGCGGTTTAATTCGTTGGAAATCTGCACATCGCCACCGGAACCGCTGACGGTGGCGATGCGCTCCAGTTCTTTAACCAGCTCTGCCCGCAAAGCATGGGTGTTGACGCCCATTTGAGTCAGTAGCGGTTTGATGCTGCCGCCGTCCTGATCCAGCAATGCCAGCAGCACATGCACCGGCTCTATAAACTGGTGGTCTTTACCCAGAGCCAGGCTTTGGGCATCGGCCAAAGCCATTTGAAACTTGCTGGTTAATTTATCCATGCGCATATTGAGTACCTCAGTAATGAATTTTTAGATTATGACTGACATGGGGCGTAATCTGCAGCTTTTCAAGTAAGGCTATTCCAGGATTTTTGGCCACAGCAGCACTTTGCCAGCCAATAGCTCTTGGGTGGCATTACCTGATGCCAGTGCTAACCCCCTCAAATGTCCAACGAATTTGCCTGGCAAGGCACTTCAGTCATGGCGTCATCATCCTGTTTTCATATACAATCTTCCTGAATTCAAGGAGATTGAATGTCTATCCGTCAGAATCATTTCATCAAACAGTTATTCAGCAGTTTTCTGGACCTGGCGCCGATTCTTGCTGTCGTGATCGTCTTTCAGGTCTTCGTTATTCGCCAACCTATTCCCAATGTAGCCGACTTAGTCACCGGCACTTTTTTAGTGGTGCTCGGCCTAACCTTGTTCGTTCAGGGACTGGAGCAAAGCCTGTTCCCGCTGGGCGAGTCGATGGCCTATGCCTTTGCCCGTAAAGGCAGCCTGTTCTGGCTGTTCGTTTTTGCCTTTTGTTTGGGCTTTGGCACGACAATTGCCGAACCCGCGCTGATCGCCGTTGCCAAAGAGGCCGCGTACTATTGCCAGCTAAGGGCGATATAATTGAACAACACACAATCAGCTCAGGAGCAATTACGCCCTGGGACTGCGCATTACGGTGGCCCTGTCGGTCGGTTTCGCCATTTTAGTTGGCGTATTAAGAATTATCCGTGGCTGGCCTTTGCATTATATGATTATCGGCGGTTATTGGCGTGGTCATTCACATGACATCTTTTGCACCAGACGAGATCATCGGCATGGCTTATGATTCAGGCGGCGTCACGACATCGACCATTACCGTGCCGCTAGTGACCGCGCTCGGCGTTGGCTTGGCCACCGCCATTAAAGGCCGCAATCCGATGATCCGACGGTTTGGACTGATCGCTTTTGCCTCGTTAACGCCGATGATTTTCGTCATGGCTTACGGCATGCTCATATGATTGAATGTCTAAGTCACTTTGCGACAGACGCTTCTGGCAACCTGCCGCGATGTCTTGCCTATTGCCGGCGATTATCATCGGTTTCCAGCTACTGGTGATTCGCAAGACCCTTGCCCACCCCAAAAAAACGCTGATCGGTTTTCTGTATGTGTTACTCGGCATCGCATTTTTTCTGGAAGGACTGGACATGGCGCTGTTCCCGCTTGGGAAGCCTGATGGCAGACCAGTTAACCTCGCCTGAGTTTCTGGGCATTGACTCCGCTGCGACTCGGCGAACTGGCTGTCTTATTTCTGGGTTTATATTTTTGCAGCCTGCATTGGTTTTGCCACTGCCTTGGCCGAACCATCATTACTGGCAGTCGCCATCAAAGCCGAACAGATTTCGGGCGGTAGCTATCAATGCCTGGGGCTTGCGCATGGCGGTATCCATTGGCGTGGCCTTTGGCCTGGCATTGGGCACATTCAGAATTGTCACGGGAATCGAGCTGTATTGGTATATTGCAGTGAGCTATCTGATAGTTATGATTCAAACGCTGTTTGCGCCCAAAATAATAATCGGCCTGGCTTATGATTCCGGCGGCGTTACCACATCCACTGTCACCGTGCCCTTAGTCACGGCGCTGGGACTGGGTCTGGCTTCGCATGTGCCGGGGCGCAATCCACTGTTGGACGGTTTTGGCCTGATCGCCTTTGCCTGCCTGTTTCCCATTATTGCCGTCTTGGGCTATGCCAAACTTGCAGAATGGCGGGCTCGACAGCAATCATTCAACAACGAAATAGAGAGTGAGGATTTTCCATGCATTTTAAGCTAATCGTGGTTTTTGTCGAAGATGATAAAACTGATCTGGTGCTTGACACCGCCCGCAAAGAAGGGCGCTAAAGGCGCCACGGTGGTCAGTAATGCCCGCGGCGAAGGCCTGAATCGCTCCAAGACTTTTTTTGGCCTGACACTTGAGACGCAACGCGATGTCTTGCTGTTATTGGTGGAAGAACATCTGAGCCGGCACATTCTCGAGACCGTCGCCAAGGCAGCCCAGTTTGACAGCAGGCCCGGCACTGGCATCGCTTTCCAGATCGATGTTGAAGACGCCATTGGCGTCCACCCATCAGGTTGCAGAACTAACCCACGAACTCGAGAACAAATTATGATTAACAAGCCAATCATCCGCGTAATAGACGTTATGAAAACCGATTTTGGCAGCATTGACGGCATTGCCACCGTAGGCGATGCCCTGAGAAAAATGAAATCGCTCAAAACCTCCGTACTAATCGTCAATAAACGCCATGATGACGATGAGTACGGCATGCTCACCTGCGGCGATATTGCCCGCCATGTACTGGCAAAAGACCGTCCGCCAGACCGGGTCAATGTCTATGAAATCATGGCCAAGCCGGTAATTACGGTCGCGCCAGACATGGATATCCGCTATTGCTCAAGATTATTTGCCGATTACAATCTGGTCAGAGCGCCGGTGATTGAAAACAACAAGGTCATTGGCATGGTTAGCCCCAATTCCCTGGTGTTAGACGGCCTCTATAAAATCTGCGGATGACAGTTCACACCTAAAAGCAGTACAATTGCCCGCGATCAGAAGGTAGATATTGAGTTAAGGGAGCCCGATTGTTGTTAGGTTGTCCGGTTATCAATGTTGTAGTTCTGTGTTAACCGTAGTTTTTATTTTAGGAGTTTTGAAGATGGCAACAGGCACTGTAAAGTGGTTTAATAATACAAAAGGCTTTGGTTTTATTCAGCCTTCAGAAGGTAGCGAAGATGTTTTCGTTCATCACTCTGTTATTCAGGGAGAAGGGTTCAAAACACTGACTCCAGGCCAGACAGTACACTTTGACATTGAATCGGGTCCAAAAGGCTTAACTGCCGCAAATGTCCAACCTAAATAAGGATATTCAGATTCAATAAAAAGGCCCTGGCGAGCAATCATCAGGGCCTTTTTTATTGCTTAAGCGCGCGCTTTCGGCCGTGAGCTAGGCAGAGAACCGGCTAAACAGGTCCAGTTGCTGGAAACGGAGCTGGGTTGATTGATCTTCCAGGGATGACAGCGTGACGCCCAACAGGCGCACCTTGCGCTGACCGATGTCGGTATTTTTTATCAACTCTTCCAGCATGGCCCGCGTTTCTGCAGCCGCAGTCACCCGCTGGGGCAGCGTCCTGCTGCGGGTGACTTGTACAAAGTCGTGATATTTTATTTTTACCGTTAGCGTATGGGCGGCCAGCTGTTTTTCGGCGGCTTTGTCCAGGGCTGTTGCCAGCAGGCTTTGCAACTGCTCCATAACATCGGGCATGTTTTTGATGTCTTGCTGAAAAGTCGTTTCAACTCCTATCGATTTGCGGGTTCTGTGATTATTGACCGGCCGGTTATCAATGCCTCTGGCAATGTTGTAATAATGCTGGCCGGCCTTGCCAAAACTGTGTTGCAGCATTTCCAGAGACAATTTTTTCAAGTCCTTGCCGGTCAATATCCCCATAGAGTGCATTTTTGCCGCTGTCGCCTTGCCGATGCCGTGAAATTTGCCGACCGGAAGTTGCTCGACGAACGCAGCACCCTGCTCCGGCGTGATCAAATAAAGCCCATCCGGCTTGTCCATATCTGAAGCCATCTTGGCCAAAAATTTATTATAGGAAATACCTGCCGACGCAATGAGTCCGGTTTTCTGCCTGATTTTTGCCTTGATGGCTTTGGCGATGAGTGTAGCTGAACCTTTGTGTAAACTGGCACCACTGACATCCAGATAGGCTTCGTCAAGAGACAGCGGCTCAAACAAGTCGGTGTAGCCGGCAAAGATGCCTCGAATGAGCAGCGAAGCTTCCTGGTAAGCCTCAAAACGAGGTTTTACAAAAATAGCCTGGGGGCACAAACGATACGCCTGGGATGACGGCATGGCTGAATGAATGCCGTAGTGGCGGGCCTCATAACTGCAGGTTGCCACCACGCCGCGAGAATCAGGCGCACCGCCGACGATGATGGGTTTATTGCGGTATTGCGGAAAATCCCGCTGCTCCACCGCCGCAAAAAAAGCATCCATATCAATGTGGATGATTTTGCGCAGGCCGCTTTTACAAAACGCTTCACTCATGGAAAAAGCCATTGCAGCAATGGAAATGAAGATTTACTGGCGGTTTTGGCAATCGGCGCCCAATCCTGGTTATCAGGGGCCAGAAAGCCGGTCATCGCAAGAGGATTACCCGCTTTTTGTTAGCGCCAGCGAAGTTTTATTCAGGCAGCTTGAGCTCTGCGGTTAAGTCCCAGTCTGCGAAGGGAAAAGGCAGGCTGTCGGTATTAAACGTTAAAAACAGCAGCATATGGTAAATATAAACTGACAGGCTGCGGCCAAAATTGAGGATATGCGTGTTGACTTTGCCAGTCAGCAAAAGTGAGCCAACTTGCAATAGTACAACACCCCACAGCAGCATTCTGACCAAGGTCATGATGACTGCAAAAATGAGCATAAAAAAAAGTCTTTTCCAGGTACCGAGTTTTTTCAGATTTTCGCTGATTTGTTCATCCATAATAGCTTTACCCTCTGTTCATGACGTCGCGCAAATCCAGCGCAGCAGCATTGGCGCGAGCAATGTAGTTGGCCATGGTCAATGAATAGTTGGCGAACAGTCCATAACCGCCGCCATTTAAAATCATCGGACTTAAAATGGGCGCCAAGGCGTTTTCCATTTCTCTGATGATAATATCAACGGTGTTCATGGCGCGCTTATCGAGCAGAATATCAGCAAAATCAACCTTGATGGCTCTGAACATATGCAACAAGGCCCAACTGGCGCCGCGTGCTTCATAAAATATGTTGTCTATATCCAGCCAGGAAGTCTGCCCCATGGGTGCCGATTGGGTCTTGGCATCGCGAGCTTCGCTCTCAATCATGGCCATGCCGGGTATAGCTACAGCACCAAAGGTGCTGGCGCCGAGACGTGTAGAGAGCCCACCCAACCGCTTAATGACAACTTCGACATATTGCCATAAGTTATCGGCCCGGGAGAAAAACTGCGCCCGTTTGACCGGACCGCCATATTTTTGCATCCGTGACATGTATTTATGCAACGATTCAATGCCTTTCTCATACTCGGCTTCCGTTGACGGCAGGGCCCAGGAATTGTGTTCGTAATAGAAATAAGGTTCGGCAACAGCGAGGTCAGGATCCTCGGTGGATTGGGACTGGTTTCTGGCAAAGTGGTTTCTCAATGCGGTTGTTCCGTCTCTCAGCATGACCAGCGCGCCCAATTCAAAGCTGGAAATGTTATCCAGGAAAACGCCGGGCGGAGCGACATCATTGGTGATATAACCGCCGGGTTTATGTAAGCAAAACCTCGGCAATATGAGCCAGGGTATTGGTGTAGGTATAGCCAATGGGCATTTCGGTAGAATTGGTTTCTTTTGCCCGTTCCAAGGCCTCTTCCTGGACATTAAACTGTCCCGGCTCCGCCCCCCACCACGCACCCAGGAGTATCAAGATAACTCCTACAACAAGGGTAAAAATCCCAAGACTCCAGAGTATTCCTTTCGATCTAAAATCGTCTTGCAGTGCTTCGCTTTCCGCCATTTCCGATATCCTGTAAAGAGGTGTGTCTGCGTGAGAAAACAGATTGCTTTTTTATATGAAAATATAAAAGCATGGTAACAGATTTTTTGACGTTTTGCTGATGTCGCAAACGGCTATTCAGATTTTTTTTTGGCACGGGGATGCGCCTGATCATAGACTGCCGCCAGATGCTGGAAGTCCAGATGAGTATATATCTGAGTGGTGCTGATGTTGCTGTGGCCCAGCAGTTCCTGCACGGCCCTTAAATCCTGACTGGCTTCAAGCAAATGGCTGGCGAAGGAATGCCTTAGCATATGCGGGTGGATATGTTCGGCAATGCCTTTTTTTTGGCACCATTGGGCCAGTCTCAATTCGATGCTGCGCCGGCCCAGGCGCGTACCTCGCTCCGAAACAAATAGGGCAGATTCGGTATTGGTATTGATTTTTCCACGTTGTTGCAGCCAGTTTTCAACGGCGCGAACGGCTTTACTGCCAACAGGCAAGACCCTGGTTTTGCCGCCTTTGCCGGAACGGACAATCAGCGAATGATCGGCCAGGTCGATATCGGCCAGATTCAGCGCGGCCAGCTCGCCCAGACGCAGACCCGATGAGTAAAATAATTCAAACATGGCCAAATCGCGAATTTCCAGCACCGAGCTGGCGCCTGCTTCGAGCATCCCGGTAATTTGATCGACATCCAGGGTTTTCGGGAGTTTTCTGCTTTGTTTGGGCGCTTGCACGTGCTGGGCAGGATTGCTTTCGGCCCGGCCCTTTTTCAGCAGGAAATTATAAAAACTGCGCATCGCGGAGAGTTCGCGCTGCAGACTTTTGCTGCTGATGCCTTGCCGATGCCTGGCGGCTATGTGACTGCGAATATCGCTTTGATGCAGGTCTGTCCAGTGGCCAATGGCTTTGTCTATGCAATAACGGCTTAAGTTCTGCATATCCCGCTGATAACTTGTTAGCGTATTGACCGATGCGCGCTTTTCAAACTTAAGCTGGTCAAAAAAATCAGTCAGAAGCTGCTCGGCATCCGGATGCATTAGTGTGGCTGCAATAACGAAATTAGCCGGGTACCAATCAGCTCGGCCATCTGCGTTAAAAACAGATGCCCCATGCTGTAATGAAAACGGCCTTCCTGCCGGCTGCCGATGGCCAGCAGACCATCCAGCTCGGTAAAGCGCATGGGAATGATGGCGCAGGATTTAACTTCCAGCGCGGCATCCCCAAACAGCACTTTCGCCTGGGCTAACGTGGGCCGTCCGCATTGAGGCTGGTTACTGCCGAGTTCCTTGCTGAATGCCTTCAAGGCTTCACTGTCTGGCTCGATAAACAGATTGGCAAGCGCTGAACCAGGATTTTGCTTGATGATGCGTACCGCAACAAAGTCAGTGAGAAAATATTCTGACAAGACCAGATCGAGATTGGCAATTGCTTCCTCCAAAGTCGCTGCGTCCAGCAGAGCCAGGCTGAGCTTGTGCATACGGTTGACCGAAGTATCGTTCTCGCGGGCTATTTCAATCAGCGCGGTCAGTTGACTCTCCTGCTCATGATGCTTGCTGCGGAATATTTCCAGCTGTTTTAAAATCAAGGAAACGGCATCGCCACAGGGATGCGGAATGCTCATTTTTTCCAGCAGATTCAGATGTTCATTGAAAAATTCAGGGTGCTGCTGTAGATAGGCTTCAACCTCTTCGGCTGTTAATGCTGACTGTTGTTCATTCATAAAGTTATGCTCCCATCAAACACGGAGACGGCCGGACCGGTCATGAACACCGGCTCACCGCGGCCTGCCCAGCTTATTTTCAGCTCACCGCCCGGCAGTTCAACCCAGACATCCCGATCCAGCAGATTCTGCTCAATGCCGATCACCACGGCGGCACAGGCTCCACTGCCGCAAGCCAGGGTTTCAGCGGCGCCACGCTCAAACACGCGCAGCTTGATGTGACTGCGGTCAATCACCTGCATAAAGCCGATATTGGCGCGTTCCGGAAAAACCGGATGGCTTTCCAATGCCCTGCCCGTCTCGGCAACCTGGGCCGTTTTAATGTCATTCACCTGAATCACGGCATGAGGATTGCCCATCGACACGGCGCCAAAGGCTTTTTCAATGCCATTGACGGTGGCCGTATAAAAGCGCGCCTCCTGCTCTGCCAGCAGCGGGATTTCAGCCGGCTGATGCCGGGGCACACCCATGTTGACGGTAATCTGGCCGTCGGCATCAAAGCGCAGCACTAGCTGGCCGGAATCGGTATCGACGCGGATTTCGTTTTTACCGCTGAGCTTCTTGTCGCGCACAAAACGGGCAAAACAGCGTGCGCCGTTGCCGCACTGGGCGACTTCACCGCCGTCGGCATTAAAAATCCGGTATTTGAAATCGGCATTAGCGCTGACCGGCTTTTCAACCAGTAACAGCTGGTCAAAGCCAATGCCGAAATGACGGTCAGATAGCGCTTTGATCTGTCCAGCCGTAAGTGCAATGTCTTGATGAATGGCATCTATGACAACAAAATCATTGCCTAGTCCGTGCATTTTAGTGAAGTTGATCATGTCTTGTAATGCTTGCTAAGGCAGCAAATGCTCGCCAGCCCATAGTTGCTCAATGGTCTCTCTGGCCCTGATTAAATGGACATGGCTGCCGTCAACCATTAATTCAGCAACACGCGGCCTGGAATTATAGTTCGAACTCATGGAAAAGCCATAAGCGCCGGACGAACGTATCGCCAATAAATCGCCTTGCGCAATTTTAAGCACCCGGTCCTTTCCCAAAAAATCGCCGGTTTCACAAACCGGACCAACGATGTCCCAGTTTATTTCAGGAGCATCCGTTTTCTTGTTGACCGGAATAATCGCCTGCCAGGCGCTGTACAAAGAAGGCCTTACCAGATCATTCATGGCTGCATCGACGATGGCAAAATTTTTGTTGGCCGTGGGTTTGAGATACTCTACCTGAGTTACCAGAATGCCGGCATTGCCGACAATGGCGCGCCCCGGCTCCACCAGAATTTCAAAATCGTTCTCCCCCAGGCGTTCCAGAACCGCTTTAATATAGTCAGCCGGTTCAGGCGGCTGCTCATCTTTGTACCGAATGCCCAGACCGCCGCCCAGATCCAGATGCTGCAAATTTATGCCTTCGGCCTTGAGGGTTGCAACCAGCGCCAGCACACGATCCAGTGCATCGAGAAAAGGCCGGGTTTCGGTCAGTTGCGAGCCGATATGACAATCGATGCCGATTACCTCGATATGCGGCAGCGCCGCCGCACGGCGGTATTCATTGAGCGCCTGCTCGATGTCGATACCAAATTTGTTTTCCTTTAACCCGGTCGAAATATAAGGATGCGTATTGGCATCAACATCAGGATTAACCCGGAACGAAACCGGCGCGACCACGCCCAGCTGGCCTGCCAGCCGGTTAATCCGGTCGAGTTCGCCGCTGACTTCGATATTAAAACAGCGGATGCCGATTTTTAGCGCCGCCAGGATTTCATCTTCACGTTTGCCAACACCGGAAAAAACGATTTTTTTAGCATCGCCGCCGGCAGCCAATACCCGCGCCATCTCGCCCTGCGAGACAATGTCAAAACCCGATCCCAGGCGCGCCAGCACATTCAAAATGGCAATATTGGAATTGGCTTTGACGGCATAGCAGATTAAATGCGGATGCTGGCCAAAAGCCGCGTCAAAGGCATGCCAGTGCCGCTCCACTGTCGCTCTGGAATAAAGATAACAGGGACTGCCGTATTGATAGACGATATCCTGCACGGCGACATCCTCCGCATACAGTTCGTCGTTGCGATAATTAAAATAATCCATGGTTATCGGTCTTTTTCGGATTCAGGTTTAGGCTCGGGCTCGACATGGATCGGCGCTTTGGAACCGGGCAAGTAAAGCGGCCCCGGTTGGCCGCAGCCGGTCACAAGCCAGCTCAGCAGTAGAATCAGGAATAATCGAAAGTTTGTCATGATGCGATATTTATTAAATGGCCGGCAACCACAAAGCCAGAGTTGGCCAGGTAGCACGAATAACTTAGGAACGATTTTAACTGAAATCCCGCACATGTTGTATTTTCATGACTCGGAGACAAATGCAGTAGCCACGGAGCTTCTAAAAAGCCACCACAGAATTGGATTTAAAATTGACCCATAGCGCATCGCCCAGCTTGAGATCCAGATCATCCAGCGCTTCATTGGTAATCAATACTTGAAAAATTTCACCCGCGTTAACCACCACTCTGACCTTGCCTGCTTCTTCTGCAATGGTTGTGACCCGGCCCTGAAACTGATTGCGCATACTGGAAATCAGCGGCACCCTGGACAGCACTATTTCATGCGGGTCAATAGACACATGGTGACAACTTGAAACGTCACCGGCGAGCATGATTTTTATGTTGCCGGTGTCAAAGATACGCTGCTGCGCATGGCCATGAAACAAATTAATCAGCGGCGATTTAATCAGCTCTCCCTGTACCAGAGAAATCACTTCATCGGCCAGGGCCAGGCCTTGTAAACGGTTATGCGTGCTGAAGATGAGCGTAGCGCGGCTTTCTGTTACATAGCTTGCAATCAATTGCTCCATGAGCGGATTGCTGGCCTGATCCAGGAAAGTGAACGGTTCATCCAGCAGCAACACTTCCGGCTTGGTGATGATCGCGCGCGCCAGCGCGGCTTTTTGCAATTCACCGCCGGATAACGTAGCCGCCTGTTCCGAGACCAGATGGCTAATGTCCAGCCGTTCCAGAACAGCATCGATGCTTTTTTGCCAGGCATTTTTCGGCATCCCATGCAGCTTCAACACCAGCTTAAGATTATCCAGCACGGTCCCTTTCAGCATGTACGGTTTTTGCGGCAGGAAGCCAATGCGTTTGCGCAAGGCCAGCATGCTACTGCGCTGAACCCGCTCACCAAAACAGCTTATTTCGCCTGCGGCAGGCATTTCCAAACAGGCCAGCAAATGCAGGAGTGTACTTTTTCCGCAGCCGTTAGGGCCAATCAGCGCGGTGACCTTGCCCGGCTCGATAGTCAATGCCGGTAAAGACAGCGCAGTTTTTTTGCCATAAAGAAAACGAACATCTTGCAATTGATAAGCAGGGATCATGTAGCCGGCGTCCTCATCTTTCCAGATTTCTAATTTATGCCGGCGTGCGCGCAGGGGTATGTCCATAAACGGGACGCGGACGATTGATTGCCGAAATCACCAGATCCCATCGCCCTAATCTGCTGTCTTTTTCCAGTTCGTCGAGGTTTTCCAATGGCGCTAATCTTTCGTGAGTTTGATAACGCGCCGCTTCTGTCAGACAATTGAAGGCACAAGCCCTGAATTACTTGAGCGCATCGGGATAAAACAACTGCTGACCGTCTTTTTTGAACTGCGCAATAATAGCCTGGCCTTCGGGCCCCGTCACATATTGGATATATTTTTTGGCCAGTTCATAATTGACATGAGCATGACGCGCGGGATTGACTGCTATCAGATGATACGGATTAAGCAGGGTTTGATCGCCTTCGAATAATACAACCAGCTCGGTTTTATCCTTGTACGACAGGAAAGTGCCGCGATCCGTCAAGGCATATGCCAGTTTGTCATCGGCCATCCGCAAGACCGCGCCCATGCCCTGCCCCGCCGATACATACCAGCCGCCTTCAGGTGCAATCCCGGCTTTTTTCCATATGTCCAATTCTTTTTTATGAGTGCCCGAATCGTCTCCTCTGGAAATAAAAGCGGCACTGCCCGCGCTGATTTTTTTCATGGCTTCCTCTATGCCTGCGGCCGCTTTAATTCCGGCTGGATCGGCTTTGGGCCCGACAATCACAAAATCATTGTGCATGACGGCTACGCGATCAACGCCGAAACCGTCGGCAACCAATTTTTCTTCGGCTTCAGGCGCATGTACAAACATCACGTCGACGTCGCCATTCTCTCCCAGCTTCAAGGCCTTACCGCTGCCTACGGCGATGACATCGATCTTGACCCCGTTGGTTTTCTCAAAAGGCGGATTCAATACCGCAAGCAAACCCGAATTTTCCGTACTGGTAGTTGTGGACATTCGTAAAACCTCTCCGGCAGAGGCCGCTGAAAAATTCAGCAAAAGGCTGAATAGCAAAGCAAGAGTCAGTTTTTTCATAGGTTTTGTATCCAGGTTGGGTAATGGAAGGTTATCACTTGATCGCATTCGCGGCAAAAGAGCGACGTTTGTTACCGCATGAGACACATGATTATCATGTATCGATCTCACTCGCGACCTGTTGCACATTATATCCAATAGCCGTCCACGGCCAGGAAGAGTTAAGCGGCCAATTTCCAGTGAATGGCAGGTCAACCTTTGAAAGCGGCCATTCATCGATCCCCAGTGATCTGCGGCCATGTACCCATAAGCGAGCGACGAACGAGTCTGCTATTTTTAGTGCTAGGGTCTATCCCGTGCAGGATTTCTCACTCTTCATAGTCTAAAATAATACTCAAAATCAATCTCACAGATTCGGATAATCAGAAAAATTAAAACGATGCCAAAACATATTGAATTAGTCAGCCAAAGTACAGCAATACTTAAGCAGACCATACAATTCATTGGGCAGCACCACCTTGCTGCGATCCCTGTTAACTATACTGTTTGCTATGAATATTTTCGCGGCGACCATCCGATACTGAGCCAAGCGATTGATCAGGCAATATCGAGTCGGACTCCAATAACCGGTGACGTGATGCAGCATTGGTTTGATACCTTTCTGTTGGGTTTCGACTTAAAGGAGTTGGGGCAATCACAATCTGAGCTTAATAGAATTGCTAATCAACTGAGTTCAATCACCACTCAAGCGGAAGGCAATGTTTCCCAATTCGATAGTTCGTTAAGAGACTGTAAAAATGAGTTGGTCGAAACGACATATGGTGCCTCCCTTTCATCCGTTGTTTCGCTGCTCTTGAGCAGTACCAGTTCCATGCAGGTGGCTATGGAACAGATGAAACAGCAAATCAATGCCAGTAAACAGGAAATCGCATCCCTACACGACCGTTTAGTAATGGCGACTGTAGAAGCGTTGACCGATCCCTTAACCGGGTTAACAAATCGTAAAGGCTTATCGATGGCCATTGATGAAGCGTTATTTATCGCGGAACAGTCGCAAGCCTACCCCTGCTTGTTAATGCTGGATATTGATCACTTTAAGCACATTAATGATAATTTTGGTCATTTATTAGGCGATAAAGCCATCAAAATGGTCGCCGACACGCTAAAAAATCAAATAAAAGGTAAAGATACCGCGGCACGTTACGGGGGTGAAGAGTTTGCAGTCTTGCTGCCTGAAACCGAATTACAAAATGCCTGGAAAGTCGCAGAGAATATCCGGCGTATCATTGAAAATATGAAAATAACCAGGGTCAATGATAAACAGGAAATTTGCCGCATGACGATTTCTATTGGTATTGCCCGCTATCAACCCGGTGGAAGCATTAGCGATTTTATAGAGCAGGCAGATAATGCGCTTTATCAATCCAAAAACACAGGACGGAACCGGGTAACGGTTTTCGAGGCATAATGTGTGGATGTGGTTTAGAAAGAATACACCCACCGGGTGCGACCTCAATTTAAAGCAGCCGCAACAGAAGGAACGCCAAAGACATTTATTTTTTGCCAAAACTGTGTCCATCTTTGAGCCGTTAAAACTAATGCCCGTAAATTTAAAATGCCAGCTGCACCGGCTTGTTTCCAGCGCATACCGGCAAGACAAAATCTCTGTTTTATAAGCGTTTTACAAGCTGCTTCTGTCACGCCAGAACCAATTGGAAAATAGTGCTCGGTATAACTGACGTAATCCATTTGGTGCCGATGATTTTTATAATAGGTAATGGCCCCAGCCAGCTTATCTTGCAGATGTCGCGGTAATTTTTGGGTGCATTTTCGTGCTTGTAGCGCCACCATTTCATTATAAACGGCCTCGGCCGCCCCCGCTTTGTGTTTCAGTTGATGACAGCGATCTTCCAGCCAAGCTTTGTGGGCGCATTTATCCTTAGGAAATTTTGCATTAGCGACTGCGCCAAGATAACTGCTCGCATGATAAAAATCGAGGATATGTGTCTGGGTATGCGGCGTTAAGAATTGCCAGTTGCATTCTGCTCCATCGGCTAGCCCAACCATTTTTGCGTTCGGAAAGTGCGCTTTTTCGCGCTCAATCTCTGCGGTAAAACGACGCAAAAACTCCGCTTTGCCATATTCAGGCGTGGCACCCAGATAAATAGTATGTTGCCGGTCGCCTTTTGCATCATAAAAACTGATCGTGCCCGCCATGGCTTCCCGCCAGCCTTCTTTGCTCATGTGCATACAGGTGCCGTCCAGGCTGATGGCTATTGATGCAATAGTCTCCTGGAAATTGGGCAGATCGTAATGCCACTTGGTTTCTTGTTGCCCGGCTATACCCGCTACTTTTTGGGATAAATTTTGCAAGAACGATGTGGATATTTTTCGTCCTTGGCATTCCAGGAAATCCTGTTGGACTTCCAGTGCAGCGTTACAAGCCATTTTAATACCCACCTGCTTGGCAAACCGCGGCGTTGAACTGCCAATGATGCGCGCGGATTGCTCCAAAGGGCAGAAGGTTTTTCCTCGTCCGTGGTGGTGATAAACATACCTTGCACACTGAACTTCGCCATACGGCGTTTGGTAAAATTTTTCTTCTTGTCCCTTGCTTCGCCATTGCTTTCCCTCTATTTCAATCGAATCCCCATTCGTATCAAATTGCTTCAATGCTTCTTCTGTAGCGAGGCTGCCTGCCTCATTAACAACTGCTTGAATCGCTTCCTCACTGTCCAGCATCGAATCTTCGAGATCAACTGTTATCTCGATAATTAGCTTTTTACCTTCTTTTCTTATAATTTTTGCGGCCATGTTTGTTTTTAAGTTTTAATCCGTTTTAGCTTCTTCATATATCTCAAAATATAGGAATAATGTCCATCTCATTCTTTAGGCTGTCATAAAATTGAGGTCACACCCCCACCCACCTCACGTACAACTTTCGGAAGAAGACATCCAGCGATCGATTCTAGCAGGTAGTTAAGGCCGGCAGGCTACTACTTGCGCTTTGGTTTCGAGGCGGCTCCGGATAATTCGCTAATCCTGTTCCTGTCGGCGAACTGAACTTCAAACCATTCTCAGAGTTATTTATTGCCTGTGGAGTGGTCATTTTTAGTAAATTCAGTGACTGGTCTGATGGGGTTGCCTTTCAATATGAATACATGACTATCCGGAATCGGCCGCCAAAAGACCGTCGCCAATTTCAAGTGCATGACTGGTCAACAGTGGCTTTCCCAGTTTTGCTACTAACAATCACCGAACCGCCGTTAGCCGGCTGCAGTAATAAGATCGCTGCTCTACGTTCGAAAAAGTTTGTAAAACAAAAAACATTTTAATACTATCGCTTCGCAACCGGAAAACCAGTCGGCGGTTAAATGCGGTTCCGATTAAAACCTTACCTGATCAAGCGTTTGACCCCGCAGACATCGATCATCCACAACAGGGAACATTAATGCCGCCCGAAATCATGCTCACTGTCGCCGTCACATCCGTCATTCAGTCCCTGTTCGGGGCCGGTGTTTTACTGTTCGGCACGCCTCTTTTGCTGTTGTTCGGATACGAATTTGTCGATGTACTGATCGTGCTGCTGCCGATTTCGCTCGCCATCAACCTGCTGCAAATCGTCCAACATCACGCCCATATCGATTTTGCCTTTTACCGCAAAGTATTGCTGTATACATTACCGCCTATCGCCGTGTTTCTGTTTCTGGTAACCCATCTGCGCATCAACATCGGCCTGATTATCGGCCTATTTCTGCTGTTGATCGCCTTAAAGGAATTTTCCACTTCCATAGCCCGAATTATCGACCGGATGATGCACTATGAAACGGCATACTTCGTCGTCATGGGCGTGGTGCATGGGCTCAGTAACCTAGGCGGTTCGTTGTTGACCGCCGTGGTTCATCATAGGAATTATGAAAAGGATGTCGCACGGGTGACCGTGGCGGCCTCTTACGGCACCTTCGCAGTGGTGCAGCTGCTGACTTTATGGCTGTTCAGTCAGCGGCAGAGCGATGTGCCCGTCTACGAGAACCTTATCTATCTGACCGTGGGTGTGATGATTTTCTTGTTGACCGACGCTATGGTTTACGCGCAGATTGACCGTGACAAATACCAGCGCATTTTTGCGGTGTTTCTGGCGTTCTCCGGTCTGGTGCTGGTACTAAAATCGTTAAGTTGATCCCCGTGATTTCATCTGTATATTGGGGGCTGGAAACTATTTACTGCGGCGTTCGAGGCTTAGCCCTATGATGCGGAATAACTTATGAAAGAACTGATTGCCATCGCCTTGGGCGGTTCCTTGGGCGCGGTGACGCGCTTTCTCGTAGCGAACGGCATTTATGCCGTGTTGGGCCGCAGCTTTCCGCACGGCACCTTGTTCGTGAATGTATCCGGCTCGTTCCTGATGGGTTTGCTGACACAACTGATGCTGCAACGATTCGCTATATCCGTGGAATACCGGGCGGCGATTCTGGTCGGTTTTCTGGGCGCCTACACCACCTTTTCCACCTTTGCGCTGGAAACGCTTTACTTATTCGAGGAAGGCAGTCTCCTGAAGGCTTTTTTGAACATCTTTTTGAGCGCTGTACTCTGTCTGGCTGGGGTTTGGTTCGGACTGATATGGGGGCGGACGATCTTCACGAACGATATTTATCCCTGGCTGGGGCATGGACTGCCTTATGCCGATTTGGCGCTAGGACTTGCCGCCGCCTTTTTTCTGGCTATGCTGGCGGAATTCGCATTATTGCGGATGAACTTCACGCCCGAGTTGCGGGCAGTTGTGCTCATTGTGCTACTCGGCATGCTGACGATTTCGTCAACGCTTTGGCTGGCGTTCAAGCTGTCAGAAATCCGGCTTGAGTTGCATGGACTGCTGAGCATTTTCGCCATCAACGCCCTGTTCGGCGGGGCGGTGGTCTGGTTTGGTACATTAGTGGGGAATTGGTTATGGCAACTCAATCTATTACGGTAGCGCGAATCTATCTGCGCGAAGCCGAACATCTGCTCACCAAGATCATCACGTTTTTGCACGAGGAGGAGAGAGTCTCGGGTGTTACGGTGTTAAGAGGAATTATGGGGTTTGGCCCAGATGGCGAGATTCGCACCGCCTCTCTGCTGGATTTGTCCCTGGATTTGCCGCTGATAATCGAGTTCTACGACTTACCTGCACGGGTTGAGAGCATAATCGATCATCTTCAAAATCATATGGGCTTGTCGCATGTCGTGAGTTGGCCGGCGACAAGTCATCTCAGAAGCCTGTAATTGACGTTCACCCATCATCTAAAGTGTAAACAACATGGCAAATATCATCGAACGCCCTGCAAGAACACGCGCTACCAGCGGTGCAGAAGCTCCAGACCCTCGTTTCGGAGGTGATGACCCTCTTGGTTGAGAAAGCCGAAAAAATGGCCAGGGAAATCAACAAGCCCTCGCCCCCCATCACGAGGGCGAGAGATTCCAAAAACCGAAAAGCAGGCATTGGGCCAACAACAAAAATCGTGAACGATTGCTGCTAGAATTCGGGCAACTTTTGCAGAGCTTCCAATGCCAACCAGGTATCTTCCAGAGTCGCAATAGTCATTGGTGACTCTGCCAAATCTACCGATAATCATAAATAAATCATCTCATCCACAAAAATCTCAAAAAGCACGAAAACTTTCAAAGCTATAGTCGAACTGTAGACCGTCACCCAAAGGCTGGATAGCTAAATCAACAGCAATTATTCAGCCTTATTCAATGATGCAATAGCTCTTCATGCACAGCGCATAGGTTATTCCGGATAGATGCGGGTGATTTTGGAACCCTGTATCCCCAATCCCGCCATCAAGCCTTTCTGGTCAAAGATAAACGCATACACATCTTCTTTCGCAGTGGTAGTCGTCAATGATCTGGCGACACCCTCATCGACGATGACGATGCTAGGCCCGACGCCGATTTCCCAGCCTTCGCTGCGATTCAGATAATTCATCGCATCCTTGCTCATAAAAAACAGCGCGTAACCAAAGGACTGTACGCCAGCTTGCAAGCCATAGGACGCTGCAACGCTATTGTAATAGCCTACCGTCCGGCCCTTAACCCGTAAAGCACCACCGCTGCCGTATTGCGCCCCAACCATGAAGCCGGCTTTGACGATGCTGGGGAACACCAGAATGCCCTTCGCTTTAGCCGCCAAAGTTCTGGCGGCGGGTGTGCTTTGATAGAGCTTGTTCAGCGCATAGTTAACGTCGCGGTCGATCTCCGCAGCAGAACCCGCCATTCTTGATGCGCCGCCGGTGGATTGACAGCCGGCAAGAAACAGCAATGCAATTACTAGGATACCCAAGCGTTTTATATTTAACATGTTTTGTTTTCCTTATTATTCGTTAGTTAATATTCGTTCGTTTCTATCATACTCGTTGGTAACAAGCCCTGCCAAGTTCTAGCTTGGCGAGGATTTCGAGCGAAAGCGTCAACACGCCGGTCCTTAAGCAAAAGAGGATGAAAGTATTCATGAATACAGTCTAAAAAGCCTTATTTATCACGAAGGGCACGAAGAAAATCCTTAAGTTACCATGCCTTGAAACTTCGTAGTTATCTCTCTTATATCGAGTACTTTAATAGCCGAAACAGGCCTATCCGGTGCTTATGGCTTTGTCTTTGCGCTATCTCAGACATTTTTTCAAGGCTTTTCATACTGGCCGGCATTTGAAGCATCGACGGTCTGCACGGGTTTATCCTGGTCCAGCCAGCTATTCAGCAGTGTAAAACACACGACCAAAAGCGTGGCTCCTACAAAGATGCCGATAAAACCCCATGCCAGCAAGCCGCCGAGTACGCCAAGAAAGATAAGCGGAATAGGCAGCCCGCTGCCATGACTGATCAGATAGGGCTTCACGAAATTGTCGGAAATATTGATTAAAATACCCCAGACTACGGTAAAAATCGCCCACCCTTCATCACCCTGATAACTGAGCCAAACGGCTGTCGGGATCCAAACCAGAGCCGTACCGACCTGCAGCATCGCCAAAATAAAACAGAACAAACCCAATAGACCCGCTCCCGGTACGCCAGCGATGGCGAAGCCAAACACACTCAATAATGCCTGCATAAATGCTGTCCCAACCACGCCCACGGATACGGCGCGAATCGTTTGACCGGCAATATTAATCAGGGCAAAGCCCTGCTGCCCGGCAATCCGGCAGATTAATCGTTCTAAAAACTCTCTTACCTTGGCTCCGTTAGCACACAGAAATCCGGCCAACACAATCGCCAAAAGGAATTCAAGAAGCGATAGTGTCAATGTTCCGCTTTGTTTGAGCAACCACGTGGCGCCGTCTCTGATGTAAGGCCTCGCCGTCTCCAGAAGTGCCGGCATTTGCGTGCTGGCATTTTGCCAAAAGGTGTTGATTCGCGGGCCTATCAGGGGCAAATTGACCAACCAGTCCGGGGCCTGAGGCAAGGTGATTGTTGTCAAATCTTTGGCCATCCCGACCACGGAATCGACATAATCGGTTAAGGAATAAATCAGCAGAGAAATAGGCACGACGAATACGAAGATCAAGCCAATGGTTAGAATAAAGGCGGCAAGTCCTTTTCGTTCGCCCAAGCGCCGTTGCAGACGCTGAAATAATGGCCAACTGGATATTGCTATGATTGCGCCCCAAAGCAGGGCTCCGAGGAAAGGGGATATGAGCTTGAGACAGGCAATGACCAGCACGGCGACGATGGCAAGTCCACCTGCCTTTTCAAAAAATCTATCGTTCACGTCTGCATTCCTCACATTAGGTTAAAATTAAAAGCCTGTAAAAACTGGCACATCCCTCAAGCATTAAATTCGGGAGCCTGCAATCGCGGCAGAAGCCCCCTCCATAGCCTTTTTCAAAACTGTCGAGACTAATCAGCCTACATTTCAATCGTTGAACAAATCTGATTTTGCCGATTGATTCAAGGACAAATACTTGTAACTGCCCTTGCGCATATTGAAAAACAGCAGCTCGGGAAGACTCATCAAAATACCGGTGGCGCCCGATTTTAAATTCTCACCCGAGTCGAACGGCCAACTGAAAATGCCATAAGCGCTTTGGCCGATGCCGGCGGCGGTGTTGAAAACACCGAACACCGGCCTTAATAGCCAATTGTCGTCGGTAAAAAAAACGAATAAGGCGTCATCGGGATTGTATCTGTATAGGCGGCTGCTCACGATATTCGATTCCCTCAAGGCCGTTATCAGTGGGTTTTCCCGGCTGTTGAGCTTTGCCAATTCCTGGCCCCGGTAAGAATCCAGATCGCGGCTTTTCGTCACATGGTAACGATCCAGAACCGATTGATAGGACACAAACGGGATGAAGTTATAGGGTATCGCAACATACCCCCCCAAACGCTTTTCGGACTCTTTTATAACCAACGCCTGCGGGTCCGCGAGATTATCATCAGAACGGGAGGGGCTTAATAAAGCCTGGTTGACGGTTTTGAACAGTTCGGTGACGCAATTTCGCTTAATCAGATCATAGCGATAGTCCTGTTTCAATTTTTGAAACAAGCTATGTTCAACATTATCCAGCGCGGCGAGCGCCGTTGTTAATTGTTCCCTGGTAAGATTCGGCATCGGGTCATCCGGAAAACCGGTGCTTTTGGCTGGCAGGGCTTTTTCGCCGTTATAGCGGAATTCAAGATGCTGTGCGCTCTTCAGTAATTCGAAATAACGATTGGCAGCCATCTCGATCTGGCTGTATTCGGTTTCGGTCAGACGCTGGCCGGCCATTGCCGGTTGCCGGAATTGATTCAGCGCAGCCCGAGCGTCGCTTATGAGGGTCTGTATCTGGTCGCTATGTTGAAGGTACTGATCCGGCCTGAGCCATTCGCTGTTTTCGGCAAAATCGTCGATAAAAACCCAATAACCGGACTGCAATGAGGCATCAACGGCGATATACCGCGCTACATTGACTAAAACGGCATAGCCCCAGTCCGGCCGGTTTGAATTGATGGCTTTGACCAGACTGGCTTCCAGAGCATTACGCAATTCCTGCAACATAGGCTTTTCAGCTTCAGTGATCTTGAAGGCCTCTTGATTCATTCGCAAGAAAGCATCGGATTGCAGCGGCGGCGCCTCGACCAAGACCTTGATCGCGAATAGTCCTGTCAGATAGTCCGAATATCTGTCGGCAAATGAATAAACGGGAGAAGTCGATAGTTCACCGGATAAGTCCGGACTCAAGGCAGGCCAATGGCCAGGCGCTAATGTTTTAATTTCTGATTCGATCTGTGCACGCCGGCGATGCAAAAACTCAGGGCCATAACCTTGCTCGATTTTTTGGCGCAAGTGTTCAATGCTTTGCGACTGCTGCCGGGTTAACGGGCTGTCTGTTTGTTGCGGCTGAAAGCCCTGAGCGGAATAAAAAAGCCCAACCCCCTTTAATTGCAAAATCGTATCAGCATCGGCGTCAAGCCAGTTATTTTCGGCTGTTAATCCATGCAACAAGTGCCGGATAAAAATCCGGTCCTTATGCAGATCATCGAGCAGCTTGAATTGGCTTTCCTGGGTCAAAAACTGCCGCTTAAACTGGTCTTTCAAAAGATGATAGGTTTCTTCGCTTACATCGACGCGGCCTTCATGAATCGGGCGATTCTGCAAATACCGGTATAAAAAATGAAATTCGGTTTTTCCTCGCCGGAACAGGCGAATCAGGCCGGAATCAAGATGTTGATAATGATAAATGTCATCATCGAATTGAATGGCGGTATGCCCTCCGCTCGAATTGCCTTCGCTGGCTTCGATATAAAGGTAATTGAAAGAGGCGGCCGCAGCGGCGGACGATAGTAAAACCAAGACCGCCATCAACGCATGAATGCCGATTGTGTAGACACACGAGCGCCTGATCATGCGGGTAAACGGCCTTGCAGACTCATTATTAAAAAAGTCTGTTAGAGGTTAATGTTCTGACTCGTAACCTTTTTGAATATTTTGCATGTTCTGTTGATTGGAGTTGGCAAAATTCTTTTTATAGGTTTCGTAAGCGGTACCTTGAATGCCGGCTTTCTTCAGACCCTTGCCGATCGCTATGTAGGTTTTGGGCTCCTGATCCCAATTAACGATGCCGGTCTTGGCGGCAATATCGCTCAGGCCTTTAAGATAGCTATTGTAATCAGCCTCCGGACGGGAGGATTTTACGTACGCCATCGTATAATCGGACACTTCATTTTCGTATTTCTTGTCTTCTTCGGAAACTGAAGACGGACTGCTGATAATCGAACTGGTTGAATCGGAAATGCTTCCTGAACTATCTGAAAATGAACAAGCAGTGATGGCAAGCGGAAACAGCAATATTGCAGCATTGCACAGTTTTTTATTAAAGTTCCCTGTATATAAAGTCATAATTTTCTCGGGGTTGAATGGAGTAAGAAATACATAACTATTGTATCAAGAGATAGGATTTATCGATTGTACTGATATCTAAGTTAAAGAACCTTGGCAGTTCTCTCCTTAGCCGTTTCCTGTATATTCAGTAAGCAGAGCCGGCATTCATAGCACTTGGGGCGACAAACACCTGTTGTTCGAAGACGTTTTGCACAATAAATAGCAGCACATAACAAATAAGCGCCGCACTGATCGGCGTGGAGACCCAGCCCACGGCTATTTTTGCGAGTTCCCACCAACGTATTTGGCGCAAACCCTTGATGCCGCGTGCGAATGCTATACCGCAAACAGCGCCAACCACCGCCTGGGAACTGGACACCGGCACCAGCGGAATAGGCGGCAGACCCAAACCTGTAACAAATTGCTGTAGCGAAGTTGATGAAAAAATGAACAGAACCAGCGCCTGGGAAACAACGACAACCCATCCGCCTATAGGCCCGATCGGCACGATACCTTTACCAATCGTAGTCATAACCGGCCGCGAAAAAAATACCCCGGCACCAATAGCAATGCCGCCCCACAAAAACAGGCGTTGCGGACCCGATAGAGCAAACAACTCGCCGATTTGAATTTCCTGCAACGGCGAAGAAGAGACAAATACCCCCATGACGTTACCAATATTATTGGCACCCAAACTATAGGCGCCGAACACCCCGGCCAACACCAGCCCCAGCCGCGTCCAGTGATCCTGCCACAGCAAGTGCGGTTTGGTAAGGTTAATCAAGCCATTGATTCCCCAATAAAGAAGCCAGGCAAAGAGCGCGCCCAATATCGGACTGGCAACCCAGGTGCCCGCAATTTGGCTGAGCGAAGCCATATCCGTTGGGGAATCGCTAAACAGGTTCCAGCCGATGATACCGCCGACGACTGCCTGGGTGGTCGAAACCGGCAGTCCCCATTTGGTCATCGTGTATACGGTTAGCGCTGCTGACAAAGCGACGGTAAAAGATCCCGCCAAGGCATTGACCGCGCCAAGTTTGCCTAGTCCATGGGAAGCGCCGGCGCCGCTGATCACCGCTCCTAAAATAACGAATACCGCGCACAGGATTGCCGCCGTGCGAAAACGCAGCATTCGACTGGTGACAGCAGTCCCGAAAATATTGGCGGCATCGTTGGCGCCCAGCGACCAGCCCAAAAATAAGCCGCTGGAGAGAAAGATGAAAAAGCCCAGATCGATCATGGTACCGGCCGACTAAATTGAACGCTTAACAGCATAGATAGCCAAAGCATCGCCTGTTTCTTCGGCCTGATTGGCGAGCTGGTCGATGTGCAGCAAATGCTCGCGCAGTTGGCATTTGCGTTCCAAAGGATAATCGCCGGCAAAAATACTTTTGAGCACGCGGATAGCGATTTTCTCCGCCTCTTGTTCGTGGTAGTGAATTTTATGTATTTGGTCATGGACCGCTTTCGGGTCGCGAAAATAAATACGTGCCGTAGCCACGGTATGTTCCATGGCGCTGCAGGCGTGACCGATAAATTCGATGATGGCTTCACTGCAGTCGTCCGGGAACTCCGGTTTTTCAATTCCTACCAGAATAAAATGCCCCCGCATACGGTCGAGCAAATGATCCAAATCCGACAGCAGAGTCAATATATCGGCGGCAGTATCAGGCAACAGCATCTCGGTGTAGAGAGTTAATCCGATATTAGAGCGCAAGCTGTCGCCCCGGGATTCGTAAGAAGAAATCTGTTGCTGCTTTTCTTCGGTTGTCTCTAACCAGCCTTCTTTGAGATAAGCAATCATGCCTTCCTGGTACGCCAGCACGGCCATCGAAACGGCATCGAGAAATTCCTGAATCTCCGATTGCACGATACGCGTGGTGCGAAACGGGGAGAACTTAAAATCGGTCATGGCTTTTATTCCTGTTCCAAGATTTTCTGGGAGGGGCTGAGTATAGCGAATACATTAAACATAAAAAATACAAAATTGTTTCTTTTGGAAAATCGCACTATATTAGGTTGCAAGTTATGTATCAGCATGAAGCAATCAACACCTTATACCCTAATGGTTTTGTTTAGTAGCGCGCTATTGGACCTTAGTCCAATAGCTGCAAGTAGAAAATCCATATAAAGTGGCAACTTAGTCATCCAATAATGTAGCTAGACACTGTATTCCGGCTACGAAAAAGTGAGTAAACCGATGTCCATTATTCAAGTACTGATTAATCACACACGCCTGCTGGAAATCGTCGGCGATTTGATACGGATTAGAGCCCAGGGCGTCGCCTTTGGCGATCTTGCCATGATTGAAAACATCGATGGCGAGGTGTCGCTTGCCAAAGTCGTGGATATTGACCGTGACATCGTCAGCCTGCAAGTGTTCACTGGCGGGAAGGGTCTGTCCACCGATGCCAAAGTCAATTTCCTCGGTCATCCGCTGGATGTGGTTTACTCCGAAAACATTCTCGGTCGAATCTTCCGGGGCTCGGGTGAACCTATTGATGGCGGGCCAGAACTACCCACCGATCCCCGCATCCCTGTGGGCGGGCCGACGGTTAACCCGGTTATGCGGGTGATGCCATCGAGGATGATCGAAACCAAAGTCCCGATGATCGACCTGTTCAATTGTCTTGTTGAAAGCCAGAAGATTCCCATCTTTTCGGTTGCCGGCGAACCCTTCAACGAACTGCTGGCGCGGATCGGTTTTCAAGCCAATGCCGATGTCCTGGTGTTTGGCGGTATGGGTCTGATTTTCGATGACTATCATTTCTTTCGTACAGCCTTCGAGGAGCACGGTGTTTTTCACCGCACCGTCATGTTCGTCAATCAAGCCTCAGATCCGCTGGTTGAGCGCCTGCTGGTTCCCGACATGGCCCTGGCGGTGGCAGAAAAAATGGCGGTTGAGGAGAAGAAGCGCGTGCTGGTGCTGCTCACCGACATGACCGCCTATGCCGATGCCATGAAAGAACTGGGCGTAGCTCAGGAACGCATCCCCGCCGTCCGCGGCTACATGGGTGATCTGTACACTCAACTGGCGTCTCGTTATGAGAAAGCCTGTGATTTTAAAGGCGCGGGCTCGGTAACCATTCTGAGCGTAACCACCATGCCCGGCGATGATGTCACCCATCCGGTACCGGATAACACCGGTTACATTACCGAAGGTCAGTTTTATCTGCACGATGGCTTCATCGACCCTTTTGGTTCGCTGTCCAGGCTAAAACAGCATGTGATTGGCAAAGCCACGCGCGAGGACCACAGCCAGATCATGAACACCATGATCCGCTTTTATTCGGGTGCGGTGGAAGCGCAAAAAAAGCAGGCGATGGCCTTTGAACTTTCGGCTTTCGACGAGAAGCTGCTCAAGTTCGGCCGCTTGTTCCGTGAACGCTTTATGGATACGCGCGTTTCACTACCGGTTCTCGACGCCCTTGATCTGTGCTGGACCACGCTGGGCGAATGTTTTGATCCGCAAGAATTATTGATGAAGCAGAACCTGATTGATAAATATTTCCCGCAACCAGAACAGAGCACAGCCGAAGCGCCGGAAACCGTGGCTAAGGTGGCATAAACCGTCATGGCCAAGCTCAAACTTAGCAAACACGAATTGCACGAGCAGCAGGAACAGTTGAAACTGTACCAACGGCTATTGCCCTCGCTGGATCTGAAACGCCGGCAACTGACCATGGAAGTGAAAAAAGCCCAGGCGGAATATACGGCCGCTCAAGCGGCTGTGGACGCCTTGGAAACTCGAATCGGCGAAGAATTGCCGATGCTGGCCGATAAGGAATTTCGTCTTGGCGGCCTGGTGCAATTGAAAAGTTGCCAGGTGGTTGAACAAAATGTTGTCGGTGTGAAACTGCCTTTTTTAGAAAGCATCGTTTGTGAAGTCGCCGACTATTCGCGCTTGTCCACGCCGCCTTGGCTGGATGCTCTGGTACAGCGGCTCAAGGATGCCATAGAAGAGCGGATGCGTGCAGAAATCGCCGGCCAGCGCTGGCGTATTTTACAAGTTGTTGTGCGCCGGATCACGCAACGCGTTAATCTGTTCGAAAAAATCCTGATTCCGACCTGTAAGCAGAATATCCAAAAAATACGCATTTACCTCGGCGACGCCGAACGGGCCAGCGTCATTATTTCCAAGCTCGCCAAAAAGAAACAGCTACAACAACGGGAAGCCGACTCAGAGGAGGTATCATGAGCATTATTAAGATGCATAAGGTGACTTTCATCGGCATGACTGCTGACCGCGAACGCTTACTGCCTGACCTTCAGAAAATGGGCTGTGTGCAGATTATTCCGCTGTCAGCCGAGCATACTAGTCTTGGCGAAACTACGCCTGCAGGCGCCCGTGAGGCCCTGAAGTTTCTGCAGACGTATCCGCAGCGCAGGCGACAGATTCGGGATAAGGAGCGCTTCAATGCCGCTGAAGTCCAGCAGAGGACGCTGGAAGCCAGAAATCGCTTGCATGATCTGGAGGATGAGCGTGATTTTTTGATCAAACGCATCCAGGCCATGCGTCCCTGGGGCGACTTCGTGTTGCCTTCGTTGCAGGAGATGGGAAACCAACGGCTTTGGTTTTACGTTGTTCCGCATAAAGAGTTGCAGAAAATTGCAGCCGCGGCTCCCGTTTGGGAAATTATCCGGCGCGATAACCAGTTTTGTTATGTGATCGTCATCAGCGAGGAAGAGCCTTCGCAGATGCCGGTACCCCGCGTTCATCTCGGCTACAAACCTCGGCAGGAATTACTCGCGCGACTCGATGAGGTGGAGTTGGCCGTGGAGGACGCTCAGGCTGAACGGGCTTATTTAACCCGCTGGCATGATTTGTTCAGCGGTGATCTGAATCGACTGGAAGATCAGGCGGTTTGTCAGGGCGCCATGGGGCACGTTTACACCAACGATTGGGCGTTTGCCTTGCAGGGCTGGGCGCCCGCTGACAGCCTGCCGGCGCTCGAAGCGTATTCGAAAGCACAAGGTTTTTACTTTGCCTCGGAAGCGCCCACTCAAGAAGACAACCCGCCCACGCTCATGCGCAATCCGTCCTGGCTCAGTGCCGGCGAGGATCTGGTAACGTTTTATATGACACCGGGCTATCAAACCTGGGATCCGTCCGGGGTAACTTTCATTTCCTTTGCGATTTTTTTTGCAATGATCCTGGCTGATGCGGGCTACGCCAGTGTGCTGGCGCTTGCTTTAATGTTCGTGGCAAAAACTGGGGCGTTCATCCTCGGGCCGCCGCTTTCGGCCTTTACTTTTGTCAGTGGTGACTGCTTCCTTGGTTTTTGGCGTACTGGCCGGCAGTTATTTCGGCGTCACCCCTAGCGATGAATCCTTGGCGGGAAAGCTTCATGTTCTTGATATGAGCGACACCGACCGATGATGATGATTTCCGTGGTGATCGGTGTTTTCCATATCGTGCTCGCCAATGTGATGAATGCCTACCGATACGAGCATTGGCCGGACAGGCTGCCTTCAATCGGCTGGATAGGCATGATTTGTGGCGGATTTACACTGGCGATGAGCGGATCAGTTAGCGTGGCCGCGGTGCAAGAGCTGGGCATAGCCTTAATGGCTATCGGCGCACTATTAATCGTGTGGTTTAACTGCGCCCCGAGAAAAACCGCTCGCCCGTCTTTCTCAAGGTTTGATAGGACTGACCCAAATTTCCGGCGCCTTAGGCGATGTCTTGAGTTATCTCCGTCTGTTCGCGCTGGGGCTGGCATCGGGATCGCTGGCCATCGAATTCAACCATATGGCAGCCGGCGTCTATGAGAGCTACCCGGGGATCGGCCTGTTCCTGGCGCTGCTGATACTGCTGCTCGGGCATGCGGTTAATTTGTTTCTCGGCATTGCCAGCGGCTTCATTCACGGACTGCGGCTGAATGTGATCGAGTTTTTCAACTGGGGACTCAAAGAAGAGGGAACCCTTTTTAAACCATTTAAAAAATTGGAGGATAATGTATGGAACCGTTAATTTTGGCACTGGGTTGGGTGGGGTTATATGCTCCTTTAGCGCTGGGTGCGGTAGGCAGTATGATCGGCTGTGCGCGTGCCGGCAGCGCGGCGTGCGGCGCGTTATTGGAAGTCGACGGCGGCTATGGACGCTATATCGGCGTGGCAGCGATGCCGTCCTCGCAGACCATTTACGGCATCGTCGTGACCATGGCTCTGCGCCGCGAACTGACTCTCGAAAATTCTCCCGGAATTTTTGGCTTGGGTCTCCTGGCCGGTCTGGCCATGTTGTACGGCGCTATCGCTCAGGGAGATACCTGCGCAGCATCGATCAATGTATCAAAAAGCAAGCTGGAAATCTTCGGCATATCATTGGCACCGGCAGCACTGGTTGAAGGTTTCAGCGTCTTCGCCTTTGTTTTCGCTCTGGTGCTGGCGGCAGGAATTCCGAAATAACCTCAACGAGACTACCTAACATGACTGAGCAAGAACACAGTACAACCGGCGCCGGCGTTCAGAACCTGGTTGACCGTATCCGCGATCAGGGGGTACAGGCCGCCAATGAGAAGGCCAACCAGATTTTAAGGGATGCGGAAAACAAGTCTGCAAAAATGCTTTCCGACGCGAGGCGGGAAGTCGAGCGCCTGCGTGAAAATACCCATAATGAAATAGCGTCTTATCATGAGGCGGCTCTGGAAGCCTTGAAACTCTCGGCACGTGATACCGTGCTGCATCTGGAATCCAAAGTCGCGTCGGCGTTCGAGGTTTTCGTTAAACGCTTGGTGACATCCGCCACGCGTGACGAGCAGTTTATAAAATCGATCGTGCTGGTATTAGCTGGACATGTCGCGAAAGAACAGATCGTGGACAAGGACATCCAGATTCTTATCTCGGAATCGATCATCATGGATCAACCGAACGAAAAAATGCGTGAACGCGCCCAGCAAACCATTCTTGCGTTATCCAGCGAGATGCTGCGTGAAGGCGTCGAATTGATCCCCTCCAGTGAAATCAACGGCGGCGCAAGCGTGCGCCTGGTTAAGGAAAAACTGGAAATCGATCTCTCCGACAAAGCCATTTCCAGACTGCTCTACCAACGCATTCTGCCCCGTTTCAAGGCCATATTCGAAGGTAGCGAATAAGCGTCATGGCTCGTCCATATATAACACTGGTCGCCAGTCTTCCCTATTTGCCGCCTTTCGAACGCGCCGAACGCTCGCCGATTACGCGTCTGCGCCTGGAGCAACGCCTCCGTAATCTGGATTCCGACGATGCCCAGCAACTGGCCAAAGCCGAAGCTCTGGTAAGCTGGCGCATGTCCCTGGCTAAACCGAAAACGGATGCCGAGATGGTGATGCGCTACCGTGCGATCATGCCAGAAATCAGCCAGCCCGCTTTGCGTGAGTTCATCGATTTCCGGATTGATCAGCAAACTATCGTTGCCGGTCTTCGCCAGCGCAATGCCGGCTTTGATGCCTCGTTTTTAGAGCATATTTCCGGTGCGAGCCGGTGGGCGCGTTTTATGTCTTCTCATTGGGACGATCCGGATTTCAAGCTGGCTAGCGTTTATCCGTGGATACCCGAGGCGCGAAGTTTTCTTGAAGCCAATGATCCGCAAGCTCTGGACAGCCTATTGATGGGCATAATCTGGCGATGGCTGAGCCGAATCGCAGAAACTAATGAATTCGGTTTCGAGGCTGTGTTCGCTTTCGTTTTTAAATGGGACATCCTTCAAGCGTGGCTCGCACGCGATGCCAGTAAGGCGAAGAGTCGATTTCAAGAATTGATTAAAGAGGTAAAAAATGAAAGCTGAAAAAAGCTTATCGAGAACCGCAAAAGTCATAGGGGTCAAGGAAAGTCTGGTGCTTATCGAGGTCGACGAGAATACGCCGATCATGAAAAACGAACTGGGCTATATCTGTCTGGGCGAAGAACGCCTGAAAGCCGAGGTGCTGCGGGTGCGCCAGCGTACTGCCGACATGCAGGTGTTCGAGGACACGCGGGGCGTGAGTGCTGGCGATACCGTAGAGTTAAGCGGAGAAATGCTGTCGGCCGTGTTAGGCCCCGGCTTGCTCGGACAGGTTTTCGATGGCTTACTGAATCCCCTGCATACTCTGGCCGCACAACATGGTTTTTTTCTCCCTCGTGGCGTTACCATAGCCGCACTCGATCAAAAAAAATCATGGCATTTTGAACCCTGTGTTGAGATCGGCGATACAGTATCTCCGGGCGGTGTGATCGGTATAGTTCCCGAGGGTGAATTCAAGCACAAAATCATGGTGCCCTTTAATGAGCCTGAACCGGTTGAGATCACCTGGATTCGAGGCGGTCATCTGGGGGTGGAGGATGTCATTGCGCGTTATAACTCGGGCAAAGGCATGGAGCGGGAAATGACCATGTCTCAACGCTGGCCCGTGCGCAAACCCATACCGGAAGCCCTGATCCGCCGTCAGTATGCTGAACGCCTGTACCCGGCTGAACCTATTACCACGGCAACACGCATAATTGACACCTTCTTCCCCATTGCCCAGGGCGGCACGGGGTGTATTCCCGGGCCTTTTGGTGCTGGCAAAACGGTACTGCAAAGCCTGATCGCCCGCTATTCGACGGTTGACATTGTGATTATCGTTGCCTGTGGTGAACGGGCAGGCGAAGTCGTCGAAACGATTGCTGAATACCCGGAAACCAAGGACCCTCGTACCGGCGGCACCTTGATGGACAGAACCATAATCATCTGTAATACCTCATCAATGCCCGTCGCGGCCCGTGAAGCCTCCATCTATACCGGCATCACGCTGGGCGAATATTTCCGGCAAATGGGCTATCACGTGCTGCTGATTGCCGACTCTACCTCACGCTGGGCGCAGGCCATGCGCGAAACTTCAGGGCGTATGGAAGAAATTCCCGGCGAAGAAGCATTCCCAGCCTATCTCGATTCCTCGATCAAAAACGTCTACGAACGAGCGGGCGTTCTGCGCTGCCCGGACGGTTCAACGGGCAGTCTGACCATGATCGGCACGGTCTCGCCCGCCGGCGGCAACTTCGAAGAGCCGGTGACCCAATCCACGCTGGGCACTGTGAAAACCTTTCTCGGTTTGTCGGCCGACCGCGCCTACCGCCGCTGTTATCCGGCCATCGATCCGCTCATTTCATGGTCGCGCTATCTCGACCAATTGGGCGGCTGGTTTACCAAGCATCTTGACGCCAACTGGGTGCGCGATGTCAAGGCCATGCAGGAATTACTTGAAACCGGCGATGGTATCTACCAGATGATGCAGGTCACCGGCGAGGAAGGTATCACAGAAGAGGACTTTATCACCTGGCAGAAATCCTTGTTGCTGGACATGGTTTATCTGCAGCAGGATGCCTTCGATGAAGTTGATGCCTGTATGCCCAGGGCACGACAGCTGGAAAGTTTCAGGCTGCTGGAATCGTTAATCGCTGCCAGCTATAACTTCCAGAGTAAAGATGAAGCCAGAAACTTTTTCACCGAATTAACCAGTCTTTACAAAAACTGGAACTACAGCGCCCCCGGTTCCACTGAATTTGTCCGCTATCGCAAGGAAATCTTGGATCTGGCCGTTCAGCATGGTTACATCGAAACCCCCAAGGCGTAACATCCAAATACACAATCGCGGTTCTTGGGTCAAAACTGCCTGTCCTGTGCCAGCCGGAGCAAATGGCTCTGCAACAGATAGCTGTTGTTGCTATAAGCGACAGACGCCATGGCCTGGCCCGTCAGGGCATAAAGCCTTGACCGGCTAATGCAGAACCGGCGCCTGTGCCCAGTGTTTCCGGAATGAACAATTTCAGGGCTATTTGAAACCGCGTTCATAACGACATACCTCAGTGCCAACTTAAGGAAGTCCACCATGATAAAACAAAAATATATCAAACTTTTTCGCGTCAAACCCGGCACCAAAATTAAACTCAAGGACTATGATACCGGCTGGGCTCAGAACGAGGAATTCAAAGCATTTGGCAAGGACAATTTAAAGGAACGCGCCAATGAAATTCTGCAACAGAATCAGACCGATTTGACTGAGGCACAGCAATTACTATACGCGGATGATCGTTACTCCCTGTTAATCGTTTTACAGGCGATGGACGCCGCCGGCAAAGACGGCACCATCAAACATGTCATGTCCGGCGTCAATCCGCAAGGCTGTCAGGTATTCAGTTTCAAGAAACCCTCGGCTGAGGATGTAGATCACAATTTTCTCTGGCGCTATATGAAAAGCCTGCCGGAGCGAGGCCGCATCGGTATATTTAACCGTTCGTACTATGAGGATGTGCTGGTGGTTAAAGTCCACCCTGAACTGCTGCAGAACTTGCCGGATGGAAAACGAGGCAAGTCATTCTGGGAGGATCGCTATGAAGACATCAACGCCTTCGAGCGTCATCTGCACCGCAACGGCACGGTGATCCTGAAATTTTTTCTGAATGTTTCCAAGAAAGAGCAAAAGGAACGCTTCCTGGAGCGCCTGGAGCGTCCTGAAAAGAATTGGAAATTCTCAGCCGCCGATCTTGCCGAGCGAGGGCACTGGGATGACTACATGGACGCTTATGAAGACGCGATCAGCGCCACAAACACTGAATGGGCACCCTGGCACATCATCCCCGCCGACAATAAGTGGGTCACGCGCGCGGTAATCTCCGATATCATTACCACGACCCTGCGCGATCTCGATCTCAAGTTTCCCGAAGTAACGGAAGAACATCTCAAAACGCTGGCAGAAGCGCGTAAAACACTGGAAGCCGAATGATGACAAGCTTCTTGTGGACAGCATGGGCTATAAGGCCTGCCCTGCCTGCAAGAAATACAATTGTCACAATCTTGAGCGACAAGTCCTTTCATGCTCTTTTTCCCGCCAGTTTTTAACACTTGAGTCTTGTTTCAATCCCTCTAACCCTGAAGAGATACCGCCATGACCACTTCTGACCAATCGACAACTGACACAGCCGTTTCGCCTCTAAGCAAAGATGAACTGCAAAGGCTTAACGCGTATTGGCGTGCCTGCACTTACCTGGCCGCCGGCATGATTTATCTGCGGGACAATCCGCTATTGAAAGAGCCGCTTAAGCCCGAACATATCAAGAACCGGCTCTTAGGCCACTGGGGTTCAAGTCCCGGCCTGAGCTTTGCCTATATACACATGAACCGACTCATCAACAAATATGGGCTTGACGCCATTTTTCTGGCCGGCCCCGGCCATGGTGCACCAGGCGTGTTGGCTCCGGTTTATCTGGAAGGAACGTACGCGGAAATTTACCCCAACAAGGGCGAAGACGAAGAAGGCATGTTGCAATTCTTCAAGGAGTTTTCATTTCCCGGCGGTATCGGCAGCCATTGCACACCCGAGACACCCGGATCGATTCATGAAGGCGGCGAACTGGGCTACAGTATTTCTCATGCCTACGGCGCTGCTTTCGATAACCCGGATTTGCTGGTCACGGTAGTCGTCGGCGATGGCGAATCGGAAACCGGGCCCTTGGCAACCTCCTGGCATTCCAATAAATTCCTCAACCCCATTAGCGATGGCGCGGTATTGCCAATCTTGCATCTGAACGGTTACAAGATCAACAATCCGACAATCTTGTCGCGCATTTCCCATGATGAACTGGAGCGCCTGTTTCAGGGTTATGGTTATACGCCCTATTTCGTAGAGGGTAGCGACCCCGGGACGATGCACCAACTGATGGCAGGCGTTCTCGAAACGTGCGTGCTGGAAATTCGACGCATTCAGGAGGAAGCTCGCCGAACCGGTATTGCAACCCGCCAGCGTTGGCCAATGATTGTCTTGCGTAGCCCGAAAGGCTGGACAGGGCCCAAAGAAGTGGATGGGCATAAAGTTGAAGGCTTTTGGCGCTCGCACCAGGTGCCGCTTGCGGGCATGAAAGAAAATCCCGCCCACCTGAAACAACTGGAAGACTGGCTGCGCAGTTATAAACCTGAAGAATTATTTGATGCCACCGGCAGATTGATCCCAGAGCTTAAGGCTCTGGCGCCTAAAGGCACACGCCGCATGAGTGCGAATCCGCATGCTAACGGCGGTCTGTTGCGTAAAGCCTTGCGGAAGCCGGATTTCCGGGATTATGCACTGGCATTGGAAAGTCCGGGGACAGTCACAGCGGAAAACACGCGCCCCTTGGGCAAATTCCTGCGCGATATTATGGCCGATAACATGCATAATTTTCGTGTGTTCGGCCCCGATGAAAACAGCTCCAACAAGCTGGATGACATTTATAAGGCCAGCAAGAAAACCTGGCTGGCGGATTATTTGCCGGAAGATGCCGATGGCGGCGAACTGTCACCGGATGGCCGGGTGATGGAAATGTTGTCGGAACATACCTTGGAAGGCTGGCTGGAAGGTTACCTGCTGACCGGCCGCCACGGCTTCTTTTCCACCTATGAAGCCTTTGTGCATGTGATTGATTCCATGTTCAACCAGCACGCCAAATGGCTGGCCATGTCCAAGGCAGTGCCCTGGCGCGCACCGGTATCCTCGCTGAACCTGCTGATCACCTCTACCGTCTGGCGGCAGGATCACAATGGCTTTACCCATCAGGATCCTGGGTTCCTGGACGTAGTCGTTAATAAAAGCCCTTCTGTCACCCGCATTTACCTGCCGCCGGACGTGAACTGTCTGCTTTCCGTAGCCAACCATTGCCTGAAAAGCACCGACTACATCAACGTCATTGTCTGCGACAAGCAGAAGCACTTGCAATACCTGGATATGGACGCCGCCATTAAACACTGCACCAAAGGCATAGGCATCTGGGAATGGGCCAGCAATGACGATGGCTATGAACCGGATCTGGTCATGGCCTGTGCCGGTGACATTCCCACCAAGGAAGCCTTAGCCGCCGTTGTATTGCTGCGCGAGAATTTCCCGCAACTGAAAATTCGTTTTATCAATGTCGTGGATCTGTACAAATTGGTACCCAGCAGCGAACACCCACATGGTCTTTCCGATCGGGATTTCGACAGCCTGTTCACTCTCGATAAACCGATTATCTTCAATTTCCACGGTTACCCCTGGTTGATCCATCGTCTTGCCTATCGCCGTAACAACCACAAGAACCTGCATGTGCGCGGTTACAAGGAAAAAGGCAGCATCAATACGCCGCTGGAGCTGGCGATTCAAAACGAAACCGACCGATTCAGTCTGGCCATCGACGCTATCGACCGTATTCCCGCCTTGCGGGTATCGGGTGCTCATGTCAAAGAAAAACTGCGTGATCAGCAAATCGAATGCCGTAACTATGCCTATGAGCACGGTATCGACAGACCGGAAGACGATCAGTGGCAGTGGCCTTATTGAGGGTCGCTATCGATAAGCTGAGCCAGAAGCAGGACTGGGTTTGCAACCCAGTCCTTAACGTTCAAAAAATCTTTATGCAAAAATGCGCTTTACGTAGCATGGCAGAAACGTTACGAACGGGTTTGCAAAACCCGTCCGGCTTAAGTTTCGCAGGGCCGAATGCGAAGAGCATGGCTGGAATGACAATGTTGCCGAGGATATGAACATGACAATGAACAACAAGAAAACGGGGAGCGCTTTGCAAGAGGAAACGATGCCCGCGGCTTCCGACACCCGTACCAGCTTGCGCAATGCCGCGCTGAAACAGGCCGTGCTCGATCATTTGCTCTATAGCGTCGGCAGAGTTCCGGCAGTTGCATCTGATCATGCTTACTATAAAGCCTTGGCGCTGGCCGTGCGTGACCGGCTGCAACATCATTGGAGCAACACAATACAAGCCTATTTTTCACATGTCAGCTCCAAAAAAATAGCATGCTATTTTTCAGCCGAATTTCTGATGGGGCCCCAGCTCGGCAGCAGCCTGGTCAATCTTGGCATCGAGCGGGAAGTTCGCGAAGCAGTTGCTGAACTCGGCAAAGATCTCGATGATCTGATGGCTTTGGAAGAGGAACCGGGCTTGGGAAATGGCGGTCTCGGAAGACTCGCCGCCTGTTATCTTGATTCACTTGCAACACTCGAGATTCCTGCGATCGGTTATGGTATCCGTTACGAATTCGGTATTTTTGACCAGGAGATTCGCGACGGCTGGCAGGTGGAAATCACGGACAAATGGCTACGCAATGGCAATCCCTGGGAATTAGCCATACCCGATATCTTTTATTACGTCAATTTCGGCGGATATTCAGAGAGCTACCAAGATGATAAGGGCTGCACCCGCAGGCGTTGGATACCGAACCGGGTAGTCAAAGGCGTGGCTTACGACACGCCGGTTCCAGGCTATCGTGTGAATACCTGCAATTCCCTGCGTCTCTGGAGCGCCGAGGCTTGCGAGTCTTTTGATTTTCAGGCCTTTAATACCGGCGACTATTACCAGGCAGTGGACGATAAAGTGCTATCCGAGACACTGACCAAAGTTCTGTATCCCAATGATGAACCCGAGGCCGGAAAAAAGCTCCGCCTGGCACAACAATACTTTTTCGTTTCCTGTTCATTACAGGATATGTTGCGTGTCCTTGATTTTAAAGCGCAGCCGCTTGAGCATTTCCCGGATCGCTTCGCCGCCCAGCTCAATGATACCCATCCTTCGATTGCGGTGGCCGAATTAATGCGCCTATTGGTCGATGAGCGTAAGCTTGATTGGGATTCGGCCTGGCGCATTACTGTGCGCACTTTTGGCTACACGAATCACACACTGTTGCCGGAAGCCCTGGAAACCTGGTCGCTGCCCTTGTTCAGTGAAATGCTGCCACGGCATCTGGAAATAATCTACGAAATCAATGCCCGCTTTCTTGATGAAGTGCGGCTGCGTTATCCGGGCGACGATCAGCGTGTAGCGCGTCTGTCGCTGATCGACGAGGCCGGCGACAAGCGTGTACGCATGGCTCATCTCGCCTGTGTGGGCAGTCATGCCATCAACGGCGTGGCTGCGTTGCATAGCGAGCTGCTGAAGACCAGTGTGCTAAAGGATTTCTACGAACTTTGGCCGGAGCGCTTCAGCAACAAAACCAACGGCGTGACGCCGCGCCGCTTCATGGCACTGGCTAATCCCAAACTCAGCGATTTAATCACGCGCTCGATTGGCGGCGGCTGGCTTACCCAGACAGAAGAGCTCAAGAAGCTTGAGCCCTTCGCCGAAGATGCCGCATTTCGTCAAGAGTGGCGTGCCGTCAAGCAAGCGAACAAGGAAAAACTCGCCGCTTACATACTCAAGGAAACCGGCATAGAGCTGAATTCGGCCTGGTTATTCGACATTCAGGTCAAGCGCATCCACGAATACAAGCGTCAGCATCTCAATGTGCTGCACATTATCACCTTGTACTGCCGTCTCAAGCATAATCCCGGACTCCGTATTCCGCCGCAGGCATTTATATTTGGCGGCAAGGCGGCGCCTGGTTATTTTATGGCCAAACGCATCATCAAACTGATCAATGCGGTGGGCGAGGTGGTGAATAACGACCCTGATGTGAATAAATACTTGCGGGTCGCTTTTGTTCCCAACTTCAATGTGCAGAACGCCCAGCTGATTTATCCCGCTGCCGATTTGTCCGAACAGATTTCTACGGCGGGCAAGGAAGCATCAGGCACCGGTAATATGAAATTCACCTTGAATGGGGCGTTGACTATCGGCACCCTCGATGGCGCCAACGTCGAAATTCGTGAAGAAGTCGGCGCAGAAAATTTCTTTCTGTTCGGTTTAACCGAAGCCGAGGTCGTTAGAGTCCAGCGCGATGGCTATCATCCGGCTGCCACTATCGAAAAAAATCCGGAGTTGTCCGAGGTCATTCATCTGATCGCTTCGGGCCATTTTTCTCATGGCGACACCGAAGTGTTCCGCCCTTTGGTGGAAAATCTATGCCAGCATGACCCCTTCCTGGTATTGGCTGATTATGCAGATTATGTGGCGTGTCAGGATAAAGTCACCGCCGCTTGGAAAGATCCCGAACAGTGGACGCGCATGTCTATCCTGAATACGGCCAGAGCCGGCAAATTTTCCTCTGACCGGGCGATTCGTGAGTATTGCGAGGAGATTTGGCAGGTACGGCCGGTAGCCGTCAAGCTGCCCATCCATGAACGGGATCGTTAACATGAGCTTGAAAATTTATCTGCTTCGCCATGGCGAGACAGCGTACAGCCAACGGGGGGCTTATTGTGGAGCGCTGGATGCCGAACTGACAGCGGAAGGACACCAAATGGCCCAGGCTTTCGCCGATGCCTATCGCTCAATACCCTGGACTGATGTCTACGTCAGCCCCATGAAAAGAGCGATTGCAACGGCGCAGCCTTTGTGCGATGCGGTGGGTCTGCCCATGCAAAAGAGGGATGGTCTCCGGGAAATTGCTTACGGCGCGTGGGAGGATCGTGAGCTGGACTATGTCCGGCAGCACTACGAACATGACTTCATACGCTGGCAGACAGATCCGGCCTGGAATCCGCCCACCAATGGCGAAACTGCAATTCAGATAGCCGCTCGCGCCCTCCCTGTCATCACAGAAATCGAGTCCACACACAAGGACGGCAACGTGCTGGTAGTATCCCATAAGGCCACAATTCGTATCATTCTCTGTAGCTTGCTGGGTATCGACGTCGGCCGCTACCGGGATCGCATCAATGCCATGGCAGCCTCCATTAGCATCGTCAAGTTTGGCACCTATGGGCCGATGCTGGAAGTTTTGGGTGACCGCAGCTATATGCCTGAGTACTTACGCAAACGCTCGGGGACTTGATGTTCACAAGACTTGGGTTTACATAGCAAAAGATGAAATCCGTGATCGATAAGCAGTCCCATGCATTTCGATACCAAGACACCGAACAAATCGATATCGACTTAATCCAGCCCCATGACTAAATACTTGCTTGTCATCAATGCCGGCTCATCGAGCATCAAGTTCGCTATCTACCAGAAGGATTCCTCATCTGAAGAGCTTGTTGCGGATGCTGCCGGACAAATTGAAGGCATCGGCAGCCAGCCGCGCTTCACGGTAAAGAAATCCTCTGATGACGTTTTGGTCGATCGCGAGCTTACTGTTGAAGAAGCCCGGAATCACATGGGTGCCATCACTATAATCCGCGCCTGGCTCAGAGACTATTTCGCAAATGGAACATTGCTGGCGGTGGGACATCGCGTCGTCCACGGCGGCCAACACTATTCCGCACCGGTCTTAATTGACGCCAATGTTCTGATGGAACTGGAAACCCTCGTCCCCTTGGCGCCTCTGCATCAGCCGCATAACCTCGCGACTATCCGCGTACTGCTGGAAACCATGCCGTCGTTACCGCAAGTGGCCTGTTTTGATACGGCGTTTCACCGGACACAGCCAGATGTCGCGCAACGCTTCGCCATACCCCGGCGCTTTGCCGAGGAAGGGGTACAGCCATTACGGATTTCACGGTTTGTCCTACGAATACATAGCCTCCGTTTTGCCTGCAGTTGAACCCACACTTGCGGCTGCACGTATCATCGTCGCCCACTTGGGGAACGGCGCCAGTCTGTGCGCACTGCATAACGGGCGCAGCATCGCCACTACCATGGGGTTCTCTCCTCTCGATGGCCTGGTCATGGGCACCCGTTGCGGCAACATCGATCCCGGTGTGCTGCTTTATCTGATGGACCGTCATGGCATGGATAAACACGCTTTGGAACAACTGCTTTATCATCAATCCGGTCTTTTGGGAGTTTCCGGCATTTCCAATGACATGCGTACGCTGCTTGCCAGCGACGACCCACGCGCCCAAGAAGCGATTGAGTTGTTCGTGTATCGCGCCGGACGTGAGATTGGCTCGCTGGTCTGCCGCGCTCGGCGGCCTTGACGCGCTGATATTTACCGCCGGCATTGGTGAGCATTCCGCCGTGATTCGTGCGAAAATCTTCCGACAGGCGGCGTGGCTGGGACTTGAAGTTGACGACTCCGCCAATACCGCCGCCGCTATCTGTATTTCAAAGCCTAATTCCAAAGTCTCGGCCTGGGTTGTGCCTACCGATGAAAATCTGATGATCGCCCGGCACACCTTAAGGCAAGTATGTTTGGATGGTAATCAACCATGACCATGGCAACTCCGAGCTATAAAAACCGAATTGGCGAACGGCTGCCAGGAGGAGCATCATGGAATAATGAGGGAACAAACTTTTCTGTATATAGCCAGGATGCCAAAAATATGGAGTTGCGGCTCTACGAGGCGGCTGAAAGCACTGAACCCTTCCAGGTTATCGCACTTGACCCAGACACACAGCGGACTTATTTCGCCTGGCATGTTTTCGTCGAGCAACTGCCTGTTGGTACTTATTACACATGGCGTGTGCAGCGGCAGGATGGCTCCTGGCGGGAGGTGCTTGATCCATGGGCGCGAGCAGTGAGCGATACAGGCTGGGATCGCCGTCAGGCAATCTCTGCAACTAACGGACTGCGCGGAATCGTAACCGATACCGGTTACGACTGGAATGATCCGGCTTTCACGCCAAAACCGCTGGATGGGGCGGTTATTTATGAAATGCATGTCGGCGGCTACACGCGGCATCCGTCCGCTGGTACGCAACATCCGGGCACGTTCGCCGGCTTGATCGAGAAGATCCCCTATCTTAAAGAACTCGGCATCACGCATGTCGAACTGCTACCCGTAATGGCTTTCGACGCACGGGATGTGCCAGAAGGGGTGACTGCTTTGGGACATACAAATTATTGGGGTTACAGTCCTTATGGATTTTACGCCCCGCATCCGGATTACTGCGCGACACCGGCGGCGGTACGCGAATTCCAGGATCTCGTGGAGGCGCTACACGCGGCCGGACTGGGCATCATTCTGGATGTGGTCTTCAATCACACCAGCGAAGGCGGCGCGGGCGGGCCAACGATACATTTCAAGGCGCTAATGGACGGCATCTTCTATCATCACGACGGCCAGCACTACCGCGATTACACAGGCTGCGGAAATACCATCAACTGCAATCATCCACTGATAACGCATTTTCTCGTCTATTGCCTGGAATACTGGGTTAGAACGATGCGCGTAGACGGCTTTCGTTTTGACCTTGCCAGCGTGTTTGCGCGGGGCGAGGATGGGGCGGTGCTGACCAACCCGTCATTACCCTGGAGTATTGAGCTATCCTACGCACTAGCTCAGTCACCCATTATTGCCGAGGCATGGGACGCAACAGGCCTTTATCAGGTAGGCTCCTTTCCCGGCACTCGCTGGTCGGAGTGGAATGGCCGCTATCGCGATGTCATCAGGCGCTTCATTCGTGGCGACCGTGGCTTGGTCGGCGAAGTGGCAACTTGCCTGGCCGGCAGCAGCGATCTTTACGCCGACGAACATCGCTTACCGACCAGCAGCATTAATTTTATCACCTGTCATGATGGATTCACGCTCTGGGATCTGGTCAGCTACAATCAAAAGCACAATCTGGCTAATGGCGAGAACAATCGCGACGGTACTGACAATAACCTGAGCTGGAATTGCGGCGAAGAGGGCGAAACATCCGATCTCAACGTTCTTGCCTTGCGCCACCGGCAAGCACGCAACTTCATGGCAATGCTGTTTCTGAGTCAAGGCGTGCCGATGTTTCTCGCGGGAGATGAATTTCTGCATACGCAGGGGGGCAACAACAACGCCTGGTGCCAGAACAATGAGATTTCCTGGCTAGACTGGAGACTGGCCGAGGCCAATCATGCAATGGTTCGTTTCGTGCGGGAGTTGATAGCCTTTCGCCGGCGTCATCCCTGTTTAAGCCGCTCACGCTTTTTTACCGGCCAGCCAGAATCCTCGCGCGGCATTCCGGATATTACCTGGCATGGCCTGCATTTGAACGAACCGCTCTGGGACAGCCATGAGGCCCAGATTCTTGCCTTCACCATCGCCGGTAGAACGGCTACGGAGGAAGATCTGCACATCATCCTGAATATGTCCGAACAGGACATTGAAATTCAGCTTCCCGATATACCGCAAAGGCAATGGCATCTTGCCATTGATACTGCGGCGCCGTCACCGGATGACATTATCGAGCGGGTGCGCCAGCGAGCGGCAGACGGAAATATTCAGAAAGTTCAAGCGCGTAGCGTTGTTGTTTTTGAGGCACGAGAGATTAAATGACCGACATCTTCGGCAACTCCGCTTCCCAAGAATTAGAACTTGTTTGGCTCTTATCCGATCTGGTGATTTGTTCTTATAATCCGGATAATATAAGCTGACCATTAGGCAATAGCTGGAAGTAATATCGTTTCCGAGCCGGATACAGAAACAATCATCGCTACCAGAACTCAGTTATCGTTCTCGGAAAATCCGCCTGTTTTGAGAGAAAAACAATGACTCATTCCAAATCACCCATTGATCGCTATTCCCGCAGCACCAATGTCTATCGAGCGGTGCTTATCTTATTGGCGCTGTTGCCGATTGGATGCAATAGGGACGAACAGCAGGCCAGCAAGACGCCACCGGCTCAAGCTCCCATTGCTCAGAGCGTGCAGCCAACGACCTCGACAACGGAATCCACGACGGCTC
Organism: uncultured Gammaproteobacteria bacterium; assembly: GCA_963696315.1. Classification (GTDB taxonomy): domain Bacteria; phylum Pseudomonadota; class Gammaproteobacteria; order Methylococcales; family Methylomonadaceae; genus CAWKEY01. The sequence goes on from CAVOJU010000021.1 coordinate 63,152, forward strand.
AACCGGTACCCGAGGCTCCAGCTAAACCGCTGACGGATCTTGAATCCCTGGTGGCACCCATTGCCCTGTATCCGGATCCATTGCTGGCAGAATTGCTGGTGGCCTCGACCTATCCACTCGAGGTTGTGCAGGCAGCGAGGTGGATTGAAACCAAGCCCGATCTTGCAACGCTGAGCAGCAAAGATTGGGATGCCAGCATCATGCGGCTGGTCAGTGTACCTCTGGTCATCAAGATGATGAATGATCATCTGGACTGGACCACACAACTGGGCGACGCTTTCCTGGCCAAACCAGCCGAAGTCATGGCCGTGATACAGACGCTGCGCAAACGAGCCATGGACGCTGGCTATCTGAAAGATACCCCGGAACAGAAGGTCACGGCACAAACCGTATCAGTAGACCAAGCGGATGGCGCTGTGGCCACCCCGGCGGTCCTGAAAAAAGAAGTCATTACCATTGCGCCAGCCAAATCCGATACGGTTTACGTGCCTCAGTACAATCCGGAGGTTGTTTACCAAGCGCCCATGGCGCCGCCGCCAACTGGCTATCCTGCCTCGACAGTGGTGAATGTCAATGCCGCGGCACCTGTGCCCAGCTATTACCCCGCTTACTATCCACCACCCGCGACGACTACAACGTCAAGCAATGACTCCTGGGGCAACTTCGCAACCGGAGCATTGGTAGGCGGACTGCTGACCTGGGGGATCATGGAATGGGCCGATGACGATGATTGGGACGATTACCACCACGTCAGTCATTACTATGGCGACAGCGTCTGCCATAACGGCAACTGCTGGCACGGAGGCGGCGGGTATTATGGTGACCGGGGTAGATATCAACTATAACAGGAACGTCAATATTTCCGGCAACGAAATCAATATCGACCGTGGCGGCGTTTTCAATCAGAACAACCTGAAGCCCTCACAACGGCCAGCAGGCTGGCAGCCCGATCAGCGCCACCGTCGGGGACAGGCCTATCCGGAAGGCGTGCAACAACGACTCGGGCGAACCCAACAACCGGCACTGGCCGGACAGCGACTCGGCGCTGCTCAATCGCTCCCGGCTGCAGCGCGGGGATTCGCCGAAGCCGGACAACGGACTGCTGCCAGAGCCTTACCCGCTGAACGCCGGCCTTCCAGTGCCGACATTCGCCAGCAGCTAGCGCAAAAGCCCGGAGCGCAGTCCAAATTGACACAGAACAAGCAGACGACCGCGAGACATTCAAGGTCAGCTTGGGCAGGGAGCTCGGGACAATGCACTGCAAGGGATTAAAACCTCAGGTCAAGCCTCGCGATTGGAGAGCCAACGCGGCTCGAATAGCCGCCAATCTGCTCTACCTGCTACGCGAGAGAGTCAAGCGCGCAAAACAGCTGGCGGAGAGCGAGGCGAGCGCGCACAGACACAAAAGTCTCGAGCGCAGGCAGTGAATAAGCAGCCGCAGATTGCACAACGCCGAGCCGAGATGCCTAAACCAGCAGAGCGCAGCCAAGCTTTTGCAGGCCGCGAGCGCGCCCAGCAACAGATGGCGACACAACGCCGTTCCGAGGCGGCTCGGCCCAATGCGTTTGAGGCTCCACGCAACGCCAGTACCACCCGTAACTACAGCCAGCGAGGCGCCTCTAGCGTGCAACGCTCGGCTAGTGCCGGACATGTTCGCGCTTCAGGAGGCGGTGGTGGTGGCGCACGAGGAGGTGGAGGCAGCCGCGGTGGCGGTGGCGGTGGGGCGGAGGTCGACGTCGATGATTGGAAAAATCCAACAATCACTGTTATAGCATCCGGCCAAAGGTGGCACGCCTGGGAAGCATTGCGGTGTCGCCCTTGTGTGACGCTATGACTACCTCCCATCGATTTCACTCAAGCAGTCAAGACTGAGGTTTTCATAATGTATCGCGAAATAAAACACATACTTCTGGCGGCACTGATTTCAGCCCCGTTATTCGCTCACGCAGCCCCCCAAGTCCTGCGCCGGCTGCCCCGTCGGAAGCCAAAACCGTCAAAGCTCAAGACTTTCCAAGCCCGGATGATGCGGCCAAGGCATTGCTGGAAGCGGCGCGCAGTGATGACCGCAATCAGATCATCGCCGTATTCGGCAGCCACGATGCAGAGCTTCTATCCTCCGGAGATGAAGTCGAAGACAAGAATAACCGTTCGAACTTCGTCACCCTGGCGCAGGAAAAAATGGCTGTGGAGAAGATCGGCGAGGACCGGGCCATCGTGCATGTCGGCAACACAGATTGGCCCTTCCCCATCCCTCTGGTGAAAAATGGCGATAGCTGGCGTTCGATACCGAACAGGGGCGCCAGGAAATCCTTAACCGGCGCATCGGCCGCAATGAGCTCAGCGCGCTTGGCGCGATTCGCGGTTACGTGGAAGCTCAGTTCGATTACGCCAATTCGGACAGGGACGGTGACGGCGTATCCGAATATGCGCAAAAATTACAGAGCGAGCCGGGCAAGTTTGACGGCCTGTTTTGGGAAGCGGAAGAAGGGCAGCCGCAAAGCCCGCTCGGGCCGCTGATTGCCGAAGCAAGAGCCGAGGGTTATAAGGCCAAAGGCGCAACCGAAAAGCCTTGGCCCTACCACGGCTATTACTACCGCATCCTGACCCGGCAGGGTGGCAGCGTTCCCGGCGGCAAATATGACTATATCATCAACGGCAACATGATTGCCGGCTTCGCATTGGTGGCCTTTCCCGCCCAATATGGCTCCTCCGGTATCATGACGTTCGTCGTCAATCATCAGGGTAAGATTTATCAAAAAGACTTGGGGCCCAAAACCGCCGAGCTCGCTGCAAAGATTAAGGAGTACAACCCGGATTCGAAGTGGGAGCCGGTTCAGGTCGCTGAGTAATCAAGCGGACATGGGCTGCGTCCACGACATCATACAGATTGATAACGCGTTCGCTAGTCATCCTGGCTAAGAACCTGGATTTTTACTTTCGACCGGAAACTCGACGATAGGCGCGTTTTCCAGGATTTTCTGGACCACAGCCGTCATCGGTGCATGATCGATTTTGCTCATGAACGTGGAGTAAGTGAGTGAAGCCAGTAATGAACGCAAGTCACTCGCCCAAGGCGGCAAATAACGTGCAGGCTTGCAGAGTCCCATGACGGCCAGCTCGCACAGTGCTGGAATGTCCTGAGCTTCGAGCTTTCCACAGAATAACAGGCGCAAGCAATCGGATCGTCCTGCCGAGAAAATCGCACGGATCACACTGCTCACCTGCAACAGGCCGAAGAGATAAACGACATCCTTCGTGAAGGGCGCCCCGCCGGTGATCACTCCGCCCCGGAACACACGCCGGGCATTTTCGAAAGATTGATCGGGATTGCCGGTGCGTTCAAGAAAATAGCCATACACTTCCAGGAAATCCGCGCCTTCGATGGCCATCTGGATGGCAAACACGCGGTCTGCGAGCCGGCGCAGACGATCCAGTTCCATGGTGCCGCTGGTGATTTCCGCGAACACCGCAAGACCCTCCTGAGTGCGGGTGGTACTGGGATGCCCGGCGCCGAGAATTGGCAGGTCGGTTTGAAAACGGCCATTCAGCGATGTCGCCACATGGATATACGCCTCGTGGTTCAGCAACTGCGCCGCATCCCTATCGGTGAAGCGGGCATCGCGCCGGATACGAATCCGGTCTGCCGTAGCCAGGGCATTGGCGGACAGGGTATCGACCAGTGTCACCTTGGGCGCATCTTCCCCGAAATGTAAGCTCACCGCCGCCTGGATCTCCTTCGCAACGTCCTCGGCGGTAAGATGGGCGGGTGGTGCAACACCCAGATCAATGCGGGCGAGCTGGTCGATGACGTCTTGAACGCTCTGCGCGAGTTCCAGCGGGGTGGCGGGAATGAAGCGCAAAGGGTCGGTTGGTTCGCCGTAGACCTGGCGCGAATGCTCAAAAAACACCGGGGTACCGACGCCAGCCAACATGCGGGCGCCGGTTTCTATGCTGTTCGACTGCCGCTCCAGCCATAGGTCGATCGGAGAAATCGGAATGATCATCCGGCGCGCTTCGCGAATGATGTCGATAGTGGGTTTCGCATCGAAGCCGGGATAACTGATCTCCGGCAGTTCCTTGGCGCCTTTGGCAAAAAAACCTTGTTTGACTGACGCGGGCCAGTCAATGGAACGAAGAATCCTTACGCGACGAGCGCCATCATAGAGCAGATGGGCCACTTTTCGTATGCGATCCTTTTCCTTATCACTGATTTTGGTCATGCGTAAATCCTGCAATTTAAAGACACCAGATCATAATAATAAACCATATAAAAGTACGCGGTCCAATTACTCAAACTCTCTAAAATAAGGCTCATGATAGTGCCGCTATTTGTGCAGAAACTTGTTTTGGGCATTCCAAGCTCCAGAACTGGTTGGCAATTGTAGCTGACAATCGTAGCCGTCACGGTTGATCTGTTCTGGATCCGCTCGTAAAACCCAACAATGGGGCCCATGGCTTCGACAATGATTTGGCGCACTATCGGGAGGTCTTGCATTTTTTCACCGGGAATCACAAAAAGACCGTGGGAGCTTCGGCTATCGGGAAAAATAATCTTCTTGTTCAGCTTTCTCCCCAAACTATCGGCGAAAATAAAAAAACAGTGTTCCAATGGATAACTGGTTAATATAGTTCGCCAAATTAAAACATTAGCCGGTAAAAATAAAAATGATGAAACACCCAATGCTACTTCTTTTTCTTATTTTTACCGGATGTGCGTCCATTGTTTACCAGACCAAGGATTTTGAAAGCTTATATGGACCTTCCGCGCCTAAACAACGACGGTTGACCCACGAGGACGCCATACTGCGCCAGCAACAGAATAAAGTCTCTTTTTCTAAAGACGTTAAACCTATACTCGACTCGCGCTGTGTAGCGTGCCACGGCTGTTATGATGCGCCGTGCCAGTTAAAGCTCGGCTCAATCGAAGGAATAGACAGAGGCGCAACCAAACAAATAGTTTACGATTCCACCCGCTTGAAAGCTGCAGAACCTACCCGGCTTTTTATCGATGCCACGGATACAGAGGGCTGGAGACAAAAAGATTTTTATCCGGTTCTAAATGAACGCAGTGATTCAAAAGCTGCCAATCTGGATAATTCAGTTTTGGCCAAATTAATCGAACTAAAACGCGTTAATCCGCTGCCCGTTTCAGGAAAACTGGATAAGGACTATGATCTTGAATCTGACCGCGAATTGCAATGCCCTACGATAGATGAATTCCCAAAATACCAGCATGAACATCCCAACTGGGGCATGCCTTATGCCATGCCCGGCCTGTCACAGAAAGAAGAAGATACCCTTAAGCAATGGCTGCTGGAGGGAGCAAAAGTTGAACCGTCGCCGCCTTTATCGAGCCAGTCTGAGGCGGCGATTACCAAATGGGAAAATTATTTCAATGGCTCCAGCCTTAAACAGAAACTCGTCTTCCGTTATATTTACGAACACTTGTTTATCGGTCATCTTCATTTCCAGGGGCATCCCGAACATGAGTTCTTTCGTTTAGTGCGCTCGAAAACGGCTCCCGGCCAAGCTATCGACGAAATTAATAGCGTACGCCCTTATAACGATCCGGGGACAGGAACATTTTATTACCGTTTACAGCCTGTAACAGAAACGATTGTGGACAAGATTCATTTTGTCTACGAATTAAGCGATAGGAAAATGCAGCGCTATGATGAGCTGTTTTTTTCAACAGATTATCAAGTAACGGCATTGCCCTCCTATCAACCAGAAGTGGCAGCAAATCCGTTCAAGGCATTTATTGAACTCCCCTTGGCATCCAAATATCAATTCTTGGTCGATGATGCCGAATATTTTATGACCGGATTCATCAAAGGCCCCGTGTGTCGTGGTGAAATTGCTACCGAGAGCATCAGGGATCAGTTCTGGGTTATGTTTTTACAGCCGGGAAAATTTTATCCAAAAAAAGTCGCCGCAGTGCTGGCCAAAAACAACCAGCTTCTGGGTTTGCCCGGAGAAGAGGCTGATAGCATCGGCTTGTTCGGATTTGCCAAGTATGATGAGTTCGGCAAGCAATACCTTAAAATGAAAGATGACTTTCTCAATACGCTTTTTGAAAAAAATCAAGGGTTTGGTCTGGATTATATCTGGGACGGGGACGGCGACAATCAAAATGCGGCGCTCACCATTTTCAGACATTTCGACAGCGCAACCGTTACCAAAGGCCTTGTTGGCGATACACCGTTAACCGCTTGGGTGGTTGATTATCCGATTTTTGAACGCCTGCATTATTTATTGGTCGCCGGTTTTAATGTATACGGTACAGCAGGACACCAGCTCGCAAGCCGTACCTATATGGATATTTTGCGTCAGGATGGCGAAGATAACTTTTTACGTTTCATGCCCGCGATGCAGCGGCAGGCGATCTATGACACTTGGTATCGGGGTAAAGATGGTTTGCGAACCGCCGAGGCCTTATTCAGCATCGGCCATGAAACCCGGGTTAAATATCAAACCACCGATTATAAAAAGGAATTTTTTGACCAGCTTAGGCAACGCTTAGGCAAGGCCGCTGGCCCAGTGAATAGCATTAACCGCTGTCAGCAAGAGGCTTGTATCAGAGCCGATACAACGCCTGTTCAGCAGCAAGTCGATAATGAAATTCGCAATCTTGCAAAGTTGCAAGGGCTTGAATTAGGCGCGTTACCGGAAATGTCCCTGCTCCGGGTAAGAACGGGCGATCCTGAAGGAGACTTGGTCTATACCTTGTTAATCGATAAGGCGTACAGCAATATCTCGAAAATGTTGTCCGAAGGCTCGCGCCGATTGCCTGAAAACGACAGGATTACGGTTGTCCCCGGTTTTGTCGGCAGCTATCCGAATTTTTTCTTCAGCGTGGAAAAAAACCGACTGGACGAATTTGTTAATAGAATACGCAATGCCAGGACTGAAAACGATTTGGAACAGATCTACAGTCAATTCGGCATACGCCGCACCAACCCAGAAATCTGGCAACATGCAGACTGGTTTAATGCACAACATAAAAAATACAGAGGCTTACAAGCAGGACTGCTCGATTTGAGCCGTTATGAAAATCTGTAAGTTGAATGGCCGCTCCGGCTGAGAGTTGCATTCATGAGTAAAAAAATAAACTACGAAGGGCATCTGGGGCTGGGCTTGCCTTAGCACAAGCAAGAACCAAGTTTGCATGATTGCAAGACCAGCCCCCGCATTCACTATTTGTTTTGAACCATTAAAGATTTGGCGCTATGCTCTCAAAAAGCATTCCACTTGCTTGAAGAGATATGCCAACTATTTTACGTATCGGAATTTTCGGTTTCATTTTTATTCGGATGAGGGGAACGAGCCGCCGCACATCCATGTGCGGAGTTCCGATGGCGAATGCAAGTTTTGGTTGGAACCAGTTATTCTGGCCCAAAATCGTGGAAGTAAAGCCCATGACCTACGAGAACTTGAGCGGCTTGTTTTTGAGCATAAACAACTTTTTGTCGATATATACCATGAATTCCATGATCAATGAAACAGAACCCTTGGCTATCAAAGTTTGGGCAGAACAGCGCATGATCTACCTCGAATTGACCGATGGGCGAATATTTGGATTTCCAGCCGACCGTTTCCGAATTCTGAGCCAAGCAACCGACGATCAGCTAAAGAAGGTTCGGCTTGAAGTAGGGGGCTATGCACTTAGATGGGAAGAGCTTGATGAAGATATAACAGTAGCCGACGTAGTGGCGGGCAGATTCCAACTGCCATTGCCAAGGCAGGCGAAGGCGGCTTGATAATAAACAATTTCTACGTTTCATCTGCTTGTATTGTTGGACTGTGAGATTTGACCGCTTTTCACGTCACATCTATTGTTCAATCTATTTCCGAAATGCTTGATTGCAAGACCAGGCCCTCGCACTCACTCAAGACGCCATACTCACTCATGTTCACCAAATTTGACTTTGTGTGTTTTCACGGTAAGTTTATTTCTCAGTTTAAAATCGTCTCAAGATTGCAACAAAATACATTCCACAACATACCTTAAAACAAGGAGAAAGCATGACCCGATCCAACAAGTATCTACTCTTGACCATTGTTCTCGGCACTGCATTTGCAGTCACTGGTTGTATTGTCCAAATAATCCAAATAATCCAAATACGCCAAATTCATCTCCCTCAAACAGCTATAACAACCAAAACAGCCTGTCTCAACAAGCCCAATCAGCCTGTTTTGGCCGATTCGGCAATGACAGTCCGCAAATTGCAAAAGTATCCCCCCTAAAACCCGGTTGGTTTGAAGTTATTATTCGTGGTTACAGTGGCCGCCAAGTAGCCTGTACAGTTGATCAAGTTGGAGTGATAGCCGATTGGGTTGAGATGTAAGTCAATCTTGCACCATTCAAAATGCCCAATAGCTGTTGGGCTTATCATTCAACAACCGAGATTTATTCATGAAAAAATTATTAATCACCGCCTTTGCATTTTGCCTGGCTGGCACAGCCAATGCGGGTATCCCGCTACTTAACGCCACATGTCCTGGAAACATCGAGGTGCACGCCGACCAAGGCGGGCCTATTTACATAAATGGCAAGGAGGGCAAACTTAAAAAGTTCAACGACAATTACTACGAAGCCAAGGGTTCCGGCGTAACTATCTCTATTAGCATCAATCCAGATGGCTCACCGAGCGTCTCTTACACTGGAAAAAATCGCGCCAATGGCGTGTGCGAGCTTTCAAAATAACAACGGAGAATAATTTATGAAAAAATTATTACCTAAATCCTGCAATCAAACAACAAGATATGTTTAATAACACATATAAATCAATGATATAATGTCAATAGTTAGCAACTATCCAGATCATGATTTCAATGAAGACAATATCCTCACACATACGGAAAAAACCAGCCACTCGGAAACAAACAGGCAAAGTTTACATGTCAGCCACTGCAACTGGACTGACCAGCCAAGCCGGCCTGCTCCCGGTTGTAAAATACTTGCAGCGAATTGGCTTGGAACGAATAGTCGACCAGGATATTCCGCACCCACGCGGTGATAACGCCGATTACCAATTGACTAATGTGGTTATGTTCACCGTGGTGGGCATCATTGGTGGCGCCACCTCCATGGCAAAGGTTTGTGGCGTCTGGTCGGATAGCGTCTTACGTAAGATTGCGGGCTGGACCAAACTACCCGTTGAAACTACGATAGCGCGGATTTTTAAAGAAGTTACCGAAAGACAGATCAACGACTTTGAAAGCGTCACTCATAAACTACGCGGCCAAATTTGGCGCCGGGCCAATCGTTCAGGTGCCTCCAAAGTAGGGCTTAACCCGGTTCAGTGGGTCGACATAGATTCCACGGTTGATTCAGTGTGCGGTACCCAAGAGGGCGCAGCCAAAGGCTATAACCCGAAGAAAAAAGGCGCACTCTCCTATCATCCGCAATTGGCTTTTCTGGTGGGGAGTAAGGAAATTCTGCAAGCCTGGTTTAGGACCGGAAGCGTCTATACCAGCAATGGCGTCGTTGACTTCGTCAAGCAATTGTTAGCGCATTTGCCTAACAGAATGCGCATCATAGTCCGGGCCGATAGTGGCTACTTTGTCGGCGCCTTACTGGATTTGCTGGATGCTTATGGCCATGGCTATTTGATTAAAGTTAAGCTGAAAAATCTGGTCGCACTGTTAACCCAGCAACAGTGGAGTGCCATACCCGGCCAGCCCAGCTGGGAACAGTGTACCTTTGAGTATCGTTGCGGTGATTGGACAGTGACTCGGCGATTTGTAGCGGTACGCCAATTGTTGCCCAAGGAGGAAAGCCCGCAACTCGATTTACTGGAAACGGCACGCTATGAGTATTTTTGCTATGTCACCACTGAGGCCTTAACACCCTGGCAAACCCATAAAAAATATGGAGAACGCGCGACTTGCGAAACCTGGATCGAAGAATCCAAAGGCCAAATGGGCATGGGCAAGATAAGAACCGCCAATTTTTTAGCTAATGCTGCCTTATTCCACTGCGCGGTATTGGCTTACAATACCCTGCGCTGGATGGCCATCATGAGTGGCAGTCAGACGCTTCGACAATGGGAACCCGAAACGATACGAACCTATCTGGTGCGTGTAGCGGGCAAGTTACTCACTGGGAACAGACAGTTGACGGTTAAAACCCCAGACAATCATCTTTATCCTCAGGTTTGGGATGATTGGGTAGCGGTTGGTTTGGGTTCGTAACCCGATAAATAAACGCCAAAATCAACGACTATCATTAGCCTTTCTGCGGGAAGGAGGATTAGGTTTGGCAAATTGTCACCCAATTTCCAAAATTTATTGCTATCCCGGGTGTGTATTGGTTAATACGATCCTAAATCCATGGATGCGCATGGCGTCAGCAAGCCCTGAATTATAAAATCCGGGAATAAAAAAACAGGGCTTGCACTCGGGTTTTCAGGACTTGCAGGATTTAGGTATTAATTTGTTTACTCGCGAGTGCCTTATTAGTGGGTACGGCCTTTACTACCGCTGAAGCCGCCGCCAAACAAATTCAGTTTGCAAAAGGCAAAACCAGCGCCTCGGTCAGCGGCAAAATCAAGGGCAATGAAGACATCGACTATGTAATTCGTGCTCGTGCAGGGCAAACTCTGACGGTTGATTTTAAGGCCAGCAAAGGGGCAGCCTACTTTAATGTCATGCCACCTGGCAGCACTTACGAAGCCATCTTTGTAGGTTCAAGGGAAAATAATAGTGATCATTTTAAAGGCACGCTACCTAGTGATGGCGATTACATCATTCGAATCTATTTAATGGGTGATGCCAAAGATAGCGGCAAACCAATCAATTACACACTGAAAGTCGGCATTCCAGCCAGTGGCAAAAGCAGTGCCGCAACAACAGGCTCTAGCTCTAGCAATGTAAAAACGGCAGAACAAAACTGTCTTGCCGCCGTTGCCAAAACGGTAGGCATTAGCAGTAGTAAATTGTCTGTGAGTTATTCTTCTGAAGCCGAATCAGGTATTGGGATTGATATTAAAGTACCCGATGCGACTGACCTTTGGTTCTGTTTAACAGACAGAAAGGGCAAGGTTCAAGACGTTAGATTCAAAGGTTCAGAAGGGGGACTGTAAAACCCAGCATCAGACAAAGGCACTCTTCGGAGTGCCTTTGTCTTTATACCGGCCCTTTCAGCAAGACTGTCCTCATGTATCAAAGGGTTCAGAAAGAACGGTGACTATAAATATAACGTAGTGCCTAACTACCCAAATTATTTTGAAGGATGTTATGAACAAAATAATCACTCAAACCCAAGGCGGCTTGCTGACTGCATTATGCGTTGGTCTTAACCTGTTTTTAGTCAGTGGCGATATTCACGCCAAAGATAGTTTTGAAACATCGCCTGAAACTAAAGACTATAGCTTTGCAGAAGCCGCTATCGAATCCATCACCGGCGATGTTTATTCCGACAAAGCCGCAGCCAATTGGCAAGAGCTGTCATACAGTAATTTGTTTAGTACAGGTTGGAACAAACCATGGGTAAGCCCACCTAATGGCGGCGGTGGCGCACCTCGCCACGGCTGGATAAACACTTATGACGGTGTTTTCTATCGGTAACTTCTCATTACCCACAGGTAGCCGCAGCCCGAATCAAATCAGATAACGGTGGAATATTGCTTTCGCCACACAACCTATCCTTAAGATAATGCCAAAACGAAATCTTGTGCTTTAGGCATGTCTTTTTTAAGCTGGCAAAGGTATCGCGACATCTTCGTCCTGCCTCACTACGAGTGCTACCGCTTATTTTTCGTTTTTTAACGTAATCCCGAATATCGCGTTCGCTCAGGTTGTTGTGGAGTGGTAAATAAGGTTTGTCGAGAACCCGAAGTAATTCGTGTTGATTGTTGCCCATCCGCTGTAGGGCAAGATTCAGTGTTACGTATGCCGTTTTGGCGCCGCACATCGTTTTAAATCGGGATTTGATATCTTCAGCCTGGATTGCCGTTGGCTCAAGTTTGTAGGCTTTCAGATCTCGGTAAATCTGCCAGAGTTGTTCGCGTGTGTTATCAACGGCTTTAACATGCTCAGCATTTAAGGGAATGAGACGATTGATGATGCGTTCGGCATGAATCCAACACAACGCATGGTCAAAGACATTAAACTGTCCGGCATCATCGCTGACAATGCTGAGGGTAACGGGAATGCCTTGAGCTAATAGGCCCCCCATTAAAGCGCCTTCGGTGATAATTCGCCGATGCCGCTTGGTTTTGATGCCCTGCTGATTCAGCCATTTTCTCCCAATCGAGAGCGGTTTCGATACGCACTACCTTATCGGCTGGATCCGCCAGCGGTAGGCTACACACCGCTTCACCCTGAAATTCAAGCTCAAGACGCGCTAACAGAATAGGCGGCAGTTTTTGTTGTTCCATATACGCGAAGGCGCCGGTATTCAGCACATAGAAATGGTTGCTGCCTTGGCCTAAACAGCTGAGGAAGTTAATGCGGCTTTTGCTTTCCGTGCTACTAAACCAGGCAAACAGCTCATTGCCGATATGTGTGCAATAGCCGTTTTTGCCATCATGGCGCGCTCCGGTGTCATCGGTATGTATATACTGCGAGACGGACAATCCGGCTTGTAGTAATTGATCTTTTTCATCATGGAACACATCCAAGCCATCGGTGATAAACTGGCTTAACCGGCCGCTGGATATATCAACCCCCAAGTCCTGCAATTGTTTCAACAGCAGCGGTTGGGTGACATGTTGATGATGGTATTGATAGAGGATGAAACTGATCAGATCGCTGCCAAAGTGGCAGCCGTTAAGCCCGTCGGGTAGCTGTCCTGACACATAACTGCCATCTGCTGTTTGGTATTGGGCTAAGCGATAGCAGGTATTGAAGGTCTCAAATTTAATATCTTGAATGACCACGTCCCGATAACCCTTAAAAGTTGAGCCTTCTGGAATAGTATCGGGGTGGATGTCGAACGTGGCATCAATCTTAAGATGATCAGTTTTACTGCGTTTCGGCCCTTTGTTCTTTTTAGACTTGTCGCCATCATCGCTGTTCTCATCACCGTCTTCGGCCGAGTCCCCATCCATTTTGCTGGGTTTTATTTTGGGTTTAGTGGTTTCGCCCTTGAGCTTAAGTATTTCTTGCTCCAGCTTATCTATCTGTATTTGCTGCCACGCAAGCAATTCCAGAAGCACATCGACTAGCGGTGTGCGCTCTTCGTTACTGATTTTGGGTAATTGTGGCTTAAGTGAATCCATGCGACTATTTTAACTTAATTCTTAGGTGCTACCCGCAATTAATGAGAAGTTACTTCTATCGCTTAAGTATCGCAATTTTTGGCTGGCAACACGGTAATAGCGGCGATAGTTATACAGGCAACCTGTTAAGCTACACGCCACTGAACCAACGTCTTGAAGTTGCCACTGAAATTCCTATGGCATCCAGCACGGGTGCTAATGAACAAACCAATTTTGGTGATTTCAGAATCACACCTCGTGTTATTCTTGCTGAATCTACAAATACCACACAATCTTTTAACCTCACTTTTCGCACACCCACAGGCAACAGTGTTAATGGCAACAGTGTCGCTGCCATCACACCGCAATATCAATTTTGGCATAACTCATGGAAAGGCTTGGTCGTACGCGGTGGCGCAGGTTTCACTATTCCCTACGCGGGTGAAATTAGCAAGGCAGGAGCACGTAGCTCATTTGATGCCAATTTGGCAGTGGGCTATTACTTCACGCCGCACGATGCTGCACCATTTGGCGATATGGTCTGGTATGTTTCAACCAATCTGAGCCAGCCGATAGATAATCGCGCACCAACCAGCAATACTTTTGTGTCACTCACCCCTGGTTTTCGTAGCCATGTTGGTGATAACTGGTTTTTATTGGGTGCCGTTGAAGTTCCTGTCAACAGCAATCCATCTTATGACTATCAAGTCATGGGTGGCATTATGAAAGTGTATTAACTGCTCAAAACTCCCTCCTTAACAAAGGAAAACCCACTATGAAACCATTAGTAGCAACATTGCTAGCCAGTAGCCTGTTATTTGGCGCAGCAACTGTTTCAGCAGAAACCAATGCTTTTGAAAAAAAATTTGAACTGCATGGCATTCGTTTTCAAGTCACCAGTATAGGCACCACGCTACGCATTATTCCTTCCGGACTCAAAATCGACAATTCGCCCATCGAGCGAGAAATTGACGGCACGGTGACAGGGGCCGACATAGGCGACATCAATGTGGACGGTTCGCCTGAAATCTATGTTTACATCAAAGCCAAAGAGAAGGGTTCTTTGATTGCCTATTCAGCCAATAACAAAAAATCGCTGAGCGAAATTTATCTGCCACCTATTACAGACGACCCAAAGCTCACTAAAGGCTATCGAGGACATGATGAATTTATGATGGTTGAAGGTATTGTTGCCCAACGTTTCCCGCTTTACAAAGACAATGACACCGATGCCAAACCTACGGGCGGCTGGTGGCAATTGCAATACAAACTGGTGCAAGGGGAAGCAAGCTGGGTGCTCAAACTGGATAAAGTGATTGAGTTTTAGTGATTTACACACCTTACCTATAAGGTGATCTCGATTATTTTTAAGGATATTTATGCTATAGATGAAGAAGACAACGTTGATAATAACGACTCTGTTGGCTTTAAATATCAGCCATAATGCCAACAGTGAATCTGAAAAGTCAACGCCTGCATCCGCCGCCGAGACTGCGAGTACTGCGCGGGCGCGTTTAGCTGATTTTAGCGATAGTGCGCTGTCGGTAAAGATTTTCAGTTTCGTTTCCACGCGAGACTACGCAGAATTCACCGCCATCCGCGAAGACCTTATGCTGCAGATCATGGATATTGTGACCCAGGCAGGGACAGGATTCGCGTTTCCTTCCCGCACCGTTTATCTTGGAAAAAGGACCTGTATCTACCCTGAATTGATTGAAGCGGCTGTCCAGAAAACCCGACAATGGTGGAATGAACAGAAACTTCCGTTTCCGGATTTTTCCCCTCAAGAAATCGCTAAGATGAGCAATTCGGCGCCTTACCCATAATCCGGCTTGGCTTTTAACATCGGCGACGGTAAAAAAATAGACCTCGCCTTCTATATTGAGAACTACAAGAATAAGGATTACATGCAGGGCGATTGCGTTTATTTTTTTTATTTATCAGTGAATCAATAGGTCAATTTATAAATAAGAAATATTACAATATGCAAGCATCTGATTCTATGGTATTTTTAAACATAACGCGATCGTTGCCGTGTCTGGTTGTGCAAACGCAGTTGGCCCAGTGGATAGCATTAACCGCTGTCAGCAAGAGGCTTGCATCAGAGCCGATACAACGCCTGTTCAGCAGCAAGTCGATAATAAAATGCGCAATCTTGCAAAGTTGCAGGGGTTTGAATTAGGCGCGTTACCGGAAATGTCCTTGCTCCGGTCAAGGGCAGGCAATCCTGACGAAGACATGGTCTATAGCGTATTAATCGATAAACAGTAAAGCAATCTATCGAAAATATTATCGGAAGGCTCGCGCCGATTACCTAAAAACGACAGGATTACGGTTGTCCCCGGTTTTGTCGGCAGCTACCCCAATTTTTTCTTCAGCGTGGAAAAAAACCGTCTAGGCGAATTTATTGATAGAATACGCAGTGCCAGGACTGAAACCGATTTGCAACAGTTCTATAGTCAATTCGGCATACGCCGCACCAACCCAGAAATCTGGCAATATGCAGACTGGTTTAATGCACAGCATAAAAAATACAGAGGCTTACAAGCAGGACTCCTGGACATGAGCCGCTATGAAAATCTGTAAGCAGAAATAAGTTTAAAATTTCACTATGCCCAAAACCCATTCAACCTCTTTGCTTGCCGAATCGTGCCTACTCAAGGCTATTTTTGTGATAGGTGTGCTTTACCTTTGGGCCATGCCCGCTGGCGCTGGCGAGGAAAATCCGCTCAAACCGATCGATACCTCCAGTCCGAGGGCTACGCTCCAGGGATTCCTCGAATTCATGAACAAGGGTTATGCGACGGGAGCCGGGATGGTCAAGTTGTATCTGGCTTCCCCGAAGCTTTACCTGTCGACGGAAGATGTGGCCACCATCAAAGGCTCCTTCCGTTATCAGGAATCGGCCCAACGGGCACTGGATTTGAGCGAACTACCCCCGGCCATGGTACACGAGTCCTCACGGCGGCTCTCCATAAAACTGAAGGAGGTGCTCGACCGCATCGATCTCCCGCCCATCGAGTCGATTCCAGATGCCGAGGCGATGGCCAAATCCGAGTTCAAGCGCTGGACTCTCCCGAATTCTGAAATCCGGATTCAGCGGGTCGAAAAGGGACCGCGGGCTGGCGAATATCTGTTTACCCCGGAAACGTTGACCCGTCTGCCGGACTTTTACGCCAGGGTCAAAGACCTTCCCTACAAGCCCGGCGCTACGGACGGCTGGGACGACTTCGCCTCGTATAGTCCAGCCGGGGTAGCCATTGCATTGCATCGAATCGTGCCGTCCCGATGGCTAATCGATGCACCCCGGTATCGGGTTCGGACCACGGTTCTTGACCAACCGCTGTGGCGCTGGTTCGGCATCATAGCCGTCCTAGCGCCGGCCTCGTCTTTGTTCTCCTGTGTTTTCGTCTCAGTCGGTACTGGACAAGCCGAGCTACGTCCTCCAGGCAATGGGCGGATTTGCTTCGACCCATCAGCCTGATGATCATGACGCCGATGGCTGCATTGATTCTTTCTCAAGTGCTAAGGGTTTCGGGCAACGTCTACGAGGTGGTCACATTGTCGCTGTGGGCCCTGTTTTATCTCGCCTTCACCTGGGCGGTCTGGGTGGCCGGCGGCGCACTCGCCGCAAGCCTGAGCACCGTGGAAAAGCTACAGCTCGGCAGCATCGACAGCCAGCTTATCCGGCTGGTGATCCGGCTCATAACCGTCATCGCGGCGATTGCCATACTCGTCGCGGGGGCCGACCGAATAGGCCTGCCCGCGTACTCGGTAATCGCCGGCCTCGGGGTCGGCGGTCTGGCCGTCGCTTTGGCGGCGCAACAAACCCTCGCCAATCTGCTCGGCTCTCTGATCATCATGTTCGAGAAGCCTTTCGCCATAGGTGATTCGATCAAATTGAAAGACATCGAGGGTACCGTGGAGAACGTGGGCTTCCGCAGCACCCGCATTCGCACCTCGTACAATTCCCTCGTGACCATCCCCAGCAGCCAACTCATAAATAGCACGTTAGATAATATGACTTTGCGTACGTACCGGCAGGTCAAGACCGTTCTCGGTCTGAACTATGCTACGCCCGCCGAGAAAATCGAGGGGTTTATCGAAGGCATCAAGCAAATTCTTGAAACCCATCCAGACACCCGTAAAGACAATATCCGGGTAGTGTTCCACGATCTCGGGCCTCATAGCCTCGATATATTGCTGGATTTCTTTATGAAAGTGCCCGATACAGCGACTGAGCTCATCGAGCGGCAGCGAATTCTCATGGATATCTTACGTTTGGCGGAGACAACTGGAGTACAATTTGCCTTTCCCACCCAGACTTTGCATATCGAGAGCTTGCCAGGACAAAAGGCGACTATTAACTCCCAGGCTGATACTTTTCCGCAAAGTGTTGATTAGGCAAGCGCTGAACAAATCGAAATGACTTTTGCTAACTCACGATTTATCGGATTCTTCTCATGAAAATTGCTGTCTCTTCACTAACACAAAGGCATTTCACGAAAGTTATCATGATCGGTTTCATCTCACTGATAGTCGCGGGATGTGCTACTCCTGTGGGTATCAATCCGGTAGACATCCAGAGCGGCTATCAACTGAACACAGAGAGCGCCCTCTCGGCGGGTCAGCCATCGGAGGCCTCAAAAACGGTACTTAGGCGAAATGGCTTGATGGATCGGTTCGAAACCGAACCGGCAGCGGTGCTGGCTGAACTTCATGCCGGACTAAAACCAACAGACGATGAAGAAAAACTGTTCGCTTTGGCAGAGCTGTCATTACTGCATGGGCAAAATACAGGAGACCACGCCTATTTCCTGGCCTCTGCGGTCTACGCCTGGTCGATATTGTTTCCGGGCGATGCCGGTGGCGTTCAGCTAAAGGCTTCGGATCCCCGGTTCCGGCTGGCCTATGATCTCTATAACCAGGCACTCGCTCTGGGCTTGGCCGATCCCGCAGAGAAAGATGAGGGCTGAGTTTGAAGTTGCATTTAAAGCCTGGAGACTATAAACTACCGTTCGGAAAGTTACATATAACGATGGACGAATCAGGACTATCGTGGGGCGGATACCAACTGGAAAGGTTCGTCTCAACGACATCCCTGAAGGTAAGGGGCCTGAGGAACCGTTACCGGACTCCGGGGCTCGGCGCTTCGCTCGCAGCAAGTATTGCAACAGGGAAAGGATCGGCGAAAGCTGTTGGTTCGGATCGCTTGGGCCCACGCACTAAAGTGCCGGTCAGCGCCATATTAAGGCTTGAACACGCGCGGGCCAGTTTAGCCAGCGGGCAAATCCGCGGCCAGCTCGAGGTGTATGCGGCTGATCAGTCGACGACGGTGACCATTGATGACCAGCAACAAACGATCGAGTCCGATCCAAGCGCAGCACTTGCTTATCAGCTCAATGACAGTCCGCTCTATGCCCTGGAAATTGCGGGTTTTCTGCGTGGCGGGCTGTTCAGTGGCATCGTCCCCAAAGATCGAGCCCAGGATGGCTTGTTTACGCTGCACCCTTACCGGCCCGGCAAAATCCCCGTGGTGCTGGTCCATGGCACGGGATCGAGCCCTGCGCGCTGGGCAGAAATGATCAACGAACTGGAAGGCGACCCGCGTATCCGCGAGAAGTATCAGATCTGGGTCTTTCTTTACGACTCCGGAAACCCGATCCCGTATTCAGCAGGTCGCTTGCGGGGCGCATTGATGAACGCATTGCATGAGTTCGATCCCGATGGCAAAGACCCCGCCCTGCAACGCATGGTGGTCATCGGCCACAGTCAGGGTGGATTACTAACCAAGTTGACTGCGATTGATACTGGAACGCGTTTCTGGCAACGAGTCAGCAACAAACCGTTCGACGAGATCAAAGTCAGTCCCGAAACCCGAGCGCTCCTGCAACGATCTTTGTTTTTTACACCCTTGCCTTTCGTCAAGCGGGTGGTGTTTATTTCCACGCCTCATCACGGCGCTATGCTGGCCGCTCAACAGTGGGTGACCGGTCTTGCCGCTAGGCTTGTCACACTGCCCCAGACTTTGCTGAGCGGCTTTGCTCAGGCGGCGACATCAACCGGCGACGAGAAATTGACGGCAATACTGCGCAGGCCGCCAACGGCGATAGACAATATGAACCCCAACAACCCTGGGCTAAAGTTACTGGCATCCATCCCGGTTCCACCTCAAATACGTGCGCACTCGATCATCGCAGTCGAGGGTGACGGCCCCAAGGAAGAAGGTGATGACGGTGTGGTTGCTTACCAAAGCGCGCATATCGATGAGGCGGTTTCAGAGAAGGTGGTGCGCTGGAATCACTCCTGCCAGGATCAACCCGAGGCCATCGAGGAAGTCCGGCGTATCCTGCTGGAACATTTGACGATGCCGGATGCACCAAATTCGTTAATTGGCGCATCCGGTGGCGGCCTCGCTCATTTGCGGTGAATATCAGCATAAAGTCCGACTTCGCCGGTGCTGACGCTGATTTCGCTCGAAGAGTTAGTGAAGCGGCTTAATAGGAATTCTTTTGAAAATGAAAATAGAATGATTACATCCAGCCTGAAGATTAATTAATCCGTCCTCTAACAAACGATGAATAGGGAGTGCCCCCTCTATTACAATCAATCGAATGTAAAGGTGATGGACTTGTTTTTTCCGTTTAATTCTGATGCCGCGTCAATCCTGGATTCGGAATCTTTGACATAATGAGAACATTTAAAATGAAAAGAGTATCAACCATCATCTTTTTCCTAGGCGGTGTACTGCTAGTCGCCAGTTGCGCCTCAACCCACGTCACGACAAGCCGGGAATTGGCGCCCGTCACGAGAGAGCCGGGCATTGGCGGCGAACGAACAGTTGCCAAGACCGAACCAGATCTGGGTCTATGATCTGGCACCGACATCTTCGGCCAATGCCTCCGAGCAAACTGAAATCGGCAGAGAAATTGCCAGCGGTTTAGTCAGCAGTATTCGTCAAATGGGACTGTCGGCTGAGCCGGGTTCGCCGACAACAACGATGCAAAGCAACGATATTGTGCTTAAGGGCAATATTGTTTCGGTCGATGAGGGCAGTACCACGGAGCGTGTCGCAATTGGCTTTGGTTCAGGTGGATCGGAGTTGAAGGTGCAGGTTGAAGGCTATCAAGTGACACCTCAAGGGCTGAGAAGAGTGGGGGGCGGTACCGGCGATGCGGCTGGTAGCAAAACCCCAGGCGCTGCTCTTGGTGCCGTCGGTGCAATCGCCACCGGCAATCCTGCCGGACTTATTATCAGCACAGGCATGAAGGTCTATGGAGAAGCGAGCGGCAGCAGCAAAATCGAAGGCAGAACCCAACAAATTGTTGAGGATATTACTGAAAGGCTAAGAACCCGATTTCAGCAGGAAGGTTGGATTCAGTAATTCGTTACAAGCCGGAATAAGCTAAGAAAGCGTTGAACAAGGCAGCACATATAACCGATCGCGGCTAAGGCCAGCTAATAACTGAAGGGTACAAATGAATCGGCAACCCGCTCGGTTTCATAGGCTGCAACAGCCAAACGGTTTAGAGGGGGCTTTCGCGATCGAAATAATTGCAATGCCTTCTCTGAGGACCCGAATATACTAACATGTGACATTTGCCCCATCGGTGCCGATCGATAACGACAATATGGAAATTCACTGCAGCGTTGTTGCCTATATCCGTTCACTGGATTTTTGGGGAAAGTCAGGCAAGATTGACATCATCATCCCCGAGGCCTGGATCTCGGGACCAGCGATGGTCTTGGTTACACCCATGAGCAGGAAAATCTCCGGTTTTGCCGATCCGCTCTTTCGTTTATACAGTGCATCTTTTCGGAGCTTCGCCCTTGTCGACGAAAGAGTTCACCAGTCAGAAGCAGGACATCATCTGCGCCAGCCTTGCGGTATCTCCACCGGGCGGACATACAACGGCGGGGGTCGTTTGTGCGCTCCGTCACGGTCTGCGGCGCTTTTATTTGCCGCTCTTGACAAACATTATCTTGTTGCATAATAGAAACTTGAATACCCGGAACGGGTCGAATTCATCCAGCCAATGTCAGACTCGATTAAGGCTACTTTTTGAAGACGTCAGATCGAGCCCATAGTTTTACTATGTTAATTCAACAACTTGAAATTCCGACAATGAAAAAAACCTTCCTAATTCTGACAACCATTCTTCCTCTTTTTGCTATCGGATGCGGCACGTCAACGGTGGTGACTCCATCCTCCACTGAATCATCACCTGTTGTGGAAAGCATCACAGGCGCCTATCTGGGCATGCTCCCCTGTGCGGATTGCGAAAAAATCAGCTACCGGCTCCAGCTCAATCCAGATAGTAGCTATGCTTCGCGCATGATCTACATCGGCAAGTCCGAGCGGGCTTTTGACGAGTCGGGCAAATTCACCCTGCGGCAGGATGGTATCGTGGCGCTGGCCAAGAAAGATGAAGGAATGCAGTACTTCAAAAAACATCCGCAAGGCCTGCTGATGCTTGATAGTCAAGGTCAGGAAATTACCGGTACCTTGGCTGGTAACTACATCCTGACGCCCGTGCCTGGAGACAATGAGACGCCGGTTGAAGGTCAAAGCCAGGATTTTTTGTATAAGCTATGGGTGCAGGGAATCGACTTTTATGCCAGGGGGAACGAGCCTTTCTGGAATCTGGATATGGATTTTGACAAGCAATTCAAATTCACTGCATTAAATGATCTTAATCTGAACACGCCGGCCACGAAGAGCGTTCAGGCGCAGGATGCCAGAATCACTCGCTATCATGCTAAAACTGAATCGGCCGAACTGATTATTGCCGCAAGCGCAGAGCCATGCACCGATACGATGTCGGGCGAACACTTCGAATACACCGTTCATGTGCAGGCAAAGCATGCTTCAGACAAGACATACCAGGATTTTATGGGATGCGGCGACTATGTCCCCGATATGCGGCTGACCAATATTTGGGTGGTCGAACAGGTTAAAGGCGTGGCGCTTCAACCGGCTTCATTTGCAAAGGGACTGCCTACCCTTGAATTATCAGCCAGAGAGCTTAAACTTTCTGGGCATGACGGCTGCAACCGCATCGGCGGCGCATTCACCACGCAAGGCAATACAATCAGTTTCAAACAGTTATTCGGCACCAAAATGTTCTGCTCTGCTCCCGAAGGCACGCCCGATATCGGCATGCTCTTGGCCGACAAGACCTATGCTTTCGAATTCGGCGACAACCGTCTGTATCTGAAAAAGAACAAGCAAATCATACTGACCTTGAAACATGTCGATTAACCTAAGTTCGGCAGTTCAACCACGAAGTACACGAAGTGCACGAAGAATTTCAATGCCTTATCGTATGAATTTCGCTCACCTTGTGGTTGAACGGCAATCTGGCATCTACACACGTGAACTACTTGGTTTTTCTTCGTGTTCTTCGTGACCTCTGTGGTTAAATGCTTTTTCTAGGATTAACGCTCATTCACATTCAGCTTTCAAAATAAGCAGCAGCATTTTGGCGGCTGAGTCAGCATTCATAATGAGTTTCGATTGGGCTGGCGCTGGGTGATGTAAGCGCTCACCAAACTGGCCACCAACACGGCCATATAAAATTGACCAGTCACGGCCTCCA
Organism: uncultured Gammaproteobacteria bacterium; assembly: GCA_963696315.1. Taxonomy (GTDB): domain Bacteria; phylum Pseudomonadota; class Gammaproteobacteria; order Methylococcales; family Methylomonadaceae; genus CAWKEY01. Next base: position 85,956 of record CAVOJU010000021.1, read on the forward strand.
GAAACGCCATGGTCCGTACCAATCCGCCAACAGGGGTGATGTCGCCATAACCCAGGCTGGCCAAGGTGACGAAGCTGAAATAAACCATATCGGAGAATGCTTGCGGCCCCTGGTCAGCCAAGTTGCCAGAAAAGGTCTCCCAACCCCCATAGGTGTAACAAACGGTACAAAGTCGCCCAGATCAAGCCCAATAGCAGATAGACGCAAAAGGCGCCGATCAGCGAATTGAGATCGACCCGGTGAAAGACGAACACGTTGCGCGCGGCAATCCAGGAACTCAGGCTGTTGAATATCAGAAATAAGAGCAGACCCGGGGCATCCACTATTTGGCTGGGCCCACCGAAGACGCTGATTGCAGTGATGCTGAAAATGGCCAAAGCCAACAGCGCGCCCAGATAGAAAATGTTCCGCGAGGCGGACAAACTCCAGACTGCGACCAGCATGAAAAGAGTGAATAGCAGCGTTATCGAGTAGCGGCCCATGCCTGGCAGCAGATTCGCCAGAGGAAGCGCCAACAGCGTGACTAACAAACCGGTAAACAAATACCAGAAATTACCGCTTTGTCGTCCGCTATCTTCGGTGTTTTCATCGTTTGCTGTCTCGACTTTCACTCGTTCACCTTCAATTATCCTGACAGGGGTTCGCGTATGCTACTCGCGAAAGCTGCCTTACCAGGCAACTCAAATACACAAATCGCTTCACAGGCCTTGATGAGACAACGAATCGGAAATTCAATAACGTCATCTTTTCTTGGATGCACGGCCACTGATTCGCAATAAACGCCAGCCCCGTGACCTTACCAGTCCGGGAAACGCCAGAGGGATTTTTTGTCTTCCTCGGAGCGTTCCAGCTCTTTGGGTTTAAGCAGCTCACCCCAGTTGGTACGTTGATCCATTTCCTGTTTGATCGCATCCGGAACAAAATCCGTTTCGGCGCGGGTCTCCCAGCCGCCTCCCACAGCCTTGTACAAGGCAATGAGGTTGGTCGCAACGTCGCCGCTCACACGGGTATACTGTTGCTGGGTGGCTATCAGACTGCGCTGGGAGTCAAGTACCCGCTGATAATCGACCAGGCCCTCGCTGTATTGATAGAGCGACAATTGTGTTGACCGTTTCGAAGCCTCGACGCTTTGGTTTAACTTCAGGCTTTCCTCCTGCGCCTTTAAAAACCCGATGACGGCATCTTCCGCCTCCTTGGCGGCATTCAAGACGGCGTTCTGGTAGCTGACCGCCAAGGCTTGAAAACGGGCATCCTCAACCCTGACCTGATTGGTGATGCGCCCGTAATTGAATATATCCCACGAAACGCTGGGGCCAATGGAATATTGGAAGCTGTTCGACCTAAAAAGATCACCCAAATTACTTGCCCCCATCGATGCATAAGTCAGCGCTGCATCGCTGGCGCGCAGATTAATCGAACCCAGCAACGAAAAATGCGGATACAGATCGGCCTTGGCGACGCCAATCAGGGCGCTCTGCGTCATCAACTGATTTTCCGCCAGTCGAATGTCAGGCCGCCGTCTGAGCAGATCGGCAGGAACACCAACCGCCACTTCTTTAGGCGCCGTAGGGATCAGTCCGGCTTCGCCCAGATAACTATCGATCGTTCCGGGTGTTTTGCCCAGCAATACGCTCAGGCTATTTTTTGCCTGGCGTAGCGCCGCTTGCAACGGAGGTATGGTCGCTTCGGTATTGCTCAACAGTGTTTTTGCCTGGAGATAATCGAGCTCGGTAATCAATCCGCCGGAGTAAAGCGCATCGGCGATGTTCAAGGTCTCGATTTGAATCTTCTGGTTTTCCAGGGCGACTTGAATTTGCTGTTCGAGAGTCCGGATAATGACATAGGTTCTTGCCACTTCCGCCGTCAGCGAAACCAGGACATCGTCATAGGTCGCAATCGACGCATCCAGGTTGGCCTGGCTGGCCTCGACACCACGGCGGAATTGACCCCATACATCCAGTTCCCAGCCGGCGTCAAAACCGATGCCGGTTGTGCCATACGACCTATCGATCAGGCTGGTGGTGTTGGGCGCATGGGCGCTGATTTGCTGAAAGCTCAGATCGCCATTGGCCTGCTGAACCTGGGGATATTCGAAACCGGTGGCAATGCCAAGCTGTGCACGGGCTTCCAGGATGCGCACGCCAGCCGCTTGCAGCGACAGATTTTGATGGCGCGCCTCGTCGATCAAGCGGTTCAGAATGGGATCCTGAAAAACTGTCCACCAGGTACCCAATTCGGCGTCGCCACGTTTTAACGCGGTATTCGAGGCTTCCAGCCAATCCTTTTTGACATCCAGTTTCGGCTGCTGATAATCGGGCCCGACCATCATGCAGCCTGCTGTCATGCTGATTGCAATCAAAACGCCTAAGCGCAGACTTGATATGGCGGCTTTTTTGGGGGTCATCTGATATTTTTGCTTGGGTATCTGCAATGAAGTGTTCATGCTGCTACACCGCCTTCTCTGTTTCGTTAGGTACCTTAAAGAAGATAGCATAGAGGACCGGCACCACGATAAGAATCAACACGGTCGAAAAACCCAAGCCGATTACGATAGTCACGGCCATCGACACGAAAAAGGCGTCAGTGAACAACGGTATCATCCCCAGCATCGTGGTTCCCGACGACATACAAACCGGAATGAGCCGGCTAACGCCGGAATTCAAAACCGCTTGCAAAGGGGCTGTCCCTTGTCTGATCTGAACATCGATCTCATCGAGGACGACAATCGAGGCTTTAATCAGCATGCCGGACAGACTCATCAGTCCCAGCAGCGCCATAAAGCCGAAAGGCTGTGAAAAGCTTAACAGCCCGGTTACCACACCGATCAGCGCCAAAGGTACGGTCAGCCACAGCAACAAGGTTTTTTTGAGAGAATTGAATAAAATCAATACCGTCAACACCATCAAGCCAATAAACATCGGTATCGATCCGGCCAGATTGGCGTTGGCACGGGCCGAATCCTCGGCCTCGCCGCCCCAGGCCATGTAATAGCCTGGCTTGTTCCTGATCGGCCAAAGATCGTTATTTTGCACTTTCAGCGTTTCAGGTCCATGAGCAACGGAGGCATCGTTTTGGGCTTTGCCGAGCACCGCCGCCACATCGACCTCCAGGGCCTTTTCGATAGGCGCCTTGACTTTGGCAAACAATTCACTCGGCAGGCCTTCCCTGTGGATCGGCATGAATTCTGATCATTTTGCGTCTATCCCAGCGCCATAGATGCGCATCTTCAAATTCAACAGGAAAATCCGTGACCACTTGACCCATCGGAATCATGGTTTGAGCCGCATTGCTCCACACCGGAATCGCCGCCAAACTGTTCAGATCGCTGCGCTCGCTTTCAGGCGACCTGGCCATGATCGGCAGCAGCTCATCCCGTTCCCGGTAAACACCCACTTTGGTGCCTTCGAAGGATGCGGCTAAGGCCTGGGCCAGATCCTTTCTGTCGATTCCGGCACGCCGAGCCTGCATTTCGGCTAACTGCGGCCTTAGGACTTTGACTTTTTCCCGCCATTCATTTCTGATCGCCTTGGCGGTGGGTTCGTTATGTAAAATATCCTCGGCCTTCGCCGCCATGCGGCGCAGTTCGTTCGAATCGGGGCCATAAATACGCAATTGAAGCTTGCCGCCGAGTTGACGGCCCAAGCACGAACAAGCGCGTGGTCACCATCCCGCCGGGAAACATCGCCTCCAGTTCTCGCTGCACGCTTTTATTAAGCAATTCGATGCTCCGGTAATCATCGACATCGACCAAAATCTGAGCATAGCTGGGATAAGGACTTTCAGGCGTGTAGGTCAGCAGAAAGCGCAACTGCCCGCCGCCGATCAGACTGGTCAGGTGAGTAACACCCTCCTGTTCTTTCAAATAGGCTTCCGCGCGCTCGATTTGCCGTTCGGTTTCATGAATGTCGGTGCCCTCCGGAAACCAGAAATCAATATAAAACTGTGGGCGCGTGGAGTCGGGGAAAAAGCTGTTTTTGATCGAGCCGAAACCGATCACAGACATTGCAAATAATCCGACAACCACACCGACAACGAGCCAGCGATGGCGAATACAGCGAACCAGAAACTTACTGTAAACGGCATAAAAGCCGCTGGCATAGGGGTCGGTGTCACCCTCCTCGCCGGCATTCATATTCTGCTTCAAAAAAATGCTGCACAGCAGCGGTGTACAGGTAACCGCTGTCAACCAGCTTAACGAAAGCGATACCAGGATAACGGTAAACAAGGAACGGCAATATTCGCCGGTAGAATCATCGGAAGTGCCAATGGCGGCAAATGCCGTGATAGCGACCACGGTTCCACCCAACATCGGCAAGGCGTTTTGGGCCACCACCTCGCTGGCGGCTTCAAATCCCGATTGCCCGCGCTGCATTTTCATGCGCATACCGTCGGCAACGACGATCGCACAATCCACCAGCATCCCCAGCGCGATGATTAATGCGCCCAAGGAAATCCGCTCCAGCGTGATGTCCAGCATTTGCATGAAGATGAACGTGCCCATGATCGTGATCAGCAACACGACACCCAGGATCAAGCCGCTGCGTAAACCCATGAAAACCAGCAACACAGCGACAACGATCACAACAGCTTCAATCAAATTAATAATAAAGCCGCTTAATGAGGCCGTCACCGCATCTGCCTGATGCGATATTTTATGCAATTCCATGCCGACTGGCCGCAGCGATTCGAGTTCCTTAAAGCGTTGATCCAACGATTCGCCCATGGCCACGACGTTGCCGCCTTGCACCGTAGAAATACCGATTGCAACCGCAGGCTGGCCGTCATAACGCAGCCTGCTGGCCGGCGGATCGCGATACTCCCGCTTGATATCAGCCACATCTCGAAGATAAATCAGGCTTTGAGATTTTGGATTTCTGGGCGTGATCAATAAATCACCGAATTCCTGTTCGGATTTGAATTCGCCGGTCGGGTTAATTGGAATAAATTCTTGACCCAAATGCAAGTTGCCGGCAGCAGCAACCAGGTTCTTGTCCCCTAAGGACAGGTAAATATCTTGCGGTGAAACGCCCAGTTGGGCCATTTTCTCACGGCGCATCTCGACATAGATCACTTCCTTCTGATCGCCATAGAGACTGATCCGCTTCACATCCTTGGCTTTAAGCAATTCCCGCTGCAGCAGCTTGGCATAATCGTAAATTTCTTTATAGGTATAACCTTCGCCGGTAATGGCCAAATAGATACCGTAAACATCGCCGAAATCATCGTTAACTAACGACGGACCGGCCTTCGGCGGCAGTTTCATCTGCGCATCGTTGACCTTTCTGCGCAGCTCATCCCAGACTTGAGGAAGTCCGTTTTTGTCATATTGATCCTTGATTTTGGCTTTTACCGTTGACATGCCGCGATAGGATCTCGACTCGATTTTTTCGAGCTGCCCCATCTCCTGAACGGCTTTTTCGATGACGTTGGTCACCTCTTCTTCGACTTCGGCGGCGGATGCGCCCGGATAAGGGGTGCTGATCACCGCTTCTTTAATCGTAAATTCGGGGTCCTCCAACCGGCTTAACGACTGGTAGGAATTCCAACCGACAACCAGGGCAAGCACGATCAACACCCAGGTGATCAAACTCTTGCTGATACTCCATTCTGCCAGATTCATCTGCTGCTCCTTATTTCAGTTAATCAAATGCTCTGACGGTTTGACCCTCGCGGAGCGTACTGACGCCACTAACAGCAATGGTTTCACCCTGGTTCAGCCCGGCTTTAATCAGAATGTTGTCGCTACCGCTCAACTCCCCCGTTGTCACAGGCCGGCGCTGAACCTTCATGGTTTTCGCGTCTACAACCCAAACGCCAGACTTACCCTCGTTGTCCGCGAATACCGCAACGGCCGGGATGCTGATAACGGCATCGGCCATAACCGCTTCGGACAAATCGAAAATGACGGTTGCCGTCATACCCGGAAGAATCCTGACACCGCTGGGCGCCGGCATGACGAAGACGACCTGGTAGGTTTGCGTCAAAGGATCGGCCTGGGCTGCGAATTCCTTCATGGACAACTCAAAGAGCCGGCCAGGAGCGCTGGCAAATTCCGCGCTGACACGCGGTTTAGTGCGACGTATCGGTGCTACGAGCAATTCCGGAATATCGACCAGTACTTCGATATTGGTCGTGTTCTGCAAACTGATAACAGTCTGTTTGGCTTGAACTTCCTGATAATTATCGACGTGTTTTTTAGCAATGACGCCGCTGAACGGCGAACGCAAAGAGGTATAAAGCAGCTGATCCTTGGCGGCTTGAACCCCGGCCTCTGCTGATTGTAGCTCGGCCCTGGAGACATTTTCGGCGGCACGTTTTAACGAAACCATCGAATCGCTGACGGCGCCGGGTTCTTTTTCCTTAACAGTGACATAGCGTTTGTACTCTACGATATCATAAGCCAGTTTCGCTTTGGCCTTGGCTAACGTACCCATCGCGTTGCGCAGATTGGTTTCGAAGTCGCGGGGATCGATGCGGGCAAGCAGATCGCCTTTTTTGACGCGCTGGCCCTCCTTAACCGGCAATTCAATGAGGGGGCCTGAAACCTGAAAGGCAAGATCCACCCGATCCGAGGCTCTGACGGTACCCGGCATTTTCTGTGTCTGATCCGTGAGCATGCCGCCTACTGTCAATAATTTAACAGGCCGGACGAGCTGTTCAGTTTCAGAAGTCTGTTGTTCCTGACAGCCATTCAGAATCAACATGGCAGCTACCACAGCTCCCGCCATGAACGCTTTTCTCATTAACATACAAACCCCTTGTTTCCCATTGTTCATCAATAGTCCCCTCATCCTGTTCACACCAGCGCCGATCATACAACGAGATCATGACTTACTTTACAATTAACCACTGCGCAGCGCCCTGATTTTTACCGGCGCTTTTCCCAAAATTATTGCACGGAATAGCCGCGGCCAGTAAGACACGCGCCTAAAGCACGGTTGTAATTATTCGCAGCGTCATTGGCTCCGGTTGCCGCGGCTGCTTTGTTGGCATCAACTTGTCCAAAGCCCCGTTTCAAACCGCCGGCCGTGGCCCCTATAGCTGCGCCTTTGCCCGCATCGCCGGCAATGGCTCCGATCGCTGCGCCCGCAGCCGCACCGCGCAATCCACCCCTAGCGGTCTCGCGGCCTACACTGCCTTGCGGGGCGCTTGATTGCGGAGCGGAAGCGCCGCTACTGGGATCAAAACCAGTTTGCTGCACAGCCCACGTGTGACATTCATAACGGTCTTTGGATACTTGGTCCGGCGTTTGCCCCTGCGCAGGATAGACCATGATTTGTTGTGCAAATACCGATGCAGGCAAAGCGCCCAGCAAGAAAGCGGTAATAAGTTTTAAGTGTTTTAAAGCTGTTTTCATCTTGATACCTCAGGTGAAATAAAAAAAATATTCTTACTATTCGGCGTAAAGGAGAAATCCTTTCTCACTCCTGGAGAAGGCTAGGATGGGGGATCAAAACCAGTAATTTTCTGTATTTTGATTCTCCTCATACTGCCCTCTCCAGCAGGAGAGGGACTAGGTACTTCGCGCTGATGAGTTACGAATATTGTGACTATATCAGCGTTTTTTGCAAGGTACTTGATTGCGCTGTCATTTCGACCAATGGGACGACTGCATGGATGCAGGAGGTCAGGGTAATGCAGGAGCGATTATAGAGAAAACTTAATCACCGGAGCATGAGCACAGACTTCAAGATTCCTCACTTTGCCCGGAATGACGCTTAATAGTTGCAAAAGAGCTAAAGTACCAGTATTCGCAATTTGCGGCTATTGGACTTTAGGCCAAGCCCTCTCCTAAGACTATGGCGCATGGATTTCAGGCCAAGCGCATTAAAGCCTTCAACAAAATCAAGCTTTTGAAAATTGACATCAATTTCTTCCTGCTCGCTGACCTGCTTGACTGGTAAACTGTGGCCGGCCATTCGCGGCGCTCTGGATCGGATCAGTTGCAAGTGACTTTAGGGGGTTGGTATTACTTTCGCGTTGGAAGCCATTAAAGCACACAGACAGGGCTTATTTGTACAAGGCTTGTATTTTGATCCGACAACGCTGAGGCTTGAAGTTTTATAATTTCAATAGTGTATAGTGGAATCCGGGCTTAAAATGAACACTGCAACATAATAAATTCATAATTACAGGGCTTATCCATGCCTTCTTTCGCCAATCATCCCCGCAGCCCATCAACATGGCATGCAGAAGCAGCGGAACAGTGTCCCGGCCCAACACATCAAAGGCTACGGATGCTGGCGCGCAGTGCTCATCCTGGCTGAAACCATAGAACTCAAAGAGGTTTTTCTTGCCTAGCTTAATTCTATCGCGGGTTTTAGCGAATATTCCCGCTAACAATCCAATTCCCTATACCAAACCACTCTTGCTCCTGACAATGGCAGCCCTGATCACAGGATGTCATTCCTTTGGACCCGATGGACTCAGGGGCACCTATCCGCTATACAATGCAGCGATCGTTGATAGCCAGAGTGAGCAGTTCATACAAAACATTGTGCGCTTGCACTACCGGGATCCGGTGTTCTTTCTGGATGTAGTCAGTGTAACCGCTTCCCTGAAGATGGACCTGGCGGCAGGCTTGGATCAATCTGCCTTCGATTTAAGCAGCGGCGGCGCTGATATTTTGCAGTTTAATGCAGGCGGGGCATATACCACCGCGCCGACGATTGCCTACGCGCCGCTTCAGGGCGAGAGCTTTGTCAAGAGCGTGCTCAGGCCTATTGCTATTGAAGACGTGTTTGCACTAGCCGGATCTGGATGGAGCGTCCGGCGGGTGCTGGGTCTTTGCGTGGAACGCATCAACGGACTCGAGAATGCGTCAATCGCTTCGGGACCAACCCCCAAATTTTCTCCGAAGCGTATCGATCAATTCAATCGGCTGTTACAACTCTTTGATCAGGTGACGAGCGAAGACCTCATAATCCCAAGAATTGATCCAGACACCAAGGAGATGCAGCTGGAAATCAAATCGTCCCCTTTGTACCATGACGCGATCCGGGAAATCAAACAACTGCTCGGACTTGATCAGAATCGTGAGGTCTATCGTGTCAACAGCGACTTTCGCCAAAACCGGGACGACACTATCTCGATACGGAGCCGCTCGCTCATGAGTATTTTTTTCTATCTGTCCCACCATGTAGATATACCTGAAGCTCACAAAGCCGCGGGTTTAGTGACGGTCACCCGAAACCAGGACGGGTCCGAATTTGACTGGGGCAAGACTGCAGGCGGGAGCCTCTTTCACATCCGCCAAAGCGAAAAGGAGCCGGAACTAGCTTTTGTCTCGATACCGTATCGTGGTCAATGGTTTTACCTAGCCGATAACGACCTGGAATCGAAGTCAAGCTTTATGCTTCTGACCCAGTTGTTCCGTCTGCAAGCCGGAGCCACCAAATCCGCCGGGCCCACCTTAACCTTGCCCGTGCGTTGACCCGGGTCTTCTTTAGCGATGTATTATGGCTTGCACTGGCATACATCGCGGCCGCTTGTCCCTATGGGCAGCAAAGTCACTTAGGAACGCGTATCAAATAACTTGCACAACTCTGAGAAACAATTTTTTGCGCAGGTGCGGATTTATCCGCACTGTGCGAATACATTCACACCTACGCTTGTTCAACGTATTTTATCCGCATTACTTGCAGTACTCTTTTTTATCAGGCTATTAAAATGCTTCAAACACTAAAACAGTACCGCATCGTGCACAGGCGTCCCGGATATAAGACGATAAATCCTGGCGTATTCCGGGTTCTCATGGGCCTGCTGATGATGCTAGGGATAACCTTGTCCCCGGCTTCGGCTGCGCCTTCATCTCCCCTGATGAGCGGGATAATGAAACAAGCCTCCGGCAAGTCCGTCACGGTAAAGTCCGGGATCAATCCCGCCGCGCTTATCGAGGATATCAAGAAAAAACTTGCTGAAACCAACGAGAAGCTTGCTCTCCTGCCGATGGAGGAGGAAACCGGGGCGCCTTCAACTGAGGCAGGCATGGACAATATGACTAAACGCAGGATATATCTCAAGCAGTTGGCTTATACCTGTGAAGCGCTGCTTTCTCGCCTGGAAAATTTGCAGGCGAGTCAGAAGCGCCGCATCGAACTGGAAAAAGAAACCACCGGCTGGTCCGGATTCAGTGAACAATCCACCCATCCCTTTCTAAAGGTAGATGAGCTTAAGGAGTTAGTTCGAGCACTTGGCAGACGCCAGAATGAGCTTGAGTCCTGGATCGCATGCGATTGATGCGATGGGGCTACTGATCGTAAATACCGTCGAGAATTCAACAGTCAAGCTTAGACAAATTGACGAGGCTATAGAGCAGGCCAAAAATTCACCTGACCAGCAAGCCCTTCTGAGGAGGCAGCGTGATATATTGTTGCTGCAAAATCAGATTGATGGGACACGTGCCATTGGTTTTGAGATTGAAAAACAAACGGTTCAGGAAGAACTGCTGGAAACCAGGGCACGCCAGCAACTGGCTACTAAACAGCTTGGCGTGGCAGCAGCGCATGTGGAATTAACGCAGCAAGACCTCGATCAGGTACACAAAAATATTGAAATTGAAAGCCAGCATATTATTCAGGAGCTTAATCATTTGGTATCCGAGTTCGAAGTTCTCAATCAGGGAAAACCCTTGCCGGATATCACAGGAAGAACAGCACAACCGCAATTAGCAGGGCCGGCAGCGATTGAACAGTTACGCCAGGCGCAACGGGAAAACGCCGACATTAAACACCTAATGCTTAGCAGAATACTGGCTTATCTGGAGTTGAAGCGGGATATTTGGAATCTTCGCTGGGCTTATGCCAAAGTGAGCGATCGTGAAAAAGCCAAAGAGGCTTATGACAAGATTGCCAAGCATCAGGTATTTCTCAAATCTGTTGGTAATTATATCAGCCAGCTTCGCCACCGCGTTCTCGAACGCGTCACCGACCAAGCTGTTAAGGAACTCGATGTAAATGTAACAGTTACCGAGTCTCAACCTTTGAGGGATGAGTTAAGAAATCTTGATCTTGACCAGGTGCTTTCCTATTCAAGGCTTTTGGGGGCAATTGAATCAACAGCAAACTTGCTGGATCGCTGCAAGCTGGAACTGGACGCAAGGTTACGGGTAATCGCCTTTACCGACCACCTGAAGGAAGCTTTTTTTACGGCCCGTGACTTTTTATCTCAGGCTTGGACGTTTGAACTCTTCGCAGCCCAAGACACTATCGAGGTTGATGGACAACAAATTAGCGGCAAACGTAGCATCACCGTTGATAAGGTTTTGACGGCTTTAGCGATACTGGTCTTTGGGTGCCTGATTGCAGCCCGCTTGGCAAATCTGATCGAACACATCATGGTGATGCGTTTCGGCATGGACGAGAGCCTTGCCCGTATTGCGCGACGCTGGATAATGTTTGTCGAGGTCATGATTCTGGTGGTTGTAAGTATGTTGGTGGCCAGGATTCCATTGACAATCTTCGCCTTCATGGGCGGCGCGGTGGCTATCGGCGCAGGCTTTGGCATGCAGAACCTGCTCAAGAATTTGATCAGCGGCCTTATGCTGCTTATGGAGCGCCCTTTTCGGCCGGGGGATATGGTCGAAGTCGGCGGTATCCGTGGCCGCATTACGGACATCGGGGTGCGCAGTTCCCACATTCTCGATGCAAACGGTATTGAGACGCTGGTTCCTAATAGCACCTTCATTGAACAAAACGTAACCAACTGGACGCTGCATGATCAAACGATACGCATCGTGGTCAATATCGGCGTTGCTTATGGCTCGCCAATAAAAGAGGTGCGTAGACTGCTCCTTGAAGCCGCCGACCAGCATGGACTGGCTCTCGACGAACCTGCTCCCACGGTGTTGTTTGAGGATTTCGGCAGCGACGCATTGCTCTTCGGCTTGTATATCTGGATCGAACTCAAGCGTGATGTGTCCTGGAAAGTTATCGCCAGCGACCTGCGTTATATGATCCACAAGAGCCTGGATGAACATGGCATCGTGATTGCCTTTCCGCAACGGGATGTTCATATTGATAGCAGCCGGCCACTGGAGGTTCGCGTGCTTGCCGATGCCCCTGATACCAAAAACCGTGGCTTAAACTCCAAAGGGAAACTTTAATCGTGATGCGGGTATTCGCTTTTATAGTGTTTTGTAAGCCTTCAGTGTCATTTCAATAACAACTTTAGGAACACGCATCAAATAACTGGCACAAGTCCGAGAAACAATTTTTTGCGTAGGTGCGGATTTATCCGCACTGTGCGAATAAATTCACACCTACACTTGTTCAACTTATTTCGTGCACATTACTTATCTTACTACCAGGTTTTTTAATGACTTTTGACCAACTCGGTTTAACCGCTGAACTCCTTAAGGCTGTAGCAGAACAGGGCTATATGACCCCTACCCCCATCCAACAACAGGCGATTCCTGTTGTGCTGGCAGGGCGTGACGTGCAGGCCGGCGCGCAAACCGGCACCGGCAAAACCGCCAGCTTCACGCTGCCGTTGTTGCAACTTCTAAATGAACAGGGCTCGCCGCAAAAACCGCGTCGAGTGCGGGCACTTATTCTAACGCCAACGCGAGAGCTGGCCGCACAAGTCCAAGAAAGCGTGCTGACTTACGGCAAACATCTGCCAGTGTTTGCAGAAGCCATTTACGGCGGCGTCAACATCAACATGCAGATCCGCAATCTGCGTAAAGGCTGCGACATCATCGTCGCTACGCCAGGCCGTTTGCTTGATCATGTTCATCAAAAAACTATCGATTTGTCCCATGTCGAAATACTGGTATTGGATGAAGCCGATCGCATGCTCGATATGGGCTTTATGCCCGACATGCGTAAAATCTTTGAGCGCCTACCCAAACGGCGGCAAACCCTGCTGTTTTCAGCCACTTTTTCCGAAGAACTAAAAACCCTGGCCGCATCGGTGTTGCGTAATCCGGTCGACATTGAGGTGGCACGAACAGGCACTACCGCCGACACAATTTCAGAACGCATCTACGGCATTGCTCGTGAACATAAGCGTGAATTGCTGTCGTATCTGATTGGCAGCGGTAATTGGCAACAAGTGTTGGTGTTTGTGCGCACTAAGCATGGCGCCGACCGGTTGGGCAAGCAACTGCTGACCGATGGCATCCGCACGGCCGTGCTGCATGGCGATAAAACCCAAGGCGCACGCAACAAGGCGCTGGATTATTTCAAGACAGGGCAAGTGGCCGTGTTGGTCGCCACCGATATCGCCGCGCGCGGCCTGGATATCGACCAGTTGCCGCACGTCGTTAATTTTGATTTGCCGCAGGTGGCTGAAGATTACGTCCACCGGATTGGCCGTACCGGCCGTGCCGGTTTAAAAGGCGAAGCGCTGTCTTTGGTCTGTCCTGAAGAAGCCTATTTACTGGCCGAAATTGAAAAATTGTTGCGGCGGCAAATTCCGCGCGTTGCCGACACCGGCTATGAACCGGTTTCGTTAAGAGTAACTGACGCACCTAAAAAAAGCGCTCCCCACAAAACTACCGGTAAAAAAGATTACCGCCACCAAAAACCTACTGCGCGTGGCCGCGCCAAAACGGGTGGCAAACCCAGTGAACCCAGAAACAGACGAAAATAACGCGTAACGAGGAAAGCGGGTCAGTTTTTCGTGTTCGCGCGCGATTCGCGCACAAAAAAAGGGAAAGCACGTGCTTATCTGCTTTGATTTGGTGCGTATAACAATAAACATCATTCTGAAAAGAGTTGTGCATTTAGCTACAGTGCATTGATAAAACTGGATTATTTCTTTGAATGCGGACGAACACTAAAACTGGCATCATCTATGCTTATATTATTGTAAGCGCAACGTGTTGCGTGATTGTCTCCTCCTTGATGAAGTTGTTTGACTATTAGTGCTCAAGCGCCTTGGCCTCTGGTTAAGGCGCTTTTTTTTGCTCTAAAAAATAACGCGTTGCTGGCGGCATTATTCATAGCAATTCAGCAAGTGCCGCCTTAACCGTTAGTGCGCGTATGTGATGACGGCTGCCTGTGAATTGCTGTCTTATTATCCGGCACTCCTGGTTTTTCCATTGCCAAGCCATATAAACAGTCCCTACCGGCTTCTCAAGCGTTCCGCCCTCGGGCCCGGCTATGCCGGTCACGGCAATCGCGCAATCCGCATCGCTATTGGCTAATGCACCCTCAACCATTTCCTTGACAACTTCTGCACTGACTGCGCCATAACGCTGCAAAGTTGCCTCGTTCACGCCCAACATCTGCATTTTTGCGGCATTGCTGTAGGTCACAAAGCCACGGTCGAACCAGGCAGAACTGCCGGAAACTTCGGTAATAACCTGCGCAATCCAGCCTCCGGTACAGGATTCGGCAGTCGCTATTTTTTTTTGCTTTGCTTTCAGCTGTTGACCCAAGCGTTCAGCCAGTTCAAATAATTGCTTATCCATGATGTTGCCATATCCGACTTCAGATAAAATACCAAAATGAGTATAAAGCAAAATTCAGCCGGCCCGCACCCCGATGAAACAGGGGCCAATATTTTTCACTTTCGACATCCGATTTTTATCGGGATCAGAATTTGTAGTTAAAGTAGAATGGGCCGTTCAATATTTTGGCAAACAGACCGCTTAGATGCTCACAATGGATTGATAAGAAGCCTCTAAAATATTGAGACACGCGCGGCCTGACGCTGCCAAAAGTATATTAAAACTGTTTTTTCCACTCGCCATTACGCTTATCTCTGAATTGAATACAAAAATATATTTAGATTACGCCGCAACCACACCGGCTGCCCCAGAAGGGAGAGTTAGTGCTCCGTTTTGCCGCTCAAAAATTCAATCATATCTTCGTTATGAACCCGATAATAGATTTCTTCTACCGGCAAAGTGAGACAAATTGATTCAAACGTGATTTCATCCCCTAAAAAATAATGTCTCGGTAACCAGGCTTCACTCCTCCGTATTACCTGAATATCGACATAATCCTGCTCGACCAACACATACTCTTGCAAACTGGGTATATTTATATAAGACAGCAATTTAACGGTTTCATCGGTTTTGCGCGTCGCCTTGGACAGCACTTCAATAATAATGACGGGCGATTCCGTGTAATAAGGCTGAGACTCATCGAAATGACAATCGACGATCACGTCAGGATAAAAATAGTTTGATCCCACTTTTACCTTCATGTCCGAACCGAACGGTTCACAAGTCGAACCATCCAAATGATTACCAAATTTCCTGTAAATATTTCCAGCGATTCGTTCATGATTTGCGCTTGCCCCAGCCATTGCATAGACACAACCATCAATCAGCTCATGCTTTACGTTCGCTAATTAATTCGCCTTGCAAATAGTCTTCTTCGCTTATGGAAACTGTATTCATTGGCTTCGACACGAGATGTTAACGCTGTGTGGCCTCAAAGACTGGACAATAGCATAGGGAGATTGCACAAACCTAATCACAATTTTCCAGGTCATCCAAATCAATTACGCCTTTAAGTCTTGCGAAAGTCCGCATTTCTTCGGTTGCCAGCATGGGCTGATAGTCCGGGTTATTGGCGATCAGCTCATAATTGCCCGGTCCCAGTTTTCGAACATATCGTAATAAATACTGATCATCCCCAGACACATCTTGCCTTTCTATCGCCACGATCTGATTGCTGATACTACCTGCATGATCCGGTGTAATCGCTTCGAGCAAAAGACAGTCGCCATCTTTGATCGGATTTTTGCCGCCATCCATGGAATTGCCGGATGCATGTGCAATAAAATGCCGTTCCCCATCCAGATGACCATAATGCTCCGGTAATCCTATCTTGCGGACAATCTCTTCATCGTGTTGGCTGGATTTGAAATGGCCGCAGGCGATTTTCAAATCCGGAAAGTAAGGAATGCTCTGTTTTCTGGCCTTATCGATGCTAATGACATTGGCTTTAGGCGTGGTTTGAATTTGCTGGTTTTTTTGCAGCCTTTCTTCGTATTGCATATATCGGTAATCGATCAATTCCCCGGCAAGTGCCAGAAAGATGTCGATTTCGTTTTCCGCAATATCGCCTTGGAAAATGAATCGGTCATTTTCGACTTTGAAGAAAGCCTGACTGGCATCCCTCATATTACCGCCCGTCCAGGCATTGATGGGATTGCTTTTCCAATGACTATGCCATGCATTGATGGCACTGCCTTCCAATAGATCGGATTTTTTGAAACGCTCGGGTAAATCCGCGATCAATGCCCGGCGACGGCGAATGATATCGAAACTTCTGGTAGCCAATGCCTGGGTATCGACCGCCTTTTGGAAGCCATCGAACTCCATTAGTGCTTCCAAAAGCACGATTTTGTAAGACTTGGTTAAATTAGTGGTTTCAAGTTCTTTGAAAAAGTTTTCAAAGCGCTGCAAGCATTGGCTTTCTTTGGTTGATAGGTCTTGCTCGGTGTCAATATAAGTTAGCCACTGATCATGATGCTGACGAATAATTTGCAGATCTCCACCGGCTTCATAAAACTCCGCTAATGTCGGCCGGCGTTGTTTTGATTCTTTCAGCGAACGATAAAGCTCTTCTTGAGTATCTAGGTTTGTGGCAATCAATTTCGCCAGAAAATCGACGGACTCAAGGTCGAAGTTAACGAAACAACCTTTCGGAAGTTTTAACGTGCCTGCTCGAACGCTTTTGATGAATTCGCTACGCTCTTTTTTTGAAGCCCCGATATTGAACAAGGCTTCCGGCTTGCGGAAGAAACTAATGTGATTACCGATAAAATCCAACACCACCAGTTTTTCTTTCTGGGAATGAGTCCTGATGCCTCGCCCCAATTGCTGCAGAAAAATGATTTTAGAATCGGTTGGCCTTAACATTAAGACCGTGTCGATGGCAGGCAAATCAACGCCTTCATTGAACAAGTCGACGGAAAAAATGATGTCGATTTCGGCTTGCTCTAATTTTGATAGTGCGTCATTGCGGCGGATATTGGAGTCGCTATGTACGGAAACGGCTTTATAACCGTGATTTCGAAAATAGTCAGCCATGTAATCGGCGTGTTTTTTGGAAATACAAAACGCCAATGTCCTGCTTTGCTTTAATTCTTTCCAGCGTTTTAACGCGTGCTTGGCGCGCGCCGTTAGTCGCCAATTTATTCTGCAACTGCTCGGGATCAAACTTGCCGTTGCGCCAGGGTATGCTTTGATAATCGACCTCCTGATCGGCTATTCCGTAATAACTAAAAGGCGACAACAGACCGGAATTGATGCCGTCAAACATATCGCGGCAATAAACCAGATTGTCGTCGCAAAGCGACAAAATATCAGCCTGATCAGTACGTTCCGGCGTTGCCGTCAAGCCTAATAAAAACCGCGGACTAAAATGAAACAGTAATTGCCGATACGTGGGGGCGGATGCATGATGAAATTCATCTACGATGATGTAATCAAAATGATCGGCCGGGAATTTATGCAAATGGTTCGTTTTGCCCAAAGTCTGGATCGAGGCAAACAACATATCCGCGTCAAGTTGATGTTCCAATCCGCTATAACGAGCCACCTTATCTTCGGGGCGTATGCGAACAAAGGTATATTCAGCCTGCGTCAGAATTTCTTCCCGATGGGCAACAAATAACACTTTTTCACTGGCTAGCTGCACACTATCAAACGCAGCCAACCAGGTTTTTCCGAGTCCTGTCGCCATGACAACCAGTCCGCGTTTATAACCATCATCACGCGTCTGTTTCAGGGCTTGCAGTGCCGCCTTCTGAATAGCGTTGGGTTCTGGCGGCAAAAACTGCTCTTCTAGCTCTAATTCAGGAAACAGGAAGACAGGCCGCCGATTGTCGAACCTTTTTTGATAGGCCTCTATCCAGTCGTTAGATAAACGCTTGGTATTTTGATGGTGAAAGATGTGTTCGAATTTACCGCAAATTTCTTCAAATCGGGCCGGGTTTTCTTTCAACGCTACTCTCAAATTCCACTCCAACCCCTGATTTAATGCGGAACTCGAAATATTACTGGAACCGACATAAGTATGCCCATCTTGCTTTCCATGTTCGTCAGAGAAAATGAAAATATACGCTTTCATGTGAAAGCTTTGTCCACTATCTGTCTCGAACACCCGGATATCGGCGCCGGACTCTTGTAGCAATAACAAATGGCGTAATGCGACCGGCTCAGTCACATTCAAATAATCCCCGGTCAAAATACGCATTTCAACGCCCCGATCCAGCGCATCTATCAGGGCATCGAGTATCAACCGTAAACCACTTTGCCGTATGAAAGACACCGTAATATCGATTCTTTTGGCTGAATTGATGTCACTGATTAGCTTTGGCCGAAAGGGATCTTCGCCGCCCGTGATCAAATGTTGAAGGTTGCTAGCCGTCATTTAACCTGCTTTTTTGCGAAAACATTCAACCAGGTCTGGAAGCCACTTCTTAAGGGTTTTGATTCGGTGAACATTTCGACTAAATGCAAATCTGAATGCGCTGCGAGCATGACAGACATATCGGCTTCAGTGTAATCATTAAAAAAACGGCCTCGTTCATCAATGCGCTCACCTTCTCCATACTTAAATGACAAATAGATAATGCCATTAGGTTTCAGCGCCTTGGTCATTCTTTGCATAACGGCACCCATTTCCGATTTTGGGCAATGCAACAGGCTGGCACAGGCCCAAATACCATCGAAGGCATTTGAATAATCGAGTTTTTGAAAAGACAGGACTTCAACCTTTTTCCCAATAAATTCACCGGCGCGTTTTGCAATTTTTTGAGACGCATCAACAGGCGTCACTAAATAACCCTGGTCGATAAAAAATCGGCTATCACGACCTGAACCGCACCCCAAATCTAAAATGTGGCCGTCTTGAGGAATATGATTTAAAAAAAAATTCCGAATGTTTGAAACATCCAAACCAGCGGTCTCCGCAACATATTGTTCCGCATGGGCGTTATAAAAATCTATGGTTTGGTCAGGTCGTTTTCCCTCGTTCAAAGTAGCTTCTCCTTAATAAACTATGCTGCCCTTTGCAAATGAACACCAATGATACAAAACAGTAAGCTCGGAGTTTTCATTTATGATGCCTATCAATTGCCAATGCCTCGCGGCATCTGTCTGCGGACAACCCAAGCAAATGTCTTACTTTATCTCTGTTCGCTCATAATCATTGATCTCTAAAATACTAAAAGTAAACTGCTACGGCTTATGGATATAAGGGGCAATGAATACTCTCACCTTTTCGAGCACATCAAGCAGTTGTGCCGCCAGTTCAAATGCCTTATTTAATATTTCCGCTTGCAATTCCGGATCATCGGGATAGTCATGCGAGAAGGCATTTCTAACTTCTCGCATCAACAGCCAATCATCGGCAGAAGTAATGGCGCCTATTTTCTCTAACCGGTAAAGTTTATCGATAAAGGCTTTTAAATCGCCTGGTTCTTTGGTGAGTTCGAGCACGGCGGGGAATAATTTTGCCCCCATTAAATCTTGCAATTTACCAAAACGGGTTGAAAATTGGTCGAGTATGGCAAGTTCGACATGAGTTAAGTGCGATAATTTATTCGCAGAAAAAGGCAAATGAGATTGTAACTCTACCATCGCCCACTGTAGACGATCGGCATGTCGGTCGCATATTTTCAATACTTCCGTAATCGTTTCCGTCATTGCAATAACACTCCTGTTTGCCTTGCGATCCGATATATCGGCAAATCAAGCGATTGTCCGGCTCTACGCAAAACGACATCGATCTTTTGCTCACCGATTTTTTTATGACATTCGCGTAAGAACTGCAACTTAGCCGTTATTAGGCTAGCGGCATCTTGGCTTTGCGATTCGATATAGAGGTCGATATCTCCCCCTTTGCTCTCATCGTCTACTCTGGAGCCAAATAACCACACATGGGCATCCGCGCCAAAGTATTTTGAGGCGCTTTCACAGATGACTTGTTTTTGAATGTGTGTCAATCGCATGGTTCTATTTAACTCATTTCGCTACGCAAATATACGCCTTAATAAAATTATTTCGTTCATTTGCGATCACCTGAAGATCACTTTTAACATTAACTTTTCTCAGACAATTCTCTCATTAATCTCGAAAGAATGGCATGCTTTAGAGATTTGTCCGCTTTATCCAATTTCAGTTCAGCAATCTTGGCATCGGCTTGCTGTTTCAACTCATCGGTCACATAGGCGATCTGACTAAACTCGCCGTGCTCACTGACGACTCGAATCAACGTTGCCTGGCTGCCAACATCGGCTTTTTGTTGTTCGGCGTGTACGCGCGCCAATTCTTTTAATCGCTCACTTAACTCCCGGAGTCGATTGTCGGCATGAGTGATATTGTTAGGTTTCCATTTATCCGGCGGTGCTTTACCTAAAAAAGCAGCAACCGATTCCAGTCAGCCTTGGTCGGCATCCTGGTCGTTCTGTAAATTCGATCAGCACGTTTGCCGCTTCGTCAATCGTAAATTCAGCTTTGTGGAAACAACTAAAAACCAGAATCAGACTGTCGCCAATTCAGCATTCGAGCATAATAGTCAATGAATTAGCCAAGGTATTGCTTCATCCTCAAGATAAGGATCCCAACCTTGGTCTGAAAAAATTGCTTCCCCGATTTTTGTGGTTTGTAATCCATCCTGGTTCGTTTCTAACATTTGCGTTGCGCGCAGCCAATAACGTATTGAGTTCACCATGTTTTTCCCGACACCTAGCCGGACAGTGGCTTCATCGGAATTAAATACCCCGCTATCGTGTTGAAACGCTTGAAAACCTTTTGTCAACCAGCCATAGCGAAGAGAGAAAGTTTCATGGCGACCAAAAGTCGCTTTATTTGGAGTAAGAGGTTTAATTAAGCTATCCATGTAGAAAAGAAAATTCAATTTTATAAGCAAACGGCATTCTACACATTTAATCAATAAATTTCTTACATTCAACTTATAAGTGCAATCGTAAATATTCGGATTTGAAAAGGGCTAGCTGCTATAGTTTCATGCTATTTTGAATCCGTCTAAAGTCGAAAAAGCACATGAGAAGCTAATTAGCGTAGCTTTTGCTATTTTCATAATTAATCGGCGTAGTGTTTATAAATTCTCATAAAATGTTACGCCAATTTACAAAAAATTGGCCAGCTTTAATAAGGTATTGTTACTCGACAAGAAATCTATAAAAAGGGCAATAATTCAAGTAATTTCAAAATGTTACCAATAATGACCGAGTCAAACCAACAAAATACGAAAGCACACAATTCTTCACACACCCCGATGATGCAGCAGTATCTGCGCATCAAGGCCGACCATCCCGATACGCTGCTCTTTTATCGTATGGGAGACTTTTACGAGCTGTTCTTTGATGATGCCAAGAAAGCAGCGCAATTGCTCGATATTACCTTAACCAGCCGCGGACAATCGGCCGGTCTGCCGATTGCCATGGCTGGCATTCCGTATCATGCCGCTGAAGCCTATCTTGCCAGGCTGCTGCGCAACGGCGAGTCTGTCGCTATATGCGAACAAATTGGCGATCCGGCAGCGTCCAAAGGCCCGGTTGAACGCAAAGTGGTGCGTGTTGTTACACCCGGCACCGTTACCGACGAAGCCTTGCTGGAAGACCGCAAGGATAATCTGCTGGTCGCACTATGCTCGTTAAATCATCAGCACGGCATCGCCAGTCTGGACTTGACCAGCGGCCGCTTTGTCCTGCAACAGCTGAGCTCCGAAGATCAATTGCTCAGCGAAATCGGCCGGCTGAATCCGGCGGAACTGTTATTCAGTGAGGACTGGCCGCTGCCTTCCGGGTTAAAGCAACGCTCCGGCCTGTGCCGCAGACCGCCCTGGCATTTTGAACCCGAAAGCGCCAGGCTGCTGGTGTTAAAGCAGTTCAATACCCATGATTTAAAAGGCTTTGGTTGCGAAAACCTGCCGGCCGCTATTGCCGCCGCCGGGGCACTGCTGCAGTATGTTAAAGACACGCAACAAAGCGCCTTGCCTCATATTCAGGGCATACGCATTGAAAGCAGTGATGACAGCATTTTGCTGGATGCCGCCAGTCGGCGTAATCTTGAGCTGGACACTCACCCGTCCGGGCAAATGCAATACACGCTGTTCGGCGTGCTCGATAAAACCGCCACGGCGATGGGCAGTCGCTGCCTGCGGCGCTGGATAAACCGGCCTTTGCGCGATCATGCCGTCCTTAACAACCGCTATGCCTGTATCGATAGCTTGCTCAATGGCCGGTTATACCGAGACATTCAAAGCCTTCTGCGCCAGGTTGGCGATATTGAACGCATCAGCTCACGCATCGCGTTGAGATCGGCACGGCCCCGGGATTTGCTGGTTTTGCGCACTACGCTGTCCGTGCTGCCGGCCTTGCAGCAAGCGCTGGCGGTTAGCGACAACCCGCAACTTGCCTTGTTGAGTGCCAAAATAGGCGAGCAGCCGGTGATTTTAGACCTGCTTGCCAAAGCCATTATCGATAATCCGCCTGTGCTTATCCGTGACGGCGGCGTGATTGCTGCCGGCTATCATCAAGAACTCGACGAGCTGCGCAACTTAAGCCAGAATGCCGACCAGTTTCTGATTGATATGGAAAACCGGGAAAAAGCCGCGACCGGCATTACCCATCTTAAAGTCAACTTCAACCGTGTGCATGGCTATTACATCGAAATATCGCGCCTGCATGCCGAAAAGGTACCCGAACATTACACGCGCAAGCAGACCTTAAAAGGCGTCGAACGCTACATTACCGAAGAATTAAAAGCCTTTGAAGACAAGGTTCTCAGTGCGCGCGAGAAATCGCTGAGCTTTGAAAAGTCCTTGTATGAAGAACTGCTGACTATCATCGCCGGCTCACTAATCCCGTTGCAGGAATGCGCCGCCGCGCTGGCTGAACTGGATGTGCTGGTCAACTTTGCCGAACGCGCCGACACCCTGAATTTGTCTCAGCCGGCACTGATCAGCAAGCCCGGAATCACCATCGAAGCCGGACGGCATCTGGTCGTAGAACAAGTTTCCGATATTCCTTTTGTGGCCAATGACCTGTCTTTTTCCAGCCAGCGCCGGATGCTGGTGATCACCGGCCCTAATATGGGCGGCAAATCGACTTATATGCGCCAGGCCGCGCTGATTGTGTTAATGGCGCACATCGGCTGTTATGTGCCGGCCAAAGCCGCAACTTTGGGGCCTGTCGACAAGATTTTCACTCGCATTGGCGCGTCCGATGATCTGGCCAGCGGACGCTCCACGTTTATGGTCGAGATGTCGGAAACAGCCAATATTCTGCATAACGCCACCTCCAAAAGCCTGATTTTAATGGATGAGATAGGCCGCGGCACCAGCACCTTTGACGGTTTATCCCTGGCCTGGGCCTGCGCCGATTATCTGGCTAAAGAGACCAAGGCATTTACGCTGTTTGCCACGCATTATTTCGAGCTGACCACGCTGGCCGATGAACAGAAATCCATCCACAACGTGCATCTGGATGCCATGGAACACGGCGACAAAATCATTTTTTTACATGCCGTAAAAGAAGGCCCGGCCAATCAAAGCTACGGCTTGCAGGTTGCATCATTGGCGGGGGTGCCAAGGTCGGTAATCGACAAGGCGAAGGCAAAACTGCAGCATCTGGAAAACAATGCCTATATTGATCAACAGTCCGAAGCCGGTGTTAATCAGCTGGATTTGTTTTCCTCGAAAGAATATCATCCGGCAGTCACTTTGCTGGCGGAACTCAACCCGGATGAGGTCAGCCCCAGGCAGGCTTTGGAGTGGCTTTATCGGCTTAAGGCCTTGGTATAGTTTTTAGCGGATCAGGGCGGCGTGGCGGGCCGCCCCTATATGACTGCCACCGTTATTTGCCGGTTTTTTCGCTTTTCAAGGCTTCCGCCAATTGTTTGGCCGGCAAGTAACCCGGATACGCATTGCCTTTTTCGGTAACGATCATGGGCGTTCCTCTTACATCAAATTCCGTTGCCAGTTTCATGTGTTCATCAATCGGATTATCACAGGTCTTGGCTTTTGGATCCTTGCCTTTTTTTGCGTCCGTTAAAGCCGCATTGCGGTCTTTGGAACACCAGACCGAAACGGCTTTGTTATAGGATTCCGAGTCCTTGCCGGCTCTGGGGAAAAACACATACTGAATGGTAATGCCCTCAGCCAGATATTGATCCATTTCCGAATGCAGTTTACGGCAATAACCGCAATCGATGTCCGTGAAAATGGTCACTGTGTATTTACTTTCCTTCGGCTTGAACACGATCATTTTATCGGTACCGAGCTTTTCCAGGGCCTGCCTGCGGGTGCCGCTGAGTTTTTCTTCAGTCAAATCGGTACGCGCTTCAATGTCGATTAAACGGCCTTGCAGCAGATACTTGCCATTATCCGATACATAAAAAATATTGGCGCCGACTATGACTTCATACAGTCCGTTAATCTCGGAAGGCTTGACGGATTCCAGCTTTAGTTCCGGCATGGATTTGGCAAAAGCCTGTCTTACCGCGTTTTCATCAGCATCAGCAGTAAAAGCAGCAAGGCTTAAAAATGATAACGCGGCAATCTGGTTAATTTTTTTCATGCTCTTCTCGTGGGTTTGAGTCAATTTAGTCAGTCAGGGGTACTTACATGCAAACAGTTGAGAGCACCCAAACGGTAATCTTTAATTAAACAGGCGCCCAATATCCATCACCATGGCCAAAGCCATTAATGTTACCAGCAGGGCAATGCCTATGTTCTGGAAGAAAATTTGTACTTTTTCTGAAACGGGGCTGCCTTTTAGACCTTCTATGGCAAAAAACAGTAAATGCCCCCCATCCAGCACCGGAATGGGCAATAGATTTAACACGCCCAAACTGACACTGACTAAAGCAATAAACTTTAAAAATGGCGCAATACCCATGCTGGCAGACTGCCCGGCAAACTGGGCAATACTGATCGGGCCGCTCAGATTTTCAACAGACGCTCTACCTATCAACATCTTGCCCATCATTTTCAAGGTCGCCAGCGAAAAGTTATAGGTTTTCTCGAAGGCAACCGGTATCGCAGCCAGCGGCGATAAAGCATATTCAACGGTAATCGACTTCATCAAGTCTTCCGGCACATACACCGAAGCACCGATTTTGCCTTCCGTTTTCTGTTCGGTGACCACGAGTTTCGGCGTGATGGTGAGGGGCACTCGCACATCCTTGCGTTCGACAATCAGGCTAATTAAAGTGCCTGGCCGGTTTCTGACATACTCCACCCATTGCATCCAGTCTTCGATTGCCGTGCCGTCCGCACTCACAATCAAATCACCTTGCTGCAAACCGGCAGCCAAGGCAGCGCTGTCCGGCAATACCCGGCCTATGACCGGTTTTAATTTCGGCGACCAGGGTTTAAAACCCAGGCGCTGGTAAAATACATCTGGATTTTCCGCGTCTTTCTCGGCAATCTGCAAGGTTCTGACGTGTTCCAGCTGGTCTGTGTTTTTAACGGTTACCTTGATGCTCTCATCATTATCGAGGGCAGCAGCCATAATCACGCCCAGGGCTTCCGTCCAGGTCGGCGTTAACTGGTCATTCACCGAGATGATTTCCTCACCTTCGGTAAAGCCCGCATCGGCGGCCAAAGTACTCTGCTCTATGGCGCCGAGTATCGGTCTTATGCCGGTCTCGCCCAGCACCAGCACTGCCCAGAACAGGGCTACCGCAAGCGCCAGATTAAAAATGGGGCCGGCGGCGACTATCGCGGCTCTGGCCGGCAAAGTCTGCTGGTTGAATGAGAATGGCAGATCTTCTGCTTTGACCTCACCTTCACGCTCATCGACCATCTTGACATAGCCGCCGAGGGGAATGGCCGAAATGACGTATTCAGTCGCCTCCGGATTTTTCTGATAAGACCATAACACTTTGCCGAAACCGACCGAAAACCGGAGGACTTTGACGCCGGCTCTGCGGGCAACCCAAAAATGCCCCAATTCATGAAATGAAACCAGAACACCGATGGTAATGATGAAATAAAACAGGGTCGACATTAAATTAAGTTTTCAATGATCTGATGAGAAACGGCTTCTGGCTTGTTGATCGACATCTAAAATAATGTCCAGGCTATCAGCAGGCCGAACCTCAAACTGCTGCATACAGCGCTCAATAATGACCGGAATATCGGTGAACCGCACCCGCTCATTTAAAAAGGCATCCACGGCTATTTCGTTGGCGGCGTTCAGGACCGTCGGCATGATGCCGCCGGCATTAATGGCTTCATAAGCCAGGCGCAAACAGGGAAACCGCTCCAGATTGGGTTCTTCAAAATCCATGCGCCGGACATCAAAAATGTTCAACGGCGCCACACCTGAATCAAAGCGTTCCGGCCAAGCCATGGAATGGGCGATGGGAATGCGCATGTCCGGGTTACCCATTTGTGCCAGCACGGTGCCATCAACATAATCAACCATGGAATGGATAACGCTTTGCGGATGGATCACCACCTGTATTTGATTGGGTTGCATATTGAACAGGAGACAGGCTTCAATCATTTCCAGGCCTTTATTCATCATGGTGGCCGAATCAACGGAAATTTTTCTGCCCATATCCCAATTGGGATGCGCCACGGCCTGATCGGGCGTCACCTCGGCCATTTGTTCAATCGGCATTTCCCGGAACGGGCCGCCTGAGGCCGTCAACAAAATACGCCGGGCTTCTTTGGCCTGGGTACCGGTTTTATAGCCGGCCGGCATGCACTGGAATATGGCATTGTGCTCGCTGTCGATGGGCAGCAATTGCCCGCCCGACTCGACAACGGCCTGCATAAAAATATCGCCGGACATCACCAGTGCTTCTTTATTGGCCAATAAAACCGTTTTGCCGGCTTTGGCCGCTGCCAAGGAAGGCAACAAGCCGGCCGCACCCACAATTGCCGCCATCACTGAATCAACCTGTTCCAGCGTCGCCACCTGCTCTAGCGCCTTGGTGCCGGACAATACCTTTATATCGGCAACCGGCGAAGCGTTTATCTTGTCTTGAAAAACCTTAGCCTTGCCTTCATCGACGACGACTGCATATTCTGGATGATGCGCGAGGCACTGTTCGTAGAGCGCTTCGATATTAGTATGTGCGGTTAAGGCAATGACTTTATAAAGCTGTGCGTGCCTGGCGGCAACGTCCAAAGTACTGACACCGATTGAACCCGTGGCTCCAAGTACGCAAATGCCCTTCATTCTACTGCCCTATAAATCAATAAAACTCCGGCATAGAAAAACGGTGCTGCCGCAATGAGACTGTCGACTCTATCGAGAATGCCGCCGTGCCCAGGTAGTAAAGAGCCGCTGTCTTTTACTCCGCGCAAGCGTTTAACCACGCTAAAGAATAGATCCCCGTAAATCGATATCAACACGGTCAATACCGACAGGAGCACAAAGTCTGAGGCCACCATCAGGTTAAAGCCATAAATCAGACTTAACACCACTGCACAGATGACTCCAGCCGCCAACGCGCCGTACATGCCGGCAACGGTTTTGCCTGGGCTGATTTCAGCGGCCAGTTTGGCGTTACCATATTGCTTGCCGACAAAATAAGCTGAAATGTCCGCAGCCCAAATCAAGAGCAGAAAATACAAAGCCATTTCAGGACCATAAAACGCTCTTAAACGCGATAGGAACATCCAGGCTGCCAGCAAAACAAACCAGCCCATCAAACCCTTGTAACAGGTTTTCAATTCCAGTTTTAATACACCCGCCGGGGCGTTTCTGATGATGATCATTACCAGCACCCAGAACAACACCGGTGCAACCACCAGCCATTCTAAAACGCCCGAATATTCCCTGACATCCGTCGTCATTTGCACGTTTTGGGCAATCAATTCAAGAAACTGCGTCCAAAAATGAATACCCAGCATCGGCACAATCAAACCGAACAAAAACAACACGCGTTTAACTATCGAATGAATGCCGGCCAGATTAGTCCATTCCCATGCGCCCAGAAGCGTAATCAGTGCCAGCACCAGCGAAAAATATTCACTAGGCAGTTTGAGTACGGCCAGCACCATCAAAGGCGCCAAGATGGAAGCGGTTATAATGCGCTGTAGTAACATGATTTAGTATTTGGGTTATTTTAAAATTATAGAGTGACAGAGTTATTAAGCACCTGTTCCCCGGTATGGCCAAAGCGCCTTTGCCGGCTTTTAAAGCTGTTAATGGCGTCTTCAAGGGATTTCTGGTCGAAGTCGGGCCAGAGTGTTGTTGTGAAATACATCTCTGTGTAAGCTAATTGCCACAACAAGAAATTACTCACCCGTTGCTCACCACCCGTTCTGATAAAAAGATCCGGTTCGGGCAAATCAGCGGTTGATAAATGCTGGTTAATCAGCTCTTCGCTGATGTCCTGGTTTTGGAGTTCTCCTGCCGCAATTTTATCCGCCACTTGCCGGAACGCCTGGCACATATCCCAACGGCCACCGTAATTTGCCGCCACCACCAGTGTCAAGCCTTTGTTGCCTTGAGTTTTCGCCTCGCCCTCGGCTATTTTATGCTGCAATTTGTCCAAAAATGCGCTTCTGTCACCAATAAAACGCAGGCGAATATCGTTCTTGTGTAATTTATTGATTTCTCGTTGCAGAGTCGCAATAAACAAATCCATCAGCATGGATACTTCGGCTTCCGGGCGGCGCCAGTTTTCACTACTGAAAGCGAACAAGGTCAGTACCTCAATCTTTTGCTGGCTGCAATATTCGACAATTTTTCTGACCGCTCTGACCCCTGCCTGATGACCGACGGCTCGCGGCATAAATATTCTCTGCGCCCAACGGCCATTGCCATCCATGATAATGGCGATGTGCCGAGGATTCTTGTTATCTGATTCTAAGCGCTGGCAGTCATCAGCTGACATGGTTCAAGTTCCGGTTAAAGTGACAGGAGATCTGCCTCTTTTGCTTCCAGTAATTTCTCCACTTCCTTAATGTACTGGTCAGTCAATTTCTGGATTTTTTCTTCGGCACCGCGCGCTTCATCTTCCGAAATCAGTTTTTCCTTCAAGGCGTCTTTTATTTCCGAATTGGCATCTCGACGAATGTTTCTTATAGACACACGACCGTTTTCCGCCTCATGCCGAACCACTTTGACCAGATCACGACGACGCTCTTCGGTTAGCGGCGGCAGTGGAATACGGATAGTCATGCCGTTAGTCGCCGGATTCAGGCCAAGGTCCGATTTCATTATGGCTTTTTCAATCGCCTGTACCATGCCTTTTTCCCAAGGCGTGATGGTTAAGGTGCGCGCATCTTCCACGGCGATATTGGCAACCTGCGATAACGATGACTCGGTGCCATAATACGAAACGCTAATTTGATCGAGAAGACTCGGATGCGCCCTGCCTGTTCTTATTTTTGAGAATTCGTGTTTTAACGCTTCGATGCTCTTGCCCATCCGGGTGGAGGCATCTTGTTGAATATCACTAATCATTATGTTTTCCTCATTGAATAAGAGAGCCTATTTCTTCGCCCATCATCAGTCTCATGACCGCGCCTTTGTCAAAGATATTCATGACGCGCATCGGCAAATTGTTATCCCGGCATAATACCAGTGCAGTGGCATCCATGACATTAAGACGCTGATCCAGTGCTTCATCATACGTCAAGCGTGAATAAAACTTGGCATCCTTGACTTTTTCAGGGTCAGCCGAATAGACCCCTTTAACCTTGGTGGCTTTAATCATCAGTTGGGCATTGATTTCAATGGCCCTGAGACTGGCGGCCGAATCGGTGGTAAAGAAGGGATTGCCAGTGCCCGCCGCAAAAATGACCACCCGGCCTTTTTCCAGATGCCTGACGGCACGGCGGCGAATATAATCCTCGCAAACCTGATTTATTTTTAAGGCCGACATCACTCTGACCTGCTGGCCGTGCGCTTCCAGCGCATCCTGCATGGCCAAAGCATTGATGACCGTGGCCAGCATGCCCATCTGGTCACTTGTTACCCTGTCCAGACCTTCCGAGGCTTTTTCAGCACCTCGCAATATATTGCCGCCCCCGATCACCAAACCAACCTGTATACCCACATCACATAAGTCTTTAATTTCAGTGGCAAGGCGCTTGACAATATCCGCATCGATACTGCCGCCTTCCTTGCTCATTAAAGCTTCACCACTCAGTTTAAGCAGAATTCTCTGGCAAATCAGTTTTGTCATATTCACATCGGGGTCGGTTGTATTATTGACGCATAGAACTCAGGCTTCCAGCCTGAGGGTATTAATTACCTCTAACTTGTGCCATTACCTCTTCGGCAAAATTTTCTTCCTTCTTTTCAATGCCTTCACCTACTTCAAAACGAGTGAAACGCAGTACATCATTGCCTTTTTCCTTCAACAACTGAGCGATGGTTTTGCTGTCGTCTTTGATGAAAGCTTGGCCTTGCAAGGTGATTTCCGCCAAGAATTTGTTGATACGGCCAGTCACCATTTTTTCGACGATGTCGGCAGGCTTACCTTTGATTTTTTCTTCTTGCTGGGCCAGAAAAATCTCTTTTTCCTTTTCGATGGCTTCGGATGAAACCTGATTGGCCGAGACGCACGCCGGCTTGCTGGCTGCGATATGCATGGCAATGTCTTTACCCAATTCGCGATCGGCTTTGGCCAACTCCACGATCACACCAATTTTGCTGCCGTGCAAATAGCAGGCGGTGCCGCCTTCCGTTTTGAACTTGTCAAAACGTCTGACAGTAATGTTCTCGCCCAGCTTGGCAATCAGGCTACGGCGCACTTCTTCAACGCTATTGCCGTCAGCCAACGGCATGGCCAGCAATTGCTCTTCTGTGTTAACGTCGGCACTCAACAAAGCGTTCGTTACGTTATTAACGAACTGAACAAAATCATCACCTTTGGCAACAAAATCGGTTTCGCAGTTGATATCAACGATTACCGCCGTTTTGCCGTCATCACTGGTTTTTACGCCGATAATACCTTCAGCCGCAATACGGCCGGATTTTTTATCTGCTTTGGCCAGACCCGCTTTACGCATATTTTCGATAGCCAGTTCCAAATCACCATTAGTTTCAACTAATGCTTTTTTGCATTCCATCATGCCTGAACCCGTTCTTTCACGCAGTTCCTTAACCATTGCCGCAGTAATACTCATGCCTTGTTTTTCCTCTTTGTTCATCACTATAAAAACGCCCCCGTAAGGAGGCGTTCTTTACTTAATTCGTAATACCCGCCGCACTGGAAGCGCCGGCATGGCGGGTCAATGTGTTATTCAGCAGATGCTTCTTCAACAAAATCATCGGTTTTTGCGGACAGTTCCAGACCCGCTGTTTTTGCTTCCAGTACGGCTGCAGCGGCACTTTGACAGTATAATTTTACCGCCCGAATGGAGTCATCATTGCCGGGAATGACGTAATCCACGCGCTCTGGAGAGTTGTTGGAATCAACGATGCCAACTACCGGGATGCCCAGTTTTCTCGCTTCACTGATAGCATTTTTTTCGTAGCCGACATCCAGCACAAAAATGACGTCAGGAACGCCTTTCATGTCTTTAATACCGCCAAGACTACGCTCCAGCTTCTCCAATTCACGCTCCATACCCAGCGCTTCTTTCTTGCTGAATTTATGATAGAGGGTGCCGTCAGCTTTCATGGCTTCCAGTTCTTTCAAGCGGTTAATGGATTTTTTGATGGTTTTAAAGTTTGTCAACATGCCGCCTAACCAGCGATGATTGACATAAGGCATACCACAACGCGTTGCTTCTTCTGCAACAGCTTTACGTGCTGATTTTTTGGTGCCCACAAACAAGATGCTGCCTTTGTTTGCGGTCATCTGACCCAGATAATTCATAGCGTCATTAAACAGCGGAAGCGTTTTTTCCAGATTGATAATATGGATTTTGTTACGCGCACCGAACAGGTAGTTAGCCATTTTCGGGTTCCAATAACGAGTTTGATGCCCAAAATGGACACCCGCTTCAAGCATTTGACGCATAGATACTGCTGCCATGTGTTCTCCTAAAAAGATAAAATATCGGAATTTTATTCCGAATGGGTTACGCCTCCACCTACCCCGCTTGACAACCAGTCCCAACAATCTGGGCCGGCACCCTGCCAAACGTGACGGTTAAGTGTGAGTATTGATACAAAAATGAACTTAACTTTATACCATAATACTGTTTTTACAACAAGCTGATCTCTGTTAATATTAACTCTTTGAGCAACTAGCGAGAGGTAACCATAGCCCTTCTGCACCTTAGCCCTAGCATTTGCCTTTGAGCCTTTAGCCTTGTACCTTGAATCATGAGCATCATCATAAAAACCGAAAGTGAAATTGAAAAAATGCGTGTCGCCGGCAAACTGGCGGCAGAGGTTTTGGAAATGATTGCGCCCTATGTGGTTCCAGGTGTTACGACAAATGAGCTCGATAAAATCTGCCATGATTACATTGTTAATGTGCAAAAAGCCATTCCGGCGCCGCTCAATTACCACGGCTTTCCAAAATCGATCTGCACATCGGTCAACCAGCAGGTCTGTCATGGCATCCCCTCCGAAAAAAAACTCAAATCCGGTGATATCGTCAATATCGACATTACCGTCATTAAAGATGATTACCACGGCGATACCAGCAAAATGTTTTGCCTCGGCGACACCAGCCCCCATGCAAAACGCCTGGTTAAAATCACCCAAGAATCCATGTTTCGGGGCATTGAGCAAGTCAAACCGGGCGCTACACTAGGTGATATTGGCCACGCCATACAGAAATATGCCGAGGCTAATCGCTACTCTGTGGTCAGGGAATTTTGCGGCCATGGCATCGGCAAAAAATTCCATGAGGAACCGCAGGTGTTGCATTACGGCAAGTCCGGCGAAGGCGAGGCGCTGGAAGCCGGCATGATTTTTACCATTGAACCCATGCTTAACCTAGGCAAGCGCCATGTCAAAGTATTAACCGATGGCTGGACGGCGGTTACCAAAGACCGTAGCCTGTCTGCTCAATGGGAACATACCATACTGGTCACGAAGGATGGCTATGAGATCCTGACTTTACGCCAAGAAGAGATGTAATTAATTGAATAAAAACATTATTCCCTTACTCTTTCAAGCAAAAGACAGCCTGCAGCAATTCAAACAATTGCTCAAACAAAAAGACATCAAGCTACGGCAAAAATTTGACCCCCACAATTCGGTTACTGCCCTGCTTAACGAAAAGTCTGATTTCGTTGACGATATTTTAACTTACGGCTGGCAGCATTTTCTTGGCCGGCACGCCCAACAACTTTGCCTGGTGGCCGTAGGCGGTTACGGAAGAAGAGAACTGTTTCCCTTCTCCGACGTTGATATTGTCGTACTACTGGACTCAAGCGACACCGATCCCTATCAGGAAGCACTGGCAGATTTCTTTACCTTCCTCTGGGATATCGGTTTAAAACCGGGGCAAAGCGTGCGCACCATTGCCGACTGCATTGAAGCCGCCATTAATGATCAAACGATCATGACCAGCCTCATGGAAATCCGCATGCTGGCCGGCAATACAGCTCTTTACGAAGCCGTCAAACAGGAAACTACTCCGGATAAAATCTGGCCATCTGCTGATTTTTTTGCCGCCAAAATGGAAGAGCAGCAACTGCGCTACGCAAAATTTCACGATACCGCCTACAATCTGGAACCTAACGTTAAGGAAGGCCCAGGCGGGCTGCGCGACATGCAAATCATCGCCTGGGTTTTTAAACGTCATTACAATTCCGCAACCCTTAAGGAACTGATCAAATACGGTTTCCTGCCCGAGTCCGAATATGCTGAACTGATCGCTGCCCGTGATGTGTTGTGGCGTATTCGTTATGCCCTGCATCTGCTAACCAACCGCAGCGAAGACCGGCTGATTTTTGATTACCAGCGCGATCTGGCCAAACAATTCGGGTTCAGCGAAGGACAATACGAGTACAACCAGGATGTTGAACGCTTTATGCAGTTTTACTTTAAAACCGTACTCGGCCTCGAGCGTCTGAATGAAATTTTGCTGCAATTATTCAGTGAGCGCTTTGTTGGCTGCACTACAGTTAAGAAAACTATTCTGAACAATAATTTTGCAGCAATTAACGGCTATCTTGAAGCGATTGACGAGCAGATTTTTGAACGGCAACCGTTGACGCTCTTGGAGGGTTTTTTGCTGCTGCAACAGAACCCATCGATCAAAGGCATCAGAGCAACGACGATTCGTCTAATTCGAAAAAACCTGCATTTGATAGACGATGCTTTTCGTAAAAACAAAAGCGCGAATCGTCTGTTCATGGAAATATTCCGGCAGCCTGGCGGCATCACGCACCAGTTAAGACGCATGAATCGATACGGTATTTTAGCCGCCTATCTGCCCGCCTTTGCCAACATCGTCGCGCGTATGCAGTATGATTTATTTCACATCTACACGGTAGACGAACATACCATTTTTGTTATTGGTAATTTGCGCCGATTTTCATTAGAAAAGCATCTCGAAGAACTGCCCTTCTGCAATGATATTTTTCTGCTGATCCAGAAACCCGAAATACTGTATCTTGCCGCCTTGTTTCACGATATTGCCAAAGGCAGGAACGGCGATCATTCCACTATTGGCGAGGACATCGCGCACGATTTCTGCCTGCAGCACGATCTTTCCAGTCACGACACCAAGCTCATCTGCTGGCTGGTTTGCAATCACTTGATCATGTCGATGACGGCGCAGCGCAAAGACATCAGTGACCCGGATGTTATTCATGAATTTGCCCAGAAAGTAGGCAGTGTCGAATACCTGAACCATCTCTATCTGTTGACCGTGGCCGATATCCGGGCCACCAACCCTGAACTATGGAATTCCTGGAAGGACGCACTGCTCAAAGAGCTTTATGCCATGACGCACAGCGCCTTGCGTAGAGGCTTGCCAAACCCGGTGACAATGGCCGAACGTCTGCGCGAAAACAAAAAAGAAGCGCATGACGAACTAGTTAAACTTGGACTTTCCGAACCGCTGATTAACCAGGCTTGGCAGCACGCCAGTGACGATTATTTTTTACGCTATTCATCCGATGAAATAGCCTGGCATACCATCGCGATTGCCTCCTCCAGCGAAGATGATTTGCCCTTGGTATTGCTGCGCCAACAAACCCAGCGCGGCAGCGCAGAAGTTTTTGTCTACACAAAAAATGAAGGGTCTATTTTTTCTTTAAGCACAGCAACCCTGGATCAATTAGGCCTTACCATTCTCGATGCCCGGATCATGACCACCCTGGATAATTATGTGCTGAACAGTTTTCAGGTGCTTGAGCAGTCTGGCGATCCCATCAAGGATCTGTACAGAGAAGTACATATCTGCACCGCCCTGCGTAGCAACCTGATGCAGCGCGAAATTAAAGTTCATAAAAATATCCATCGGCAATCAAGACAGGCCAAACATTTTCCTATCCCGACCAGCATTCAATTTCACGCCGATCCATTAGGCCGATACACCATCATGGAACTGATTACCACTGACCATGCCGGTCTTTTATCCAAGATAGGCCAAGCGTTCCTGCTCCAGAACATCCACTTGCATAGTGCAAAAATCACCACTATCGGCAGCCGCGCCGAGGATATGTTTTATATCACCGACCAGCACTTGGAAGCTATTACCGATGCCTCCAAACAGCAACTACTTTGCAAGGAAATCCTTAATGTTCTGGACACAGACGACTAAACTTCGCTAGCCTTCATTGGCTGCCAGACTTCTCTCTATAAACTTTACAAGCCGCATATAATCGTGACTGTCAATATCAACATAACGCATGCCGATCTTGCATTGATCCTTGGAAATGCGGCGTGAAAACGCGATATGGCAACGCGCTCGTATGGGAGTGACCTGACCGCTGTCATCCGGCAGATCCAAGCTGATCATTAACTCCACCGGCCTGCCATCGCGCACAAAACTGCCTCCCGGCGTTATAACATTGCGTTGATTGATATTGCACTCGATGCATACCGCCTTGCTGTTGGTATCAACTGTGGTTACCTTGATACAAGCGCCCTCGTCATTGGCGACAGTAGCCGATAGCTGCTTTGAAATTCTGGGATAAATTCTTTTTTCCATAGCCTTCACACCGCGTTATAGATGGTTCTATTGATGTCTCGTCTTTCGGGCGGACATACCCGGAGTAATGCCAATTACTTAGCCGTTACACTCGCAGATCAACACCACTAAGCGTAGTCGAAGAACAAAATTAATCCATTTTAAATAGCAGCTTAGTTGGTTTGTTTAATCCACAACCTAACTCATCGCTGCGCGCCATGTATAGGAAATGTTTAGCCAAATTACTAACGCCGATGTTCACAAGCATCCATAGCCTATGCCAAAGCTATATCCTATTAGTGAATATTGTAAGCAGGAGCGGCTTGTAGATAGAAGACGCAGACTTGAAGCCTGTATTCAAGCCGGTTTTTAAAGACCTTGCCAAGGCTCATACAAACCGTCAACATTCACGCCAAACATATCCAGAACCCGGCCTACGGTCTCATCAACCATGGCCGCCATCGAATCGGTCTTGCTATAAAAGGCCGGCATGGGTGGAAAAATAATGCCGCCCATTTCCGTCACCGTAGCCATATTCCTGATATGCATCAGATTCAACGGCGTTTCTCTGGGCATGATCACGAGCCGCCGGCGCTCTTTTAATACCACATCGGCAGCGCGCGAAATCAGATTATCGCCAAAGCCGTGCGCCACAGCAGCCAGGGTTTTCATTGAACACGGCGCGATAATCATGCCCTCGGTTTTAAAGCCGCCGCTGGAGATACTGGCCGCGATATCATCGATACCGTGTGTGACATCGGCGAGGGCATACAAAGCCGAACGGCTCAGGTTCATTTCGTGCTTTAAATTGACCAGCCCTGCCGAAGATATCACCAAATGGGTTTCCCATTGCTCCTGGGCTTGCAAAACTTGCAGCATCCTCACGCCGTAGACAGCACCGGTTGCGCCAGTCATGGCAATGATTAAGCGTTTTTTTTTAGGGTTCATTATTAGGTCTTCTTAAAGGCAGCACAGAACCGCCCTGACAGCGTTATGGAGCCAGTTCAGCTGCAAACCTATCGGTTGCAGAAACCAGCGCATCAATCATTTCATCACCTTTGGCTACGTGACCAGCATTCGGCAGCACAATGTAATCAGCATCCGGAAGCGCCTCGGCCAGCCTCATCCCGGCTTCGACAGGACAAACCAGATCATAGCGGCCATGAATGATAACCGTTGGAATACATTGCAAGCGCTCACAGTTTTCCAGAATCTGGTTTTCCTTAATAAAATATCGATTCCGGGCATAATGCATTTCCATGCGCACCTGTTTGACCATCTGCTCGCTTATCTCGCCGAGTGCGCCGGACTGATAGTCATTCCCCAAGGCCACCTGCCCGCCCCAATCCATCCAGGCTTTAGTAACGCGTTTGTGCGCCACCTCATCATCACTCCACAGCGCTGCGCATAGCCCATACAGCACATTTTCAGAGGCCTGCTCCGGCACGCTTGCAAGCAGCTCCCGCCAAAGCTCCGGATAAATCAGCCCTGCGCCACCCTTAATAAACCAGTCCAGATCCTGCTGCCTGGCCAGAAATACGCCACGAATAATCATACCCATAACCTTGTCGCCATGCTGTTGCGCATACAGCAAAGCCAGCGCCCCGCCCCATGATCCGCCAAACAACAGCCATTGATCTATGTTTAAATCAAGGCGGATACGCTCCATATCATCGATTAAATCCTGGGTGCTGTTATGTTCCAGCTCGCCAAACGGCAATGAAAGGCCGCTGCCGCGCTGGTCAAATAAAATGATGCGATAGACTTCGGGATTAAAAAAACGCCGGTGATCGGGCTTGGTGCCCGAACACGGCCCGCCATGCAGAAAAATAACAGGCATGCCATCAGGATTGCCGGATTGCTCGACATAAACTGCATGCCGGCTGCCGGTTTCAAGGAAAAAGCTTTGGAAAGGTTCTATTTCAGGGTAAAGGGTTTTCATTGTTTAAACTGGCTTAAATTTTTTTATTGAAAGATCTTTTATGACTTGATAGTGCTTGACATTACCAGTAAAAATGTCAAGACCATTTGTCACAGCCGTTGCACTAATCAAAGCATCAGCAAGCTGAATTGAGTGACTCAAATAATGGTGTTCAACATAAAACAGGGCTTTGGCTGAAATATCTTCGGAAATGTACAGCACTGTTACATTCCACAATCTTAACGCCCGCCTCAATGCAATAAGTTCCAGTTTATTTCGCATTCCCTGAACAAGCTCAATATAAGTCACCACTGAAATAAAAAACCCTGACAATGCTTCTATTTCCTGCCGCGCATTAGAGTTGCCTTTCAAGTACCAGATCAGCACATCCGTATCGACCAACATCAATACCTGCCTTTTCTCAGACTCTGCACATACTCTTCTGGAGATTCAATATCAATACGATCCGCCCATATCCCGAATAAATCATCCTTATCACCCAGAACAGCTGGCTTATCACTTTTTTCATAGGGCACAAGCTTGGCGCAAGGCTTACCTCTAAAGGTAATCACAACATCTTCCCCCCTGCTTACGGCATCAAGCAGTTCCTTTGAATGAACTCTGAGTTCTTTCGCAGTTGCTTTCATAAACGACGTCCATATTTCAAGTAGTATTTTCAAAGTATGAACTTAATAACATTAATCGTCAATTCACCCGAAATTTGCACAAAAAAAGGGAGGGGTTTTACGCCCTCCCTTTTTTACGATCAGTGTTTCGGGTTTTGCTTAGAAACCGATACCGAGGTAACCGCCGGCATTAAAGGCATTAACGTTAATACCATCAACGTCGCCAGGTGCATAGTGGTAACGGACGTCAGCACCGACGTAAATATCCTTCCAGATTTTGTAGTCGGCACCTGCACCAAACACCATACCTGGCGTTAATACGGTGATTGCATCGGATGGCGGACTGATTACATTCAATTCAAAACCTACAGGAATTAACCAAGGTCTGAAGGCGCTGCCCTTCAAGAATTTTATTTTTGGCGAAGCCGAGACAGTCGCCATATTGACAGTTGCAGATTCGGTATTGGCAGCAGGCAAAACAATGCCTGTAGCCGCTGCTATTGTTGCTGTTTCTTGTGGAGATAGACCATTGGGCTGTTGTGTACCCAACTCCGTATAGTTAACCCCTAGCTCTGCCAATACTTCAGTGTCATCCATCAGACCAAACAGGTCATCGTTCAAACTGAAGTCAAAGCCGGCACCAAAATACCAGGCATCTTTGTCGCTTATCGGACCCACTAAATGTACCGTTTGGATTTGACAGGCCAAGAGCTGAAATTGAAGTAGGATCCAGTGTGCCGCCTCTATTGTCATTAAAAAGAGCATAGCCGCCACGGAAAAATACCATGTTGTCTTTGGTTTCTTCTTTAACAGGGGCGGATTTAACAGACGCCATCCACTGATCAAGTTCCTGGACTTTTTCAGAATTGGCAGCACCGCTTTCCGCTTTAACACGGTCTAATTCAGCCTGCATGGACTGCAGCGCTTGGGACATTTGTTGAACCTGATATTCCAAAGCGTCAACTTTATTGCTAGACGCTTCCTTACTGCCAGCCGCCGCCTGGGGAGAAACCAAGGCACCCGCCATTGTTAATGTTGCTGTGGTTATACCCAGCACTAATTTTGTTTTTGTAAATGTCATCGACTCCCCCTTATGAGGCTGTTGTTTTTTATTAAAATTTGCTTTATTACAACAAAGCTTGTTTCACGGCAGTGATAATAGCAGCATAATTAATTCCATACAAGTTTTAATGCTGTTTTTTTTATTCAAAATATCTTTTCATTATCAATAGGTAACGTAATTATTGTTAATTTTTTTGCATCTTGTATGCAAAATACAACAACCAAATCCCATACTCCTCTCCGTGCGTGTGACAAATTTCTTCGTACTGCCGGGCGCCTTCATGTTAAGTTATGCGGGCTTTTATTCCATCTCGCGAATTCGCTTTTATCTTTGCAGCACTCATGAGCACAATCCCGGATATCACCATTATTGGCGGCGGCATTATCGGCCTGCTGACCGCACGTGAATTACACAATGCTGGCGCCACGGTCAGTGTTTTTGAAAAAAGCCAGATTGGCCAGGAATCCTCCTGGGCAGGCGGCGGTATTTTGCTGCCGATTTATCCCTGGCGACAGGCCGATGCGATTACCCGCCTAGTGCTTCAAAGCCTGTCCCTGTATCCGGAGCTGGCCAAACAACTGCTTGCCGATACCCAGCTTGATCCTGAATGGAATCCCTGCGGCTTGTTGATCACTAAGAATCCGGATTTGGAGGCGGCAGTCGATTGGTGTAAAAATAACCACATCGCTTATCAGGAAGCCGGATCCGAATTTTTTAACGGAATCAATACCCAGGCGGAGCATCCCCTCTGGCTTCCGGACATTGCCCAAGCGCGCAATCCCCGTCTGCTGAAATCATTAAAACAGGATCTTGTTAATAAAGGAGTTCCGTTAACGGAATACGCCGAGCTCAAAGCCGTGTCCCTGCACCACCGCCGCGTAACCGCCATTAACACCTCAGCCGGCGAATTCCCGATCAATCGCCTCGTTATGACGACTGGCGCCTGGACAGGGCAGTTGTTTGAGCAATTATTTGCCAGCTTGCCGGGCAACATTCCCCGCATCGCCCCGGTTAAAGGCCAAATGTTGTTATTTGATGCCGAGCCGGAGACACTGGGTCATATGGTGCTGGATGGCGATCATTATCTGATCCCGCGTTTGGACGGAAAAATTCTGGCAGGCAGCACGGTCGAACACAGCGGATTTAATAAAGCCACCACCCTGGAAACCCGCGACCAGTTGCGAGATTTTGCGCTGAATCTGTTGCCCACGCTAAAAAACTTCCCGCAAAGCCAGCATTGGGCAGGGCTGCGACCCGGGACCGAACACGGTATTCCTTATATCGACATTCATCCTGAAATTAGCAATTTGTACATTAATGCCGGCCATTTTAGAAATGGCCTGGTCATGGGGCCGGCATCCGCACAGCTCATGGTCGATCTTATTTTGGACCGCCCTACTGCTGTAGCGCCCGAGCCTTATCAATTATCCCGTCCACACTAAATACTATCGTTCTGCCGGCCGCCCTTACTGAAAGGACTTCTAATTAACCGCATTGCGATCAAATGCGCCAGGCAACCAGGCGCAATATTCGCGACTGCAAACCCTGGATTGACCCGATTGGTTTTGGCTTAACCTTATTGATTCTTCCTCTTGAGTCTATGTGCCGACCTAACGAGAATCATGTTTATTGTTAAATAAAACGAGAGACACTCAGGCGTATAATCATTATGCTGTTTTCCAGTTGCTTAGCCTCCCTGAATCATTTACCCTGCCAGTGAAGCTCGATAAATACGGGGCTTTAACAGACTGATGAAAAAGGCCAGCTCCTTAACGAAAGCTTTCATCTTTCATATTGATACCCAGCGAATTAAAGGATCGCCACATGTTGAATTCAGAGGCAAGATTTGAGCCTAATTAAACCCAACTGGGCATCGCATTGTGGCCGTGACTCTAAAGGCTTATGGGTTGAATTTGAACAGCTGGGCAAAACCTGGCGGGTTTATGCGCCACAATGGGGCAGTGAACTTCAGCATGATAATGCCGGCCTTTATACGGATATTGTCATTAAAGGCATTACTCAGCGCTGCCGCTGGATTCCGCCAGGAAATTTTTACATGGGTTCTCCGCCTTCAGAAGCACAGCGCCATGAAAACGAAAGCCTGCACAAGGTCACCCTGACTCGGGGTTTTTGGCTAGCGGATACCGCTTGTACTCAAGCTTTGTGGAAGGCGGTCATGGCAGATAATCCCGCATTTTTCACCGAGAATGAAAAAAATCCCGTAGAACAAGTGAGCTGGGATGATGTGCAGAATTTCATAAAACAAGTTAACATCCTTATCCCAGGATTGGGTGCCCAGCTTCCGACGGAAGCCCAGTGGGAATATGCTTGTCGTGCCGGAACGACCACACCATTCTCGTTCGGTGAAACCATTACCCCTGAGCAGGTCAACTATGACGGCAATGCACCTTATGCAGATGGCAAAAAAGGCGGGTGCCGGGAAAAAACTGTCGCTGTCAAATCGCTGCCAGCGAATCCCTGGGGACTCTATGAAATGCACGGTAATGTTTGGGAATGGTGTGCTGATTGGTACGACGAGTATCCTGCGCTACCGGCCGCCGACCCGGCTGGTTCGGAAACAGGCTCTTCGAGAACATTGCGGGGCGGCTCGTGGAGTAACCATGGTTGGCGCACACGTTCCGCTAACCGTGGCTGGTACGCGCCTGTTAACCGTGACAATTATATCGGGTTTCGGTTTGCCGCAGGCCAAGCTTGAGCTTGGCCGTTCGGATGAGGCGCATAACAGACGAGTGAGATCAGAACAGCGCAGGGCAGTCAGCGATTTCCAAGTAATCTGAGTTTATTAGAAAACCCCATTAAAAGAGGCAGTTCATGAAAGTCAATATGCCGGTAACCAATGTTGAATTCCCCATAAGCGAGAGCATCTCCATTGTTTCCAAGACTGACTTGAAAGGGGTGATTACCTATGTCAACGAGGACTTCATCCGAATAAGCGGATTCTCCCGGGAAGAGCTGATCGGTAAATCGCACAATATAGTGCGTCATCCTGACGTTCCAGAAGAATTCTTTGAAGATATGTGGAAATCACTGAAAGCGGAGCGCCCGTGGACCGGTGTGGTCAAGAATCGCTGCAAAAATGGTGATTATTATTGGTTATTGAACAATATCGCTCCTTTCTACGAAAACGATCAACTGGTTGGCTACATGTCTGTCCGCCTCAAGGCGAGCCCTGAGCAAATCGAAGCGACAAACAATGTATACCAGCTTTTCCGTGACGGCAAAGCGGGCAACCTGAAAATCCAGGATGGCAAAGTCGTCAGATCAACTTTCTGGAGAAAGCTCAATCTATTCAGAAACTTTACCATCAAATCCCGACTGACCTTCCTCATCGGCCTGCTCTCTCTATTGATGATAGTCATTGGCGGCATGGGCTTGCGGGGCATGAACAAGACTAACGAAGGCTTGCGTTCGGTGTATAAGGATCGCACGGTTTCCATGGGCCTGATGTTCACTATCAGTGAACTACAGCGTGAAAATCTGATGCTTATCGCCACAGCCTTGGTTAATCCGAATCCCGAGGTCATTCAGCAAAACGCAACTGAATTGGATCAAAACATCCTGGCAATCACCCAACCCTGGAATGCCTATCTGGCCACTCATTTGACGCCCGAGGAAAAAATACTGGCGGACGATTTTACCGAAAACAGCACTCGCTTCGTGCGCAAAGGCCTAAAACCGGCTATGGAGGCACTGCGCGCCAATGACATCGCTCTGGCCGACAAGATCAGAAAAGAAGACATTAGCCCCCTCTACAAACGTGCCAACAAATCTATCCGGGCGTTAATGCAATTGCAAATGGATGTCGCCAAAGATGTCTATGAAGCCGCACAATCTCGCTATGAGCATACCCGCAACATCGCCATCGGCTT
This sequence comes from uncultured Gammaproteobacteria bacterium, assembly GCA_963696315.1. Lineage (GTDB taxonomy): Bacteria > Pseudomonadota > Gammaproteobacteria > Methylococcales > Methylomonadaceae > CAWKEY01. Next base: position 129,412 of record CAVOJU010000021.1, read on the forward strand.
GATCCTGATGGGTATTACATTGGCTCTTTGGCAGGGCTTTTACCCTGATTCGTGCTATTGTGCGCCCGCTCGATAATGCCATTAGACACTTCGGAAAAATCGCCCAGGGTCACTACAACAACCGCATAGATATCGAATCTCACGACGAACTCGGTAAAGTGATGGCAGCTCTTAAAGCAATGCAAATCAAGAGCGGTTTTGATTGCGCGGAAATGAAGCGCATCGCCGATGAACACCAGCGCATCAAGGTGGCTCTCGATAACGTCAGCACGGGCGTGATGATCGCCGACAATGCCCGCAACATCATTTACGCCAACAAGTCGGTGATCGAAATACTCGGCAAAGCCGAGGAGGATATTCGCAAACAACTGCCTAATTTCTCAGTCGCTAATCTGGTCGGCACGAATATTGACAATTTTCATAAGATCCCGACACATCAGGCCCAGATGCTGTCCTCCTTGAACACCGCACACACCGCCAGTATTGAGATAGGTGGCCGCCCTATCGTGTTGACTGTCAGTCCCGTCATCAACGACAAAGGCCACCGCCTGGGCACTGTAGCCGAATGCAAGGATCACACCAGTGAAAAATTGACAGAAAACGAGTTCGATACCATCCTCCAGGCTGCGATCCAAGGCGATTTCAGCAAACGCATCGAAATAGAGCACAAAGAAGGCTTCTTCAAACTACTGGGGGAGGAACTTAATTCGCTTCTGGAAACCACTGAAAGCGGCCTCAATGATGTCCAGCGCCTGCTGGATGCTTTGTCACATTGCGATCTGAGCGTAACGATCACTAATGACTATTCCGGCAGCTTCGCGCTGGTCAAGGATGATGCGAACATCACGGTGGAAAAACTCAAAGAAAGCATCAATCAAATCAAAGCAGCCATCGACAGCATCAGCTCTGGGGATAAAGGCATTGCACCGGGCAAGCGTGATTTGTCGCCTCAAACCTGCGAGCAAGCCACCCAAATTGCCACGGATGCATCCGCTATAGCGGACAAGGGTGTCGAAGTCGTCAGTCAAGTCGCCCTGAATATGGATGAAATCCAAGATTATTCACGCAAAATTGCAGACATTATTCCGGTAATCGACGACATTGTGCTCCAGACTAAAATGCTTGCCCACACCCTCGCGATTGAAACAGCGCGCGCTGGAGAACAGGCTGGGGGCTTCGCCGCCGTGTCCATAGAAATGCGTAACCTTATGCAACGTGTTGTTGCGACTGGCGAAGAAATTAAAAAACTAATGGATGACTCGCTAACTATAGTTTGCGATGGGAAAAAACTGGTTACTCAAGCAGGTTCTACTGTCGAGGAAATTGTTCGCTCTCTACATGACATTACAGCCATGATGGCTGACATCAGTAAGGTTTCAGGGGCGCAAATGGCCTGTATTAAACAAATTGATCAAGCCATAGAAAAATGGACAATTTGAACCGACACATTGTTTTTTATAGTGTGACACTGCAATTCCGCAATTTCTAAATGTGTGCGAGCTTGCCAAATTTAAACCATCATGAGCAATTTTAGCGGCTAATCCTCAATATCTATAAAAGGTATTAAGGGGCTTGGTGCTAAAGTATCTATACATAATTTGTCTCAACCAAATTTGATACCTTGCGTAGATGTATCCGCAAATTGAGACCCGAACAAATATTTGGAGAAATTGGAGATGAAGTTGGACATTAAGAAAAGCTCTAATTGGTACAAAATTCCACTTATTTTGCTTTTACCATTAACGCTGAGCACTTGCTCTACAGTTTATAAAAATACTGGCAAGGTATTGATCGGTTTTGCTGAAGATGAAACGGTACCCTATGTCTTAGCAAGCAATGATCTCGATCTTGGCTGTTCGATGTCAAAAGCTTTTGTACCCTTCATTATGAGTTTTTCCCGAGTCACCACACAGCCCGACGAGCTGGCCATCATGTTGTATTTATTGGCGGGTAGCTGTGCGGAAGTTAAGGCCTGGGAAGAAGAGTTGCGTTACTTGCGAGCGGTGTACTCTAAAAACGTCCTGGAAGCTCAAGATGCCCGGATTGCCCAAAAAAGATTTCTTAATCAGGCGGCGCGTCGGCAATTAGCCGGCTATAACAGCTTAGTGTTAGCAATTGCCGAGCCTGGCGGTGAATGTCCGCGATTTAATTCGGATGATGAGGAATTTTATTGGTTGATTGGTCTTTTAGACGGCTTGCAGGCCATGCTCAACGATTTGGCATCTGAAGGCAACGCAAATGTTCCACTGGATATCGCGTCGAAAGTGGGCCGGGGCGCCAGCTGTTTGGACAATGAACAGTGGTGGGGCTTACCCAAGGCAATCCAAGCGGCTATTTGGGTGACTATTCCAGGTAACAAACCTGCTGATGTCGACCCGTTAAAGGTATTGGATCAATCGATGCAAACCGGTTTGCAACAAGGTGTACGAATTTCTCAAGTATTAGGGGCTCAAATCCATATGGGACTTGGTCATACGGATCAAGTAAAAGCCATCATTCGACGTCATCAGGAAGCAAAAACGCAAACGTCCACAGTGCCCGCATTTAAATTGCTGGACGAATTTACTACTCTGCAATTGCAGACCATTTCAGACCGCTTATGGACGGAAGCTACCGGCAAACGTACGCCTATCGCCGGATTGGGTACTTTTTGGGATGATCCCAAAAAGACTGTAGATACCATAAATATCGACGATATGCTTCGATAGCTGCCGACGCAGCGAAATCATTATAGGAGCACCTTAAATCACCGGCAATGCATCAGGCTGAACATCAGAATAATTTGCGAGTAAGGTTGTCGCTGAAGTTTGGCAATCCATACAGACTGTAAAGGCATTTTTCCTATAAACAATAATTCTGTCGGACAGATAGAAAAAACGAGGCCTTATTTTATGAACATTTTTATG
>CAVOJU010000022.1:0-179352 GCA_963696315.1 uncultured Gammaproteobacteria bacterium
TTGCTGCCATTGGAGCAATAGCAGCGTGTTCACGTAAAGCGGACAGTCTAGCGAGCCAACTGGCACTAACGGCCGAATGCGGTCATTGACTGGTCGGTATTTTTTTTATACTTTGTTTACATGCGTTTAAAAACATAAACAGGGTGTCGACCCACGAACCGGAATATAGGCCCCGTCAAGGGGTTGTAAGTACAAATAGGACTGGCGGGGAACATTTGGAAATTACAGTTTTTATTTAAATTCTCACGTTTTTAATAAGATATAGTTCAATTAGGCGCTTTGGGCGCAAATATTCGGTTGACCCGAATAAAAATATTTATAGTCAATGGCATACAATCATACGTATTCCTATCAATTTACTCCAAGCTCATGTTTCGTCGAGCTTTTTTTAAAAGCCTACGCTTATTAGCGATTACCCCCCCCCTAAAAAACGGGAAAATTTTAGTTAAATTATATGCATGGCTATGCACGAATGTCGGCTTGAGTAATGGCGGAAAAAATTGCTGGAATCTGGTGTGAACAGGTAAAGATAGCGAATACTTTATAGTAGAATAAAACAGCCGTAATCCTGCGTAGGAATATACGCTGGCAAAGCAAGTCAATAAGAGGAGAAAAAAACCATGGCTGAAACAGACACATCCGATGCTGAAAAGATCCCATTACTCAAGCCCAATCAGTTACCTCGAAGGAAAAAACTCTCTACAAAAGGCTTGAAAGCACAGCAAGTCATTAACAAATATACTGTTATCGCCAGTGGCATAGGATTCATTCCAGTTCCCTTTGCAGGTCAGGTTGCGGTTGGGGGCCTTTTAGTGAAACTGCTGAAAGATTTATGCAAGATTTATGGGCTTTCATTTTCCGACCATCAAATCAAAATTATCGTAACCGCCATCCTCGGTGGAGCTCATTATGATTGGATCAGTTACTATTTAATGAAATATATTAAAGGTTACACGCCTGTTCTCAATTCTGCTGGTTCTATTTTACTTCGCCCGGCTATTTCAGGATTGCTTGTGTACTACATCGGAAAACTGTTTCTCGGTCATTTGGAATCCGGAGCCTGGCTTAGAGTGAAAGAAAAAGGACTCAGGCAATTTGCTTAAAAACATATTCCAACAGGATGCGCTAAACGCAGTGAAGCGCATCAATCGGGAAGACTTGGCTTCCGAAACTGAAAAGTCGCACCTCGACGCTTTATTTTACTCGGCAAATAACCGGGATATTTTTTTAAAAGGGACAACGTAAAGCTAACCGGGAGCAGAGCAGCCCACAAGAGCTCAAATTGGTTAAGGTCAGCTGTACCAACGTCTTCGGTTATACAGTGATTCCATTCAATGTGATCCAACAGAGGCAAGTCATCCAGGTTTTCATAATCTATATCATCAATATCTCCTTTTCTCATAATTTTTCTCTGTCTACAGTTAATAATATCTATCCAGAATGGCCGAAGACAGTTTGTCTCCGTTAGTCAAAATAAAATCAATTTTTATACCAATAAATGAAGTTACGTTTTGTCTGACTGCCAAGATAAATTGCAGACCGAATACCCTTACTCATAAAAAGCGCTTTTATTTGCTTAGTTCATTATCGGTGAGGTAACCGGTTAAAAGATTTGGATGAATAGTTAAGGTTCATAATAACCTCGGCTTGAAAAAAATGCGGGCCGAAAACTGAATGCCCGCATATCGAGAAGGAAGGGTAACTTCGCTGTTTGGCGCATCAACAAAAGTTGGGTAAAGTCTAACGGCTTATCCAACCCTTGAAAATGTGTCATATTGCCGCGCGACAAATTGCCGCCATATTTGGCAAGATAATTGCTATATTTAAATGTTTTGCTTGCTCAAAAGTCAGTTAATTCAAGGAATTATTGGGCTGACAAGTCATGTTTTTTCCCGTTAGTACGCGGCATATCCCCGATAACAATGAGTCATATCACTCACTCCGGCCGAGAGCAAAGATTGACAGTGTCAACTGCAACTTGACCGATGTGTCCCATCGGTCGACAATTTCATTGTAAAACCTGGCTGATTCAATCTGGAATTACTGGAGGTTTTCGCCGGAATAACCTTTCCCGACCATTGAGTTGGATTTGTCTATTCCCACATTTGCCAGAACCAGCTTATTCTGCCCCACCTCATTCACTCATACTTTGCATTGATCAAGAGTTAAAGATTGCCTTTGATCCTATCAAACTTATTATGATAACAAGCAGGCTTGAATTGAGCGTAGGCAGGATTGATTATTTCAATAGGCCGAATGTCTTTGTCAAGAAAAGGAATTCACCTTCTCGATTTAGTTAAAGGGCGCACAGCACCTATTGTTAATCTGGCAGGTAAGTCTTGATTTATCGACACGGTCTCTTAGCTCTTTACCCGGCTTGAAATGGAGTAAATATTTAGCCGGTAAATGTAAGGATTCCCCTGTTTTTGGGTTTCGCCCTACACGTGCGGGATGATAATGCAACGAGAAAGCTCCAAACCCCCTGACTTCGATTCTATCGTTGGCGATTAACGCCTGACACATCTGTTCAATCATACAGTTAACCGCCAGATCGATATCCTTTAGTGCTAAATGCGGTTGGTTATTAGCCAAGGCTTCAATGAGTTCTGATTTAGTCATAGTGGATCCTGTGGTTAGTGGGTATTTTCTTAATCAGTCAAAACAGATGTGTGAGTCATATGCCCATCTTTTTTGAGTTAAATGCCACAGTAAGTCTTACTGATGATTTGTTTAAGCACAGCAGCCACATCATTCTGATGCACTTTGCATGGCGCAAACTAGAATATCAAGCATTTAGCGTGCCATTTGTAGCGGCATATTGCCACGCGGCAATATGCCGCATTTTCAAGGCTGCTTTTAGTCACTAAAATGCCTGCAACTCTTGTAAGCGCTCCCTCTCCTAAAGGGATTAGAGTTCAGCCATCCTTTCAATTAATGCGGTTAGCAACCTTGGCCGCATCTTTTTTAGCCTACTCTACTGGTGGGGATCATGAAACGAAATTATCAGATAGACGCAACGTGCCCTATTAATGACCAAGATTTGATCAGACAAATCGCTTTCCATGAAGCCGGTCATGCCAGCGCCATTCATCTTTACAACAAACAAAAACAACTGCCGCCGGTATTTTTTCAAATCACGATTAAAGCATTGGGTCGTCCAAAAAACAGCCTTTTGGATGCCCGCTCATTGCTTAATGATCACTTTGTCGCTGTCGTTGAGGGTGGCCGCTTGATTCAGAGCTTGCCTGTTGCATTAATTGAAAGTGCCCATTATTTCTCAGCCACTGAGCAAGATGCGTATCAAACCGCTTTTGAAGCGGATATGATTAATTTGCTGATCGGGCCGTTAGCGGAAGCAAAACATGTGGCCCTTCGTGATGATGAGCAGTTTAATAATCAATTGGTTAATATTAATGCCCTGCATTATTACGGTGGCACGTCTGATCTTGAAAAAGTTTATGAATATCTGGACAGCTTTATCGCAGACAGAAGTGGGCAGGAAGAAAAGCTGGTTGAGCTTTTTAACAAAGCCTTTCAGTTCATAAGCTCACCTATTTATTGGCAAGCCATTGAACGTCTGGCCAGCTATATTCTTCACAACAGGGAAAACACAATTAGCTGTGAAGAAGCCATTGCTGTGCTTGATAAAAGCACAAGTGAAGAATATTCAGTGTTGTCTTTCGCTGAAAATCCGTCTATTTAGAATGTTGTGATTCTCCCTGTCATATCCGACACCACCGATAAACGTTAATGGTTCAATGGTGCTAACCGATTGCCTGCGCTCAATCTAACAAGGAAATCCCAGTTTTTTGAGCCAGTCCAGCTCTATCTTCAATCAACCCATCTCAGGATAGTTGCGCAGATGATGGTGCGGCCGGTTTCAAGCTACGCTTGTCACCAAACAGGCTGAATGCGTACTCCTCTTCTTCGATAACAAATTGCGTCGGATGTACCTCAAACTCTTGGGCTATTGCGTTCACCGTTTTAATGCCACGGATCGTGCAAATGCTACCTTGGCCTTGAAATCGCCAGTAAAATTCCTGCGCTTTGTCTCACTCAAAACCTAATTCATGTTACCACAGACTACCTTCTTAATTTTTGATCTGAAAATTGGGGTCCACTATAAGGCAAAGTGTGTGCAGTTGTTTGGCAGAAAAATCAGGTTCCGGCAAGTGGAGGAGCCGACAAAAACTGCTCGTGTTTCCAGGCTGAAATTAGCCAAGTGCTCCAAAAGCTGTTCGTCATAAACGGAACGTATGAAGTTTTTAACCGATGAGACGCATCAGTTAGGTTGCAGTTGAAACTGTTAATCTTTGTCCTCAACCGGATTGAGTGATATGACACATTGTTATCGGGGATATGCCGCATAAAAGCATGAAAAAATGACTTGTTCGGCCCAAGAATGCCTTGAATTAACTGACTTTTTAGCAAGCAAAACATTTAATTACAGCAATTATCTTGCCAAATATGGCGGCAAATTGCCGCGCGGCAATATGACACATTTTCAAGGGTTGGATAAGCCGTTAGACTTTACCCAACTTTTGTTGATGCGCCATACGACAGAGTTATCCTTCCTTCCTCTCGATATGCGGGCATTCAATATTTGGCCCGCATTTTTTTCAAGCCGAGGTTATTATGAACCTTAACTATTCACCGAAAGCTTTTAGCCAGCTGACCCATAATGAACATAGCAAGAAACACGCTATTCATAAAGCAGGACACGCAGTAGCGATTTATCTTGGCAACAGACAAAAGCGAGTTTCACCGTTTTTTTTTCAACTTTATATCAAAGAGCAACGTAATCACTTTCAGTTATCACACGCTTTAAGCCTTTTAAATGATGAAAGTATTGGTAAATTAGAACACGATCGTTTGATTCAACCGTTGCCGTTTTCGACCGTAAAGGCGACAAAGGCTATTTCTTCAGAACAGATGCAAGCCTATGAAAATGCTTTTGAAACCGATGTGATCAGCTTACTGGTTGGGCCTTTGGCAGAGGCAAAATACGTTGCCATGCGTGACGGTGAGCTGATTAATCCGCGCTTGGTGAATCTGAATGCGCTGCATCATTATGGCGGCTCAGCTGATCTTGAGATTATTAATAAATATCTGGAATATTTTATTATCGAGAAAGCTGAGCGGGAAAAGAAAATTTCCGAGCTGTTCTTACAGGCATTCAGCTTTATCAATGACCGGTCGAACTGGCTCACCATCACAGTCTTGGCGTATTATGTTTTAGCTGGCCGCATGAACATTAGTGAAGGTGGGGCGCACATTGCCAATGGCATTCCAGAATGCACTATTGGCAATGTGCGCCCCGATCTTCACCGGAAATTCAACCACTGGGATCGCATTTAAGAGCCATCTGGCTTGCGCGCAATGCTCGCCGAGGCTGGCGTACATACCGACAACATAGTGGCGGAAACCGGTACGCATCCGTTGAATTCCCCTGAGGACTGGTGGTCGATTGCCAAGGGCTGCGGCTATCGGGATACGCTTGCGCAACTTGATGCGGAAACCTTGGTTCATGTACGCGAGAAAAACTTGTCACATTTTGATGAAAATCAGGTGGTCGCCATAACGACGAATGTCGGCCACTAAGGTAGCAGTCTACGAAATATGACTTTAAAACCATTAGGCGGTTGGCTTGCAGGATAAGTAAGCTCGCATTAAACGACAGACAGTCAAATAGAATTACATCGAACGTCGCTTTAGGAGCGTTAAAGCTAACTTTTATGTTCGGTTCAAACCAAACGACCCAATTTCCCTTAAAGATAGGACTGGGGTGAGGACTTTCAGAAAATGCAGTTCATGACCGTATGTAGTATAAAATGAATCCTGAAGATTTTATCTTCACACTTTATCTTCAAAGGAGGAGATATGACACATGAATCACTAGTTGACCATAGTGGCGCCCCCGACTTAATAAACGAATTTCAAGAGATGGTTGCAGCAAATGCTTATTTTAGAGCCGAAAAAAGAGGTTTTGAACCGGGTCATGAAATGGATGACTGGTTGGAAGCCAAGCGGGAAATAAAAAGCATCTATCGCTATTGGTTTTAGTAAGTTGCATGATGTATTAAATTGTTCTCAATAGACATTGAGATGCGATTTGTCTAATGTTTTGATCGATCGTCTGTTAAAACACTATCTTATTTTAAAATATAACGTGAATGGCCGAAAGGGGTCGATCTTTGTCGGGCAATCTGCTTAAGATTAAAAATTGCCAGTAGCCGCTTTCAAGTAATTCCATGACTGGAATACACAGTAATGCACCGTAAGATAGAGGCTAACGTACAATTTTTTCTCTTTTCTGCATTTCACCCCTATAAATCGACGCGCTTATTAAAAAGCTATTTAAGACTGACTGATTTAGCTTCTATTTTCCTTAGCGACGTTTTTTCAGAAACTCTATTACGACCTCAAGGTGAAGAAATGCCGTACTTGATACCCTCGCTTGTTAGATCCTGATCAGGTTGTTTTTCCTCTCTCCACAGTAATGGTCCATTTTCTTGTCGGTACCGCAGACGATGAAGCCATAGCAGCACCAGCAAAACCAGGTTTTTGTTACATAGCAAAGCAAATACTTTTGGGCTCCCTGGATGATGGTCCCTCAATTTGGCGTCTGACAGACACGCTAGGTTGGTGTGGTAGAATTTGCCTCTTGAATAATCAAGATTAGTTAAGTAAAGGAAGTCGAAATTTTTAATGAGTGACAATAATAAAGCCGATACCAAAAAAGCATGTGATCTTTGCGGATTATCTGTTCAAATAACGTGGTTTACATTGAAAACTAAAGAAGGCGATAAAGCGTTTTGTTGCGAAGGGTGCAAGGGCATTTATCAATTATTTAATGAAGATAAGCTTCTGCCTGAGTCCGACCAGGATTAATTATTTGCCAATTATTCAAATTATTGAGGAAAAACCAACATGAATCACGCACAGGGTAATCCAGCCAATTCTGTGGCTAAAGAAGTAGTTAAGGGGTCAATCCTATCGTCTACGGTGCATACGACGAGTAGACTGATGAGTAATGTCGCTAAACATCCGGTTCTGGTTTTTGGCTTGGGTTTGGTAGCGGGCTATCTGGTTTATAAATACAGAAAAGAAATCATCTCCAGCACAAGCAAAGCGGTGGATGCCGGTAAAGATTTTGTGTTACAGCAAAAAGAAAAGCTCGAAGATATTGCCGGGGAAAGCAAGAAATAAATTTGCAGATTCTTCACTCTAGTTGGTTCATTCATCACCGAATTGAGTGGCTTCATTTAAGGCGCTTGTGCATAAGGACATTACTAAAGTAACTGAGGCTATTTAGTTAATTACCGATACCATCAGGATTATCAAGCAAAATTTATTCTGGGTGATTGATTATCACGTTATCGCAATTCCGGTTGCAGCGATGGGCAAACTTAACCCGATGATAGCCCCGGCCGCAATGGCCTTAAGTTCAGTTTCTGTTATTGTTAATTCATTACGGCTAAGTAAAAAAACAGGATTACAAATGGATCATTCAACGATGGATATGGGCATGCAACATGTCGTTGCCGCCGCCGGTGGATTTGATTACGGTCTGGCCTTTATGGCTGGTGTTTTGGGAAGCGGGCATTGCCTGGGAATGTGTGGCGCCCTGGTTTCCGGCTATTTTATGAACTCCGGTCCCTCAAGAAGTGTGTGGCCTTATTTTGTTTATCAAATTGCCCGGATATTTGTTTACACGATGGTCGGATTCTCAGCAGCTGCACTCGGTGTTGTTCTGGTTTCCAGCGGTGTGTTCGGTAAGGTTCAAAGCATTTTGCAAATGTTCATTGGTTCCGTCGTTATTATTCTCGCTTTCGGTATTTTAGGCTGGATTCCTTTTCAGGGTTCAGTCAGGCTAATACCGATGAATGTATTGCGCAAAGGTTATGCAGCATCCAGAACCAGGGGTCCGATACTTGGCGCCATGATTGCCGGACTATTAAATGGCTTGATGCCGTGTCCATTAACTTTTGCCATGGCTGTTAAAGCAACGTCAGCAACGACCATCCTGGAAGGCGGCTTGTTAATGCTGACTTTTGGGGCCGGCACCTTGCCTACCATGCTGTTCATCAGCGTGGCTTTTGGCAAAATGAGCGCCCACTTTAGAGGCTTGATGTTGAAGTCTGCCGCGCTCATTATGATTATCATGGGTTGCAATACCATTTACATGGGCATGTCATTTTATGTTGCAGAAAACTTCCAGCAGCATAATTTCATCCATGACATTAAAAATGAAATTGATGCCGCTATCATTTTCTTGGGACAAATGGTCGAATTTTTGAGACAAATGGTTGAATACTATACTGGCATGATAAGAAACATTCAGGGCAAGTAATTAAACAGGTTAATACAGAAATTGTAACCAGCAATACTGAACACAAAGGTAAGCCTTTTGACTATTGATGCAGATAAGGAGCTCTCAAAATGCCAATTTCCAAAGGTTTTTAACTTAAGTCTCATTGCCGGATTTGTTTATGGCTAAGCGGTCAATCCTGAAATTCCTGTCTTTCCTGGCGTTCTGGTTCGCAGGCCAGGTATTCGCTGTCGAATCAGCCGGTGTGTTGCCGGCTGAGCAAGCGTTTCAATTCACCTACCAAGTAAAGAAAGCAGACAGGCTGCTACTATCCTGGGACATTGCGACCGGCTATTACCTGTATCGTCATAAATTCAAATTCGTCTCGCTGACTCCCGGCATAACAGTGGGGGAACAGTCCTTTCCCGCCAGCCATACCAAGCACGATGAATTTTTTGGTGAAGTGGAAATTTATCGCGATCATCTGGAAGCAGATATTACTCTTCAGCGTCAGGATCCAGGACTGATTAAGCTGAAATTAGAAGTGGCTTTCCAGGGCTGCGCAGATGCGGGCGTTTGTTATATGCCTATCAAAAAAACCATTTCTATCGATTTGCCAGCTGAAAGTACCAACAAAAAGAGCGTTCCTCCTACGATTGATAAACCTGCCCCCTTTGTTTCGGAGCAAGATCGTATCGCCGCCGCATTGAAAAATCAATCTGCTTGGTTCATTGCCTTAAGCTTTCTTGGCTTAGGGCTATTACTAGCGTTTACGCCGTGTATTTTTCCGATGCTGCCGATTCTTTCCGGTATTGTTGTGGGTCAGGGTTCAAACCTGAACACGCGCAGGGCATTCTGGCTATCGCTAAGCTATGTACTCGCCTCCGCACTGACTTATACGGGTTTTGGCGTCCTCGCAGGACTTTTCGGCAGCAATCTTCAGGCGTTATTCCAGGAACCCTGGGTAATCATGGCTTTCAGCGGGGTCTTTGTGCTGTTGGCGCTGTCGATGTTCGGCGGTTTCCAGATTCAAATTCCTTCTTTTATACAAACCAGAGTTATAGCGATCAGTTCCAAACAACAGGGCGGAAGGTTGTGGGGAGCTGCGATAATGGGCGTACTTTCGGCTTTGGCGATCGGGCCTTGCGTCACGGCGCCATTAGCCGGCGCATTGATTTATATCGGGCAAACCGGCGACGCCTATTTGGGGGGAATGGCGCTGTTTGCCCTGGGTTTAGGCATGGGCATACCGCTGATCATCATCGGTACCTATGCCGGTAAAGTGCTGCCCAGGGCGGGCGCCTGGATGAATACCACCAAAGTCATTTTTGGTATTGGGCTGTTAGCCGTTGCAGTATGGTTATTAAGCCGCATCCTGTCGCCGATGGCTACTCTGGCTTTATGGTCACTGCTAGTCATTTTTCCTGTGATACTGTTGCTATTGAGAAGACATTGGAAGAGCGCAGGATTGCTTGTAGCGGCTTATGGTATTTTTTTGTGGGTCGGGATTTACACTAACCGGCCTGACACGCTGCGGCCCCTTGTCTGTGAGGTTGCCATCGCATGTAAAGAACAACTGGCGCTTACGCTCACGTTTAAAAAGATCGGCACCGTGCAGGAATTACAGCAAGCTCTGGCTGATGCCCAGGCGAAAAACCAATGGGTGATGCTTGATTTTTATGCAACCTGGTGTGCATCCTGTCAGGAATTGGCGCTTTATACCTTTGCTGATCTCAAGGTAAGGGAAGCTTTATCACAAGTCGTGCTAATACAAGCTGATGTGACACAAAACTCCCCAACTGATCATGCCTTGTTAAGACAATTCAACCTGATCGGCCCGCCCGCGATTCTTTTCTTCGGCCCGGATCAACAGGAGCGCAGTGCTTATCGTGTCGTCGGTTATTTGAAGGCCGATAAGTTTCTGGACATCATTAACCAGGTTTTTCCCAAGCCGGTTTCCTGACATGAACTTTTTAAATCACTCTTATCCCAATCCCCTTTTCCCGGAGGAAGAAAAAGCAACAAAGCGGGAGTTGTGGCGGTTATGGGCAGAGTAAAACAGAGGGATAAAAATTATGCCACGTAAGCGTATTTTAATTGTGGGTGGCGTTGCCGGAGGGGCGACCTGTGCGGCTCGGCTCCGGCGCTTATGCGAAGACTGCGAAATCATTATTTTTGAAATGGGTTCCTACGTTTCTTTTGCTAATTGTGGGCTGCCTTACTTTATCGGGGATGTGATTGTCGACGAAGACAAGTTGCTGGTAGCAACACCTGAATTGTTCAAAAATCGGTTTAATATCCAGGTTTGCACCGAAACGGAAGTCATTTCAATTAATAGAGCGGACAAAACGCTTGCAGTGCGTGATCTGGCAACCTGTCAGGATCGAGTAGAACATTACGATGCGTTGGTGTTGTCGACCGGAGCTTCTGCGGTTTGGCCTGACCTTGAGGGCATCAAGCTCCCCGGCATTTATGCCTTGAGAACCATCCCCGATAGCCGGGAGATTCGCGCAGCTTTGGAAAATATGACCCGCGCCGTGGTGATCGGGGCGGGCTACCTGGGTTTGGAACTGGCTGAAAATTTAAGTAAGCGAGGGGTAAAGGTGACCGTATTGCAGTCGTCCTCCCAAATCATGCCGACATTGGATCAGGAAATGGCCGCTTTTGTTGTGCAGCATCTTGAGCAACACGGCATTGATTGCCGGCTGAACAGCCACATTGCTTCTTTCCAGCAAAATCCGGATCAAACCCTGAGGGTTAACCTGACTTCAGGTGAACACCTAACCACTGAAGCGGTGATGATCTCAATCGGTGTGAGGCCGCGCGCACAATTGGCAGCTAGTGCGGGTCTGGAATTGGGGCAGTATGGTGGTATCCGGGTTAATGAAACCATGCAAACCAGCGACCCCTCTATTTGGGCGGTTGGCGATGTCGTGGAAGTCCGTAACTTTATAACCAACGAATGGCAATTATGCCCCCTGGCGGGGCCGGCTAACCGGCAAGGCCGTCTTGCCGCCGCCCATATTCTGGGTAAAGAGGTGGCGGGAGCAAACGCGTTGATGCCTTATCGAGGCGTTCAGGGAACCTCGGTGTGCGGTATTTTCGGATTAACGGTCGCCACAACCGGTGTCAATGAAAAGGCGCTGAAAGCGGCCGGTTTTACCCACTACGAAAAAGTCTACCTGCACCCCGGCAATCATGTCGGTTATTATCCCGGCGCCAAACCCATCCATATCAAATTGCTCTACGATACCCAAAATGGCAAGGTTCTGGGGGCGCAGGCCTTAGGCGAGTCAGGCGTAGCCCGGCGCATTGATGTTATTTCCGCCTTTATACAAATGGGCGCTACCGTCTATGACCTGGAAGAAGCGGAGCTGTGTTATGCGCCGCAGTTTGGCGCTACCAAGGATCCGGTTAATCTGGCCGGGATGATAGCCGCCAACCATCTACGCGGCAATCATCCGCTAGCCAGATGGGAAGAATTACTGGATACGCATGTACAAGTTGTCGAAAATCAGGATGAAGCCAGTCAATTGCTGGCGCTGATTCTCGATGATCCGTTTGCACAGGCGCAAATTGTCGATGTCCGGACGGCCGCCGAGTATCAACAAAAACATATTCCCCATGCCGTCAATATCCCTTTGGATTCCTTGCGTGACCGCTTGCAGGAATTATCAAAGGAACGGGAAATCTGGGTCGTCTGCGGTGTTGGGCAACGGGCTTATAATGCAACCCGGATCCTGCAGCAGAACGGTTTCCGGGTCAGAAACCTGTCTGGCGGCATGCAAACTTTTACTACTTATGAGGGTTTGCAGGAACATGCGGGAAAGACATCTTTTGAAGGTTAATAATGCTTTCAGTGCTTACGCATCAACGCAGGTTGGTCTGTATTTGCTCAAAAACACTGCAAAATCCGGATGACCTGAATTAGGTCCAATCAAGAAAAATACCAACACTATTATCACTATGTATCAAGTTGCTGAATTCAAACATTTCACCCTCGTGCATCAAACAATCCGTCGCGTTCGACTTATCGCACCGAGTTTACGCAAGGATCAGGAACGTGCCTATGTACTGGAAATAGTGCTACGCAAAAGAGAGGGTATTGACGCGGTAAAAATCGTTCCGGCGATAGCCTCGGTCACCATTCATTTTGACCCGGAATGCTTGCCTGTCGCCAATCTGTTACGGCTTTTGGATGCGGTCATAGGCAACCTTGGCCTGAAGCCACGCCAGACGATAAACGCTATAAAGCATAAAAATATCCCTCCCAGCCTGGTGTTAGAGGATTTTGTGATTGGCATCGGCGGAATGAGCTGTGCGTCCTGTGCCTTGTTCCTGGAAATGATGTTGCAGCGTGAACCCTATATCACTAAAGCGACGGTCAATTATCTGTCGGAAACGGCTCGAATTACCGGTTATCTTCCTAAGGAGCAGCTTTTCAGCCTTGTTTCGGCAAATGGCTATCAGGCTTTTTCAATCGATTCCTTGACTGAACGAAAATTGCTGTTCGAAGTGGAAAACAAGCATCTGCTTAAGGCAAAAAAACAGCTGATCACCTTAGGTTTGTTGAGCTTGCCGGTGACACTTGCTGAGCCTCCTGCGCTCAAGGTCGCTGCCCCTTTTGCTGTTGCAGGCATTATTCGCTACGCCCGTGGTTTTTTGGGAAGGCCGGGATATTTTTAAAAAAGCGCTCAAGCAGGCGAAGCAAGGTTCTGCCAATATGGATAGCTTGATTGCGTTGGGGGTGGGTGCGGCATACGGTTACAGTCTTGTGGCATTATTTCGCAGCCGCCGCCATGTTTACTTTAGTGCGGCAACCGGCATCATTGATTTTGTTCTCTTGGGCCGGTATCTGGAAGAATTGGCAAAGCGGAAAGTGGTGAACGACATCCGCAAGTTGGTCAATCTGCAACCCCTGGTTGCGACGCTGTTACGTGATGACGAAGCCATTAAAATCAGTGCCGATGAAATCCGGGTAAACGATATTTTGCTGATTCGTCCCGGTGAAAAAATTCCTGCCGACGGTGTGGTGGTCAAAGGGCTTTCCAGCGTCGATGAGTCCACGGTAACCGGCTCCAGTACCCCCAGCATCAAGGAGTCCGGGCATAAGGTCTATGACGGTTGCATCAATGGCAGTGGCGTTTTGCATGTCCGCGCCACCGCGACGGGCAAGGATACGATGCTATCCGGGTTGATACACATGGTCGACGAGGCCCAGGCTTCCAAGTTGCAGATTCAAAAAACGGTTGATGCGTTTTCGTCGGTGTTTGTGCCCTCGGTCATCGTGCTGTCCGGCGTGACCTTTGGCGGCTGGCTGCTGGCGGGAGAACGCGTTGGGCATGCGTTAGCCAATGCCATTGCCGTGCTGCTGATTTCCTGCCCCTGTGCATTGGGGATGGCCACACCGGCAGCAACCATGGTGGGTACCGGTCAGGCCGCACGGCGCGGGATTTATATTCGTAAGGGCGAAGCGCTGGAAACGGCGGCAACCATTGATATCGTGATCTTTGATAAAACCGGCACACTTACCGAAGGCCATGCCAACGTGACCGACTTCCTCAACGTCTCTCCTTTGGCTGATGAAAGTATTATTCAATTGGCGGCATCCGCGGAATTCAATTCAGAACACTATCTGGCCCAGGCGCTGGTCCGCTATGCCAAAGCACGAAATATTAACCGGCTGGAGTCTGCCCATTTCCACAGCATTCCTGACCAGGGCATCCGTGCTGACATCGGCCAATATGAGGTATTGCTGGGTAATGAATCCTGGCTGGAGGGTCAACACATCGATTTAACCGCGTTAAAAGCAACGGCGAAGAATCTGGCGAAACAGGGAAAAACCCTGTTCTATCTGGCCGTTGATCACCAAGCGGCGGCATTATTTGCGGTTTCTGATCAAGTGAGAGCCAATGCCCGGCAAGTCATCCAGCAGTTGCATGATAGCCGCATCGAAACGATGATGGTGACCGGGGATACCGAGGAAGCGGCCTGGCCAATTGCCGGACAAGTGGGCATAACAACGGTGATAGCCCATGCGAATCCGGCGAAAAAACTGGCGCTGATTCGCAGCCTGCAACAACAAGGGCGCCGGGTTGCCATGATCGGCGATGGCATTAATGATGCGCCCGCGCTGGCCGCAGCGAACCTGAGCCTGGCGATCGACAAGGGGACCGGTATTGCGATTCACGCAGCCGATTTGGTTTTGGTCAATGGCGATATAGGCAAAGTCGTCGAAGCCATCGCCATCAGTAATCAAACGCTGGGCATTATTAAACAAAACCTGTTTTGGGCTTTCGGCTATAACGCCATTGCTATTCCCTTTGCCGTGGCCGGAAAACTGAATCCGACGATTGCCTCAGCGGCCATGGCACTCAGTTCCGTCTCGGTCATCATCAATTCATTACGGTTAAACCGATCATCCTAAAAAATCAGTCTAACTTAGGGCTATAATCTGGACCGTCCGAATTACTTGAGCTTGTGCCATGGTATTACCGCCTAAATTTATTCACCCAAAGGCCGGTAAAGAATCAGCAGTTGTCTATCCTGGTTAAAAAATAATCCATTTCATTAAACTGCGTTATATAACTTAGTTAATGTTGTCATATGACACAGTTTTTTAAAACTCCGTAAAGATTAATTTTCAGAATCTATCCGCATCAGCTGCGCAAGAGCACTTGATTCTTTGTATGAGGCTGTTACAGCTATTTGTTCCGTAATTCCAATAGCCATCACCCTCTTTGATACTTAACAAAAAAACATCCCTCGTTGTATTTTTTGTGTATTTCAATACGAAGCCATCCATCTTCAGGGTAGCAGTTTGAAGCCTTAAAAAATCATGGCATAGAAAGTGCTTTTTTCCGTTAAATCCCTTGGTATCGCTCAATAGCGGGTCAATTTGAGCCATCAAAACAAGGCAATAAATAACATTACCCGGAAACTTGACCATGTCGACCCTATCTCTCAGCCACGATCAGATTACCCAACTTTTTCAAGATCATCGGGAAGCACTCACCCACTTTTTGATGTACAGAATTCGTTGTCCTGAAACGGCTCAGGATCTGTGTCAGGAAACTTACCTGCGGTTACTCCGCGATAATGCAATAACACATGACGAGAACCTGGGCGGCTTTCTTTTTCGCGTGGCTGACCGTCTGGCGATTAATTATCTGAAATGGCAGCGATTAGCAAGAAATAACGGCGCGCCGCTCGATGACGACCTGGTTTGCCCAAAACATCGTCCGGATGAAATAACAGCGTTGCGTCAGCAATGTGAAATTTTGCTGGATGCTATCAACGCGTTGCCACGAAAATTCCGCGATGTGTTTTTACTGCGCAAAATTGATGAATTGACCTATACCGAAATCGCGCAAAGACTGGGTATTTCGGAAAAAACAGTCCAGCGGCATTTGGTAGAAGCCATGCTGCATTGCCACCGGTGCATGGAACAGCCTGAAAAGAGGGTGCCGCAAAAGCCATGAGAAGTTCATCTTCTTCACAATACAGCGAGCGGCAACTGAAGCAAGCCATCGAATGGTTCGTGTGTTTGCAATCGGAACAGTGCTCAGCGGAAGAACAACGCCGCTTCGAAACCTGGCTGGCAAAAAACGACAACCACCGCGCCGCTTATGCAGAAGCGGAAAGAGTTTGGGCCACTATGGATGATCTAAAATTCATGCCGGTACCCGGACTGGCTGAAGCGCGCTCGGCAAAACCGCGAAAATCCCTCACGGCTCACCTGGCGTCATGGGCTTTTTTTATACTGTCGAGCGCTTTGCTCGGCGGCGCATGGCTGGAATATAGCGCCGAAACGATCGATTACGCGACGCGGATGGGCGAGCACCGCCGCATTGAACTGGCGGATAACTCCACTATCGACCTGAATACCGATACCCGTGTTTCGGTCAGGATTTCCCTGTTGCAGCGTAACGTGGTGTTAACCCAAGGTGAAGCGCTGTTTGAGGTTAGCCACAATCGTCTACGCCCGTTTACCGTAAAGGTGGGTGACCTGCGGATTCGTGATGTCGGCACCCGTTTCAATGTGCGGAGACAAGAAAAAGGCGCCACTATTTCGGTATTGGCAGGCGAAGTTGAGCTGAATGACGGACAGACTGTGATCAATGAGCACCTCGTTGCGGGCAATCAGCGCACCTATTCGGAAACGGCTGGCTTAGGCCGGTTGGAAGCCGTGGAAGCCGGCCAGATTGACGCCTGGGTGAATGGGCAATTGGTCTTCACGCATACGCCATTGCGTGAAGTGATGGCCGAACTGGAACGCTATCACCCGGTTCAGTTTAGCTTTGCCGATCCCAAACTCGCACAGGAAACGCTCAGCGGTACGTTTAATTCAGATGACATTGAGCCGTTTCTGCATGCCCTTGAGACCATTCTGCCTGTCCGGGCGAAGCGGAACGGGCAGCAAATTCAGTTGCGGCGAGTGCGGAAATGATAGCTAAATAATCTGACAAAGTTGAAATAAGCGGCCCTAAATCCGTCCATCCTTCGACTTGGCGGTCCGTAGCGAAGCCTGGAGGGCAGAATGAACGGATTTACTCTTACAAAGCTTCAATCGAGATTTATACTCCCACTTTATTACAAATAAAGCCTAAAATAAACAAACACCTGCAGTTTCCAAGTCACAGTCAACGAATGGGAGCAGGAAAAAATCATACATATCCTTCATCAGCTGCGCGATGATAGGGACTGATTTTTTTGGTGTTCCACCTTGAATAGGTGGTTGTGGATCATATTCCAAATCGAGCATGACGGCTTGGGTATATTCTTTACCAAACAGATGATTTACGATGGCGAGAGACATATCCAACCCGGCAGTGACACCTGCAGAAGTCCAATACTTGCCGTCTTTTACCCAGCGCTTTTCTTTAAAGTCGGCGCCATATTTCGTGAGCATCTCCTCTGCCCGGTACCAGTGTGTCGTTGCATCCTTACCTTCCAGCAAGCCCGCAGCGCCCAGAATCCAAGCCCCCGTACATACGCTGGTGGTATAGATACTGGTCTTGTCTATCGCCTTGATCCATTCGAGAACCTCTGCATTATTAGTAGTATCCGTCTGGAGCGCGGTGGCATCGGCGCCGCCCGGAACAAGCAAGACATCCAGTTGCTGCACTTCATCAATGGACTTATCCACCGTAATGGTGACCCCATTACTCATTTTTATGGGTCCCTTTGTCTTGGCGATCAGAAAGGTTTTTAAACCGGCGCTTCTGAAAACCTGATAAGGCCCCAAGGCATCTAATGAAAACATGCCATTGTAGACATAGATACCGATCCCGTTCACGTTCACATTGGGCTTTGGTTGGAGGCTCATCAACTCATCCATAGTGGTTATATGCTGGCTATTTCCGCCACCATTCGCGAAATCATGTTTTGGAATCGTTAAATGCTTGCTTCCCCCACCATTGAAGGCATGCGTATTAAATGAAATGACTGATAAAAACAGCGCAATGTTAAGCCTAATCAATAGGTTAATTACTAATCTTTTGTTGTACATCGTATTCGACTCCTTTTGTAGTTAAATTGCTGTCAAAGCGTTATTGACCACTGTGTAACTTAAACAGTACACAATAAATTTTTTTGACAAAATAACAGTGCAATTTACATACCAATCATACTAAGAAATTGATAATTAATGCCTTTATGTAGCCTTGTTACGATGATTAAACAAATTAGTAAGTGATAAGACACACTGTAAAAGGTCATATCACCGTTTTTTGCCAGAACCCTGGCAGAATTTAGCCTGTGGACAGAGGAAGAAAAAACGTCGAATCAATGCGCTAATCAGGGTTTGATAAGGCAGACCTTGACTAAGAGACTTGGCTTTGATGCGCTCAAGATCGCTTTCTAACAACCGAATACTGATGGCTTTTTTCTTGCTCATTTGAGCACATGCAATTTGCCTGTAACGTTTTTTTTCATTTTCTACATTATCAATACTTTTGGCAGCGGTTGCTCTCAACGTACTCAATAATAGCTTTTTCTTCTGCTGAAAGTTTAGCTGTCATGCTGGGCTCCTTCTAAGTATTTCTTTTGGTATTTACGACTGGGAATAATATTTTTTAGAAAAATAGTTTCCTCATTTTTACAAACGGCACGTCAATAAACATAGTCTCGTATTTGCACGATGAAAAGCCTTTGATTGTACCGTGAATAGGCAACAGAAATTCCCGAAAAAATTTTTTTAAAAAAATGTCCAGTTCAGCCCCTTTGCTTTGTTATTAGTATTAAGACGGCTAAAAACGTCGATAACTTGACTAAAACTAAACCAGGGAAAATAACATGGTTAAAAGCTTACCGATTATCATGGCTATTAATGCTGAGCGCACTTGGCAAAGAATCAACCGCTTAAATTGATCCAGCATGGCGTCTTGATCACGCCGCTACTGATGGGCAATGCCTATGCCGCTGGGGACCCAACCTATTCCTTCAACCTGCCGGCGCAACCTCTGTCCGCTACGCTGGACAGTGTGGCCCGATCTTCCCACACCAAGCTGATTTATGCGGACGCCACGGTTAAGGGCTTACGCGCCGCTCCCGTGAAAGGAAAATACACGGCTCAGCAAGCGCTGGATATTGCGCTGGGCAATAGCGGCCTTAACTACAAAGTGGTAGACAAAACACTGATCACCGTGGCTGGCAAACCCGCCGCCAGCAGCACCTCCAGTAGCCCCCGCATCAGCGATAACCTTAAAACCTATGACGGTGGTGGGAGAGGCTGTTCAAAATCCGGATGACCCTTATAACACAAGCTATAACGTCACTAACGCCAGCACGGCTACCAAAATCGATACGCCGATTATGGAGACACCTTTTTCGGTGACCGTTGTGCCGCAACAGGTATTAAGAGACAAGCAGGTTATACGCGTTGAAGACGCCATAACCAGCGTGGCGGGGGTGCAGTCCAGCTGGACTAATGGTGGCACGAGCGATGTTTTCATGATACGCGGCTTTCAAAATACCAATTTGTACCGTGACAGTTTTCTACTGCCTTCCGCATTGGGTGGTGGCACGACTAAACGGCAAGTCGCCAATCTGGAACGCATTGAAGTACTGAAAGGCCCCGGCTCTATTCTGTTTGGACGCAACGAACCCGGCGGCGTTATTAATCTGGTGACCAAAAGACCACAAGCAACGCCTTATCATTCCATACAACAACAATTCGGCTCTTACGATTTCTTCCGGACTACCGTGGATTCGACTGCCGCCATCACGCCCGATGATAAACTGTTGTATCGGGTCAATTTATCTTATGAAAATGCCAATTCTTTTCGTGACTTTGTATCAACAGATGATGTGTTCTTTGCTCCCAGTTTAACCTGGAATCTGTCCGATCAAACCCAGATCAATATGGATATTGCCTACGAACATTTCAATGACAAAATTGACTCGGGTATTCCACCGATGGGTAATCGTCCTGCGCCTGTTCCTATTAACCGCCAAATCGGCGATCCGCTGAACAACACAAATAGGGGCGATAGGACCTATGTGGGCTTCAACTGGTCGCACGCGTTTAATGATCAATGGAAGCTAGCCCATCGCTTCGGCGCGGAATTTTTGGATATTAATAAGGGCGATTTCACGTTCTTTTTCGGGCAGCCGGACGCAGAGGGAAACCTGGTAAACCTCGATGCGGATTTTTCCAATGGAGGCAACCGGGGCTTTAACAACGGCTTAACACAACAACAAAACTATTACACCACGCTCAATTTAACGGGTAAGTTTAATACCACCCCGATGTTGGAGCATACCACCTTATGGGGATTTGATTATTTTGTTATTGATAACCAAGGTTCAACAGCCTGTTGTGCGGCTTATCCAATTGGAGCCAACTTCAACATCTTTAATCCAACTTATCAGACGTTTACCAACCCTCTTGCTTCGGCATTTACACCCATTTCAGACTTCAATCAGGAGTGGTATGGCCTGTATTTCCAGGATCAGATCAAGTTCCCGTTCAATGTCTATGGCAACGTCGGGGTGCGTTACGACAATGCCTCAGGTACACAGTATATGACTAGCGGCGAATCCGTAAACACCAATGATAATCACGTAAGTCCTCGTGGCGGTTTGCTATGGAGACCGATAAACTGGTTATCCGTCTATGGTAATTACAGTCAAAACTTTGGCCCTTCCAACAACCAATTCAATAGCCCAGGTCAACAGATATTGCCGCCCACGCTAGCGGATGAGTGGGAATTGGGTGCTAAAACAGAGTTCTTTGAAGGCCGTTTATCAGCCACCTTTGCCTATTTTGATTTAACCAAAACTAACATAGCAGTTGCAGATCCTATAAACCCCACACGTACAAATTGCGAGTGGCGAACAGGAAAGTCGCGGCTATGAATTTGAAGTAGCCGGTGAGATTTTACCGGGCTGGAAAATGATCTCTGCTTATACGATCCTGGATTATGCCAAAATTAATGTTGGCTTTAATGGCGGCGTTGACGACGATACCGGGAATCGCCTGTATAACGCACCGCGAAATTATGGCAGTTTATGGAATACCTACGAATTCCAGGATGCTGTTTTTCGCGGCTTGAAATTTGGCGGAGGCATAATCGCATCAAGTCAAAGCCAGGGCACCAATGACAACACTTTCCAATTACCCGGTTATGTAACGTTGAATTTGATGACTAGTTACAATTTGAATGTAAAGGGGAAAAATTTAACTTTCCAACTTAACGCCAACAATCTGCTCGACAAAACCTACTACTCCGGAACCAATACCGGCAGTATGATCGGTGTCGCTGCACCACGTTCTTCATGGGATCGATTAAGCTGGAGTTTTAACAAGTAGCTGTTTAGGTGTTAAACGTTAAAAATTTACTATGGATTTAACTCAAAAATCCCGTCGTAAATTCTGGCTCAAGGTCCATTTGTATCTTGGGCTGTTTGCCGGGGCCGTTTTCGTTTTGATTGGGCTTACCGGGAGTTTACTTGCGTTTGGCTCAACACTGGACGCGTGGCTGAATCCCGAATTGATGACAGTGCCGGTGGCTAATGAAAATACCATTAAGCCTTTGGATGAAATTGTTGCGGCCGGATTGAAAGCGCTGCCTCCTGATGGCAAAGTCCTTGACCTGGAGTTTCCAAGACATCCCGGACTGGCTTTTCAACTATGGTTTGAACAACCTTCTCCCAAGGCGAATGATCTTGAAAGACATCAAATATTTATCAATCCCTTACACCGGCGTAGTAACCGGACAACGCTTACTGATTGATTTTGAACGTCCCTGGCGCGACCCGTTAATGGATTTTATCCTGCGCTTCCACTATAGCCTGGCTTTAGGAGCAACGGGAATGAATATCGTGGGGTTTATCGGGCTGGCTTTGCTGTTTTCAGTATTAACCGGTTTGATTTTATGGTGGCCTAATCCCGGTAAGCTCGGGAAGGCCTTAACGATCAAGCGTAAGGCCAGTCCGGAACGGCTTAACTTTGATTTACACAAAACGTTTGGATTCTATACGGCAATCATACTTTTGTTTTTGATACTGTCCGGCGTGTACCTGATTTTTCCGGATTATGGTCGGGGATTGGTCAGTGTTTTTTCGCCTGTGGCGGAACCTTGGCCGATTTACCAAAGTACAGTGCCCAAAGGGAATAAAACACCGATCAGTCTTGCTGAAATTAAAGCGATTACCGATGCGCGCTTTCCTGACGGCGAATACCGATGGATCGTTTTTCCCCAGAATGAAAGAGATGTTTATCTGGTAGGTAAACGGGAAGTCAACGAAGTGAATCAAAAAATTCCCTACCGTAGCCTTTGGATAGATCAATACAGCGGTGAAATTCTGCATGTGCGGGAAAATCGGACCGCTACTGCGGGCGACACCTTTGAGCAATGGCTTTATCCGCTGCATACACGGGGAAGCTTTCGGCTTGACGGGTCAGGGTATTATTTTAATAACAGGTCTGGTGCCATTGATGCTTTATGTGACGGGAGTTATTCGCTGGTTGCAGAAGCGGCGGGCTGAAGAAAGCTGTGATCGGATAAGTTCGACACGATAACTGCTCAATTAAAAGGAGCGTGTTGAGTCCACCAAGAGACGGAGTTTGCGAAATTGGCTTGTCAGCAATTGGTATCTTCCTGTAAAAATCGGGTACGAAAATTTGACAGGCCGTATTGCCTTAAAAAAGTAAATACCATGACGCTATGTTTAAAAACTCAAGGCTGATGCCTGTGAACTATCGAAGTGAGGAAAAAGGCATGACAACATTAAAATGTTTACAAGAACATAAATATGATACGGAACTCACGCCGCCTGTGAATCCTGAAAAGCGCAGCATTAAAGAAGAGGATGATCTGATTGATTTATTTCCTTTACCCCGCTATTTTCAGGTTCATTTTGAGCATATTCATGACAATGCCCATGATGTTCAGGGCAAACTTAATCATCTCAACCATGACATTCAGAACCAGCTGGACCAGCTCAAGCAAACGCTTGCAAAAGTGGAAGAAAAACTGGATAGATTCATGGCGATATTAGGTCATCACATCGAACCTGGGCATTGATTGATACTTGATGCACTTTCGCTACTAATAATAACAACGAAGCCTGGTTTGCCTAGAGCACAGCGTGAGAAAATGTTGGCCCAGACTTTAAAACCACGAAGATGGCTACGAGCAATCGCCTTCGATGCGGCAAGCTAACGCGCAAAGCAAACCCTGTTTGAAATATTAACCGGCGAAGAAAAACCGCTTTCGATCGGTGGTTTATTGTTGATTTTAGTGCTGCTGTTGCATCTTGTGGGGAGCGCTTTGGCTACTGAAACCGGTGGAGCCTATTACACTGGCGCAACCGCTGATGATGGAAGTTTCACTGGTTTCTGCGCCGGGACAACAGGCCTTCAACCGCACCGCCGGCGCCACCCAAAGCCGTTGAGCCGATTAAACCGCCGGTTCAGCCGAAAAAGCCGCCGGTCAAAAAAGCCGGTCAAGAAAAAAACGCCGGTAATCCGCAAACAAGCCAAGCTGCCAAAACCGGTGGCCGTTAGCGATGCAATGCTGCCCGCACCGTCACTCACCGAATCGTTTGAGGATGCTGCGGAAACGAGTAGTGATGCCGCTCCAGCCGCTCATGCTGCAAAATCGGCAAAGCGCAACGCAAGGCCATGCAGAGCCTTTTAGCGAAGCCAATTTTAGCGCCAATTACGGTACCAATCCCAAACCGAAATATCCTGCGATTGCCCGCAGCCGAGGCTGGCAGGGCAAAGTGTTGCTCCGGGTGAAGGTGTCTGCCGACGGACTTAGCGAAGCTGTCACCGTACACCAGTAGCAGTGGCCACGATACACTGGATGAATCGGCCATCGCCGCAGTGGAGAAATGGCAGTTTATTCCCGCCAAACGAGGCAATACGGCGGTGGCCAGTACGGTCATCGTGCCCATTATTTTTACTTTAAACAATTAAACCAAAAGGAAAGACAGAGAATGCTCGACCATATTGCCCCCCAACTGATAATCGACGGGACTTTGTATACCTTGCTGATTTTTTCAGTGCTGACCTGGACGCTGATTCTGTTCAAGCTTTGGCAGTTTGGCAAAAACAGTTATTACAACCGGCGTTTTAACAAGGCGTTTTGGGATGCGCCTGATCTGGCAAGCGCCAAAAACTTGCCGGGAACCGTCACCCGAGGCCCGCAGGCAAGAATAGCAAGCAAAGGCTTTACCTGGCTGGATGACAGCCGGCAAGTCATCCGGCAAACACCTTAAATATCGCGGCGAGCCCGATGAGTTACTGGCGCAAACTTTAATGGTTCATATGCAGCAAGAAACACGGGCCATGGAATCCGGCCTGACCCAGCTCGCCAGTATCGGCAGTACCGCGCCGTTTGTCGGGCTGTTCGGCACCGTGTTAGGCATCATGCACGCCATGCATGAAATTACCCAAAGCGGTTCGACCAGCCTGGATGTGGTGGCGGGACCTATCGGAGACGCGCTGGTTGCGACCGCCATCGGTATTGCCGTGGCTGTTCCCGCCGTGTTGGCTTATAACTTTCTGCTGCGCCATGTTAAACAACACCGTACCGGCCTTGAAAACTTCGTTGCCGGCTTTATCCACATCGCCTTCACTGGCGATACTCAAGATAAGGAATAACCATGGCCTTTAAACCGCAATCAGAAACGGAAGAAGCGATGAGTGAAATCAACGTCACGCCGCTGGTCGATGTGATGTTGGTATTGGTGATTATTTTATTGGTGACTGCACCGTTATTGACGCAATCCGTGCATGTGACCCTGCCGAAAACCGCCGAGACCACAGCGGATATTAAAGATGCACCCTTGCAGTTGGGTATCGACGCGCAAGGAATGATTACCCTCAATAAATTGCCTATCGCCGATCTTGCCGCCCTGGAAACTGCGTTAAAAAATGAACTGGCGCAAAATCCGGAAACGGCTTTGCATTTATATGCCGATCAAGCCGTGGTTTATGCCAAGGTAGCTGAAGTGATGGCGACTGTTCAGCATGCAGGGATTACAAAAATTGCTTTTGTGACGGTGGAGCAATAGTTTGCATGTAGATTTGTAAAAGCATGCTTTATAATCAAGGCGTATTGACTCGTATCTGACGGCTCAGCCATCACAATCGTTAGCATTGGTACCCGCGGTATAATCGCGGAGGGCATGAACACGAGGTTATCCAAGCCCGCATTCTGGCGTATGAAAATGACCATGGAACCGATTTAACGAAATGTTAGCAACCCTACGCACGCTATGTTGTCTGCTGGTATTGATCGCGGCCAGCTGCGCTACCGCGCCGGAACGAAATGCAGCCAATACCCATGGCGTGATACCTTCTCAATGGACAGCTGCCAATCTTTCAACAGCTCACATCAAGAACAAATGGGTAGCGTCTTTTGCTGATCCGGCCTTAACCGCTTTGGTCAACGATGCGCTAAACAATAATTTCGATCTGAAAGCTGCCGCCGCGCGCGTGGATGCGGCACGGGAACAAACCATCATCGCAGGTGCCGGGCGTTGGCCGCAACTGGGTTTTGCAACGGGATATGTGCACACGGGTTCAGGCGCCGGAGTCCTCAATAACAACTTGGAAAACACGTGACTTCAGCGGCTTCGAAGCCCTGTTTACGCTAAGTTGGGAAATCGATGTCTGGGGCCGGATCAAGGCGTCCCAACAAGCTTTCCAGCAGGATGCGAAGCGGTGTCTGCCGACTTTCAGGGCGCTCGCTTGTCTTTGGCGGCGCGCACGGCGCAAAGCTATTTTGAATTGATCGAAGCCAATCTTCAGGCTCAGGTCGCCGAACAATCCATCAAGGATCGCCGGACCATCGTCGAATTGGTGCGCGGACGCTTTACCCGAGGCTTGACGCGCGGACTGGATTTGCGTTTGGCGCTGACCGATCTGGCGAATGCCGAAGCGCAACTGGCCCAGTCGCGCAATCAGGTGCAAATCGTTACCCGCCAGCTGGAAGTGTTGCTTGGCCGCTATCCAGAGCGGCCGCAAAGATGCGCATATCGGGTCTCTGCGGGTTTTACCCAAGCCACCAGCGGCTTTATCTGCCGGCTTGCCGTCACAATTACTGGAACGGCGGCCGGATCTGGTTGCGGCCTTCTCGCGACTGCGAGCGATGGATTCCCGCGTGGAAAGTGCGAAGAAAGCGCTATTACCCAGAATTACCTTGACTGCCAGTGGCGGCGCCAGTAGCGCTGCCTTGAGCGATTTGGTCGACCCTCGCGCCGCTGCCTGGAATCTGGCCACGGGTTTGGTGCAACCTATTTTCACAGGCGGGCGCTTAAAAGGTGAAATACGCTTGAACGAGGCGCTGACCAAAGAGGCTCTTAATCAATATCGAAGTACCGCGCTTAACGCTTTTCGTGAAGTGGAACAGGCGTTGGCTGCCGAGCAATGGCTAAGAGCGCAGGAACAGGCGCTCCAGGAAGCGGTGGAACAAACCGAAGCCAGCCGTAAACTGGCGGTGACTTCCTATCAGCAGGGCTTGATTGAAATCCTGACTTTGCTGGATAGTTACCGCAGTACGCTGAATGCGCAAAGCGCGCACCTCACCGTGCAGCGGCAACTGCTCAGCTAATCGTATTGACCTGTATCTGGCCTTGGGCGGTGGCGTTTGATGATGACAAAAAACCGGCTGAAAATCGGCTTGCCCATTTTGCTGTTACTGATTGGCATCGGCGCCGCCTGGGCTATTATGGCTTTGCGCCCCCGGATAGTCACGCAAGCTCCGAAGACTGAAGCGCCGCTGGTGTCTGTTATTCAGGTCGAACCGCAAACAATCAGGCTCAACGTGCATTCCCAGGGAATCGTCACACCGCGTAATGAAATCGATTTGATACCGGAAGTGGCGGGCAAAGTCATCCAACTGCATCCTGATTTTGTCGCAGGCGGATTTTTTAACCACAACGAGTTGTTAGTATCGATCGATCCGCGCGATTATGATGCGGCGATTGCCCAGGCTCAGGCACAAATCGCCGAAGCCAAACGCCAAGTGGCAATGGAAGAAGCGCAAGCCGATCAGGCCCGCGATGAATGGCAAGCGTTGGGTGAAGGGACGCCCTCGGCCCTGGCCATGCGCGAGCCGCAACTGGCCGAAGCCCGCGCCAAACTTAAAGCCGCGGAAGCCAATTTAACGCTGGCCCGGATCAAACGCAGCCGCTGCGAATTGCGCGCGCCCTTCGCCGGGCGCTTGCAGAGCAAAAACATCGGCCTGGGGCAATTCATCCAACCGGGAGACAAACTCGCCCGGATTTATTCCACCGATGTTGCTGAAATCAGATTGCCGCTATCCTCCAGCCAGCTTGGCTTTCTCGATTTACCGCTGGGAGCGCCTCGAACTGGAGCCCTTCGGCAAAGCTCAGGACAGGCTTCGGAGCTTGGTCCTAAAGTCAGCCTTAGTGCGCAGTTCGCCGGAAAGACGCAAACCTGGGAAGGCCGCATCGTGCGTACCGAAGGCGCGTTGGATGAAAGCACGGGTGTACTCTATGCGGTTGCCGAAGTGCTGGCGCCGTACCGGCAAAAAGACAATCGCCCTCCTTTACTTTTAAATTTGTTTGTTCAAGCTGAAATAGAAGGCAAGACCATGCAAGACGTGTTTGTGCTGCCGCAACTCGCTATGAATGCCTCCCAGGAAGTTCTTCAGGTTGACGCCGGGCAAAAGCTACATATCCGAAGCGTTGAAGTGCTGCGCAATGAGCCGGATCGTGTTCTCGTGAAAGGCGGACTGAATGCAGGCGACCGGCTCATCATCTCGGGGATTGATGTGCCGGTTGAAGGCATGACAGTCAGGGTTGATGAGAATGCAAACAGTGAATCTACAAAGGCCGATAGCCGATGAATTCACCTCAAGACAGCATACCGGCCTGCTCGCCTGGTTTGCGTCCAATCCGGTCGCCGCCAACTTGTTGATGATGCTCATTCTGATTGGCGGGTTGGTTGGGTACAGCGTCATGGACAAGGAGGTGTTCCCCCGGTTCAATCCCCAACAAATTGAAATCACTGCGCTCTATCCGGGGGCTGGGCCTCTGGAAATCGAGGCGTCGGTCTGCATGCGCATCGAAACAGCCATCATCGACGTGCCCGGCGTCAAGCGTCTTTATACTGAAATCCAGCAGGGATCGTGTAACATCAAAGTGTCCGTGTTGCCGGACACTGACCTTGAGCAAGTCTTGAATGCCTTGCAGGGGCGCATTCAAGGCATTCCGCGGTTACCGAAAAGCCTGGAAAAAATTGAGGTGAAACGGGTTGAACGCAATGAAGATGACGGCGTTATCTGGGTGGCTTTGCATGGGCCTGCCGATCCGCTCACTTTGCAACGCTACGGTGAACATATCCGCGCCGATATTGAACGGATTCCGGGTGTGCGCACTGTGCGGAATTACAATGAAGTGGCTTATGAAATCGCTATCGAGGTGTCTTCAGCCAAACTGCATCAATACCGGTTGTCTTTACACGATGTGACCAAAGCGATACGCCGCGCCTCGCTGGATCAATCGAATGGCCTGGTAAAAACCCCGGCCGGCGAATTGCAGCTCAGGGTGAAAGGGAAAGCGCAGGATGTTACCAGAATCGCTAACCTGGTGTTGCGCACGGCCGCCGATGGCACACGGTTGCGCCTGGGGGATGTCGCTGTCATTAAAGACGGCCTGGAAGAACGTCTTTCAGAGTGGCACTACGATGGCCAACCGACTCAGGGTTGGGAAATTCACACTCAATACAGTGCCGTTGAAGTGGCGCGCCGGGTTAACGATTATGTTGCGCAAAAGCAGTTGCATCTCCCGGAAGGTCTGGCGATAACCACCTGGTGGGATGACTCCCAGGCTTATGAAGAGCGCGTGCGTACCCTGGTCGAAGATGGGCTGGGCGGTTTTGTGCTGGTGTGCCTGGTATTGACTTTATTCCTAAGGCTGCGGGTGGCGCTCTGGGCGGGTGTTGGTATTTTTACGTCCGTGCTGGGCGCATTGTGGTTAATGCCGGTACTGGATGTTTCACTGAATATGCTGTCATTGTTCGGCTTTCTGCTGGCGATGGGGATTCTGGTGGATGATGCGATTATTATTGGTGAAAGCGTGTATTCGCATCAGGAAGAAGGTCAAGCGCAAGATGCCGAAGCCAGTCTTGCCGCTGCTATTCGAGGTGTGCAGGCAGTCGCGTTGCCGGTCATTTTGTCAGTGCTGGTGGCGCTGGTAGCCTTTTTGCCGGGGTTATTCCTGCCGGGTTGGGCCGGGCAAATGATGAAACCGATTTGTCTGGTGATGATTTTGACTTTAGTGTTCTCGCTGATCGAGGCCTTGCTAATTCTGCCTTCGCATCTGGCTGCACCCAGCCGTGCCAAACTATCCGCTTCCCGGCTGGATCGTTTGCGCGCATTACTTAACCGGAATCTGGAGCGCTTTGTTAAACGTTTTTACCGCCCGTTTTTGCAATGCGCTCTGGATTGGCGCTACCTGACCATTGCCGGTTTCATGGTATTGATACTCCTGTGCGCCGCCTGGGTGGATAGTGGGCACATTCGCCTGTCCGTGCAAGCGGATGTGGTCAAGGACAGTTTTTGGGTTTCCCTGAAGACGCCGCAAGACATGCCATACAGCGAAGCGCGTCAGCGAGCCCAGCAGGTGGAACAGGCGTTTTTTTCACTCCGTGATGAACTGGACGGCATCAGCAAAAAACACCATGAACCAAACCTAACAGCGTTGTTGTGGGACTGGAAACTATTGTTTGGGAGCATGGCGCGGGCTTTTGGACGGAGTTTTCAGCGGCAGGGCGGCAACGCATCATCGTGGAAGACTTTATCAACGAATGGCGCAAACGCATTGGCGATCTGGGGCGCACCAAGATTGATTTCCTGTATAAGGAAGGCGATGTGCCGTATGACATTGAATTCGATCTGGGTGCAACCGACCCGGAATTGTTGACCAAAGCAGGCGAGGATTTTAAACGCATGCTTGCCACGTATCCGGGTGTTTACGATGTCATCGATTCCAGCGAACCGGGCCAGCCGGAAGTCCTTTTGACGTTAAAGCCGGAGGCGGAACGCTTGGGGTTACGTCTTGAGGAGCTGTCTGAACAAGTGCGCCACGCCTACTTTGGCGATGAAGTGGAGCGTTTGCAGCGCGGGCGCAATGAAGTCAAAGTGATGGTGCGCTATCCGCGTGAAGAACGGCAATCGCTGGATAACTTAGCCGCAATGCCGGTGCAACTCCCGGACGGTCAACAGGCGCCGCTGGGGACACTGGCCGAAGTCACATTAACGCCCGGCGTAGATAAGCTGATCCGGCAAGACCGCCGCCGTGTACTGAAAGTTCAGGCGCGGGTTGATCCGCAAAAGGCGGATATCAATGCACTTTATTCTGCGCTGGAAGCCTCTGAATTGGTCAGTTTGCGTCAACGTTATCCCGGCTTAAGTATCGATATCGGCCAGGAACGCCAGGATCAGGAAGCCATGGCCGAGGCATTAAAACAAAACACCCTGATCGCCTTGTTGGTAATTTATGTATTAATCGCCGTACCGTTTCGCTCGTATCTGAAGCCCTTGATTTTCCTGTTGGCGGTTCCGGTCGCCTGGAGCGGTGCAGTAATCGCGCATGGGCTGGCTGGGTTGCCTTTGTCGATGGAGTCCCTGGTCGGGATGATCGCCGCCAGCGGTGTGGTCGTCAACGATAGCCTGGTGTTACTGGATTACCTTAAAGAGCATGAGCACGAACAAAAGCCGATTAGCGAACTGATTTGCGAAGCTTGCACGGCACGGTTTCGGCCAATTTTTCTGGCGTTTCTGACCAATTTTGCCGGATTTTTGCCCGCTTTACTGGAAACCAGTCCTCAAGCCCAGTTCCTGATTCCCATGACCTTGTCCTTGTCATCGGGTCTGTTGCTGGGCATGACTGCCAGTCTGATACTGACGCCGGTCTGTTATGCCGTTTTGGGAAAAGCTGAAGAATATACTCTGTTTCATATATGGTTGATACGCTCTGTTATCCAACTAAATCATCACAAAAAGCTAACGGTGCTCCGAGGTATTTTTGGTGCAAGAAATGTTGGGTATAATGATTATGCTTTGAATAAACAAAAGTTATGGCCTCTTGTTGGTTAAATGACCGGTTGGGTTGAAATCAGACGGTTGACAAGCGGTTGGAGCGAATGACCGCTTTTCAAGGCTAACCCGCCGTTGATTGAAAACCGGCGTCTGTCTCTAAATGGCCGTGAGTCGCCCGTCACACTGCATCAAGATCAACGTCAGCTATCGGGAAATGCATGTGTTAGCAGCTGGCCGGTTTTTGCCTGTCAGACCTTGTCGATTACAATGGTTGCTGTAACAATCGTTAGCTGCCATTCTCCACATTGTTTTCAAGAAGTTCATCCTGCTGGAACCAGCCAAAATATTTTTATTGCCAGTAATGGAAGTTAATGACATGCCGTTTTCTCATCCGAACATGAGATGTTCTGATTCAATCCCCCCGATACGTCTCAAAAACTGGCATTGACCGAGCCACAACGATCAGGGATAATCGGTGGCAACCGGTTGAAATTCATATCCTCCAATTTAAACGTTATAAAGACTTCATTATAAAGAAGGGGTTGGCATGAAAACATTTCTCCGCGAGAATCCCACCATCGCTTTTGGCCTAGGTTTTCCCCTATTACTCGTTGTTGTATTCCTGCTGATATCGGGGATCCCTACCTTCTTGGTAGCACCTCCGCAGTACGACGTAATTTACGCAACCGAATACAACAATTACCCAAACGGTGTCCAGATCGCCGTCGTAAACCAGAAGGTTCAGGTCACTTACCAGGGCAGCTCACTGGGCTACCAGAACCCGCGCCTTTGGCGTTACAGCCCTAAAACCGGGTCGGTGAAAGAGATCGCCATCACACTGCCGCCCGGCCTCGCTCCGGCCGGACAGGTTGCCGATATTCCCGAGGCGGCTGCAAAAATCACTCCGATCAGTGTTCCTGATCTTGCAGAATTGACGATCAATGCGTCCAGCATTGCGCCGGACGGATATGCGTTCAGCGCAGGCCTGAATGGCTATTCGGGTGATGTCTTCACCGGACTGCTTTATTCCTCGCGCTACCGCAATGTAGCGGTTCTGAAGAAAAACGGGCGCAGCATCCGCCTGCCGAATACAGACACTATGTATTACAGCAACACACGCTTCATCGGTTGGGTAGTGTCGCCATGATTTGGCTGTTAGCCCTGATCGTCATAGTTGTGCTGATTGGTGGCGGATGGTGGGGTTGGCTGCTGGTGGCCGGAATGGTTGGCGCGAAAAGCGTAAGGGATAAGCCTGGGGCGCTGGAGAGCATTACGCAGCTCATGCACAGTTACGATATCACGCCCGCCGAAGTCGAAACCGCCTTTCACGCGCCTGCCGCTTTCCGGGCTGTGCCCACCCCGAGCAGCAGCGGCGATATCGCCAAGGCCCTCTTTACCTACCTCGGCGCGATTTTCATAGTCTCGGGCATCAGCACCTATATCGGTACGTTCTGGGAAAGCATGGGCAGTGTGATGCGGGTATTCATGACGTTGGGCGTGGGTTACTTTCTGTTGGTCGTGCTGCTTTCCGCTCTGCATGAGAAAAAATATCCGAAGCTCATCCTGCCGCTTGCGCTAGCTTCTGTGTTCATGCTGACGAGTGGCTGGTTCGTGCTCATCCACGAACTGTTCCCGCACGGCGACAACTGGCGTGCAGCTGCGCTTTTTGTATTCGGTGTTATGGCCCTGCACCAGGGCGCCCTGTTTAGCAAATACCGGCTCACGGTTCTGGCTTTTACGGCACTCTTTTTTGTTTATGGATTTATGCAAGTGGGCTTCGACCTGCTTGGTGTCCCGTTCGCTTTCATCGCCATTATCCTTGGCGCCTCATTATTCCTGGTTGCCACCGGACTTGAGAAGACGTCTCATAGCGTGCTCGCAGAACCTGCTTTGTTGATTGGAACCTGCTGGATGAACGGCGGCCTGTTCGACCGCATCGCCATTGCCACCTCCGCGAACTGGGCGAGTCTGCTCACTGGCGTTTGCGTGATGTCCGCTGCCTTCGGCCTGCAGAAGGCGGGTCGGTATTCGCGCCTGACAGGTCTCGGCTATTTTGCCGGATCGATCATGGCCTATAGCGGCTTGTTTGACCTCGTGCGCAATACGCCCGTCGAACTCCTCTACATTGGAGTTACTGCGTCGATGCTCTATGCCTGCGTCGTGCTGCAAAGCCGGGCGCTGTTATTTACCACTGTCGTTGCCATGCTCGGCTTTATCGGGTTTTACACTGCGCAATATTTCGCAAACTCTTTGGGCTGGCCCGTCACGCTTGTCCTCATGGGCGTCGCTTTCCTGGTCGTTGGCATGATCGCCATGAAGCTAAGGCGGCATATCTAGCAATCTTGAATCTCAAAAAAATACTGTAAATGCAGGTTAGCTATTCTTGGCAAACTTAGCTACAGGGAAATTAATTCTAAACTCAGCCCCCGGCCTGACATTAACCACATCAATCTTGCCATTCATATTCATCGTCATCTGATGTGCCAACGCCAACCCTATTCCAGTGCCTATGGTTTCACGAGTAAGCTCGTTTTCGCTGCGGTAAAACAGTTTAAAAATTTTCTTCATCTGGTCTTTGGCAATGCCGGGTCCGAAATCACGAACTTTAAATTGAACACTGCCGGTAGTTAATAAATGGCAGCTTAATTCAATCACTTTTTTATCCGCCTTGGCGGAAAACTTAATGGCATTATCGACCAGATTAATCATGATTTGAATCAGCGAGTCCGGATTTACCTTGATTTCGGCTTGAGCCGCCTCCTGATCACAGGACAATGTTAATTCAAACCCAGCCCGCATGATTTGGCTGGATACTTTCGATTGAATGCCGTCCATCAATTCGGCAACCGTCAGACATTTCAGATGAGGCGGTTTATCATTGCGAGTCAATTTGGCGAGTTGCAATACATTATTGATCAAACGCGTAAGCCGTTCGCTTTCATCGAGGATAAAATCGTAATAGGATTGTTTCCTGCTTTCATCGACCCAGCCTGCTTGTAGCATTTCGCCGTACATGCGGATCGAAGTGAGCGGGGTTTTCAATTCATGGCTGACCGCGGAAACAAAATCCTGTTGTTGATTGACCAGCTTTATTTGGCCGATACCGAGCCGGTACATAGCAAAAAATCCGGCAAAAAATACGATGACCAGTACGATTGTCAACCAGATAATAACCCATCCTCCAGATCCGACAGGAAGCTGGGTTATGCTGAAAACAAGCTGTAATTCACTTAAGGGATCAGACAACTGGGCTTGATAAAGCAACTCGCCGGTTAACTCCCTGGTGCTGGATAGATAGCCACGTGGACTTCGACCGGTAAAAGCAGACAGCACATTGCCTTGTAAAACAACGAGTAAATCGCTCATTTGTGAAAGCGCGGTTTCCTGAAAAGCAGAATTGATATTTCCCTGTAAGAAAGCGTCTTTTTCAATCAATAAACCTTGGATATAACGCTGACCATTCAGCCACACTTTACGAAACAGGACAAAATGGCCACTATCAAGTTGGCTGAATTCAAATGGATCAATGGCGCTTTCAAATGTACGGATTCGCAAAGGCTTGACATCAGGCCGAATGACAGACGTTTCCGGGAGGTTGCTTTCTTCCATCGCATAGTCGGATGATTTTTTTGCTTTCTCGATGCCTTCGGGCAATATATTTTGTTCGGTTCGCGCTTTTTTTTGTAACTTGCCTGTTATGTTTTCCTTTGTTTCCTCCAGTTTTGGTTGGGTGGCTTCAACTTGAAATGATTGTCTTAATTCTACATCCTCCAATCGACCCAATTTATTTTCCTGCGGGCTTTTCCCGGGAGCAATTTTATTGAGTTCGTCAAAAGCCGCCTGACCTTCGGTTGCGGGAGATGCGGCTGATTTTTCAAGCTTACCTTTAAGGGTGCTTTCACCTGAGGAGACGGCATATTTCTCGCTTTCGGCCAAACCGCTATCCGGTTTATTAAGCGAATTACTGTGTACGTCCTTATCCTGTTTACCTGAAAGGGCGGTTTGCGTCCTGACCAAACGGTTTTCGTTCAATATCAGTTGTATCCGATTCTGTAAGTCGATTCTTGCCGCCAGTTCTTGTTCAGCAATGCCGTAACTTCCGGCTTTTTCGACGTCTTCCGGGATAAAAGGCGTTATTAATTTACCTGCCGCATCCACCTGGTAATAACCGATTAAACCCGGTATTTCCGACTGAACAGGGTACTTGGAAAGCGGCGAACGTTGTAAAAAATTAGCGCTTGGAACGCCCGCCACGTTTAAAAAGGAATAATCGGTGAACGCCCGTTGCTCTTCGATAGTAATCAGCCGAAGCAAATGATTGTTGATGCGCTTGGTGAGTTCGTCCGCCATCAATTGATGCTGGTGAAAAGTTTCCCATTTCAACCGGCTATAGGATTGCTGGATTAATAGTGCAGTGGGTATCGCCAGGGTCAGGAATAATAATAACAACCACCATCGCAGTTTGCTTTTATTCAGGCCTTCAAGATGATTGCGTTTCATCGCGATTGACCGAGCAACCGGTAACCGGCGCCGCGTACTGTAACCAGAAATTGAGGTTCGCCTGGATCTGCTTCAATTTTACGGCGGAGTTTGGCGATGTGGATATCGACGGTACGGGTTTCGATGTCCAGATGCCTGGCATAGCCCCACACTTTATTTAACAATTCTTCGCGGGATACCGGACGTTCCGTATTGCTTTGCAGGTACTGCAGAATGTCTATTTCACGCCGTGTGAAGGAAAGGTTTTCAGCCCCGTGCCGCCCGGTGAGATTTTGGCAATCAATTGATAAATCATTGCCCAGTTGTATCGTTTGATTTTGCGCTAACCCATTTCGGGTTCGACGTAAAACAGCCTGCACCCTGAGTACCAGTTGCGCCACCGAAAACGGCTTGGCGACATAATCATCCGCACCCAGCGATAAACCTTCAATAATATCCTCATCACTACTTTTTGCCGTCAGCATAATAATGGCTTGATCATGATCCTGCTCACGGATTCGATTACAAATTTCAAAACCGTTCATACCCGGCAACATCACATCCAGCAGAATCAAGTCGAATTTGCCGGTTAAAGCCTTATTCAAGCCTTCAACGCCATGCCCGGAAAAGTCGACCTCGTAGCCGTGATAAACGAATACATCGATCAGTCCGGTACGGATAGCGGCTTCATCTTCAATAATCAGAATGCGTAATTTACGGGACATGGCAACTAGTGGGCCGAATAGAAACGGATAGTTTAGCAAGAGGAAGACATTTTCCTGCTTTTCCTATGTAAATTGTTTGTAAAAACTACGGCTGAAAGTTTTACCAAACCGTGTCTACTGATTGTTTTGCCTCGCGCATAGACTGTGCACCGTCAATCACTTACCCAAGAGGGCAACACCATGGCTTTAATCACAAGACTTTCAAAGCTGTTTCAGGCTGATATGCATGCAGTCCTGGACAAAATAGAAGACCCTGAACTGCTGCTCAAGCAGGCCATCCGGGAAATGGAAGAATCCATTGCAACGGACGAACGGCAGACCCGGTTATGGGAAAACGAAAAACAACAGCTAACCAACAAACACGATCAACTGGCAGAAACTCTAACCGATCTGGAAGATAAATTATCGCTCTGTTTTAAATCCAATAAAGACGATCTGGCACGGTCATTGATTAAACGGAAACTGGAAACGCAACAAACCAGGCTTTTGCTGGCGGAGAAAACAGTTGCCTTACAGGAAAAAATAACCCGTTTAACCAAGCAGCTCACAGAACATCAGGCTCAATTAGCGAGCATGAAGCAAAAAGCCGAAGCATTCCTGGATGAGAACCGGGTTAACTCAACCAATTGGGAGAATTCGCCAGTTGGGGTTCGAGATGAGGATGTGGAAGTGGCCTTTCTGTATGAAAAACAAAAATGGAGCGAGTCATGAAAAAGGTAACGTTTTGGGAGGGGGTTGTTCTGGCATTGATCGGCAGCGTTATTGGCAGTATCGGATTTTTTGCCTTATCGTTGCTGTTTTCTGAAGATTGTGCTTTCCGTTTGTTAATCAGTGGATTGGCTTTTGCCTATAGCCTTTATTTGCTTAGCCGAAGCCAGGAACGAAGCGGCCGGATCACGGTTATGTCGATCTGGTTCATGCTATTGGTCATGCTTTGGCTGTTTTACCCGCCACTAACCCTGTTTGTCATAGTGCATGTGCTGGCAATCTGGCTGGTACGCACCCTGTATTGTTATGCCAGTTTGTTTTCATCGCTGGCCGACCTTGGTTTGAATACGCTCAGCATGTCGTCCGCATTCTGGGCCTTGCATCATACCGGCAGTCCATTTTTAACGTTCTGGTGTTTCTTTCTGGTGCAAGCACTCTTTGTTTACATCCCCACCGGCATTAAACCCCCGGCTCTTGACAAGGCGGCTATTCCCAAAAGCGAATCGGATTTTAAACGCGCTTACCAGACAGCGGAAGCCGCTGTCCGCAAACTTTCATCTTATAACCAGGAGCTTACACTATGAAAACCAAACCAATAGCTATCGGAATTTTTGTTGCAACCGCCGCAACGGTTGCCTATTTTCCGGCAATCCAGCAGGCTCTCGCCACCACAACAAAAATGATCAAAACACCGCCCGCTATCGTTAATCCGGTAACCATGCCGTCGGTTGTAGCCAATCAACATCCGCAGATTGAAGTGGTGTTTGTGCTCGATACAACTGGCAGCATGGGCGGACTTATTGCTGCTGCCAAGGAGAAAATCTGGTCGATTGCCAGCACGATGGCATCCGCCCAAACCGCCCCGGAAATCAAAATGGGACTGGTTGCCTACCGGGATCGCGGTGATGCCTATGTGACCCAGACGATAGCTTTATCCAGCGACCTGGACTCCCTGTATGCCAAATTAATGGATTTTCAGGCGGACGGCGGCGGTGACGGCCCCGAAAGCGTTAACCAGGCGCTTCATGACGCCGTCAACAACATGACCTGGAGCCAAAACCCCACTACCTACAAAGTCATCTTTCTGGTTGGTGATGCACCGCCGCATATGGATTATCAGGATGACGTCAAATACCCGGTTACTTTAGCGTTAGCCAAACAAAAAGGCATTATCGTCAATGCGATTCAATGCGGGCAAGATAGCAGCGCCACCGGCGATTGGCACCAGGTGGCCAGTTTGGGTCAAGGCAGTTACTTTCAGGTTGAACAATCCGGTAATGCGGTAGCCATTGCCACGCCTTACGATAAAAAGCTGGCGGAATTATCCAGTAAATTGGACAAAACCCGGCTTTTTTACGGCAACGATGAAGAAAAGGCAAAGCAAGCCAACAAAATGGCAGCGGCCGATAAGCTGCATAAAGAAGCCAGCACCGAATCGCAAGCCCGCCGCGCAACCTTTAATACGTCGGCAAGCGGCAAAGCCAATTTACTCGGCGAAAACGAACTGGTGGATGCGGTCACTAGCGGACGGGTAAAGTTGTCCAGTCTGCCGAAAAAATCCTTGCCTGAAAGCCTGCAAGTCATGTCGCCTGCGGCTCAAGAGGCATTTGTCGGCAACACCAAAAAAGAGCGGGGCGAACTGGAATCGGAAATCAAACAACTTGCCGAGCAGCGAAACGATTACTTG
Source organism: uncultured Gammaproteobacteria bacterium (assembly GCA_963696315.1). GTDB lineage: Bacteria > Pseudomonadota > Gammaproteobacteria > Methylococcales > Methylomonadaceae > CAWKEY01. Next base: position 38,434 of record CAVOJU010000022.1, read on the forward strand.
CAGCAGAAAGTTGTTGCTGAAGGTGGAAAAAAGGACTCGCTCGATGCCAAATTATTTGGCGCAATCCGGAATCAGGCTAAAGAAAAAGGTCTGGTTTATGAAGCTGATAGTGCGAAATATTGAAAAACAAGGGCTCATTAAAAACTTCAACATTTATGTTAACCTCAAAAGCCTGCTTAACCAATGGTTATTAAGCAGGCTTTTTTATTCAGTTGCTGGACGGGATAAAAGCTTCAGCCTGTTTATGGGAGTTGCTTACTCCGCTCGGTCAAACGCACCATATCATTCATCACGCCATCCAAGCCACCGTAAACATTCAAGGTATTAATTCGTGATGTAATTTTTTCCAATATTTCTAACTCCTTCAAGCGCAACAATACAGGGTTGCCTTCCATAACTTTGGCGGTGTTATGCAAAGAACGGGTGGCTTGCGTTTCTTCCTGGCGTTTAATCAAATTGGCTTCGGCCAGTTTTTGCGCCTCAACCACTTGCGTCAAAATCGCTTTCATTTCACCGGGTAAAACAATATCACGCGCCCCGACTGTTTTCACTTCAATGCCATAAACGGCTGCTTTTTCCGCGACGATGGCTAGCACCTGGTGATTCAAGGAATTTTTATCCGCCAGCAAATCATCCAGTGTTTGCGTGCTAACAATCGTCCGTAACGCCAATTGCAATTCCCGGTACAAATAATCCTTGGCATCCGCCAATTGCGCTTTAACCACTTCAGGGTGCCTGATCTGCCAGGTTGCCGACAAATTCACCCGTAAACTCACGCGGTCTTTTGTCAAAATTTCCTGTCCATTCACTTCCATATTTTGCAAGCGGCCATCGAATAAAGCGACGGTGATAGTGCGATTAAACCGCCACCAAATGTGCGTTCCCGCCGTTAACGTCGCCACTATTTCGCCATCTACCGTCAAAAAACCAAGATGATTTTCCGGGACCGTAGCCACTACAATGGCTGTCAGGACTGCCCGCCGCAACAGGTCGTCTTTGCTATTCGCCAACAATGCCGCCAATGTTTTGGGTACGGTAAATTCCTGGGAGATGTCCAACTTGTCAACGTGTATATTCTGCTGAGTCTTCCAGTAGGCCCCGCGTTGTCCTGGGGCTTTTATATCTTTCAGGACATTTTTTTGATAAACCAGCCCGACTTCCTGTTCGCCTGTTTCCCATTGTGTCATCACCTCGGCAAACGCTTCCGGGTGCAATTGCGCGATATGCAGCAGGTCTCTGCTCATTTCTTCCTGCAAGGTATTGGTCAGGGTGACAATCTGGACCTGGTATTGATCAAACCAATCCCAAAATTTATGGACACCCGCCGGCAAGACTTTGATAAATTGTTGCTCTTTAAACAGCAAGCCCTTTTGCGTTTCCGCAATAATTATTTTTTTCTTTAACCACATGGTTGTCTCCTTGATCAATAAGTGACAAAGCCCCCACACAGCCACTGGCTCTCGACTTTATGGCGAGCGGGCAAACCCTCGATGGCTGTTTGCGCGCCCGTCAGACCCAGCCGAAAGGCAGTGTCTGTGCCGATGTCCGGTAACGGTAACGTAGTGTCCAGACCGGTACTTCACCAGACAACTACGCTCCGCTCACCTTCCATCCGGAGGCTTTATCGTTTGCCCTTTCGGGCTTTGCTTTTCAAGCTACCGTTTCAGGGTAGTTTTGCTAATTGGAATCGAACCAATTACACACTGAAGTTAATAGTCAGTTGCTCTACCAAATGAGCTATAGCAAATGGTGCGGCGAGTTGGATTTGAACCAACGACCTACCGATTATTCGGTTGCTCTACCAGACTGAGCTATCGCCGCCTTATTTGACGCCTTCAACATCGATACACAACTATCCGACCGGTTTGTGTCAGTCAGGCTTCTGAACCTGATCCGCTGGCATTGATGGTATGTCAAATTAGTTTTCAGACCGGTCAGGCTTTAAAAACCTGACAGGTCTAAGTTCGGTTATTTATCCTTTTACACAAACCACTTGTTTCAAGGTATGCACAATTTCGACTCAAATCCGCCTGTGCCGCCATCACCGCATCGATGGGCTTATAGGCGGAAGGCGTTTCATCGATCACGCTGGCATCTTTACGGCATTCCACGCCTGCCGTGGCTTGTATGTGTTCGGCTAGCGAAACGCGCTTTTTGGCTTCGGTGCGTGACATAACACGACCCGCACCGTGACTACAACTGCAAAAACTTTCCTCGTTACCTAAACCGCGCACGATAAAAGACTTCGCGCCCATACTTCCGGGAATGATGCCCATCTCACCGCGTCTGGCACTCACCGCGCCTTTGCGGGTGACTAACACATTTTTATCATAATGATGCTCGCGGCTAATGTAGTTGTGATGACAATTCACCGCTTCCAGATGCGCGGTAAACGGTATCGGCACTATTTCGCGCAAGGCACGTAAGGTATTGCTCATCATCACCACGCGATTGGCAAGGGCAAAATCCTGCGCCCAGCCCACCGCGTTCAGGTAGTCTTTAAAATGCTCGCTGCCTTCGGGGAGGTAAGCCAAATCCTTATCGGGCAAATGAATAAACCAGCGTTCCATCTCTTTTTTAGCCAACTCGATAAAGTGCGAGCCAATACGATTTCCGACACCGCGAGATCCACTATGCAACATCACCCAGACCGCATCCGTCTCGTCCAGGCAAATTTCAATAAAATGATTACCTGTGCCTAATGTACCCAGGTGTTTAATGTTGTTGGTATTTTTTAGGCAAGGGTGTTTTTCACATAAGCGTTCAAAACCCTCATTTAAGGGTAGCCATGCTTGTACAATGTCTTCAGGGGGTTGTCCCCAACTTCCCGTATCACGTCCATTCCGTTGGGCTACCCAGCCATGCGGCACGCTTTTTTCAATCGCACTGCGTAGCGCAGTTAACGAATCGGGCAGTTGTGCGGCGGTCAAGCTGGTTTTAACCGCCATCATGCCGCAACCTAAATCCACACCTACAGCCGCCGGAATCACCGCGCCGATGGTAGGAATAACGCTACCTATCGTCGCGCCTTTTCCTAAATGCACATCGGGCATCACCGCTATCCATTTATGAATAAACGGCAGTTGCGCGATATTAAGTAATTGTTGCCTGGAGTTATCATCAAAACTGACGCCGCGTGTCCATGCCTTAACAGGATGTTGACCTTGTTCATATAAAACTTCGTAAGCAGTTGTCATGGCTAATTCCCTGGATTTGTTTATTAATGATTTTTATTATGCATGCCATGTGCCAAGCTTTAGCAGGCCAGGCTGAAAAAAGGGATAGCAGCAGTGTATGCCCTGTAGTTATTGGGCTTCGCAAGCTCACCCCAATCTGCAATAGCGTTTTTATAAGGTGTGGTTTAACAACACACATTGCTTTAAACTAAGGTAAGTTTCTATCTAAATAAATAATAAGTTATCGAAATGAATACAGTCATTATCGGCATTTTAGGGGCTCGTCTGGATCATGGCGGTTTTGGCAGAAGACGTCTGGAACGTTGGCGACCCAGCATCTCGTTATTGATGCACGATGATCTGCCTGTCGATGAATTTGTGTTGATCTATCATGCCGAAGAACAACAACTCGCGACGCTGACACTTGCCGATATGGCGGTTATATCGCCAAAAACGCGGCTGACACCCTATCAGGTCGACTATGACAATGCCTGGGATTTTGAACAGGTTTATAGTCAGTTGCACGACTTTACGCGCTGGTATCACTTTGATCCTGAACAAAACCGTTATTATGTTCATATCACCACCGGCACGCATGTCGCACAAATTTGTTTATATCTATTAACCGAAGCCAATTACCTTCCCGCCAAGTTATTGCAAACCTCACCCGGCAAAGAAGGCGTTCAAGGCAGTTATCTGGTTATTGATCTGGATTTATCGCGTTACGATCAAATTGCCTCACGCTTTGCGCGTGAAGCACAAGATGGTATTGCCTATTTAAAAGGCGGTATCGAAACCCGCAACCTTGCCTTTAATCGCATCATTTCCCAAATAGAACAGGTATCCATCAAATCCTCGGCACCGATGTTATTGACAGGGCCTACGGGGGCCGGTAAATCAAGGCTGGCACAACGGATTTATGAACTGAAAAAACAGCGCGGCCTGGTGACGGGGAAATTGGTGGAAGTCAACTGTGCAACGTTGCGCGGTGATAATGCCATGTCGGCTTTATTCGGGCATGTGAAAGGTGCGTTTACCGGCGCGCTAAGTCCGCGCTTGGGGTTGCTGCGCGAGGCCAATAAAGGCTTGCTGTTTTTAGATGAAATTGGCGAATTAGGCCTGGATGAACAAGCCATGTTGCTGCGCGCCATTGAAGATAAGGTCTTTATGCCGTTTGGCAGCGATCAGCAAGTCAGCAGTGACTTTCAATTGATTGCCGGGACTAACCGTGATTTATTCGAGCACGTAAGGCAGGCGCTGTTTCGTGAAGATTTATTGGCGCGAATTAATTTGTGGACGTATCAACTGCCTTCATTAACTGAACGCATGGAAGATCTCGAGCCCAATATAGAACACGAATTACAGCAATTTACCATTAAAGCCGGTTATAAAGTCAGCTTTAATAAAGCCGCGCGCGGAAGTATTTGCAGTTTGCCCGTTCACCACAGGCATTATGGCGGGCTAATTTCCGGGATTTAAATTCCAGTATTACCCGCATGGCGACCCTGGCAGTGGGCGGGCGTATCACCGAAGAACAGGTAGCCGAGGAAATCAGCCGCTTGCAATACGCATGGTCCGGATTTGGTCAACAAGCGCCGGCCGATGATGGGCTTGCCGGTTTGTTGCCGGCACAAGCCCTGGCAGAGCTGGATTTATTTGATCGCCTGCAACTTGCACACGTGATCCGGATATGCCGCTCCAGTCGCAGCTTGGCTGAAGCGGGGCGTATTTTGTTTGATCAAAGCCGCACCCAAAAAACGAGTGCCAATGATTCGCATCGACTGAAGATGTATTTGCAGAAATTTGGTTTAGCGTTTCAAAGCGTTACAAAAACTCCCCCTGTGCAAACCGGCCAATCAGGTTAAGCGGCCAGGGCTTTGTTATTTTCTTAAAAGATAACCGCTTGACTAATGAGCACATTTGCAATTAAGGGAATAACGATGCGTATGATTACTTACTGTCCGACGACCACTTGATATCGTGAATCTCAGGATCAGATTCAAGAACTTTCTTTAACGCCTCAGCAGTATGACCAACCTTTGTCCTCGTATCCCATTTTTTAAACCACCGCCTGATATATGGCTTGGAGGGTTCAATAAAACATACTAATTCATCTGGCTCGCCATTTTGATGTCCGCAGCCAATCCATAAAGGGAAGTCTTCATTTTCAAGTTCAACCATCCACCCCCAATCTTCGGCACCGATACTGGTCACCCTTAGACCATAATGCGGAAGCTTGTCTTGAAGATATTCAGCCAGCCGCTTACCCCAAAGCCCCGGATTTATTAAATCTTCCTCGCCACTGTATGGCGGAAATTGGTTTGATTTAAATTCGACCAGCGTGTTCATATCTCATTGTTCATCACACGTAATTCCGATAGTTACCGATTGAGTAGGTTGCACATATCTCATACAGAGCGTTCACCGCTTGCCTGTCGCGGCTGTAAGTACAGTTGGCTTCGGTCCGATGTTCATAATATCGGCCTGTCTTTTGCTGTCCGATGGGATGGGTCGCCAGCCAGACGGGGGTCTCAGCGCCCTGATCCGGCGTTTCGTGGCCGCCAAACCCCAAATTATTACTTAATGTCGAATTGACATCGCCAGGATGACAGGCATTGACGGCAATATGGAAAGACTCAAGCTTTTCAGCAAAGGCGGCACTCAACATACGGTCGGCTTGTTTGGACTGCCGGTAAGCCTGGTCGTTATCATAGTGGCGGCGGGTAAATTCCAAATCGTTCAAATCGAGACCGCCGGCCCAGTAGCTCGCAACATTGACGACGCGCGCGGGCGCCGACGCTTTTAAAATGGCCGTGAATGCATCGATTAGCCGGAAATAACCCAATACATTGGTGGCGAACTGCATTTCGATGCCTTCGGATGTTTCCTGGCGGGTGCGCGGTGTACACGCGGCGTTATTAATCAAAACATGCAGCGGCCCTGTCCAGCGAAGCACTAATTCGCGGATGTCACTATACCGGCTCAAGTCGGCGAGTTCAAAACGCACGCCGGTATTTCCGGTCGAAGCGGCTATTTCATTTACCGTTTGTTCCGCTCTATTTTTGTCGCGGCATACCAGCACGACTTCGGAATTCTCTGTTCCAGCGAGTTGCCGGGCAATGGCTTTCCCTATCGCGCCTGTCGCACCGGTGACCAGATAAACCCTTGGCCCGGAGTTTTTGATGTTGGAAAAATCAGAAGAGAGGACCATAAATAAGGAAAATCATACCTTTTTTGAAGGATAACATTTTCGGGATGTGTAAAAAAGCATCATCGAGTATTTTATCTGTAACACGATGCTGATGGCCAAGCTTGCAGATGGGTTCATAACGCTCCCTGGCGGCATAGGAATGCTGGAGGAATTAATTGAGATTTGGACTGGGGCACAGCTTGGCTTTCACATTAAGCCATGCGACTTGCCCAATATCGAAGGTTATTACGATACGATGTGCTGATAAGATATGTGGATCACGTATTGGCAGAGCAATTTGTAAACAATATGACTGGGTCAAATCGATTGGTCTCGGCCCTGCCATTTATGGAATTCATACCATGCGCAGAACAAAAGCAACGCTTGTGTACCGCAGGACGCAGGACGAAAAAATTAAGAGCCGTGCAATTGTTGCTTCTTCATACCAAACTTGAAAGTACCGTCAGATACCTGGGTATTGAAGTTGATGACGTACTGTAAATATCAGAACAAACCGAGATCTAGTCCTAACGCAAACTGGAGATGCGACTGTTATTAAATGGTAGCATCTCCAAAGCAGACGTTTAAATCGGGAATTCAAACGATGATTAAAGGCTCACTATCGACCCCTATGTGTAGAACCGAACTATGTGTAGCTGCATCGCCACATTGTGGCCCGATCCTTGTGAGACATGGCATCGAGCCGAAAGCGTCTACACATAGTTACAGTGTCCGAAGGCACTGCATCTGTGCATCATCGGATGGGTAATAGCGGCCCATTTTCGTGTCGGGTTTCTGGAACCTCCGCAGTGCCTTGTTCTTAATCGCCAAGTCGGCCATTGACTAAATGTCGGAGGGAAGAATTCATTGCTATCTCCTGAAATGGGTGGATTTCCATTTCAGGACACCAACAAAACTATGTTAAGTAAATAAGCTTCCATCTTCCCTGTAGATCAATGAAATAAACCTTCTCAGCAAGTAGCCATCTGCGGACTACACATAGTTCGGTTCTACACATAGTGAAGAGGGTTTTTAGTCTAGCGGTCGCGGCGCAAACAAGTATTAAAAACCTGTCGGACTGTCACCGCGACTGGTTGACTAAAAATCCTGTTGGACTGAACCGCCGCTCAGGCTTTGAAATTATGGGGATTGAATGAGAGCGGCATCATCGAGTCAGGGTGCTAAACAGAGACAAAGACATAATGCCGGAACCAGGTATTAATTTCTGACTGGTTTTCAGGGTATTGAATGGCTGCAATATACTAATTGATGGGTAAACAAGCCGCAATATGAGCGTATTACCGCAAACCTTGCCCACGCGGACCAAAGGAAGGTTGTCATTCCGTTTGGGTATTCCGGAAATGTTCAGCTGCATTTTCATGTGGTCAGGCATAAACTTTCTCCAGGTGGCCCGCGAGGCAGCGTGCCGGGCAGGAAGGTTTCGGTGCAAATCATGTGGCCCTGATGACACTTCGGACAATCCCGTAGCGATTTGCCGGTGAGTTGTTCGTAGCGGTCACGATAGTCTAACGAGGTATCGTTGATTTTGACGGCGGGAGTTGGGGCGTTGAGTAACGCCCGGCAGCGAGCCAGCTTAACCGCGCGATAGCGATTGGCAAGAAAGCCGTAATGCCGGATCCGTTGAAACCCGCTGGGTAGGACGTGCAATAGAAATCGACGAATGAACTCATCAGCCTCCAGGCACATCACTTTCTGGCGTGAATCGTGGCGGTAATCCTTCCAGTGAAAACGGACCTTACCATCCACGAAGTCGATTAAGCGATGATTGGCAATGGCCACCCGATGCGTATAGCGCCCCAGATACTCAAGGACATGCTGAGGACCGCCGAAGGGTGGTTTGGCGTAAACCACCCACTCGACCTTTCGTACTGGAGCCAGATACTGGGCAAAAGCATCGGGATTCAGAAGCGCTTCAAGTCCGTTAAAAAAATGCAGTTGCCCACTATCAAAGGCAGCCTGCAATTGTTCCAGAAATAACCGGCGAAACAACCGCGAAAGCACACGCACTGGCAGAAAAAAGCCTGGCCGACAGGAGATCCAGCGCTCGCCATCAGCACTCAAACCACCGCCGGGCACGACACAATGCAAATGTGGGTGGTGCTGCAAGTTTTGCCCCCAGGTATGGAGAATTGCGATGAAGCCGATCTCGGCGCCCAAGTGCTTAGGAGTGGCAGCGATCGTGCGCAAGGTTTCGGCGGTGGCGTGAAACAAGAGGTTATAGACCACCGATTTATTCTGGTATGCGATGGTGGCGATGGCCTCGGGCAGCGTAAAGACCACATGAAAGTACTCAACAGGTATCAGGTCGGCCTGGCGATCATCCAGCCATTGCGCGCGTACCAGTGACTGGCATTTAGGGCAGTGTCGATTGCGGCAACTGTTATAGGCAATGCGTTGATGGCCGCAGTGATCACACTCTTCGACATGTCCGCCGAGAGCGGCGGTGCGGCAACGCTCGATTGCGCTCATCACGCAACGTTGCCCACGACTGAGGGACTCAGCGTGATGCTGTCGGTAGGCAGAACCTTCCTGGCGAAAAATATCCGCCACCTCGAGTCTGGAGGTGTCCATCATGCAGCTCAGCAATGAGCGGGCGGTGCTGGGGATGCTTTTGAACCTTCAATCTGTGGTAAACAGTCAAAAGGACTGGTTGTTGCACAGACCGTACTGGTGGCGATCTTCAGGTAACGGGAAGTGGTAGCCAAGCTGCGATGACCCAGTAGGAGCTGAATGGTACGCACATCGGTGCCGGATTCCAGCAGGTGCGTAGCAAACGCGTGACGCAACGAATGTGGAGTAATGGGTTTAGTAATCCCAGAGGCACGATGGGCTTTTTGGCAGGCCATTTCGACGGCGCATCGGGTAATCGGTTGACCGATCAGTTCGCCCGGAAACAGCCACAGCGTTGGGCGCACTGCTTTCCAATAAACACGTAGCTCATCCAGCAAACGTGGTGAGAGCATGACGTAACGATCTTTGCGCCCTTTGCCTTGATCGACGCGTAGTGTCATACGCTGGCTGTCGATGTCGGTCACCTTGAGATGGATCGCTTCGGAGACCCGCAAACCTGCGGCATAGGCCGTCATGAGAATCGTTCGGTGCTTGATGCTGTCGACCGAAGACAGGAAGTGCGTGACTTCCTCCCGGCTGAGAACCACCGGCAGTTTGAAGGGCCGTTTAGGCATCGGAATCTCATCAATGGCCCAGTCGCGTTTGAGCGTGACTTTGTACAAAAAGCGTAGCGCGCCGGTGGCCACACTGATGCTGCTCGGAGACAGTCTGCGGGTTTTTGTTAAATAAACCTGATAGGCACGAATCGCTTCCAGGTCCAGTTCATCCGGGGAGCGGTGAAAATATTTTGCATAGGCGATAACCTGTTGCAGGTAGGCTGATTGGGTATTATCGGCTAGGTTGCGAATTCGCATATCGTCGATCATGCGTTGGCGCAACGGTGTGATGGTTTGAGTGGATGTAGACATGATGCTGCTCCTGTCTTGAAATAAGGCGGATTGCCTTATTCCTAAACATAGGGAGCAGTTTCTCTTTTTCAATCACAAACAAGCTTTGGATGACACCATAGCGCGAAGCGGTTTAGTCCAAGGGTCGCTATGTTAAGCTTAACATAGCGACCCAAACCGGTCATCGGGCTTCCAACAACTGAGCGTCCGGTTTCTGAAATGAAAGCGGTCATTCAGTCTATAACTTTGATACAGCATAAATCGATGAAGCAGGCACTATCTTAGCGTAAAATTATACGGATTATGCAGTAACTGCAATTATGACTATTTATGAAAGACCCCATCATGATGATCAATAGACGAGATTTTCTTTTCCAAATGGGTGTTGCAACTGCCGGATTAGCTCTTGGTTTTAGTGGGTTTCAACGCCGCGCACAGGCCTTCACAACGCATGGGACATTAGCCACAATGTGTTCTTACGGCTTTGGCGAATTGATTCCAACCACCACTCAAAATACCGGCGAAACTTTTCTTGCGTTACCGAAAGGCTTTCAATACAAGGTAATAGGCAAGGTTGGCAGTAATATGTCCGATGGCAATAAAACGCCGTCAGCCCATGACGGTATGGCCTGTTTCCAAGTTGGAAACGAGCTCCGCCTGGTTCGTAATCACGAAGTCGCCAATGGAAAAATACCCAAGCCTGGGGTTGCCATTGGTCCGAATCCCTACGATGAAACAACAGCTGGCGGGAGCACGACGCTCGTCATAAATCCAAAAACGCTGGAAGTGGTCAAAGATTTCGTAAGTTTGAGCGGAACTTTAATTAATTGCGGAGGCGGCAAAACGCCTTGGGGCAGCTGGATTTCCTGCGAAGAAACAACGTTGGGGCAAGCTATCCGTACCAATAAAATAGTCAACCAAACTGGCGGCTATCCTAAGCCACACGGTTACTGCTTTGAGGTTTTTGCATCCGCTAATGCCCCAGTGGAGCCGGTTCCGCTTAAAGCGATGGGCAGATTCAAGCATGAAGCCATTGCCGTTGATAAGAATACGGGCATTATTTACCTCACTGAAGACTCTGAAACCGCCGGTTTTTATCGTTTTTTACCCAAGCGTAACCAACATCTTGCCGAAGGTGGGACGCTGCAAATGTTAAAAATGAAAGATATGGATGCTTTCGACACGCGAAAGGGATTTAAAGCAGGACAAAGCTTTGCAGCGACTTGGGTAACGATTGATGACCCCGACCCGGTTGCGGCCGATCTCGACGAAAGTGCCGTTTATAAACAAGGTTTAGAAAAATGCGCAGCAACGTTTGCACGCCTTGAAGGGGCTTATTCCGATGAATACGGGCGAATTTATTTTGTTTCAACCAATGGGGGCGATAATAGAGGCGGACAAATTTGGCGCTATGAATCCAATGGCAAAGAGGAGGGCACCCTGACGTTGATGTTTGAATCACCCAGTCGAGAGATGCTGGATATGCCTGATAATATCTGTTTGAGACCAAACAGCGATATGCTGTTTATCTGTGAAGACAGCGATTATTTAGGATTAGGTGGTACAGCTGAGAATTACATGCGCATTCTCTCTCCCAACGGCAAAATGGCGGATTTCGCCAAAAATATAGCGAGTGGTTTTGAAACCAGCGAATTTGCCGGTTCAACGTTTTCAGAGGACGGCAAAACCTTATTCGTAAATCTGCAAAAGGTCGGGGCTACCTTTGCTATTTGGGGCGATTGGAATACATTCAAAATGTAGTTAAACGTCAGGCGAAATCCGTCCAGGAAGAGACAGTCTGTTCCCGACCCAAACCGGTCATCGGCCCCAATAAGTGACCGTCCGGTTCCCCTACGAAAAGCTGCCAGTCGATTCTATCGAATCAACTGGCACTGTCGGCCAATTTGCGGACATTCGCGAATTTGTCAGATGGTATGCCGAGTTTTTACACAAGCAAGATTGTGATTTACAGCTCCCTATGGCCGAAGGGAAGTTGAACAGGATCACAGCTATATTAAGAAAATTACAAAGCCGATGATGGGCTTCAAATCCTTTCATTCAGCGAAGGCACATAGATCGGATCGAAACAGCTCACATGATTAGATTAGGAGCAACTTTCCAAGAAAAACATAAATACCGTTTATGACTTTAGCAGGATAAATTTGTTCGCAAATAGATGCTGCTCAAGGCATTCAGATATTTGCGACACATCCCCCAAATTTGTGTTGTATTTACAATAAATTAATAGGTTACAGTTTTGGATGCAATTATAGTACGATTGCCCTGATACTTATTATCGATCTACTTGACGCAAGTTGCGACAAGATGTAATTTCGGGGGTATTCAAAACATAACTTAAGTACAGGAAAAGCCATGAATGCAAATAAAGAGCCAGATGCAGATGGAATAGCTATTTATGTTGAAAAAGCCCGTAGCGCGCAAAAAAAAATTGCGGATTATTCCCAAGAACAGGTTGATGAGTTGGTAACCGCCGTATGCTGGTCTATCGTGCGCCAGGATCATGCCGAACAACTGGCGAAACTGGCTGTGGATGAAGGCGGGTTTGGCAATTACAACGATAAAGTCAGCAAAATACGCAATCGTTGTATGGGAACCCTCCGGGACATGCAGGACGTTAAAACTGTCGGTATTGTTGAAGAGATACCGGAAAAAGGTCTCATTAAAATCGCCAAACCGGTGGGCGTGATTGCCGCACTTATTCCAACGACAGGTCCCGATGCCACGCCTCCCTTAAAAACACTGCTGGCCTTGAAAGGCCGCAATGCCATCATCGTAGCTGCCCATCCCAGAACACAGAAAACCACCGAGTTAACTGTAAAATTCATGCGTGAAGCTTGTGAACAAGTCGGTGCACCGGCCGATTTGATTCAGGTTATCGAAAAGCCTTCCCTGTCAAAAACACAACAATTGATGCAGCAAGCCGATTTGATAATCGCAACCGGTGGCGCCGGCATGGTAAAAGCGGCTTATAGCTCCGGAACCCCTGCTTATGGAGTTGGCGTTGGCAATGCTGTCCATGTGGTTGATGAAACCGGTGATTTGGATGATGCAGCGAATATGATTGCTGTCGCAAAAAAGTTTGACTATGCGACCAGTTGCCTCGCTGATAATGCGGTGGTAGCTCATGAGTCTGTCTATGACGATCTGGTAAAGCGTCTGCAAAACCTTGGCGCATATCTTTGCAGGAATGAAGAAAAAGCAAGATTACAAAAGCTCATGTGGCCAGACCCGGAAAATCATATTCCCAGTCTTGATGTCATTGCAAAACCGGCTACACATATCGCAAAGCTGGCTGGCATTAATGTTCCTGATGAATGTAGTTTTCTAGTTGTCGAAGAAAATGGTACAGGGCCCGATTTCCCCTTCTCCGGCGAAAAACTGTCACCGGTGCTTGCGCTCTATAAATACAGTGGCGTTATAGAAAATGCAATAAGCCAGGTAAATGCGATCACAGAGTATCAGGGGCAAGGCCATACCTGTGGAATTCATACGAGCAATGATGAACATGCGCTGGCATTGGCAATGAAAACAAAGACCGGGCGAGTCATGATTAATCAAAGCCTGAATGAAGGTGCGGGTAGCATCCGCAACGGAATGCCTTACACCTTAAGCCTGAGTTGCGGAACCTGGGGAAAAAATATAACCACAGAAAATGTCAATGCCCGGCACATGATTAATCTTACTTGGGTTTCCAGACCGATTAAACCCAGAGTACTCGATGAAAATCAGCTCTTTGAAAGTCATTGGCAGACATACGGTAAAGAATAAGGTTAAGCGATAGTTGGAGAGCTTTTCGATAAAATCAAGAGAGTCTCGCTGATGGTCCCGCATTAGCTGAAAAACCGTTTCGGCACAGCATATTGAAATGAATATACAAACCAGCAATCACATACAACGATCTCCGCTAAAAATGAGGTTAACTGATGCCTGTCTATATCATCAAATGCCCTGACTGCGAACATCAATTCAAAGGCTTGGTTATGGCAAATACACAAGAACCCAAAGAATGGGTTTGTTCCCAATGCGGAAGCCGACAAGCGAAACCGATCTTTCAATACAGCAGCGAACATCCCCTGGAAAATTCTCACGGAGCAGGCTGTCCATGTTGCGGAGGCATTAGCAAATAATAAAATTCTGCATAATTTATGCTATTTATTAAAAATTTACATTGATTAATAACCGTGATAGTGTTAGATCAGGCTCAATAGTCAGGTTTTTTGTGTTGGCCGGAGCCCCCAAATCTGGAAGGATTATGTAACAGTTTTTACCTTATCCCCATGGTCACTTCAGGTGTCGACAAAGCTGTCAAGCTAAAACTATAACTATAAGGGGTATTAAAAATGAACAACGTTTTGATTCCAACCAGTATGGTAGGCAATTATCCCAATCCGAGGTGGTGGGATGCAGATTTTGCAAGATATTTTAAGGGTGACCAACAGCCGCCTGACGCGATGTTCAGGGAAGCATTGGAGGATGCAACAGCGGCTATCGTTACAGATCAACACAATGCGGGTCTGGATATTATCGCTGATGGACGACTGCATGCCGATAATTATGCCGATGCAGCGCTTTATTACTACTTCGACCGGCTGGGATATGATCTGTCGGGTGGGCATCTCGGTTTTCCAATCTATAGCCGTTTACATTCCGCTACAGTAACTCAGGAAATCAAACGCCGGGGGCAAATAATGGTCGAACAAGCCCGCGCACTCAGACGGGCAACCAACAAACCGGTCAAAGTTCAGTACACCGGGGTTCAGGTATTGGCGCAATGTACCAACGATCTCTATTATTCCAATAGCCGCGATCGCGCTATGGCCATTGCCGCTGCCATCAACGAAGATATTCTGGCGGTTGATGCGTTAGGCGTCGACTACATTCAGCTGGATGAATTTACCTGGCCTTATTTTTATGAAGACTGGGCCATCGAAGCCTTTAACCGAGCCGTTCAAGGGGTTAAACATGCCAAGATTGTCTGTCATATCTGTTGGGGAAACTGGGGAGGTACTCCTGCTTATTATCCGGATGACACGGCCGCTGCCGGTGAGATTTTCGATTTAACCAAACGTGCCGGTGATGCTAAAAAACCCAATCCGACTTCCTCCGTTATACCCAAATCCTACGAAGCCAAAATCGATGTCTTCAACATTGAAGGCATAGGCCGCCTGGCTTTTGAAGATTCCGGACTGGAGCTTCTAAAATCTCATCCGATTCCTAAAAATATGATGTTTTGGGCAGGCGTCATCGATGTGAAGAGCACAGTCACCGAAACCGCAGAGCAGGTGGCGGCAAAGATTCGTCAATTGCTGACAGTCGTTCCTGCAGAACAGCTTGGCGTCACTACAGATTGCGGATTGATATTGCTGCAGCGATATATCTGTCAGGATAAGCTGCATGCTTTGGTTGAAGGTGCAAAAATTGTTCGTAGCGAACTGGCGAAATAAAAGCGCCGGAAGGACTATGGGCTGGCTTGGCTGCTAGCGGCCAAGCCAGCAAAATCCCCATAAAGAATCGACTTGTTGGGATAAAACTGGCTTTCCTAAGAATGGAAAGCCAAGCTACACGTCCGCATATTTTAAGGCAACAGCTATGAACGTATGGGGAAACCAATTCACCATAGAAAAATGGCAACACTTGGTATCCGAGTTTCTGGAAGGCGGCAATGGCTCACCCATTATCAACATTAACCCAACTGATACCCGTGAATTCGATGCCATTTATCTTGGCGGCGGGGCTGCCGGTCGCTTTGGCGCAGCTTATTTTCGGGCATTAGGCGGACGCGTTCTGATTATTGATCGATGGCCGTTTCTGGGTGGCTCCTGTCCACATCAAGCGTGTGTTCCGCATCATCTATTTTCAGACTGTGCGGCGCAACTCATGCTGGAGCGCACTTTTTCCGGCAAGCTCTGGTTTCAAAATCTTAACGACAAAATTGTATCAATCAAGTCCATAGTTGAACTGTTTCGCAGCGGCCGGGTTGGACCTCATGCAGTGATGAACTATCAAAGCAAAGAGATGCTCGGCCTGGAATTTGTATTGAATGCGGAGGCCAGGATTATCAATGCCCACAGCGTGCAAGTCGGTGATCTTAAGTTCCACGCGAAAAATCTAGTGCTGGCGCTTGGCGCCAGACCTATAGTACCGAATCTGCCCGGTGCACAGTTAAAAGGGGTATTTAATTCCCAGAGCTTGGTTGAAATGCTGGACTATGAACCTGGCAACACAGTCGTTGTTATCGGTGGCGGAAAAACGGCAATCGAATATGGCTGTTTTTTTAATGCCACCGGGCGGCGTACTATTATAGTGGCAAGACATCAAGTGATGCCCATGCTTAAGGATGCCGAATCCCGTAATTACGCATTACAAATGATGGCAGAGCAAGGCATGGAGTTTTGGGAAAACGCTGAGCTGATTAATATCCAGGGCGATGGAATGGGTAAAGTACAGGCTGTATCTATTCAGACACCGCAAGGCGTGATGAACGTGGATACCGATTTTATTTTCATGGCGCTGGGCGAACGTGCCAATTCGGAATTGGTTGCTCAAACAATTGATCCGGACTTGGACGATAAAGGTTTCATCAAGGTAAATCGCCGTATGCAAACCTCTATACCCAGCTATATATGCAGTCGGTGACGTAACCGGGCCGCCTATGGAAATGTTTAAGTCAAGAAAAGAAGGGGTATGTGCCGCCAAAAATATCATGGGCAAAGTCAGCGAATATAAAGCAATAGACTACCCCGATTTTATGCACACCCATTACGAAGTCAGTTGGTTGGGTTTAGGGGAAGAAGAAGCCCGGCAGCGCTATGCTAACGTGAAAATAATGAAACTGCCGCCGGAAAACCCGAATGGTTTTGATGTGGGTTTACCGGCAGGTGATCGAATGATGCTTTATTTGATGATGAAACCGCGCATGTCAGGGTTTCAAAAATTAATCATCGATGGCGATACGCGTAAAATTCTGGGGGCTTTTCATATTGGTTGCGGTGCAAAAGACGGTTTTCAATACCTCAACCATCTGGTGAAGCAGGGTTTGACGATTGATGAACTGGCTGATATGGATGAATTATTTATCAGTCCCAGTTATTTCATACAACTTTGCCGGCTACGTGCAGGCGATATAAATTTCAAAGATTTGTAAGTCGCCATGAACAATTTAGGCTTAACATTCTGATGAGCAATAGATTTACCGGAAAACATGCCGCTGTTACCGGCGGTGCAAACGGCATGGGCTTTGAAATAGCCAGACGCATGGGTCTGGAAGGTGCATGTCTTGCGATTATCGACATTGACGAGGCTGCATTATCAAATGCTTTGCAAACTCTCAGTGCCGATGGCATCGATGTCAAATCCTATCATCTTGACGTTACCGATCCTGAGGAAGTTGCTAAAACCTTCGCGCTGCTCATTGAGCATTTTTCAGGAACACTTGATATCCTGGTGAATAATGCCGGAATTGCCGATTTTGGTAGCGTGGAAAATACTGAATCTGTAGCATGGGATAAAGTTATTGCGGTGAATCTGACCGGTACCTACCTGTGTTCAAGGTCAGCTATCCCGGCGATGAAAAAATCGGGCGGAACCATTATTAACTTTGGCTCAGTGGCAGGCTTAGTGGGTATCCCCAATATGGCCGCCTACTGCGCTTCCAAGGCCGCGGTTATCGGTTTAACCAAACAAATGGCTGTCGATTACATAAGTCAGGGTATACGCGTAAATTGTATATGTCCCGGAATGATTGCCGATACCGACATGGGGCGGCAAATTCTTGGAACCGATGTATCTGACGAAGCGACGAAAAAACGTTTAAGCAAATACCCGATAGGACGATTCGGTAAGCCCGAAGAGATTGCCTCCGCTGTGTTGTTTTTGGCGTCCGATGAAGCCAGTTTTGTCTGCGGTTCGGCGTTTACTGTTGACGGAGGTATGACAGCAATATGAGCCTTCAACAAATGTATACACAAGACGATAAACGATGCACTCTAGGCGATCTTGTTACGCATGTACAAAGTGGAGACTGCGTAGCGATTGGTGGAGGCTTGTCATGGCGCGAACCGATGGCGGCAATTACGGGAACTGATCCGGCAGGATATTAAAGGCCTTAAACTGGTTGGTTCGGCGCATGGCATCGATGTTGATTTATTGTGCGGCGCCGGTGTCGTTGCCGTCAGTGCAGAATCCTATGTCGGTTTCGAGCAGGATTTCGGCATGGCGATTAACTACCGGCGCGCCTGCGAAGCCGGCTTGGTTAAAGTCGAGGATAACTGCTGTTATACGCTGGTTCAGCAATTACGAGCAGCCATTAGCGGCCTGCCGTTTATGCCGATCCGTTCGGTGCAGGGGACGGATTTCATGCAGTTGCACCCGGAATTTAAAACGATGATCTGCCCTTTCACCGGCGAGCAACTGGTTCTGGTTCCTGCGCTCAAACCCGATGTCGCTATCCTGCACGCCCACTATGCCGATCAGCATGGCAATCTGCATATCGAAGGCCCGCCGGTTGCGGATATTCTTTTTGCCAAAGCGTCTGCAAAAGTCATCGTGACGGTTGAAGAGATTATCTCTCACGAAGAGCTTGCGCAAAAAGGCGTAACCATTCCGTATTTTTATGTCACCGCTATCAGCGAAGTCCCTTACGGAGCGCATCCGACATCCTGTTATCCGCATTACGCCTATGATCGCGAACATACAGCCTGTTATTACCAGGCGGCCAAACATAGCGCTGATGGGTTTCGCGAAAACTATCTGAATCCTTTTGTCTATGACTGTAAGGATAATGACGCTTATATTGATGCAATCGGCGGCAAAGAAAAACTGGCTCGCCTGCAGCAATGGGATGCCGGCATCGAACAGTGGATGAAGCTTTATGAGTGAAAAAACCAAAATACACACCTGCACCCTGGGCGAATTAATGATCTATCAAATCGCGCTATCGATTGAAGACGGTATTTTGGCTTTTCACGGTTTTGGATCACCGCTTGTACAGCTGGCTTTGCACCTTGCCAAACGCAATCATGCGCCCCGGTTAGTCTTAGTGGCTGGCGCAACTTACGGCGTCAATCCGACTCCTCCGTTTTTAACGCCGACAACAAACGATTTTGCGATGAACCGCGGAGCCGAATGCCATTTGAACATTGAGGAATTGTTCGATCTTGCCGCAAGCGGCCGCATGGGCAGAATGTTTTTATCCGGTTTGCAAATTGATAAATGGGGCAACATGAATGTTACCCGTGTGGAAAAGAATGGCAAGCTAACGTTAAAACTGCCGGGTGGCGGCGGTGGCTGCAATTTATCCTGCGATACGGATCGTGTCACTATCTGGACGGCAGCGCACCGGGCGCCGCCTGATGACCAAGGCCGACGCCGATACCGGCTGGTTGAACGTTGTGATTTCGTTACCAGTATGGGGCATCGCACGGCAGAGGGTATGCATCGCTCCAGGATGCCTTTTCGAGGTCAGGGTCCGGATTGCATCATTACTGATCTCGGTATTTTTGAGTTTAATAGTGATGGGCATGCGCAACTTCGGGCCGTCTACCCGGACACCAATGTGGAGCTGGTTGCTGAAAATACCGAATTTGATTTTCCAGTAGCTGAACATCTGGCCACAGCAGACTTGCCTGATATTGAAATGATCGAGTTCATCCGTCGCCTGGATCCGATGAAAATTCATCAACGGGAACTCAGTCAGGCTGATCGTGAGCGCACTTTTCCATTGAGACGGAGTGTAGCAGGTGAATGGCGCAATTCTACAAGTCGGGGATCTAAAACAGCAGCAAAACTTCGTGCCTTTGCCGTACCGTTGCGTGAGTTTCCAACCCTATGACGGTGAAATGACGGCTGACTGTGATAGAGCGGTATCTGCTGGAAAGGGAAGTCTACCGGCGCACGGATATTATTATTTTGCATAATTCCCGGCGAGGAATATGCCGTTGCCGCCGTGCAACGCGCCGGTTCGGAGACCTTATTCGGTCCGGTTGAAAAAGTGGAAATATTAGCCCTGCCTGATGACTGCGTTTTTATTACCGACCCGAATACGGACCCCGCCAACCGGTCTGCATTGGCCAAATTAGCCATCAGGCATAATGTCTCCATGGATCAGACGGCGATAGTGGTCGGCGCCTTTGACCATGTCAATATCATTCACCATCCCAATCCTCTGGTGTTGCGCGTGATTGAGGTGGTTCCCCCAGAACCGCCCAAGCTTTATCACATGGTTGAACAGGTATTAAGTTATGCCGACTTGCCGCCGATCATTCTGGAATTGGAGACTATCGATCTGCGCGATCTCGCCGGTACGGTAATCCCCGAAGCTTATTTAGTGCCCTGTCGCTCCGGGGGACTCACTGATTTGAGCGCGCCGGTTTATTTTCTCGATGAAAGGCCGAAACAACGTAAAAACTGGACCCTGCTCGGATGTGAACGCAGTTTGCAATTTCATCGCCACTACTACGGAGACGAGCCCCCGCGTGTGGAAATGTGTCCGCGCCAATTGGTAAAGCCTGATAAAAAAGCAACCATCCTGAAATGTTGCCTGCTTGAATACAATATTGAACAGGAGGGTAACGTCATGATAGTACCCTGGGGTACGGATTTGAACATGATTGAAAAGGCATTACGTCAACTATCGAGAGGCTTAGTAAATGTCTGAACTCGCGTGGGGAAACATTATAAAAAGTCTGCGTGATTCACGGGTGGAAAAACCGCGTAAAATCGGCTGCACGATGGTTATGGATGTCGGCAAAAGTCTCGAAGAAACCAAAAGTATCTTGCAGATTGCGTCCAACTATATTGATCACTGGAAGTTTGGTTTTGGCACGTCTGTCTTCATGGACAAAGCCTTGTTGCAGGAAAAACTGCAATTACTGGCGGCGCATAATATCCTGACCTTCCCTGGCGGCACATTGCTTGAAGTGGCGCTTCTTGAACACCATTGCCGCGTTTATATGACGCATGCCAGGGAGCTGGGCTTTACTGCAGTGGAAATTTCTGACGGAACTTTGCCTATTCCCCGGTTCAGACGCAAAAGAATTATCGAATGCGCGTTAAATGCCGGATTGATTCCGATCACCGAAGTCGGTAAAAAAGATCCCAAACGGCAGCCAACAGCTGAACAAATTGCCAAGAAGCCTTGGAAGACATGGACTGGGGCGCAGCCTGGGTCATCATAGAAGGCCGCGAATGCGGTCAAGGGGTAGGCGTTTTCGATGAATCGGGAAATGTTGACAGTTTTGAGGTAGACCTGATCGTTGAAATGATGGCCGATAAACTGGATTTACTGATATGGGAAGCGCCGCTCAAATCCCAGCAGGCATTTTTCATCGAAAAATTCGGCGCCAATGCCGGGTCTGGGCAATATCCCGATAGATCAGGTTCTCGCTTTGGAAGCTTTGCGTAACGGCTTGCGTTTTGACACCCTGAACCGCGTTTCCGGCAAGTTATTACGCGAAGGCTCCTGGGATCCCAACCAGGTTGAAGCAAATGGAACAATCAATAATCCTGCCAACCCATCGGTACAAAAACATAATGACCAGCCATGATCAACAGCCGGCGTCAATACAGGAAAAAGTTCTGGAGATTGGCACAAGACTGAAGGCGGCTCCGTCGGATAGATTGATTAATTCAGTATTTGCCGCTGAATTAAGCCATCAGGCCCATTTGTTTGAGGCGATGGGTCTGGTCGATATTGCCCATACGTTGATTGCCATCGAACTGCATACGATCCCGCAAACAGCCGGTTATCAATTACTGGCACAGTTACTCGAACTGCAAGAAAAGCCGGACACTTTTGTCATGTCGCCGGACAGAGGCGATATTTATACCAACCGCGAGGCCTGGCTGGCGGAACGAACCGATGCAACGGGCTGGCTGGGCGCAGGCCGCGCCCGCAGGGAAGCGACCACTACGGCCTTTGTCCTGGTCATGCGGCAATGGATCGTTGAGTTTACCGAAACGCTGATAGCGTTGGCTCTGGCGATGACCCAGCAGGCAGAGCGCCACAAGCTGTCCATCATGCCGGATTACACCTATTTGCAGGCGGCCCAGCCGACTACGTTCGGCCATTACTTATTGGGATTCACCTACCCGTTGCTGCGCGATCTGGAGCGGCTGGAATCATTATTGGCCCGGCTCAATCTTAGCCCGATGGGCTGCGGCAGTACCAATGGCTCCCGATTATTACAGGGGCGGCAACAATTGGCGGATTTATTGGGATTTAACGGCTTGATTTCCCATGCCCGCGATGCCATGTGGCAAGCCGATTTATTCATTGAAGCTACGTCAATACTGACGACGTGCAGTATCAATCTCAGTCGTCTGGCGGAAGATTTACAGGTCTACAGTACCCAGGAATTTGCCTTGGTCGAACTGGATGACCGGCATGCCCGCGCCAGCAAAATCATGCCGCAAAAGAAGAATCCGTTCGCGTTAACGCATATCCGGGGCGTCGCCAATAAAATGATCGGCGTATTGGCCTCGGTTGCTGCTTCCGCCAGAACGCCCTCCGGCCAACCTGACAATAGATTGATGATCTATGGGGAATTACCCGAAGCCATGCAAACTGTCAATAATGCCGTGGCATTAATGACAGAAGTGCTGCAGGAAATCAGTTTCAATACCGATCGAGGCAAGGCATTGGTGGAATCCGGCTGGATATTGGCGACCGACCTGGCTGAAACGCTGGTACAGGAATGCGGGTTGGATTTCAGAAGCGCGCATCAATTGGTGGCTTTTCTGGCCAGCGAATATCAGGAAAAGAGCATCATGGAACTCGATCATGAAGCATTAATTCATTTTGGCGAGATTGTCCTTGGACAACGCCTGTCAATCACTGAAGCGCAGCTTAAAACCGCTTTGGATGCCCGTCATGCCATACAGGCACGGACAGAACCCGGTGGTACAGCGACCCATTGCATGGACAACATGATTGCCGAATGCCGTGAAAAACTGGAAAGCTGTCATGAAAAAAACCAGGCCAACAAAATTTATTTTGCAAGCAGACAACATGATTTGTTGGAGCGTGCAAAGAAGGAAGCCGGCTAATGATAGATAGTAATTCCAGATTCGCACACGAGGAATTTAGCAATGCCCAGACCAATCGTTGATTATATTATTGTCGGCGCAGGCTCGGCCGGTTGTGTCCTTGCCAACCGGCTGAGCGAAGACCCGGACTGCCGGGTCTTATTGCTTGAGGCTGGCGGTGAAGACGATGCCGCGGCCATCCGCACACCGGCATTGTTTTCCCAGTTGCAGGACAGTCCCTACGATTGGAGCGACCGGACCTTGCCGCAACCGCATATGCAGGGGCGCCGCATTTATATACCGCAAGGGAAAGTGTTGGGCGGCTCAAGTTCCATCAATTACATGATCTACATACGCGGCAACCGCGCCGATTACGATCACTGGGCGAGCCTCGGCAACACCGGTTGGAGTTATGACGATGTGCTGCCGTATTTCATCAAGGCCGAAACCAATGAAACCTTTGCCGATCGCTATCACGGCCGTTCAGGGCCGCTGGTGGTTTCCAGTCATCCGCACTACAGCCCGGTGACTCAGCGTTATATCGCGGCAGCACAGGAAGCGGGTATTGCCTTCAATCCGGATTTTAACGGCGATCGGCAGGAAGGCTGCGGGCCTTTGCAACGGACGATTGCTGACGGTTCCCGAAGCAGCGCCGCTGTTGCCTATCTGCATCCGGCGCGGACTCGCCCCAATCTGACCGTTATCAGCCATGCGCAGGCCACCAAACTGCTGTTCAGCAATGATCGCGTGATCGGCGTGCAATATCTGCGATTCGGCATCGTCGAACAGGCCTACGCCGCTGCCGAAACCATCTTGTCCGCCGGCGCCTTCCGTTCACCTCAATTGCTGATGCTGTCGGGTTTGGGGCCGGCCTTAGAGCTTGAAAAGCTCGGTATCGAAGTGCGGCTGGATTTGCCGGAAGTCGGCAAGAACCTGCAAGATCACATTCATGCCCGAGTGCGCTGCGAACTGACACAGCCCTTGACCTTTGCGCCGCTGCCCAGCGATGACAAAGCGGCGGCTGCGCGCACTTACGAATCCGCCAGAACAGGACCTTTGGCCTCAAACTTTCTGGAGGCGGGCGCCTTTGTCAACAGCCGTCCTGATGTGGATTATCCCGATCTGCAATTGTTTTTATTCGGCAATTTAACGCCCGAATATCCCGAAGCAGGGCCGCCTAGCCGTCACGGCATAGCCTTAACCGCTTATGTCAACAGGCCGCGAAGCACCGGCCAGGTAACGCTGTCATCCGCCGATCCGTTAGACCGTCCGCGTATCGATCCGTGTTATTTCAGCGATCCTGACGATCTTCGCTGTCTGGTGGCAGGCGTACGCTGGAATCTTAAAATTCTTTACGGACACGCATTTGACGATATAAGAGGCGCTGAGTTGTCCCCGGGTATAAATGTCCGAGATGATGCCGGCCTGGAAGATTTTGTGCGGCGCACGGCATCCACCACTTGGCACCCAACCACGACCTGCCGAATGGGAATCGATGCAACGGCCGTGGTCGATCCGGCTTTGCGGGTCAATGGCATTACCGGCTTGCGTGTCGTCGATGCTTCCATCATGCCGTCTATCGTCAGCGGCAACACCAACGCGCCGGTCATCATGATCGCGGAAAAAGCGGCTGATTTGATTCGAAGAGGCTAGTGGCTTAATAGGAAGTCAACAAATGATTGATTCAGTTCATTTAAGTGATTCCACTATTTACGGTTCATCCTGGGCCTCCCCTGAATTGCGCTTCCTGTTTGCCGAGCAAAATAGAATCAGAGGCTGGCTTGAAGTCATGACGGTACTGGCAGAAATACAGGCCGAGTTTGGCTTGATTCCCGAGCAGGCTGCGGCAGAGATTAAATGTGCACACGAAAATCTGGAAATAGATGAGGCTTTTCTAAAAGAAGCGGGCGAGGGTTTCGCCAAGACCAATCATTCCCTGATGGGTTTGATCAATGCGGTCAAGAACCGCTGCGGTGCAATAGGCGGCGAATGGCTCTGCTACGGCGTAACCGTACAGGATATTACCGATACTCATACTATCCGCACTTTACTAAAAGTACATGAATACTTTTTAGGGCAAATAACCGGAATAGAGCAGAATCTGGTTGATCTGGCCCGGCTGCATCGGCAGACTGTCATGTGCGGCCGCACGCACGGACAACCGGGTTTGCCGATAACGTTTGGCTTTAAAGCTGCCACCTGGCTGGATGAATTGGAGCGTCATCGCCAGCGTTTATTTGAACTTAAACCGCGTCTTGGCGTAGGGCAGCTTGGCGGCGGTGTCGGTAGCTTGTCTTCTTTAGGCCCACAAGCATTGGCCTTACAAAAAACCGTCATGCTACGCCTGGGTCTGATTGCCCCCGCAATCTCCTGGACCAGCACACGCGACCGCTACGCCGAATGGATGAATACGCTGGCGATGATTACTTCCACCGGCGATCGCATCGGCCAGGAAATAGTCAATCTACAGCGGCCTGAAATCGGTGAGCTGAGTGAAGGCTTTGTCAGCGGAGCGGTCGGCAGCATTACCATGCCGCAGAAACGCAACCCGGAAATTTCAGAGCATCTCGGCACCTTATCGAGAGTTGTCAGGCATCACGCCGCACATATGGCTGAAAATCTCGTCCATAGCCATGAACGGGACGGCCGTTCATGGAAAGGCGAATGGACGATTATCCCTGAAGCGACGCTGGCCACTGGCAAATCACTGGACTTGCTCAAGCTGCTGCTCAAGGACTTGCAGATTAATCGGGAGCGTATGCGCGCCAATATCATGGCGACGAATGGCTTTATCCATGCCGAGTCGGTGATGCTGGCCCTCGCAAAAACATTAGGCAAACAAAGTGCACATCAGCTCGTTTACGAAGTGGCGCTGCAAGCCCAGAGCGAAGGTCTGCATTTTAAACAGGCACTGATCAATAATCAGCTAATCCGCGCTATCCTGAATAACGACGAGATAGATGCGCTGTTCGATCTTGATCAAAGCACCGGCGTGTGCGCAGAGATGGTGGATCAAGTCATCGCACAGGTCCATTTACCTTGAGGGTATGACTGCCATGATTCTGGAAAGTGAACATCTTCATCGACGTGCAGTTATCGAACGCATCGCCGGACTAATACCCCGGCACAATCTTGCGCACTACCCAACCCCTCTGATGCGGGTAAATCGATTGACGGAAACACTTGAGGGTATTGAACTCTGGTTTAAGCGTGATGACCTGATCAGTTTCGGTTTGGGCGGCAATAAAATTCGCGGATTGGAAGTGATGCTGGCCGATGCCTTGTCCCAAAATGCAGATTGTTTGATAACCGGCGCTGGTGCACAGTCCAATCATGTACGGGCGACAGCTGCTGTGGCGGCACATGCCGGAATGCGTTGCACGGCTGTCTATTGGGGCAAGCCGCCGGCAACCGTTGACGGCAATTACCGCGTGACCAAAATGCTGAACGCCGAAACTCGTTTTACCGGTGACGATGACAGGGCATCGGTCGATATCCATATTCCACTGGTTGCGACAGCGTTACGTGGACAAGGTTATCGGCCCTATGCAATTCCGCGCGGAGGCGCTTGCGTTATGGGGGTGTTGGGGCATGTGCTGGCTGTTTTCGAGCTTTATCAGCAATGTTTTGCCCAAGGGCTGGAGCCCGATGTGATTGTGCTTGCGGCGGGTTCCGGAGGCACCTATGCCGGCTGGATGCTGGGCCTGAGGTTATTAAATCTGCCCTGGAAACTGCAATGCTACACAGTCAGCCGTGAACCGGAACAGGTAAGCCAGCAAGTCGCTGATTTGGCAACCGAAGCGGCTAAGCTATTGAAACTGGACTGGACTTTTAATGCAGCAGATGCACCCGTGGACGGTGGATTTATTGGTCAAGGCTATGGTATTCCGAGCCCGGAAGCAGCTGAAGCGATAAAGTTGGTTGGTCGTACCGAAGGCATATTGTTGGACCCGACTTATACGGGCAAGGCAATGGCAGGCTTTCTGCACGGACTGAAAAACAAACACATTGATGATTACCAGAGAATAGTTTTTGTGCATACCGGTGGCGAACCGGCTTTCTTTGCGGGTAATGGCGATTGGTTAAATCCTGACCACTTCGCGGTTTAAATAATCGATAATCAGAGATAAATCATGCGAATCATTATTATAGGTGGTGTCGCCGCAGGCACTAAAGCAGCAGCAAAAGCTCACCGAGTTGATCCAAATCATGAAATCATCATCTATCAGGATGAAGCTGAAGTGTCTTATTCCGCCTGTGGGCTGCCTTATGTCATCAGTGGTGTCATTGATGATGGTCGTAAAATTGTTATCCGTCAGCCTGAAGATTTTGCAAAAGAAGGAATCAAGGTTTATACCCGGTATCGTGTCACAAGCATCGATATTGCAAAGCAACAACTCAGAGTAAGAAACCTTGAAAATAATGCCGAAGAACTGGTGAATTATGATCGCCTGATTTTGGCAACCGGCGCATGTCCGATTGTGCCCAACATCGAAGGCATTAGTCTTAAAGGCGTTTTGACCTTACGTAATATCAGCGATCTTGGCCGATTTAAAACGCTGTTAACTACAATGCAACCTAAAAAAGCAGTGATTATAGGTGCTGGCTATATCGGGTTGGAACTGGCCGAATCTTTTCATGAGCTCAATATCAAGACCACAATTATCGAGAAAGCGACGCGTATTTTACCCAAATTTGATACTGAAATGATCCAGCCTGTTCATGACCATTTGCTTGAAAACCAGGTTAAATTAATACTTGGCGATGGTCTTACCAAATTGCACGGTGAAAACGGCGGGGTTATAGCTGTAGAAACCGAGTCCGGCAAAATGATCCCCGCCGATCTGGTTGTCATCGCTATCGGTGTCAAACCCAATGTCGAACTGGCAAAAGCGGCCGGCATAGAGCTGGGCAAAACGGGGGCAATTGCAGTTGATTCCAGAATGGAGACACGAACCCCCGGTATTTTTGCAGCCGGTGATTGTTGCGAAACGGTCAATCGAATAACAGGTAAGCCGATTTGGATGCCCTTGGGCGATATTGCCAATTTGCAGGGACGTGCTGCCGGTGAAAATGTTGCAGGCGGAAACGCCCATTTTACAGGTGTATTCGGAACGGCAATATTCAAGACCTTTAAATTGACGGTAGCGATAACCGGTTTATCGGAACAAGCGGCACAGGAATCCGGTTTTAAACCGGTGTCCATTGTAATGACAGGTACTGACCGCGCCCGTTACTATCCTGGCCGCCAAGAATATACTCTAAAACTTATTGCTGATCGACAGGATGGCCGCCTGCTGGGAGCTCAAGTGATTGGCTCCGGTAACGTCGATAAAATGATTGATATTGCAGCAACCGCGCTACTTGGGAAGTTAACGTGCGCAGATATGGAAAATGCTGATCTGGCTTATTCACCACCGTTTAGCCCGGTACTTTCAACAATCATCGTGGCAGCAGGTATCTTAAAAAGTAAACTGGTTTAATTTATTCGACCGTCGGCTTTGGCAGAGCGTCTGCTGATCACAGGGGAGCTCTGAATGACTGCTTTTCTAGGTCAACCAGACATTTGTTGAAAACCGGCGTCTGTCTCTTCCTGGCCGACAGCTGATATTCGGCAGTTTCAAAAAGCCAATCTCAATACCGGTCATTCAGATTTGTAATATTTTTAATGAGATCACAGTCGCCACCCGACCCATAAGAGTCACTCACCACATATTTCCAAAAGGCAGCGAACCCATAGAAAGCAGACATTCGATTCTAGGCGGCCAGATGGATGTATCGGCAATTATGAGACATTCCTAACCAAGTTATTTCAATGAAAGCCACTACCGGAAATCTATTTGAATGTAGCCGATTTTTTGGTTGACACATCTGCTAAACATTGTTCTTTTAAAACTAATCATCCGAAACTTTAATTGCCAAAACCTGCCCATTATTGTTTCTAGCATTTGAAAAAAACGGTGCGGCAGTACCCATTTGCAAACATAATCCTTCTGGCCTAACCTTGTTTAAAAAGCATTGACTGCCATAATTATTTACTGATGTTACGCACCGACTACGAACTATCAATAACTTACAGTCATTTTTTGCTCCGTAAGTCCTTGATTCTTCGTTTGCCTGCGTAACATCAGTTATTTATATCGAATACGCCATAATTGATTCAGACTGTTTTCGAGAAAAACCACTACTGTAATATTTGCAAATAACATATTTATGCTTAATCTTATTTTCTCTCAAAGTAAGGGTGCCCCTTAATGCGCGCGAATGTGTATTTTTGTCTAAAAATTTCCAAGAAATGGTGGTTTAAACGCTTCAAGAGCCCATTGAATGATGCGAAGCAATTAACAGCGATAAATAGACAACGCCGATCATGGCTTAATCTATTTCTTATGCCTATTTCTGATTCGTTTTCCATCTCACCGTGCCCCCCCCCCCCCGGCAACGCCGGTTAACATCAAACATTTTGATGAAACCTAGAAATACTCTGGGGGGCCCCGGATTTACTCTTGTGGAACTCCTATTCTCCGTAGCGATTGCCTCTGTGTTGGCGGCAATTGCCGTACCAAGCTACAACGCAATTATAAGTAATACTAAGAATAATCGGGCAATCTCCGAAATCTATGCGATTCAAGTATGTATTGAGCGCTTTTACACAGTGAATTTCAATTATCCAGCGACAATAACCGACATTGCTTCCTGCCTTCCGAGCAATGGGCTAGATCCCTGGGGAAACGCGTATATTTATCTGAATATCGTTGATGGCGGTCACGGGATAAAAGGCCAAGTACGAAAAGATCATAAACTGAACCCGATTAACTCGAAGTATGACTTATATAGTATGGGCAAGAATGGTGTCACCAAGAAGCAAATTAGCCAAAAGGACAGTGTGGACGATATCATCCTGGCACGCGACGGCAGTTTCGTCGGACTTGCTTCCGATTTCTGAGTAAACCCCGAGCAATGGCGCCGAAACTATCGTTGGTCGGCAATAAGGTCGCACGCCGCATATTGATTTCGTTCGTTCTGGCAGCACTTGTCCCCATTGTGATTCTCGGGCTGCTGTCATATCAACAAGTTGGTGCACAGCTTCGTGAGCAGACTGCCAAAGCTCTGCATCGAAGCTGTAAAGACTACGCGATGGGGCTTATCGAGCGTCTGAAATTAGCCGAATATACCCTCCGTCTGGTGGCGATCAACGTTGAGAAGTCCAACAAAGGCTTTCGTATCGGTACATCAGATCGCGCATCAAAGCTTGAGGAACAATTCACCCACTTAGCGGTAATTACCCCAAACGGTGAAAAAAAACCGCTTCTCAGCGATGGCGGGGTTATCCCGGAGCTGTCGGCACAGGAGATAGCAGAGATCGGCTCCGGCAAGACCCTTATCAAACCGATCAGCGTCCAGGAGCCAGAAGCCAGCAGGTTATGGATGGCCATGAATCTCGTCGAGCATCATCCCGAATTCGGCATCCTAATCGCTGATCTGGAATCCGAAGCGCTGTGGGACGCGGAAAATATTGAAATTAACCGGCTATGGGTGATGGGCAATGCCGATAGTTTATTGTTTGCTTCTGAACCAGCTATCGCTCTGCCGTCTGAGCTCAAGGCACGTTTTTCACAAGTCAGCACTGGGCAATTCACCTGGAAAAATAAAGATGAGGCCTATGTAGGCGCTTTTTGGAAACTCCCGCTCAGGACCTTATTTTCCGCCCCCGACCTGATCATTGTGCAAGATCAGCCAGAAGCTTTGGCGTTCGGGGCTATTCGGTTATTTAGCAGGATTTATCCACCCGTCATCGCACTTGCCGTGCTGATTGTCGGGTACTTGAGCACTAAACTGATCGCAAAGTATCTGACTCCTCTTGAACGCTTGAAAGCCGCAACGCTCAGAATTGCTGATGGCGACTTAGACTACCGCGTACACATCGAGAGCCGCGATGAATTCGAAGCCTTAGCCGATTCGTTTAACGAAATGACCCGCCGCTTGCGCAGCCAGTTCGATATTTTGTCCATCATGGCGGAAATCGACCGAAATATCCTTTCAGCATTAAACGCTGAGGACATTATCGAAATCGCCTTGAGCCGCTTACCAGGCATACTTTCTTGCAATCTGATTTCCATCGCCAGAGTTGATCCGGACAGCCACCTGATAAGCAATATCCATATCCGGCGAAGCGGACAGGATACCGAAATCTTGGCTGAACCAGTGAAGGTGAGTCAGCGGGATATCACAGACTTGCTTGACCTGAAGAACGGTGCAATCGAGATCGGTGTTAATGGCGGGCAGATGTCGGCTTACCTACAAGTCCTCGGCGTTTCCGGAAGTTGGCGGTATTTGATCATTCCAGTTAATGCGAATGGTACATTATCGTCGATGATTTGCCTGGGCTATCAAGCGCCGAACTTGATTCCTGCAGAATCTTGCAGTGCGGCGATAAATTTCGCGGATCGCATTGCTGTTGCACTCTCCAATGCCGCTTGGGAAGAAAAGCTTTACCAGCAGGCGCACTATGACTTCCTGACAGGTCTACCCAACCGTTTGGTTCTGTATGATCGCTTGGCGCAGGAGTTGTCTCGGGCAAGACGCGATGACACCCAGCTTGCGGTGTTTTTTATCGACCTGGATCGCTTCAAAAACATCAATGACTCATTGGGCCACGCAGCCGGCGATGAACTGTTGACACAGGTTTCACAGATTTTTGTCAATTGCGTCAGAGCAACGGACTTGGTCGTCAGACTTGGCGGCGACGAATTCGTCATCGTTATTACCGATCTGCACATTCACAACAATCCGGTGTCGTTTGTGACTACCGTCGCCGAAAAAATCCTCACCTCGCTTAAGCAAACCCTGATGGTTGCCGGGCTGCCCATGACTGTTACCACCAGTCTCGGTATCGCCGTATTTCCAAGCGACGCCGACAACATTCAGGATTTACTCATGAATGCGGATGCTGCCATGTACCACGCCAAGAACGAGGGGCGCGCCAATTTTCGCTTTTATTCACCTGAACTGAATGCGGCCGCACTGGAAAATATCAAACTGGAACAGGAACTGCGTGGTGCGATTGCCAGAGGTGAGCTTTTGGTCTACTACCAGCCCAAGGTCAATTGGGCCGGGCGAATTGTCGGGGCCGAAGCATTGATCCGCTGGCGGCATACCGAGCTGGGGATGATCTCACCGGCGAAATTCATACCCTTGGCGGAGCAGACCACTCTGATCGTCGAGATTAGCGATTGGGTTCTCGAACAGACCTGCTTGTGGGTCAAATCTTGCCACGCACAGGGGTTCGGTCCATTGCGCATTTCCGTCAACCTTTCAGCGAAAGATTTTAAGCACCCCGAATTGGTGGAGAAGATTGCGAAGGTACTTTCCAGAACCGGAGTAGATCCGAAATTCATCGAACTGGAACTCACAGAATCGGTGGCTATCGGGAATATCAAGAGCTGTATCGAGCAAATGCACAACCTTAAAGGCCTGGGGCTAACACTGTCCATGGATGACTTCGGCACTGGTTTCTCGTCCTTAACCTATCTCAAAGACCTCCCACTTGATGTCCTCAAAATCGATCAATCTTTCGTGCGCCAACTTGAAGCGGAGAATAGTAGCCAGGCTATTGTCAGAGCCATTCTTGCGCTTGCCGATGGTTTGGGTATGGAGACAATTGCCGAGGGTGTTGAAACCGAAACCCAACTTGAGTTTCTGAAACAGCATCAATGCGGCCTATTCCAAGGATATTTATTCAGTCGCCCGATACCCGCGGAGGATTTTTTAAAATTGTTGGTTGATGATTCACTTAATTGCTCATCTTAAGGCGGATACACGTCATGGACGAACTCACCAACGACCGCTGTGGGTACGTGGCTACAAATCACTGGCGATCGCTGAATGACAGCTTTTCAAGGTTAACCAGTCGTTCACTGGAAACTGGTGTTTGTCTCTTGATGGCCGACGGCTGCCGGGTCGAGACTGATGTTTCAGTTGGCGGATGTAATTGCAGGTTGTTACAAATAGCGTACGCTACACCGCACCGCCACCAATGCGGCGAGGTTTGATGAAGGTTGTGGGAGGTGATTTGTCCTCTTTTTGATGGTTACAAATTAAAACAGCCGTTGACAGTTGTAATCACTTTCTCAAATATTTCCTTTTTGGCTATTTTTGCCTATCCCCTCGAAAGGGACAATATTATGTATTTCTAATGCATTAAGTTATTGACTGTAAAAGCAATTACGTCTTTTTACGCGACATGAATTTCGTTTTTACCGGACGAACAAAATGGTATGATTGGCATCGTAAGCAACTGAATTCAAAAGATTATGTATATAAATTTTTTCTTATTTTTACCTTTTCGGGGCGTTGGGCAAAAATAGCCTGTATATCAAACAACGGTCGTTAAGAGGTTATCTTTGCCTGAACTCGCGAAAATCAGTCTATTTTGACCTATAAAACCATTATCCAACATCGAGGCAGAATTTTCGGCGGTTTGGGCGTACAACCCCTTATTCAAAGACTACGATACCTGAGCCAGACCACAAAGGGTTAAAACCGAGGTGAACACTGTATCATAGTTACCTGGAACGACACGATGCCAAAAACAACCTGCATCGCTTTTATCAGTTGTTGGTGTCACCTCGCTTGCTCGATGACTGGTCGTTGGTTAAGGAATGGGGCAGGGCAGGTTCACCGGGCACGGTGAGATAAAGACTGGTTTTCTGCCGAGGCCGAGGCCCTCCTCGCCGGGCAAAAGGTGCGTGACGCCAAGTACAAAAAAAGGCTATCACGCCAAATTAGATCATTGGCCGGTTTAAGGAGAGTGTCCGCTCAGCTCAGCAGAGTAGGGGAGGCCGAACGGCCATCGCCCCTATCAGCACAACATCATCCCACACGAAATGTGGCGTACCTTTATTAGTGCAAAAATGAACGCTTTTGCACATTAATTGTGCGAAAAAATCGTATTTTGAAAAATTGATTGAAATAAATTCATATCGCAATGATTTCATAACCTATTGTTATAAAAATTAAATATATAATATATTTAACACAATATGAAAATGGCGCAATTTATGCTCATTATTCATGGACTTAGTTAACATTTACATGTTGGGGCATAAAGATTGAGTACAAAGACATCTCGAGTGGGTTGCTTTGCATAACAGTCAACTGGATGCTTTGACCCCGATCAATTCATGGTTTCAGCGTATTATTTGCGAATGCTCCCTGTAAATCCGAAGCAAGATCTACGCGACTCCAGAAATGGGTGTGCCATTTCTGGGGTCTAGTTCGGTGCGCCGAGAAATCGAGCACTCCACTATGGAGTAAACGATTATGAATTTACTATCACGTACACGCGCCTGGCGTTGATTGCTGGGCCGCCTCTTTTTTCAGCATCTCTGTCCACGCCGTTGATGTGCCGACGGTTGGTGTCAACAACACCCGCCAAGGTTGGAACAAGTTTGAAACGGTTCTGACACCCGCAAACGTTCCCAGGCTGAAGAAGATTCGCGAATTCATTGTTGACGAAAAAATCGACGTGTCGCCGCTCGTCGTAGGTAACAAGCTCTATGTGTTCACGATGAAGAACACGGCCTATGTCTTCGACGTCAACACCGGGGCTCCAGCTCGCAAAACGCCAGCTCGCTGCGCCGTTCGACCCGGCCGACATCGCCAACCCACCAGGGAAGGGCATGGACCTCCACAACATCTACAACAACTGGGGAGTTACAGCGACGCCAGTGATTGACGTGGCAACGAACACCATCTATGCGACGACGTTCGGAAAACCAAACGCCGGCAGCAGCAACCTAGAGCGTAACAACATGCTCTGGATACTCGACGCGAACACCCTCGCCGATAAGAAGCCGCCGGTGCTCATCGCGGGCAATGCGGACAATGGCGGCGGGGCGATCGCGAACGGCTTCACGATGCCGTACCAGAAAATGCGCGCGGGCTTGGGGTTGTTAACTGACGCCGGAGGGAACAAAGCCATAGTGGTATCGTTCTCGATCAATGGCGAGAATCCGAACGGTCCAGGGCATGGATTTGTCGTCGCGTACGACGTGCGTGGCCTCGATCGCGCAGGCCGGCTTCACGCCAACGCCCGCCATCTGGAACGTCACCCCGGGCGGAGGCGCTGGCGGAGTGTGGATGTCGGGCTCCGGGCCCGCGATCGACGGGAACGACATTTACCTCACTACCGGCAACGGGATGGATCCCGCAAGGAAAGACGAGAACCGCCGGTAACTTCGCCGAGAGCTTCGTCAAGCTTCGCTACACGGCCGGCGTTGCCAATGTAAACAATGGCA
This sequence comes from uncultured Gammaproteobacteria bacterium, assembly GCA_963696315.1. GTDB lineage: Bacteria > Pseudomonadota > Gammaproteobacteria > Methylococcales > Methylomonadaceae > CAWKEY01. Next base: position 73,622 of record CAVOJU010000022.1, read on the forward strand.
AGCCAAAGCTCGATGTTAACGATTTCTGGGGCGCGTTCAGCGATTTTGACGCGTGCGGACACAGATCAGGATCTCGGCGCTGCCGGCGTCTTCCTTGATCCCCGGACGAGGCAACCTCATCGGAGGCGGCAAGGACGGCATTCTCTATAACCTGAACAAGGACAACCTCGGGAAAAATAAGTGGGATCCCCAGTTCAACCTGCCCTTTGTCGCTACATACTTGCCCAACGCCCCCAATGGCGACGCGGGTCTGCCGACGACGACGCCACCCGATCTGAACTGGCCGATCGTCAAACTCGATCGCAATATTCCCGCGCAAACGCCCGACGGGAAGAGCCATCACATTCACGGAACCCCCGTGTACATGGAGCTGGCGACACAGGGGATCGTGTATGTCTGGGGTGAAAATGAGCGCCCGAAAGCATACAACTTCGACTTTGCCACGAAACGCATTACTGCGTTCCGCGGCGAAGGGACACAGATCGCGTCGGGCAACGAGGGCGGCATGCCTGGCGGCCGCCTCGTCGTCTCCTCCAATGGCACGGTCCCAAACACGGGCGTAGTCTGGGGAGTGTACCCAACGCAGGGGGATGCGAACTCCAAGGTCGTTCACGGTGCTCTCGTCGCTTACGACGCGGTGGCGCTCATCAACGGCACCCAGATGAAGCAGCTTTTTCACAGCGACACGAACGGCGCCAACAACATGGGGGACTTTGCCAAGTACTCCACGCCGGTGGTCGCGAACGGGAAAGTCTACGTTGGGACGTTCAGCAAAAGGTCGTCCAGTATGGCCTTTGAGGGACCTCGGTTCGTCCGCCTTGTTGTGGATATTCGCGAAACAGGTTAAAGGAAAAGGGAATCGCTAAGATGGCATAGGTTTTATACTATCGCGGTTAAGACCAAGATGGATGCAGAGATCGATTTGTACCAAGAAGAGTCAAATTGGGACGAATGCCCATCAGTGACGACTTTGACCCATGAGGTGTGGCCGTTGAACACATCCTTGAGCCGCACATTACTGTGCTGGCTGCGGCGGCACGTCCGTTGTACAGGATGGCTTCTATGTTTCTAAAATTTGGTGTTTTTATGGAGGGGCAAAACAAAAATCCTAAAACCTACATTTTATCCATGATAAAAAGACCGGCATAACTCCGTATGCTCATTCTACCTGCCGATTTATCGAAAAATTTAACGATTCTTGACTGGAAAATCGTTTCAACACGATACTAGAGCTTCTTACTAACCAAGTAAAATAAGCTCTAGTCAAGGCTATTTGTGGGGCAGCGAAACCGTATGCACCCCACGCCCATATTTCCAGCAACCAGAGGACTTGACCAATGAAAAACATCATAGCATTGACAACTATTGTACTATCAGCTTGTAGTACGATGCCCTCCACAGGGGAACAGCCTACAACTGTGTCACCTGCTCAGGAACAATCTAATTCTGATGCTAGCATCAAACCTGCGAATGACGGTTTAAGCGATTTAAGTGCAATGACTTTTAGTTGCCCTCAGGCAGGGTTAAATGCTGCAGCACGCGAGGCAGCTAAGGTTCCTTCACAGGGACATTATCAATTTGCTTATTTTAGAATTATCAATGATGCCCACCATTCACTTTATGAAGTCCATTTCAAGAGCAACTACCAATCAGAGGCAGATTTAAAGTACTGCGTTTCTGTTTACTGTCAACAAGGACAGGATCCAGCACCGTCAGTTCACTTAATCAGTAATGTGCCTCAGCCAACCGCAACAAGCGCAGGGGTGCGGCCCACAACGCCGACTGCGGCGACCAGCCGAAGCGTATGCAGGGATTCGGGCCGAACAGCCGATTGAAGAAGCGATAGAGAGCATGCAAAACCGGGGGAGGCAGCTAAGCAACCTTTTTGAGTTTTTCATCATTTGCCGCCCGAAAGCCGGGATACCAGTCTCGAAACGTTTGTTGGCTATTTTTGCCCATCCCCTCGAAAGGGACAATATTATGTATTTCTAATGCATTAAGTTATTGACTGTAAAAGCAATTACGTCTTTTTACGCGACATGAATTTCGTTTTGACCGGACGAACAAAATGGTATGATTGGCATCGTAAGCAACTGAATTCAAAAGATTATATATATAATTTTCTTCTTATTTTTACCTTTTCGGGGCGTTGGGCAAAAATAGCCAAGCTGCAATTCTTAAGCTGTGCAACGACCTGCCATTTTTACCTATCAAACAACCTGCTTACTTATCAATGAGGAAACGTCATGTCTCAGCTCTTTGCAAAAGCTACTCTAGGAGCTGTTACGCTACAAAATCATCTGGTCATGGCACCGATGACTCGTAATCGCGCCATCGGCAATATCCCGAATGAACTCATGGCGGCGTATTACGCGCAGCGAGGATCAGCGGGTCTTATCATCACCGAAGGCACATCACCGTCCCCCAATGGTTTAGGCTATCCACGCATACCGGGAATTTTCTCAACGGAGCAGATCGCGGGATGGAAGCTCGTCACCGATGCGGTTCACGCCAAAGGCGCGAAGATATTCATCCAGCTCATGCACTGCGGACGCATCGCTCATCCGCTTAATTTACCTGCTGGTGCGCGCGTGCTGGGGCCATCGGCAGTGGCTGCTGCCGGTGACATCTACACCGATGCCGAAGGCATGAAACAGAATGCCTTGCCGCAAGAGATGGCCGAGGCCGATATCAAGGCCGCTATCGAAGAATTTGCGCAAGCTGCCAAGAATGCGATCATGGCGGGTTTTGACGGCATCGAGCTGCACAGCGCGAACGGTTATCTGCTTGAACAATTCATTCGTCCGAATTCGAACGAGCGTAAAGATGGTTACGGCGGCACTATCAAAAACCGCGCGCGCTTCGTGCTCGAAGTTACCGACGCGGCGATCAAGGCTATTGGCAAGGATAAGGTCGGTATCCGCCTGTCGCCCTATGGCGTGTTCAATGACATGCCGCTGTATGACGCGATGGAAGCAGATTATGCCTATCTTGCTCAGCAGCTCAATGCTCGCGGCCTGCTCTATATCCATCTGTTAGATCATTCGGCGATGGGTGCGCCGCAAGTGCCCGCCTCAATGAAGGCGACGTTCCGTAATGCGTTCAAGGGGACGCTGATCCTCGCAGGCGGCTATGATGCCGCGCTTGCCGAGAGCGATCTGGCGGCGGGCAAATGTGACCTCATCGCCGTGGCGAGACCGTTCCTTGCCAATCCGGATTTGGTTGCCAGGTGGAAGGTTGGCGCAACGGTCAATGTGCCCGACATGGATACGTTCTATACGCCCGGACCAAAGGGGTATACCGATTACCCAACATTGAGTTGAAGGCCATATCCGCCTCATCAAGCGCCATATAACCGCCCCGGTCAAAAAAACCCTTCGCCCCGCGTATGGAGCGAAGGGGTTAGGCTTTCACCACCACGAGCTATAAAACACGCTATAGCCGTCTCTCAAAGCTTCGCGCGCGGCGCGGATAAACTTCAGATCGTCGTCCTTATCTTCCGGTCGGCTCGTGCCGAAGAAAAAGCCCTCGGTCTCTGGAAGCCGGTCATTCTGGACTAGGAGTTCGTCGGACTTAGAGAAGATAGACGTCGATTTTGACCTGTTCCTTGGTCGATGTAGAATCATTTTCGTTATACGCTTGAGGTTTTATGCTGAAGCAGCGACTTAGCACTTCGAGTTGCTGGTAATTTTAACGCGAAACTCACACCTCCTCTTCCACTGCATCACTTTAATGAACATGGAGAAAGAACGTTGACTACCTTAACGAAGCTTGTACTCGGTATGATGGGGCAATTGCGACCCAAACCTGTCAGGGGGGACTCGACAAGTTCGATCGTGCTGCCTCCGCCTCAGAAACAGGGAGGACTCCCGCTTATGGAAGCCTTAGAGAGGCGTCACTCGTCGCGTGAGTTCGCCCCCGATGCTTTACCATTAGCGCTACTTTCCAACCTGCTTTGGGCAGCCTATGGCGTCAATCGTGCCGATGGCGGGCGAACCGCACCCTCGGCGCTAAATGTACAAGAGATCGACGTTTATGTGGCGCTGCCTGAGGGGGCGTATCTGTATGATCATGAATCTCATGCGCTAAATCTGGTAGTTGGGAGCGACCTTAGGCGTGTGACTGGCTATCAGGATTTTGTCGATGAAGCGCCGCTGGATTTGGTTTACGTGGCCGATCACACGCGCATGACGATGGTGCCGGTGGCTTATCGAGAATCCTATGCTTCAGCGGCGGCGGGGGCTATTGCTCAAAACGTCTATTTATTCTCCGCAAGTACTGGCCTGGCCACAGTGATTCGCGCGTGGATAGACCGCACTGCAATTGCCGACGCGTTAGGACTGTCCCATGATCAACAAGTTTTGTTGTCACAGACGGTGGGATACACCAAGAACGACTCTGGAATTTAAAGCACAGCAGCGAAACATGAACTTTACTGTATCTAATTTGAAACCATGATATCGCATTAGACCTTGTCAAAATTCGATCGGTACAATCCCCTCAAAATGGTCAATTTTCAATCGGCGCTGTTCAACATGCGAATGATGTCTGCTGATTCGTTGCTGACTATGGTATGCGTTGCCGTGTCCCATAGTACCGGCACGGTGACTCTGCCGCTGTAGTCGGATTTGGCAGCGGTGTAGAGTTGATGGAGAAAGTTGTATCCGTTGGCATGATCGGGTAATGCCGGGCTGAATACCCAGCCCTGGTCAGACATAACCGGCTCGACAAGCGAGACCGGAACCGCTGCTTCCAGTTTTTTTAATACTCTTACAATCAGTGTACGGTGAGCCCAGGGGCAGGCCAGCGATACATAGAGATGATAACGACCCGGTTCTGCCTGATAAGGGCTCGATCCGTCTGCTGTAATCCAGTTCCGGAAGGCGGATTGAGTGCGTACAAATTCTCCGCCCGTCAGCTCAGTGTTGTACCAGCCTTCATGCCAGTGGCCGTTATCCAGGTAACCGCTCATACCAATTGACCATTTTTATAATCAGCCATCGCCTGCTCGATCTCTTCCCGGGTATTCATCACAAAAGGCCCGTACTGAACCACAGGCTCCCGTAATGGGCGGGCAGCGAGCAACAAAAAGCCGCAGCTTGTCCTCCAGCCTGGATTTCGAGGTAATCGCCGGTCGAAAGTACGCCAGCATGTTTGGGATTCCAAGCGTACGCTCTGATTTGCCACAGGGCCAATTTCAACTCGCCCTTCGTAAGGATAAACAAATGCATTGTGGCCTGTGTTAATCGAATGGTTAAAATGTCCGCCCGCCGGAAGTCGAACATCAAGAAACAAGGGCTCGGTGCTTATGCCCTGAATCGGTCCGGTGATGGTTTTGCCATCAATTTCAGCAATGCCCGCAATAATTTTAACTTCACCGCCGTCCGGCAGATTTAGCATGGGGATTTCCTCTGGCTGGATGTCCTGGTAACTGGCCGGTTTCATTTTCTCCTTTGCAGGCAGATTAATCCAAAGCTGAAAGCCTCGCATGCGGCCACTTTCCTGTTGCGGCATTTCAGAATGGATAATGCCGCGTCCGGCTGTCATCCACTGTGCGCCACCGCTCTTCAAATCCCCCTGGTTGCCGAGATGATCCTGATGCAGCATGTGTCCGTCCAGCATATAAGTGACTGTCTCAAAGCCACGATGAGGATGATCAGGAAAGCCGGCGATGTAATCGTCAGCATTCGATAGAAGAAAATTCATCCAGCATCAAAAATGGATCAAGGCGCAGTGTCTGGGTTTGTCCAAGGCTACGGCGCAGCTTGACGCCGCCGCCATCGGAAGTCGGGATGGATGGAATGACTTGTTGAAGTGTGCGTGTGCTCATGTCTTACTCCTTGTTTAGCAGACGGCAACAGAACGTCCTGTTGCCGTTGCCAAATGCTTTAGGGACCTAAATTTTAAAGTGGTTTCGTTGATACAATGCTTATTCCTTGACGGCTTCAACCGGAATGGTAATGGTGACATCATCACCCACGTTAGGTGCGTATTTGCCCATATTGAAGTCGGTACGTTTGACAACCGTGGTGGCGTTAGCGCCGCAAGCGTCTTTTTTAAGCATTGGGTGCGGCATGCACTGGAAGGATGTCACGGTCAGCGTCACCGGTTTGCTGATCCCTTTCAGCGTCAACGTGCCATCAACTGCCACCAAGTTTTCACCCTCGAATGTGAGTTTGTTTGAGATGAAGGTCGCTTTAGGATATTTGGCGGTATGCAGGAAATCTTCACCCTGAATGTGTTCGTTGAATAGCGGGTAGCCAGTATTCACAGAGGTGGTATCGATGGTTACTTCTACGGAACCTGTTTTCGCTTGGCGATCCAGCACGATTTTACCGGACGTCTTATCGAAGCGACTTAGTTGCGTCGAGTAACCAAAATGGCTGTAAGAAAAGCGCGGTAAAGTATGTGGGCCGTCGATAATATAGGTTTCCGGGGCCGCCAGTGCGGTGGTTGAAAATGCTGCAATTAATGATAATAGCGTGATGCGTTTCATGGTAAAGCTCCTGGGTAAGGGGTTGAAAAAAATAAAGCGTTAGTTTCTGGCGTCGGCCAGAAGGTGAAACTGAGATCCGGATTGTGTTGGAGACAATCCTAAAGTTTGTGCATGTTATTCAAACGGCTAACTCTGCAAGCCGTTGAGTGGCTTTTGCTAGCGCCTGATCCCTGGTTTCCTCACCCATGTTAAGTCCTTCAGCATAGATAAATTCGACATCAGTGATCCCCAGAAAATTGAGAAAATCACGCACATAAGTGGTTTGGCTATCCAGAGGTGTTCCCGCATACAGGCCGCCTCTGGCCGCAAAAACATAGGCTTTTTTGCCTGAAAGCAAGCCTTCAGGGCCGCTCTCGGTGTAACGAAAGGTCACTCCGGCGCGGGCTATCTGGTCAAAGTAGGCTTTCAGCGTCGAGGGTATGCCAAAGTTGTACATGGGCAAACCGATGACGATGACATCCGCCTGCTTAATCTCGTTGATCAATGCGTCCGATTCATCGACAAAGACCTGCTGTTCAGGTGTTCGGGCATCGGGCGGTGTAAAAAATGCCGAAACCCGTTGAGCATCCAGATGAGGCAACGGTTGATTGGCCAGATCACGAAGGGCGACTTGTGCATCTGGATTATTGGTATGCCATGTGGCGACAAATGCGTTGGCCAGTTGGCTGGACTGACCACCATTCGAAAAGATGCTTGAATTGATTTGTAGCAGGGTTGTCATGGGTTTTTCCTCTATCAGTGAACGTGGTGCTATTTAACTCCATATCAAAACGATAAAAAAGTATAATAATTAGCATATATTCATCAATTCATTAGATAGGTAGTAATGAATCCACATATCACACTGGAACAATGGCGATCTTTGATTGAAGTCGTGGACGCCGGCGGTTACGCACAAGCCGCGGAAAAGCTTTGTAAAAGCCAATCGGCCGTCAGCTATGCCGTACAAAAAATTGAGTCCTTGCTGGGCGTCAAAGCCTTTGAGATTCAAGGTCGTAAGGCCATTCTCACCCCGACCGGACAAATGCTCTACCGGCGTGCACTTGCATTGGTGAATGAAGCCAATGATTTAGAGCGTGCAGCGCATAAGCTTTCGGCCGGGTGGGAAGCGGTTATCACCATCGCCGCTGAAATCCTGTTTCCTTCTGATCTGTTATTGACCTGTCTTCAGCGTTTTGGTCTGGAAAGCCCCGGTACGCGAGTCGAATTGATTGAGTCGGTGCTAGGTGGAACGTCAGATGCGCTGCTCAGCGGAAATATAGATTTGGCCATTTCGCCGCAATTGCCCCCAGGTTTTTTGGGTAATGTGTTGATGCGAATTCGCTTGCTGGCAGTGGCTCATGCCGATCACCCCCTTCATCATCAAGGTCGGGAGTTGAGCTATCGGGACCTGCGGGCCTATCGCCACGTGGTGATCCGGGATTCAGGCGCCAAGCGCGACCAACGCGCAGTCTCGGTCGAGGTTGATCAGCGTTGGACAGTGAGTCAGGTGGCTACCTCCATTCAGGCGGTGTGCATGGGTTTTGGCTTTGCCTGGCTGCCTGAAGAACATATTCGCGAGGAGCTGCAAACGGGGATACTAAAGCCCTTACCCTTGACGGAAGGCTATACGCGCGAAGTCCCACTCTACCTGATTCTGGCAAATCCTGACTTTGCCGGGCCCGGGGTAAGGCGGTTGGCAGATATTTTAACGGAGTCAGTAATTGCTAAAGGCCAGGCGTGGGGTTGAAATTGTTAAGGCTGCTGTGGTTACAGCGCTTCAATGGCTGTTACAGGCCGCTATGTATAGCCATCCATAGCGGCCTGTAAGTAGTGTTGTATTCCATATCACGCGCCGCTCCAAGAATAGGCGTCACTATAAACACTGTCCGGCAGGGCGTAAAAGTGGGCAATATCTATGTCAACCGGAATATAACCGGCGCAGTCGAATGACACATCACCTGAAAAGTTACTCAGAGTCAGCGTTTATTCGGGCTTGTGGTAATTGATGTCGACGACTGTATACCGGCTTTCTTTGAGCTCATTTTTAATAATCACCTCGTCAGCAAAGGTTTTCTTGAGCAAGGCTCTGGCCATGGGCGAATCAAGACTGATGTAGTGCTTTTTGGGATCAATCTCATCGGCGCCGACGATACGGAAACAAATATCTTCCCCGGCTTCAGTTTCCAAGTTGACCCAGGCACCAAAGAAAATTCTGTCCTGATCATCTGGCGTCTCGGAGACCACTTTCAACGTTGGCAGGCGTTTTTGCAGATAATGAATGCGCCGGTCTATGCCGCGTAATTCTTTTTTTCGATAAATATATTCGGCATTTTCTGAACGGTCACCTTCGGCAGCAGCAGCGGCTAATGCCTGGGTAACTTCTTGGCGCCGCTGCCAGAGTTCCCGCAATTCCGTTTCCAGGTTTTGATAGCCTGCCGGTGTTATGTAAGGGGATGATTTGGCCTGAGGCGGTCGCCAGCGCGTCATAGTGGATGTCCTGTAGTTTATTTTTCAGACAAATGAGCTGTAAATCTATATCATATTCGCCTTTTTAATCACGAAGAAGGTTTGATCATGCAAATTGCTGACAATACGGCGGTCTCCATACACTACACTCTATCCAATGATGACGGCGAAGTCATTGATAGCTCCTTGGGCGACGACGCTTTGGTCTATCTGCATGGCGCGGGCAACATTATTTCCGGTCTGGAAAAAGCCTTGCAGGGCAAAGCTGCTGGCGATAAATTTAAAGTCCGGATTGATGCTGAAGATGCCTACGGCGAGTACAGCGATGAAATGATTCAGGTTATTTCGCGGGAGATGTTTGAAGGCATCGATACCGTTGAAGTCGGCATGCAGTTTCATGCCGATGTCAGTTACGGCCCTGGAGTGGTCACCGTAGTTAATGTCGATGGCGATGATATTACCATCGACGGCAATCATCCTTTGGCCGGCGAGGCGCTAACCTTTGAGGTGGAAGTGGTTGATCTCAGACCGGCAACTGAAGAAGAAATCAAGCATGGCCATATTCATGGCGCCGGCTGCGATCATTAACATTTAAAGACCTTGAACCGGCGATACGCACAGCTACCGGCAAAGCCGGTGGCTGTGATTACTGAGTTTACCCGGACAATAAACGGCAAGGGGGTATTTTCGGGTCTGCTCAAGACAATTTCTTGTATTTAATCCGGTGCGGGTTATCGGCATCGGTACCCAAACGGCGATGGCGGTCGGCTTCATAATCCTGATAGTTGCCTTCAAACCAGACCACTTGGCTGTCGCCTTCAAAAGCCAGCATATGCGTGGCGATTCTGTCCAGAAACCAGCGATCATGCGAAATCACCACGGCGCAGCCGGGGAAGGCGAGCAGCGCTTCTTCCAGGGCGCGCAGGGTTTCCACGTCGAGGTCGTTGGTCGGTTCGTCAAGTAGCAGCACGTTGCCGCCGCTTTTGAGCAGTTTCGCCAGATGCACACGGTTGCGCTCACCCCCGGAGAGTTCGCCGATGCGTTTTTGCTGATCTGCGCCTTTAAAGTTGAAGCGGCCTACGTAAGCCCGCGACGGCGTTTCATATTTACCCACGGTAATCATGTCCAGGCCATCAGAAATTTCTTCAAAGACGGTTTTTTTCGGATCCAGATCGTCACGTAACTGATCCACGTAGGCCATTTCCACCGTTTGGCCCAATGTCAAGGTGCCCGAATCGGGCTGTTCTATGCCGGCCATCATGCGGAACAGCGTGGTTTTTCCGGCCCCGTTAGGGCCGATAATGCCGACAATGCCGCCGGGCGGCAGCTTAAAGCTGAGATCGTTGATCAGCAGCCGGTCGCCAAAACCTTTGCTAATGTTATCGGCTTCAATCACGACATCACCCAGACGCGGGCCGGGTGGAATATAGATTTCCTGGGTTTCGTTGCGTTTTTGCACATCCGCTGAAGACAGCTCTTCAAACCGCGCCAGACGCGCTTTGCTTTTGGCGTGCCGGCCTTTGGGGTTGGAGCGTACCCATTCCAGCTCGGCCTTCATGGCTTTTTGGCGGGAAGATTCCTGTCTTTCTTCCTGTTCCAGACGTTTTTCCTTCTGTTCCAGCCAGCTGGAATAATTGCCTTCCCATGGAATGCCGGCGCCTCTGTCCAGTTCCAGAATCCAGCCGGCTACATTGTCGAGGAAGTACCGATCGTGGGTGACCGCAACGACTGTGCCTGGGTAATCGTGCAGAAACCGTTCCAGCCAGGCAACCGATTCGGCATCCAGATGGTTGGTGGGTTCATCGAGCAGCAGCATGTCGGGATTGGATAGCAGTAAACGGCACAAGGCGACACGGCGTTTTTCACCGCCTGAGAGCTTGGTGACATCGGCATCCCAATCGGGCAGACGCAGGGCATCGGCGGCAATTTCCAGCTTGCGTTCCAGCTCCCAGGCGCCGGCGGCTTCGATTTTTTCCTGCAGATCGGCCTGTTCTGCCAGTAATGCATCAAAATCGGCATCCGGATCGGCGAACGCGTTATTCACTTCATTAAAACGATCCAGGACGGCCTTGATTTCCGCGACAGCTTCTTCGACATTGCCGCGTACGGTTTTATTGGGGTCGAGTTGCGGCTCCTGGGGCAGGTAGCCGATATGAATGCCTTTTAGCGGGATGGCTTCGCCTTCAATTTCCTTGTCTATGCCCGCCATGATTCGAAGCAGGGTGGATTTGCCGGAACCATTCAAGCCCAGCACACCAATTTTGGCGCCGGGAAAAAAAGACAAGGAAATGTCTTTGAGGATGTATTTTTTGGGTGGGACAATTTTCCCGACCCGGTTCATTGAGAATATGTATTGCGCCATAAGGGTTTGGTGATCTGTTGTCTGTCAGTAAATGTTGAAGGGTGGTTTATTATTCCATGTTTTTATCATGTTTTAATAGCTGATAAATGCCCGATCAAGCCCTTTTCCCCATGTTTCATAACCCTGTTATGGTTCCAGACAAAAATCGGAGCAGTTAGCGTTGTAAACCAGCGCATCCACGGTTTGAGGGTTTGGACCTGCCAATGAAATTCAACCCGAGTGAAGCCTGTTTCAGGGGTGTTGTAGATGTAACAGCGGCCTTCCCCCTGCAGATCGCCTGTTACTTCAACAATAACATGATGACACGGCTGAATTTCAGTGACGCGTAAATTGACAACCAAACGGTAAGGCAGGCAGGTGCGCCAGCAATAACGCCGGGCATTATTAACACCAAAAGCATCGCCAACATCTGTTTCTTCAACCATTGCGACGTATTTCCACCAGGACGGCCAGCTTTCGGTATCCACGAGACACGCCCATACAGCCTCGATTGAGGCGGGTATTGACCAGGTTGTAGTTAAGGAAAATTCGGGCACGGCAATGATTTTTCTATTGAATACAAATTTTGCTCGCCATAAGTTTTGGAACCCTGATAGCAATCTGAAGACTATAATGGGGGTTAATTAATTTGCCGGGAGGCTCCAATGAATGAAGATACCTTAAATATGGAGATAAGAAAATATCTCAAGAAAGTCGGCGTTACCTCACAACGCGAAATCGAGCACGCTGTCCATAAAGCAATCGAGTCAGGAAAGTTAAAAGCCACGGATAGCATTGACGTCAAAATGGTCCTGGATATCCCGGGTATTGATCTGAATTACTGCATCGAGGGAAAAATTGCCCTGGAATAAAAGGCAATAAACTTCATTTGACCGATTTATGACGCTGGAATACAAGCTGAGCGCCTGTATTCCAGCCATGCTAAAAATTAACCTTCGGAATAGTCATTTTCCAGAAGTTTGGCATGGGCTGCAGCCAATCTGGCGATGGGAATGCGGGGCGCCGAGCAGGACACGTAATCCAGTTTGATATGGTGGCAAAAACGGATGGATTGGGGATGTCCGCCTTGTTCGCCACAGATGCCGATGCGGATGTCGGGACGCGTTTTTCGGCCCAGTTCTGCCGTCATTTTCATGAGCTGGCCGACGCCTTTGACGTCCAGCACTTCAAACGGATTGTCATCGAGCAGACCAAATTCGTTGTACAAGGGCAGGAATTTATTTTCTGCATCCTCGCGAGAGAATGAGAACGTGGCCTGGGTCAAATCGTTGGTACCAAACGAGAAGAATTCGGCAACTTCGGCCAAATGGCCTGCCCGGGTGCACGCGCGCACGGTTTCAACCATGGTGCCGAATTTAAACTGCAATTTAATCCCGTAGTGATTTTCGATGTCCTCCTGGACTTCATCGACATACTCTTTTACTTTCTTCAGTTCCTGCAAGGTGATCACTTGTGGAACCATGATCTCAGGCAGGATGCTCAGACCTTCCTTGGTGCAGATAGCCGCCGCTTCAAGTATGGAACGGATCTGCATTTTGTAGATTTCAGGATACGACATGCCCAGACGAACGCCGCGGTGGCCGAGCATCGGGTTGACTTCGTATAAATCCAGCACTTTTTTCAGCATCAATTGCTTTTTGGCGATGGCTTTGTTGATGACTTCCTCGGTCAGATGATTGAACGGTGCCGGCAGCGCATCTTGAGCCGGCAGGGTTTCCAGCGTTACCCGCTGGCCTTTGACGATGGTTTCATAATGTTGAAGCGCCTGAATTTCATCCTGTAACTGGTGTTCGTTTGGCAGAAATTCGTGCATGGGCGGATCGAGCAGACGAACGGTGACCGGGTAGGGCGCCATGGCGGCAAACAATTCCTTAAAGTCTTCGCGCTGAATCGGCAGCAGTTTTTCCAGGGCGGCTTCGCGGCTTTCCTTGTCATCGGCAATAATCATGTCGATTACCAGTGGCAGTCGATCCTTGGCGTTGAACATGCGCTCGGTGCGGCATAAACCGATACCCTTGGCGCCATAACTGGCGGCCATGCGCGCGCGTTCCGGCGTGTCGACATTGGCATGCACTTTTAATTCGGCGTATTCATCGGCCCAGGACAGCAAGGTGTGCAGTTCTTCAGAAACGGTAGGCTCAATGGTGGGAATTTCACCCAGGTAAATCAGGCCGTTGCTGCCGTCGATGGTGATCACATCGCCTTCGCGGATATGCACATCACCGACAATCGCCATGCGCGCCTTGACGTCGACTTTGATGTCTTCGGCGCCGGCTACGCAGGCCTTGCCCATGCCGCGGGCAACCACGGCCGCATGCGAAGTCTTGCCGCCGCGGCTGGTCAGAATGCCTTGCGCGGCAAAAAAGCCATGGATATCTTCGGGTTTGGTTTCTTCGCGCAGCAGGATGACCTTTTCTCCGGAACGGCCCATCAATTCAGCGGTATCGGCATCAAATACGCATTTGCCGAAGGCAGCACCCGGCGATGCTGGTAAGCCCTGCGCCAGAGGCGGTATTTTGTTCTCGGGGTCAAGTTGCGGGTGCAGCAATTGTTCCAATAGTTCAGGGTCAATACGCAGTAATGCCCGTTCCTTGCTGATCAGGCCTTCATTCACCATTTCTACCGAGGTTCTGACCATCGCTGCCGCATTCATTTTACCGTTGCGGGTTTGCAGGCAGAAAAGCACACCGCGTTCAATAGTGTATTCATAATCCTGCACTTCCTTGTAATGAGTCTCCAGCTTGTTGCGTAACTCGACCAGCTGCCGGTACAGATCGGGCATTTCGGTAGCGAGTTCATGCACGGGTTTGGGTGTCCGGATACCGGCCACTACGTCTTCGCCCTGAGCATTGACCAGGTATTCGCCATACATTTCATTGACGCCGGTGCCAGGATTGCGCGTAAAGCCTACGCCGGTGGCGCAGTCGTTGCCCATGTTGCCGAATACCATGGTCACCACGTTGACGGCAGTGCCATTGGCCATTTTGGGGGTGATATGAAATTCGCGGCGATAATCGACCGCACGTTTACCCATCCAGGAATCGAAAACAGCCTTGATGGACAGTTCCAGTTGCTCGTAGACGTCTTCGGGGAAGGGTCTGCCGGTTTGCTCATGCACCACTTGCAGGAACAACTCGCTGATTTGTTTGAGATGATCGGCATCGAGGGCGACATCGGCCTTGATGCCGGCCTGTCTTTTGATGTTATCGAAATGCTCGTCGAATTTTTCATCGGCAATGCCAAGCGCGACTTTGCCAAACAGTTGAATGAAGCGCCGATAGGCATCATAACCAAAACGCGGATCGTTGGTTTCTTCGATCAGGCCTTTCAAGGTGTCCCGGTTAAGACCCAGGTTTAAAATGGTGTCCATCATGCCGGGCATGGAGATGGCCGAACCGGAACGCACTGAAACCAGCAGCGGTTTTTTGCTGGCGCCAAAGCTTTTTCCGGTCATCTGTTCAACTTCTTGAATTTGTTGCTTGACCTGATCCATCAGGCCATCCGGCAATTGCCGGTTTTTCAAATAATCCAGACAGGCTTCGGTAGTGATAACGAAGCCGGGCGGGACATTCAGGCCGATTTGGGTCATCTCACACAGGTTGGCGCCCTTGCCGCCAAGCAATACCTTGTTTTTACCGTCGCCGTTTTGGAATGAATATATATATCGTGAAGTCATGACTGTCCTGATCTGCTGTTAATAACTTGCTAATTATATCCTGAACAGCGCGAGTTTGCAGGCATCTTATTAATCCGACAGCAGGGTTTTCACATGAATAGCGACACTGGCTGCCAAAGCTTTCAGGTTATAGCCGCCTTCCAGCGCCGAGACGATTCGGCCATTAGAATACGCATCGGCAATTGCCATCAATTCACGGGTAAGCCATTCAAAATCGTCTTCGAGCAAGTTGATTGAAGCCAGAGGATCGTCCTTGTGAGCATCAAAACCAGCTGAAATAAACAAAAATTGCGGTTTAAAGGCTTTCAGCGCCGGCAAAATAATGCGGCTGTATTTTTCCCGCACTTCGATGCCCGAATCGCCCGCGGCTAAGGGTACGTTAATAATGTTGTCAGCGCCGGTTTCATGGGGATAACCGGTGCCGGGATAATGCGGCATTTCATGGCTGGAGGCATAGAGCACCTGGGGTTGCTGATAAAAAGCCGCCTGGGTGCCGTTGCCATGATGGACATCAAAGTCAACGATGGCGATGCGCTCAAGGTGGTAGTGCGTTCGGACATATTCGGCGGCTATGGCGATATTGTTGAACACGCAAAAGCCCATGGCTTGTCTGGGTTCGGCATGATGTCCCGGCGGACGCAGCGCGCAAAAGGCATTGTCTGCCTGTGCGCACATGATTTGGTCGACGGCATCACAGACTGCGCCCACTGCACGTAAGGCGGCATTTTTTGAGCCGGGGGACAGCACCGTGTCCGGGTCGATATGGCGTTCGCCATGTTCCGGCACCGCGGCCAGAACGGCGTCGATATGCGCGCGCGGATGAATCAGGCTGATTTGCTGTTGCGTGCCCAGCGGCGGAGAGATCCGGATTAAACCGGAAAATTCCGGCGTTGCCAGTGCCCGTTCAATGCTCTTAAGCCGTTCCGCACATTCGGGGTGGCCCAGGCCGGTGTCATGCAGCAAAAAATCCGGATGGCTGTAATAAAGGGTTCTTCTCATTCTTCGAGCTCAGTATCAAGCCGCTTCGGCTGATTTCGTTTGATTAAAAAATAGACGACCGGAATGACGACCAGAGAGAACAGGGTAGAGGCTACGATGCCGAAAATAAAACTCCAGGCCAGCCCCGAAAAGATCGGATCCATGACAATAATTGCAGAGCCGAATACCGCTGCCGCGGCGGTCAGGAATATTGGTGTCAAGCGTGTGGCGCCGGCTTCTATCAAAGCGTCAACAAGCGTGGTTTCCGCATCTTGGTAGTAGCTGCGCTCGATGAAGTCGATCAGAATAATGGAGTTCCTGACCACAATGCCCGCCAGAGCAATCATGCCGATCATGGCGGTTGCGGTAAAGTAAATCGGCGTCGGGTAACCGGCAACCGGCTCGGTAAACAGGTTGAGCAGCCAGAAACCGGGCATGATGCCGATGATGGTGAGCGGAATGGCGATCATCATGACCAAGGGTATACCCAAGGAGCCGGTCTGTCCGACTAGCAGCACATAGATCATGACCATGGCGGCGGCAAAGGCCAGGCCCAGATCACGGAAGACGTCGACGGTGATTTTCCATTCGCCTTCTCCGGCCAGGTCGGTGCTGTAACCCGGCGGCAGGGGATGCGCGTCGAAATAATCGAACATATCCAGAATCGCTTCAACCGGACTGCGTCCGGCCATTTCTGCGGTAACATAAGACAGCCGTTGCAGGTTTTTATGATAAATAGTCTGATCGCCCGATTCAATGGTCATGGTTCCAATTTCACTGAGCGGGACTAATTGGCCGCTGCCGGATTTGATGCGCAAAGCCAGTAAATCGGGCGCAGATGATCGATCAGCCCGGGACAATTGCAGGACGATGTCCAGGGGTTTGCGCTCGGCACTGATATGGACGGTACCGGCGACGGAACCTTGCAGTGCCAGTGTCAAGGTGTCGGCAACTTGGGCGGTGTTGATGCCATGCAGGGCCGCTTTTTCCTGGTTCAGGCGGAAATGCATTTTCTCATGTTCTGCCTCGACTAAATCATCGACATCCACTACGCCTTCGGTTGCCGCCAGCGCATTTTTTACTGAATTGGAAACGTTGATGATATCGGCATAGCGGGCTTCAGCCGGGCCATAGACTTCGGCAACGACAGTCGATAATACCGGCGGCCCCGGCGGCAGTTCGACAATCTTGATGTTGGCGCCGTAATCTTTGCCGATGCGGTCTATGTCGGGACGAATGCGCAAGGCAATGTCATGGGATTGATGCTGGCGCTGTTCCTTGTCGATCAGGTTGATGCGTACTTCGCCGGTTTCGCTGCCCTGGCGCAGGTAGTAATGCCGGACCATGCCATTAAAATCCATGGGCGAGGCCAGTCCGACATAGGTCTGATAGTCGGTGACCTCATTCACCGTGGCCAGGTAACGCCCCAACGCCCCGGCCACTTCATCGGTTCGCTCCAGCGTCGTGCCTTTGGGCATGTCGATGACCAGTTGCAGCTCGTTCTTGTTGTCGAAAGGCAATAGCTTGAGCGGTACCGCACGGGTCACGGCCAGCAGGGCAGAGCCGGCAAAGGCGATGACAATGAACAGGATAAACAGCCAGGCGCGTTTGGGTGTAGCCAGCAGGGGGGACAGCACGGCGTTATAGATACGAAAACTTGCGCTCTTTTTTAAGTCAAAAGCCTCATGATGGCCTTTGCCGTAATCATTTTTCAGCAGACGGTAGCTGGCCCAGGGCGTCACGGTAAAGGCGATAATCAGCGACAGCAGCATGGCAATCGGCACATTAAAGGCCATCGGCGCCATATAAGGTCCCATCATGCCGGTGATGTAAAACATCGGAATAAACGACAGAATCACCGCAAAGGTAGCCAGTATGGTGGGCGGACGGACCTCATCGACTGCAGTGAGCAGCGCGCGCAAAGGCGGTTCCTTGCGCAGCTTGTAATGCCGGTGAATATTCTCGACATCGACGATGGGGTCATCGACCAGCAGACCCAGCGACAAAATCAGCGCGAACAAGGTTACCCGGTTAATCGTGTAGCCGAAAATCAAATCGAAGAGCAGGGTGACCGCAAAGGTCATCGGCACCGCAATAGAAACGATAAAGGATTCTTTTAAGCCTAAGCTGATCGCCAGCAAAACGATGATGGTCAGGATGGCGATACCCAGATGCTTGACCAGTTCGTTGACCTTATGATCAGCGGTTTCACCATAATTGCGTGTGATGGTCATCAGGACATCATCAGGAATCACTGTGCCGCGCAGACTTTCGCCGGCTTTAATGACCTGCTCAGCCACACTGACGGCGTTGCTGCCTTTGCGTTTGGCGATGGCAACCGTCACCATCGGCCGTTCTTGGCCAGCCTGCGCTTGCTCGCCAGTCGTCTGGCCGACGCTGCGCATGTGCTCAACGGCCGAGCCAAAACCAATGCGGGTGTAATGCGCCGTCTCTTCTGGGCCGTCTTCAACGCGGGCAATGTCGCGCAGATAGACCAGGCGGCCGTTGACGCTTTTAATAACGGTTGCGGCGACGTCTTCAGCGCTTTGATAGAAAGGTCCCGCTTCAAGCAGGAGTTCACGTCCGCCTTGCTCAAAGGCCCCGGCCTGCAGGTTGAAATTGGCTGCTTTTAGCGCCTGCCTGATTTCTTGCAGACTGGTGTTGCGCGAGACCAGTTTGGCAGGATCGGGGTACACTGAAATGCGCCGTTTAGCGCCGCCGACTACCCAGCTTTTACCAACGTCTTCACTCGTCCTCAGGGTTTCGATCATTTCATCGGCAAGACGCCGCAGAGTCATGGCGTCATACAGCGGCTTTGCTGCCGATAAACTAAACAGCACGATCGGAACGTCATCAATTTCCACGGGTTTGACGACCCAATTAGTAACGCCCGCCGGAATGCTGTCCAGATTCGCGAGCAGCTTGTCGCGGGTTTTGAAAAGGCTGTTTTCACGGTTTTCGCCTACAAAATAACGCACCGTCACCACCGCTTCACCCGGCCGGGATGCCGAATAGACATACTCCACGCCATCAATTTGCCGCAACAGGACTTCCAGCGGCGTGGTGACCAGTTTTTCTACTTCCTCGCTGCTGGCGCCGGGATATTGAATAAAAACATCCATTACCGGCACAATAATTTGCGGGTCTTCTTCCCGCGGGGTCAGCACTAGCGCCGCCGCACCGGCCAGTAGCGAAATAATTAGAAATAACAGCGACAGCTGCGAGGTCGTAAACAGCCTGACGATGCTGACCGTAAAACTGTCTTTTTTTGGCTGCTCGGATTGAGCTTTGTGCAAATCTTCACTCATTTCGGTAAACCGCTGTCAATGAGGATGGTCTCGCCTTCCCGCAGGCCGGAGAGGACTTCCACGTCAGTGCCGCGCTGTTTGCCGGTGCGGATATGGCGGCTAACCAGCTGGTTGTTCTCAAGCACTTTAACCGCTTCCAGTTGTCCGTAATGCAGCACGGCGCGTGCCGGTATCATCAGAACGGCCTGATCATCGGAACAGTTTTGCTCCAGCCAGGCAAATTGGCCGTGCTGTAAACCGGGCTCGGCCGGTAAAACGGCCTTAACGAGCTGGCTGCGCGTGTCCTGATCAATTTCGGGCACGATTTCATCAATGCGGGCTTTTAATTGGCCAATGGCGCTATCGATGCGGACATCGACCATCCATGCCAATTTTGATGCGTCCGGCGCAGGAGCTCGGAAGGGCAACCTCCAGGCGCAAGTCATCGGCTTTTTGCAGTATGACTACGGCATCGCCGGGCATGCCCATGTCGCCAGGTTCTTTCAGACGCTCGGTAATGATGCCGGCAAACGGCGCCTTGAGTGTGTTTTCTCCCAAACTGACGCGCATTTGTTCAACGGCTTTAGCCGATTGCTGGACCAACGCTTGCGCAGAGCTTGACCGGGCGATCACGGCATCATAATTCTCACGCGTGGCCGCCTCTTTTTCATATAAAACCCGGATTCGTTTTGCATCGGCGGATGCTTGTGCGGCTTGAGCTTTGGCCGCCGCCAGTTGCGCATGGATTTCGGCAACGCGTGCGGTCATCTCGCGTTCGTCCAAGCGCGCAAGTACATCGCCTTTGTTAACGTGGTCACCGGCATTGACATGAATGCTGATAATGCGCGCCGTGTATTTAGGCGCAATGTTGGCGACCGTGCGCGAACGTATCGTACCCGGCCAGGACTGGATGTAAGCCGCCATATTTTTGCTGACTATCCGCGTTTCAGCGCCGGCAGGAAGCGCTTCAACTGCAGGTACGCTGGTTCTTCCGGGCTCAACTTTTTCGCCGCCGCCAATCAGTCCCAGCGCATAAAGAATGACCACTACCAGTACAAGAACAGCAGCGGATGGCAGCAGCCATTTGGGTTTTTCTATCATGGGTAATTCCTTTATTTCCAGTTACCTAAGGCTTTGTTCAGCTCTGCTTCGGCGCGCAGGGCATCGAAACGTGCGGCAATGACGCGGGCATGCGCCTGATCACGGGCGGTTTCGGTTTCAAGATAGCGCGTAATGGTGACGACATCCGCCTGGCGTTGTTCATTGACCAGGCGAAAGGCTTCCTCTGCGGCGCTGACGGCGACTGTGGTCACATTGGCGCGCGCCAGGGCGTCCTGAAGTTTCAGATAAGCCATTTTGACTTCGTTTTCTATAGCCAGTTGTACTTGCCGGGCAGACTTTTGCGCTTCGGACAATTGCGCCTCGGCTTTTTTGACACTGTCGCGGGTGCTAAAGCCTGAAAAAATATCCATTTCAACTGCAACGCCGGCCGTGACATTGTCCCGGCTGGTTGAATAGCCCGGGTTTTTGCTGTCAGAGCCGTAACTGACATAGGCATCCGCTCTGGGCAAATACGCGCCTTTGGCGGCGCTGAGTTTACGCTCGGCAATTTCGATCTGTTTTTGGGCGGCTTCGGTTTCGGGGCGTTGTGCGATGGCCTGATCCAGCAAGCTTGCATAAGGGCTGTCGAGTTTAGGCAAGGCCCATGCGTTGCTTTCAGCCAGGCTAAAGGGCTGACTGGCGTCAATGCCCAGCAAGGTTTTAAGACCTGTTTCAGCCATTTCTATGGCATTTTTGGCCTGAATCTCATTGTTTTGTGCCTCAGCCAGCTGCACTTCCAGCGACAACACATCGGACTTCAGCAAGGTGCCGGCATCAAAACGGATGCGGCTCTGCGTAAGCTCGCTTTGCACTGCGTCTATGGAGCGCAGGGCGATTTTATGGGATTCCCGGGCCGCCAGTACCGCGTAAAATGCCGAGGTTACCGATTGAATTAACTGATTGCGGACTGCCGATTGCTGTAACGCCGCCGCAGTCACGCCTAATTCAGCGGCTTTGCTGTTTTGATAGTCTTGTCCGCCGTTGAACAAGGAGTAACTGGCCATCACTTCCGGACGGAAATTATCGGTGCCGCCGGGATGGTTAAAATCGGTGCCACTGAAATTTAGCCGTCGTTGCGAAATAATCATGCCGAAAGCGCGGGACGGATTGTCCGTATGTTCATAAGACAGCCGGGTTTTAACGTGCGGATAAAAACTGGCCATTGCCTGGCCCAGCTGCGCTTCGGCCTGAACAATGCGTTCTTGCATGATTTGCAGGCTGGGATTGTTGGTCAGGGCATAATCGACAGCCTGTTCCAGGCTATAGGCCGAATTATTTTGATCTGCGCCAACATTTGCGCTGACTAACGCTAGCGTGGCGATCATTAACTTGACTGAAGGCATAAGGATTTGAAATCGCAATGTGAGTTGCCATCGAGCGGTGCGAGTCGCCGGTGCGTTGCAAGCGTGATTTTTTTGCTTGCGTTCGTTAATGTCAGCGAGCCTGATCAGGCAGGTTGTTAACTCAGCCATAATGTGTGCCGTTTTGTGGTGTTTACAGACTTAGTAAAAAGCGTTCTTTACTGGCTAGTATATTATGACTTGATAATATTCATTGGCAAAGCTTAGTTTTTTTTGATTTTAAAACGGCACACAGCATCACCTTTCGCCATACAGGTTTGATGATCAATCTCGCTGTTCAGCAAGGACGAAATCAGCACTCTGTCAAATTGGCAAATTTCGGGATGCTTTTGCGCCAGGTCATGATAGATGCAATTGCAGGCGACGATACTCTGCTCGCCGGTATCAGAATTACTGACAGCCTGCGCCTGAAAACCCAGAGCATCCATGATTTTAAGTAATTCGGCCAGGCGTTTATCGCTTTGTTTACCTGCAAATCGAGGTAAAAGACTCTGCGACAGCAGAGTGCCCAGTTTTTGCAAATAATGCTCGAAGGCTTCTGAACCCATTTGCTCTTTGAGATCGGCAAGAATGAGTTCAGAAAACCAGGCATATTGTTTGGGAAAATAATTAATCCCGGCGTCGGTCAATACAAAACTGCGGGCAGGGCGGCCGGCAGTTTTGTTGACAGCCCCCGCTTGCACAAACCCGTCCCTTTCAAGTGCGTTGAAATGCTGCTGAACGGCATTCCTTGAAATGGACAAGGCGCCGGCGATTTCATCCAGGGTCATTCCGTTCTTGTTTTCAAGTAGTAGCTTAAGAATTTGATCTTGCCTGTCGCTGATCGGGTTAACCATGTCATTCTCCATAAATTTCAGACGTGCTCCTAGCATAACATTTGCAAGTAATTTATTGTATAAGGCATCTGATTTTGTTAGTCTTGCCTCGCAGTCATCCTGGATTGTAAGTCAAATAATTTTAATAATGAGGAGATAAAACATGAGTGAGACACAAACACTGTACGAAAGAATCGGTGGAGAAGCAGCCGTCAATGCCGCCGTTGATATTTTTTACCGGAAGGTGCTCGGCGACTACCGCATCAATCGCTTTTTTGATCATACCGATATGGATCAACAAATAGCCAAACAAAAGGCGTTCTTTACCATGGCTTTCGGCGGACCCAATAACTACACCGGCAAGGATATGCGTAGCGCCCATGCGCATCTGGTAAAAATGGGGCTCGATGATTCTCATTTTGATGCCGTTATGGAGCATTTGGGCGCCACGATGACCGAATTGAATGTCCCGCCAGAGTTGATTGCTGAAGCCGCGGCGATTGCCGAAGGCGCCCGTAAGGATGTGTTAGGAAAATAACAGCTATTAAGGTGAACCCTGCTTCCTTGACGGAGGGAATCAGGGTTCCCTGGCCGGTTTGCGCGCAGGAAAGGCCTTCGTCACATTGACCAAGTCTGCTCGGGCCGGATTGACAGGCACCATGCCTGGTGGGCCGGCATATCCACAATCGCAAAAACATCTTACGCAACCCCTGCAAAATGAAATACTCTATAATTGGCGCTTTACAAAGTAGTCTCTTACTGTCTGCGACAGGAGTATTTATGAAAGCAAGTGTGAAAATTTTGGCCAGCATGACTTTTGTTGCACTGGCAGCCTGTTCGAGTCAAGAGATCAAGCAGGATGCTAGCGTTAGTCCCGCATCTGACGAGACGGCCGTATCGGAGGACAGTTTGCAGTTGTCCGGACAAAATCCCGCGATGACCATCAGTAAAAACGGCAAAATCTTAAATTTGGTCAGAATAATGGATGGCGGAGCCTGTAAAAATAACATTCAAGGCGCTAAAGGTGTATTTCTGGTTTATGCGGACGCCGACGACATCGCGCGCATCAAAAAGGAACAGGGGCCGAAGGTTTTTGCCGAATTTGAGAGAAAAATACAGGCGTTTTCGGCACAGGTTTTACAGGATGCGATCAATGCCACCAATCTTGCCGAAGACCCTTTTGCCTTGGGGGAGGATGAAGCGCAACAGAAACTGGCCAAACAACTTGCCATTCAATTCCGCCAGGCCATAGCCGGCCCCGTTGACAAGTTTCAAAAAGAAACCACGCTAACACTCCAAGTCGCGCCTTTTCCACCGTCATTTATTTTTTACCAAAAAGGCTGCGATCCTGCGCATCTTGAGCCGGAAGATGAGAATAAAGCCCCAGAATGACTTAGCAGGATGCCGGTTGTTGTGGTTATAATCCAGGCGCACGAGCGGCACGATGCCGTTTTTCTAATCAATACGAGGTAAATCATTATGGGCTGGCGAGAACGTGGACATGAAGAAACCTATGCCGATGCAGAAGTGGAAGCGCGCTTGAGGGAAGAGTTGCCGCACTGGTATTTGGAAAACGGCTGGATCCGGCGTAAATACAAAACCAGCGGCTGGAAAGGCACGCTGATGGTCGTCAATACCGTGGGTCACTTGGCAGAGGCGGCGTTTCATCATCCTGATTTAACAGTTTCCTATGCATTTGTGATCGTCAAATTAATGAATCACGCGGCCAAAGGCATTACCAACAAGGATTTCGAACTGGCTCATAAAATCGAGGAAGTCATTATGTGGCAGCCTGGCAAGGAAGGCGGAGCGCTCGAAGGTACGCCGGAGGATCCTCGCTTCAAATACATCAAATACGATTGAACCCAGGCGCAAGGCAAAAGGCACAGCTAGCTTTTGGCCTTGCACCTTCAGCTTTTCTCACATTGACCAGGAGCATGATCATGAACGGAACAAAACACCAAGAAGTTAAAGAGGCAGCCCGGGATGCGGTAAATTCGGGATCAGAAATTTATCAACAGATCAGGACGATCACCATCAAGGCGCTGACAGAGCGGCAACTCGACACGGACAATATCAAAGCGGTTACCGATGAGGTGGTCACCGGCATCAGCAATGCCCTGACGACGCAGGGTGAGCAGACAATAACGGCATTCACGCAGGCGATTTCGGCATTGGATGAGGCTTTGGCGGTTGCCGCGGAAGCTTCAAAACTGGCCATCGAAGAGGCCGCTTCCAGAGTCAGTGAATATTCCGAACAGGATCTTACCCAGGCGAAAGAGGACTTGAAGACCATGGAAGGCCTGTTTCTGGAGACGCTGGAAAAAGCTGCCAAAGGCGGTAACCACATAGCAGCCGGAATAGTCACCGATTTTCTTAATCACACCCGGCAAAGCGGCACGGCTGTTGGCAAGCATGTATTGACTGCGCTTGAGTCCTTGCAAAATTTACCGCAAATGGGTCTATCGACTACGGTTGCCGCAGCGTCCACTTTAGCTCAGATTGGCAGCAACATTTTAGCGGGGATCGCAGACAGTTTGCATTCATCGCCGCACAAACACTGATACAGGCGGCACACGATGTTGTGGGAAATGCTCAGTGTAGCCAGGGATTTGGGCAGAGTTCAGGACATCGCATCGATCCTGATACGTTACGGTTTCGGCGGCTTTGTGAGTGTCCTGGGGATGGGCAAAGCATTGGAGCGCGCCGGCCGTGTTCTGCATTGGCAGCAGACCGAAGACTATGTCAATCTGGACACGCCGCAACGCATACGCCGCGTCTTGGAGGAACTGGGGCCAACCTTTATCAAGCTTGGGCAAATTCTCGCCACGCGGGTTGATTTGTTTGCACCTAACTATATTGCCGAGTTTGAAAAACTGCAGGATCAGGTGCCGCCCATTCCGTTTGAGGAGCTGCTGCCTCAAATTGAGGAAGATCTGGGTGGCAGCATTGATGAATTTTTTTCGGCAGTCGACAGACAGCCGCTGGCCGCCGCCTCCATTGCCCAGGTTCATAAAGCCCTGCTCAAAGATGGCACACCGGTTATTTTAAAAATTCGCAGACCCGGTTTGCGCAAAATCATCGAAGCGGATTTGCGGCTTTTACAGCGCATCGCCGACATTGCCGAAGTGGAGTCATCCGAATTACGCCGGTTCCATCCGCGGGCAATCATCCGTCAGTTTGATCAATCGCTGCGCCGGGAACTCGATCTGGCCGCCGAGTGCAGAAATGCCGAGCGGGTGGCGAGCAATCTGGCGGATAATTTTAATATCAAGATTCCTAAAGTCTACTGGCATTGGACCGGCGAAAGACTGAATGTGCAGGAATATATTGAAGGCATAAACGGTAGAGATCTGGATGCTGTCGGCAATGCAGGGCTGGATCGTAAAGTGCTTGCCGAACGCGGCGCCAAGGCGGTCATGAAGATGATTATGGAAGATGGTTTTTTTCATGCCGATCCGCATGCGGGCAATGTGTTTTATCTGCCCGAAAATCAACTGGCTTTCATCGATTTCGGCATGGTCGGCCGCTTGACGGAAGAACGCCGCGAACAAGTGGTAAATCTGCTCTACGGCATGATCAATCATGCGCCGGTCAAAGTGGCGGAGATACTTGAAGACTGGTCGGACAATATCCATACCGATGAACAGGTGCTGACCGTCGATATAGAGGCATTTGTTGATCAATACAGCACCCTGGCGTTACAGGATTTAAATCTCACGGCCATGATGAGCGATCTGATGGCCTTGTTACGCGATCACCGGCTGATATTGCCTCCCGATCTGGTTTTGTTGATCAAGACATACATCACTCTGGATGGTTTGGGCAGATATCTCGATCCTGACTTTAATACCCTGGTTGTTGCTGCGCCTTATATCCAGGAAATCATGCTGGAACGCTACCGGCCCGAGGCAATAGCCAAACGCGGTTGGCGTAATCTGATCAGTATTGCCGACCTGTTGTCAAACCTGCCCAAGGATCTGCGTAAACTCTTGCGCGCTTCCAGACAAGGGGCGTTCCAGGTCGACATTAACGTCCGCCATCTCGATTACTATGTCAGTAAGACCGATAATGCCATCAGCCGATTGACCATGGGCATTGTAACAGCCGCGTGGATTATCGGCTCTTCCATCATCATAACCGTAAAAGGCGGGCCGGAAATATTCGGCGTGCCCGCATTCGGATTTTTAGGCTTTCTCTTTGCCGCCATTGGCGGTGTCTGGCTGCTGCTGTCTATGTGGCAAAGCGGCAGCAGTAGTCGCTGAAAAAAACAGGGTTTTGAGTAAACGGCCAGACATGGCATGATGTTCGATAAGTAATTGAGCAGAGAACTATGCCGAAAATGTTTTTCAGCCGCATCATTGATAGTTTCAATGCTGCGGCGTCTCCGCAGCAGCAATTTATTAAAGGCATCGATTACTTGAGCCTTCGGGTTTGTTTTCAATGAAAAAATGAGTTTAAAATAAAAATTTTACTTAAAATTTTTCTTGAAGAGATTTAAAGTATTACTTCCATCTAACTGACAAATCGTGTGTTTTTGTAAGCGTGCTTGCCTCTGACTGGCAAGGATTTCCACTGTTTCAGTACCATTCGTTTTCAAAGTTGGATAAGAGTAAATGGTATTTCAACGTTCCTTCAATTTAGTTATCAGGTGAATATCATGGCAGGCCAAGACGAACATAACGAAAAAAACGACCAGCCATTGCCCACAGAGGATTTAGACAATCTTGAAGCTACAGCAAGCCCCCTTAAATCACTGTTATATGGTATCGCCGGCTTGATACTGGTTTTATCGATTTTTATATTGTTGCCGATGTTTTTTACCTATTTATCCGAAGGCGATACGCGCGCTCCGTCAGAGATTCACCCCACAGACACTGCAAGAAAAGGTAGTCAGGGCGCATACGATCTTGTGAAACCTGAAAAATAAAAAAATTACCGGGGGAAAGCTCAGCACAAGCCCCATAAAGCCAGTAACAATAGCAGCAACTGAACGGTTATGTAAAGCCGGCATAATCGCTCTTATCGAAATTAAATCGTTACCGGTCAGATAGATCAAAAACACTAAGAAGGATGAAAACACGAGAGCCAATCCTATAATCCTGAAACAAAGGTATATGCAAATGAAATTTTATTGCCATCTGGCGGGTTCCTGCACATGATTAACCTGCGCTCGATTTGTTTATTCAGCGTGCTGTGTTGTATGGTGCTGCCGCCCTGTGCCGTAGCCACGCCAAACACGCATATTTCTGTGATTGTGTCCCTGGTCGACAACGTATCTCAAGGCATCGTGCCTGTTCCTGCGAAAATTGGCAATGGCGATGATCCGCACCACAATCTCTATTGGGGTGCGCTTTACGGCGTGAAAACCTTTTTGAGCAAGGCCGATGGTTGGCGCAAGTTGGGCTGCGAACAAGCCATTAGCGACACTATCCTGGAACGCTGCCAGTTTGCCTGGAAGGACAAGCTCACTGTCACCGCCGATGCGTATCGCGGCAGCCGGATTGACCAGGCGATGCTGGACTTTATGCAACAAGCCGCCACTCCGCCCGATGCGTCAAGGCGTGAAATGGTGGTATTTATCGGCCATGACGGCTTGATGGACACACAAAACCAGCCGATCATAGAACGCTTTCCAAAACACGCCAGGCACGATAAACAAGCCGTTGTCCTCGCCTGTAAGAGCGATGAGTTTTTCGCAGGACATTTGCAAGCCGCAGGTTCAAAGCCGGTGGTAACCACTTTCAGCTTTATGGCCCCAGAAGCCTATGTGTTGGAAGCGGTTGCACAGGGTTTTGCAAATGGCGCGAGTGAGGCGGAGCTGCGCAGTTCCGCCGGTACCGCGTACGCCAAATACCAGCGCATCTCAGCCAAAGCGGGCAAGTCGGTTTTTTCTGCAAAGAATTCAAACCAGGCGCATTAAAAAGTACCGGCGACTGGATGGATCGAGGCGCGAAGCCCATCAAGCGACGGCAACTTGGAACCCATCAAGGGCGGTGGAGGCAGATCGCCTTCAAGCGTAGCTCGATGGAGTCCGCATTCCGTTTCAACCGGCGCAAATCGGAGTTTCGTGGCCTTCTTTTTCGGCGACTCCTCGAACAGGCTGTTCAACCAGAGCCATTATTCTATAATGGCTCTGGTTGTGAATCCATTGCTCAAACTTGCAAAACCCCACCCGCCTTAAACCATATTTCGGGTTTGTCCAACAAGCGGTTCAGATTCTGGTTCACTCCTATTTATCCCGCGCTATCAGCTATTCTAGATTCCTCAAAACTTCTCCACCCACGCCAATATCAGTTGTCTCACAAGCATGAGTTGAGCTAAGGTCATCGCCAATAAGTAGGTTTATTTTATTCCCGCATTCCCGCAAAAGAATATTGATTTTGACCGATTTCTGTTGCAGCGGAAGATTCCCGGTTAACCTTGCCAGATCCTGGGAATTAGCCGATACGATGCCATCCCCATCTTCTGAATCAGTCAGACTGACCAAAGTATCTTGTCCCGTTCCAATTATTGAAACATAGGATACATTGGACGGAAGGGGATGATTACCCAAGTCATTGAGAATGTTCAGCGCCTCACTGTTGGGCTGTAAATCCCTGACTCCAGTACTGTCGGCGTCAACATCTAAAGGTAGAAGATCGCAAATGCTGACATTACCGGAAATACCTAAAATAGAGAACTTGTTGTGACATGCGTCGGCCCAAAAACTGCCTCGATGCGGTGTCCCAATGGTAATGAGTTTTGCAACATCGTCCCGATACGGAATTGTCGTTGCTGAATCGGACTCTCGTGCCAAGCCTTGCAAGTACTCCCTTGCGGCGAGTCCCCCCATGCTGTGGCCAACTAAAAGAACCTTTGTCGCTTCGGGGTTTTCGTCCAGGACCGCTTGAATGATGGCCGCCAGTTCGCCGCCCTGGGCACCTAAAGATAACCCTTGATTATCCGAGAAATTTAACGTGTAAAAGTCACCAGAGTTGCCTGTACAGGCAGCAGGCTGATTTGGGCCGGGGCAGCTAATATCCACGTTTTTAGTATCCGGATTGTAAGTAGGTATTCCGCCAAATGTCCAACCACCGTTGTTTATCAGATAGTCTCTATAGGGTATCCAGGTGTCTGCGGAAGACGCTAAACCATGAATAAAAATAACAGGATACTGCCTCGTTCCACACCCTGCCTCTGCCAGCCAAACGGATAAATCGCCCAAATCCTGCGGCGAGAAATCGTTCGGTCCCTGGTAATACACATGGTCGTCGGCGTTGGAAACACCCACATAAGCATTGGTATTCGGGTAATAGCGATAGGTGTAGGGCGAAAAAAACAGCTCGTCAAACACCGGCGGTGAAAACAGGTTGGGATAGAATGTTTGCGCCCAGTTAAACAAGCAATCTGTATTGGGCGGCGCGGTATCAGCAGCTTTCGCCGGAGAGTTAATGGTCGCTGCTATGTTGCAAACTAGCATAAGGATTATCAATCCTAATGTCCTCGCAGGCAAGGGATAGTCTTTGCGTTGTTGGTTGTTCATGGTTTTATCCTAAGGTTAGGTAAAGCAGCTTTTTTCAAAGATTCAATGAAAAAGCCGAACGAGCTCGCATGCCATCTACGAGTTTGGCGTTGTAAATCCGGATATCTTGGAATCAGGTCAAGTAAAGTGCTTTTCCATGTTTTCCTCACAATAGTTCCAGTGTTGTTATCTTGTGCTGAAAATCTTGGGGTGTGCCACAGGCACATAAGATGACACTATACGGAAATAGAGACCGGATGTGTATAAGTTTATTTGAAGATGGTGGCAGCCTCATCAAAAGTCTGTTGTCGGAAACTGGCTTTAAACCACCTCAAGCTGCTTGTAGTAAGAGTGCGGGTGAGCGTTGTGAAAATGCTAGCTCATCATTGATCCTGCCAGTTCATCGGTTCTTGTCCTATTGAGAGGGAGTCGTGTGTTTCTCAATAGTTTTGAGTCGGGCTCCACTAGCGCTTCGTTCGCATTTCAAGCCCGTAAACTTGAAACTTTCCTAACACTGCAGTTTATTAAATGATCACTTCGCCGCAGGAGCGGCGATGCATAAATTTTGTTGAGAATGGCCAGTCTCAAACATGACAATCCGGTTGACAATATCCTCGGCGCTGCTATTTCCTATTGGGCCGGCGGTGACACGAGCGGTTGCTGCGCTAACCAGATGCACGTAGCTCAGGTGCGGCCCGCCGCCAAGGCTTGAGTTGATTAAGAACTCAGTTTTATCGGGCTCCGCAATTTTTTCCGGAGCCGCACTGCCCGGGTTGCAGGCGCCGAAAAAAATCAGGCCGTCCGCCGATACCAGCGAACTCAGCGATTTTGTGAAATGAAAGAACCGTTCAGGGGATATCTCAACAGATATCTTTTGCTCGAACAGGGGTTCACGGCAAATGATCTCACAGAAATTCAGCTGGTATTCGCGCTGCGGTTCCGGGATTGTGGCCAGTTGCTCCGGTGAGCAGTAACGCTGAAAACAAGCCCGGTTCAGCGGCTGTAGCTGTTTTTCCAGTTCCTTAAGCAGACGCCAGATTTCGGTCGATTTCATCTCTGCCAGCTCATGCCAGCGCGAAGCCATATAGTCACTGAATACGGGGTTTTTTTCGGTATCATAGGTGATGGACAGCACATTCTTTAGCCCGGGCTGGGACTCGGAAAACTGAAGAAATTTGGCTTTGCTCCCCGTTACCTGAAAGTCTTGCCAAAACACGGCGTTTGTAAGCACCGGCCCGTCGAAACCGCCATGACTGATGAACATAACCCGGTCGAAAGGCGGCGACTGTCGCAGTATCTGCTCGACCTGCTGGTAATAATCCGTCCAGCTCCAGACATCCCGCAGTTGCGTAACGTCTGCATTAAATCGGTTCCGGTAAAAAGCTTCAAGAGTGCGGGCGGGTTGCTCAGACCACCTTGGACTCTCAGTCGTGTGCGGTTCCTTGCTCAATAAGGGAACAAGCAGCACTCGCCTCGGAGGTTGTTGCAACTTCAATTCGCTCAATCGGCCATAAAAGGATCGGCACGACATGAGGTGACTTTCATCACTATAAACATCGGCGGCATAAATCCACAGCAGCAACAAGGAAACCAGAAACCGGAGGCGCATAATATTCTTCAGAGTAAGGCTCCATCAATCAAGCTTGGAATCAAGACATTCCGTAAAATACGATTTCAAACGAGGTATTGTCTACGCCATATTATTCTTAAATCGGGAAAATATTAATCATAAGTCGGCGGCGGAAATTCACCCTCCAGAATTTACACGCGTTGAGAAAGGCTTGGGTTTCGAGGTAAAGACGGGCTAATTTTTAAGCGGTTCCGGAGTGCTGTGGTTTTTTTGCTTGCGGGCCAGTTTCTTGGCCGCTTTTTGCTGGCGGATTATGGCTAGCTCGGCCAATTCTGCTTCCATCATGGCCGGGGTTTCCAGACTGATTCTGCCTATCGTGCCGGCGCGTAATTCGGTCAGCAGGATTTTGGCCGTTTTATCCATATCGATATGGCCGCCGGCGCGCAGACAGCCGCGGTTTTTGCCTATGCTCTCCATGAGTGCCTGTTCGCCTTGCGGCAGCGGCTCCAGTTGATAACGCGCCTGCAACTGATCAGGATAATGATGCAGCAGATATTCGGCCGCGAACAAGGCGATGTGATCATGCTGCAGGGCGGTATCCTTAATGGCGCCTGTGGCGGCCAGCCGGTAGCCGCTGTTCTTGTTTTCAACATTGGGCCACAGCAGACCAGGCGTATCCAGCAAGATGATGCCATTGCCTATATCAATGCGTTGCTGGGTCTTGGTGATGGCCGGTTCGTTGCCGGTTTTTGCAATAGTCCGGCCTGCCAGGATATTAATAAGCGTGGATTTTCCAACATTGGGTATGCCCATGATCAGCGTGTGGATGAGCCGGCCGCTGGCTTCCTTAGCGGGCAGCATCTTATGACAGAGATCAGGCAATTGGCGCATTTTATCCGGTTGGGTAATGCTCAATGCCAGGGTTTTAACGCCTTGCTCCTGCTCCAGATAGCTTTGCCACTGCTGGGTAATAACAGGGTCGGCCAGGTCGCTCTTGCTGAGTATTTTGATGCAGGGCTTGTCGCCGCGCAGGGTTTTCAGCATCGGATTTTCACTGCTGAACGGAATGCGGGCATCGAGAATTTCAATGATCAGGTCGACCTGCGGCAGAACCGCCTTGATTTCTTTGCTGGCCTTGTGCATGTGACCGGGGTACCACTGAATAAGCATAATTTGTTAGAGAGCCTGGAGTTGCTGGTGGTGCCTGCAAACGCTGTGTTTGCCGCCGTTGATGACCGGATTTCGGTGTGGCTGACGAAATTGGGTACTATTATATTTCGTGGTCGATTTTGTGCGCTTTTAAGCCCCAGCTAAAGAGGCTGGAGATGCGCTGGTTGCTTTTTCTGAAGCGGGGTAGCAGCATTTCTACCCAATGATAAAGAATCTGATAACCAATGTGCGGATGCTGATTCAGAAACAATTTGAGTTTTTTTGCATCAATAACGGCCAGCTCGGAGTCGGATAAAGCCTTGACGCTGGCGCAATGGGGTTCATCGTCAAAAAAACACGATTGGGCAAATTCCTCGCCATCGAAAAGCTCACATAAGCCCGAGGTAATATGCCGGCTTTCGGAGAGCTTGACATCCGTGCAGACCATCAGCGAACCTTTTAAAACGACATAGATGTCCTTGTTGACTTCGCCTTCGACAATAATCAGTTCATGGGCATCATAATGCGCCTGCCGCCAATGCTCGCCTTCGAGAAAATCAGGATGCGAAAGCAGATCTTTCAGGGAGCGGAAATCTTTTGTAGTCATAGTTGCTTTAGGATCAGCCAGGCAGAATAAAGAGGACAGCGTTGATATTTAAATCAGAGACATAAAGATTATATGCCTTCGCCCTCATAGCCGCAATCGAACGCCAGTGCAAACGGATGTTCAAGCTACAGCAAGTCGACGGCTGGCATTGTTCAGCGTATCGGCAAGTGGCTATAATGCCGAGGCATAAACTCAGCTTTTTCCTCACACAGGCCAGACCATGCAACAAATCCCGCTAAGTTCCAGTTTTTACGCCTATTTATCCAGGCTCAGATGGATTAAGCGCTGGGGATTAAAGCGCAATGCGCATGAAGAAAACGTCATGGAGCATAGCTGGGAAGTCTCGGTTATTGCCCACACCCTGGCCTTGATTAAAAACCGCTATTACGGCGGCAATGTCGACGCCAATGCCATTGCTGCCGCGGCTTTGTATCACGATATTACCGAAGTGATTACCGGCGATTTGCCGACACCCATTAAATATCACTCCAATGAAATCAGCAGCGCTTACAAGCAGATTGAAAAACAGGCCGAGAAAGAATTGCTCAATCTGCTGCCGGCAGAACTCCTGGCCGATTTTCAGGCGCTGATTCAGCACGAGCAGATGCCGCCAGAGCATGTGCAGATCATCAAGGCGGCCGATAAGATTTCGGCCTATCTCAAATGTCAGGCCGAATTGAAAGCCGGCAATGCCGAATTTGAAACCGCCGCCGGACTACTGGCCAGCACCATCAGCGCATCGCTTCAGCCGGAAGTGGTGTTTTTTATGGCTGTTTTCGCGCCGAGTTGCGGCCTGACACTCGATGGGTTGATGAAAACCTAAGCGCTGCGCGCGATTCCAACCTCGACGTTTGCCAAAATGCCCGCCCGCCGTTCTGTAACCAACGTAAAGAAATACAATCCACTCGGCACTCGCAGCGGCGATAATCAGACCAGATAATCTACCGTGTCCGGTGAATCAAGCCTCAGAAAGGAACACGATGGGTATTTACCGAGCCAGGTTTACATTTTAACTTTTGCCATAAATGGTTGTTACCATGCGGTAAAACCATATTGGCCTGCTTAAGATGATGGCAAAAGCTACTACAGGCGTAACCGGGACGGGAGCAATATCAATAATGAATAATCCCAACAGACTCAGGAAACATTTTTTCCTCACTTGCTCCGTAAGCTTGGCGGTATCGGCTGAGAATACTGGTTGAGACAAAGGCAGATTAGCATACAAATTACGGATGAGTTCCCAGAACCAAAGCGGCCTCATCACTACCACGTAAATGCCGATCAAACAACCGGGTGAAACCGGTCCGAAGCCAATGATTGCAAAGATGGCAAAGACAGAAAGGCATTTAATTTGCGTCAGGTTCATGTGCGTCAGATTGGTTGTTGGCTGCCTATTTTGCGCATAGCAATACCCCAATCAATCACAGTCTGCTAGAAATTCCAGCATTTCAGTCTCACAAGCGCCACACCCAGAACAGGCACCTGTAATTCTTGAAATGCTGTCCAGATTATCGACGCCTTTATCAATCATTGCTTGCACTTGCGCTTTAGTTGTTCCGCTGCAATAACAAATAAGCTCGTCTGTTTTGTCTGGCATAACATCATTCATATAAAGTTTTTAATCCGCAGGTTGGAATAACGTACCGTAGTAGGGTACACATCGCGTACCCTTTTAAAAAAACGCAGAAACAAGCACCAAAAGAGTACGCACAGCGCACCTTATCACAATATAAAGCGTCATTCACCAGCACATTGGATGGTGTCGAGAATTGCATAATCCTCAATTCGTGAGCCCCATTGATCGGAATAAACACCTTGCACTACCCAGCGATGGAACGAAGAATAAGGCCAATCCCTCACGTTTTTAACCAAACTGTGTTTTACCGGATTGTAATGCAGGTAATCGAAGTGGGTTTGGTAATCGCGTTCGTCGCGCAGGGCATGCTCCCAAAAACGCCGTTGCCAGACCCCGCGCCGCCGGTAGCGTAGACGCGAAGCGTTTACAGGTTGTTCATTGCCGCCCAAGGCTCAGCCATGTTTGCGTGAAGTGTTTTTTGATAATGCCCCAACGTTTGGAGTAATCGCAATCATCGGTCGGCAAGGTCCAGATGGTGTGGACATGATCGGGCAATATCACCAGCGCATCGACACGAAACGGCAGGTGTTGTTGGCAATGATGGATTGCATCCCGCAAACAGTCCCGCGCCAAATCATTTGCCAAAATGCCCGCCCGCCGTTCCGTAACCACCGTAAAGAAATACGATCCACCCGGCACATAACAGCGACGATAATCAGACAAAACAACCTCCGAAAAAATGCCTCGATAACATTAGCGGTAGGGTACGCATCGCGTACCATTTTCAAAGTGTTCCGGTTGAATCAGGCTCCAAAAGGTACGCGATGCGTACCCTACATGGCTCACTGAGCCCAGCGAAGAAAGAAAAGAAGATAGGGTCACGAATATCTACCACGTCATTATCGGCATCCCATTCAACGACATTTTGATTTTCGGAGTCATTCGCTATCGAACACATATGATAACAAGCCCCGGTAACACTGGAGCCACTTGGTATCTCCGAGGCACATAACGATGCAATTCTGGCTTGTAGATTTGGATAACGGATCGTAAGCTCTGGGGGATTAAGCGCTATTGCTTTTATGATAAGCGGATAAACATCATCAACACTACCATCCTTCAATGAATAGCCCTTTCGATCCTGTCCACGAGTTCTCGGATCCTTCTTTCATTTTATTGATCGTTGATGAGTAATCAGACGTAAGCGCAGTGCGTTCACATACCTTTTTTATGGTATCAAGAGACGAATTGATCTTAATAGGAGTTGCTTTACGTTCACGAATATCTTCTTCAAAACAAGTATTTAAACACAAAGCCTGCATTAATTGTGGTGAACCAGCTGCTTCACTTGCAAGCGCCTCAATATATGAATCTTGGACTATCATGTTCAACGCATCAAACCCGCGTCTCGCAATCTTTGTTAATTCAGCCGCATCCCAGTAATTGAAGTCAAGCTTGATGGCTCTCCCCCTAAGATCGGGGTTTGCTCGAATTGCATCATCAGAATGATAAGGTACTGATGCGCACACGAACCTAACATCACTACGAATTGCTTCTTTAATTTGATTGGAGATTTCAGCCTGGACATTTTTCGGAATGTAATGAAAATCGTCAATAAAAACGACCAATCCCGTTCCGGCTAATTCTCGAATTAAGAGTTGCAAGTAATCTACCGAGAAATCATTTTGCTGCGTGGTATTATTAGACCAAGTTCCTGTTCCACCTAACTCGCCTTTAGCACTAAACAATATCCCTGCTTCGGCACTAATCTTCCCTGCAAGAGCTCCTTGGAATCCAGATTGCCCAGTTGATCTCTTGCTTACAGGCGTCCCAATCAAATCGAATACTCTATCCCAAAGTTTTCCGGGTGAGTCAATTCCTGCCCCTGTTACTTGAAGAAGGCGATCCTTGCCAAGATTCTTTTCAATAAACACAGTTTTACCCGACTTTGAAGGACCAGAAAGGGAAACTACGGCAGCACCCATCTCTATAGCATCCTGAAGAACTTGCGCACGCGACCTGAGATGATCGTCAACGTATGTCACCTCAGGTAACTTTCCAGGTGTAAAAACTTCGGTAGCTCGCATAAAAAAATCCTTTTTACGAATTAATATCTGGTGCGAATTTTAAGCTAAGTATGCAACGCAAAACTTTTGGGCATAAATCTACGTGATATTGTTGAAAGGGGATACAACTTCATCACCCACACTTACTCTCCCCGCAATTCAAACACGTCATGCAGCCATCCATTAACACCATGGCCTTGGTGCTGCACTTGTTGCAGAGTATGGCTTTTTCGGGGAACGACTGGCCGTTCGACTCGCCGTGCTGGGCTTCGAATTCGCGGCGCTTTTCGGCAAGAAACTGTTTTTGATGATCGGTCATCGCTTCCGGCTTGATCATGCCGATGTGTTTCAGATGCGTTTCGATGGCGCAGCCGATTTCCGCCACTAATGACGGCATGAACACGCCGCCTTTTTTAAAGTAACCGCCTTTGGGATCAAACACGGCTTTCAGCTCTTCGACCAGGAAGCAGGCGTCGCCGCCTTTGCGAAATACCGCCGAGATAACGCGGGTCAGCGCCAGCACCCACTGGAAATGCTCCATGTTTTTGGAGTTGATGAAGATTTCGTAGGGCCGGCGCTCTTCGTGGGCGGTGCCCTGGTTCAGAATCATGTCGTTGATGGTGATGTACAGGGCATGCTCCGACTGCGGGGTTTTGATCTTGTAGGTGGAGCCTACCAGCACTTCGGGCCGCTCGACGGTTTCGTTCATGCGCTCCAGCGACTGCTGTTCTTGCGGCTTGGGAGCTTCGGTAGTGTCTTTGGTCAGGACTTTGTAGCCGATGATTTTTTTTGCAATTTTATGTGTCATATTTATGCCTGGTATTCGTTAAATTCCCTAGTCGCCTCTCAATTCCCCATTTTTTTTGGCTATGCCATCAAGTTAAGAACCAACACGTCGTTCCGGCAGGGATTGCCGGTAACCCAGAAGCCATGGCTGGCAACGAGCTTCACATCCCTGTGAACTGGATACCGGCAATCCCTGCCGGTATGACGGTTTTACTTAACGGCTTTGCTTCTTGTCGGGGAGGGTGATGAGGCACCCAAATAAATCAAAACTTGCCGTAATAGCCTTCCTTCAAGGCATCAAACAGGTTGGCGGCGGTGTGCATTTCGCCGTCGTATTCCACTTCTTCGTTGCCTTTAAATTCGACCACATGGCCGTCTTCCAGGGTGAATTGATAGGTGGTGTTTTCCAGATCCGATTCCTTGACCAGCACGCCCTGGAACACTTCCGGGTTGAAGCGGAAGGTGGTGCAGCCCTTCAGGCCTTTGTCGTAGGCGTATTCGTAGATGGACTTGAAGTCTTCGTACGGATAGTCGGTCGGCACGTTCGCGGTTTTCGAGATGGACGAGTCGATCCATTTTTGCGCGGCGGCCTGGATGTCGACATGCTGCTTCGGTGTGACGTTGTCGGCAGCGATAAAATAGTCCGGCAGCTGTTGGGCAGGGTCATCGCTGTAAGGCATGGCCTGGGGATTGACCATTTCCCGGTAGGCCAGCAATTCAAAAGAAAATACATCGATTTTTTCTTTGGATTTTTTACCGGCGCGGATCACATTGCGCGAGTAATGATGCGCAAAGCTGGGTTCGATGCCGTTGCTGGCGTTGTTGGCCAGGGATAGCGAGATGGTGCCGGTGGGCGCAATAGAACTGTGATGGGTAAAGCGGCAGCCGGTTTCAATCAGTTCCTTAACCAGTTCAGGATCAACTTGTGCGAGTTGCTGCATATAGCGGCTGTATTTTGCGTGCAGCAGCTTTCCGGGCAGCTGATCGCCGATTTTGTAGCCATCGGCAAGCATTTCCGGACGCTTGTGCAGCATTTCACCGGTGACGGTAAAGACCTGGTCCATGATCGGCGCCGGGCCTTTTTCTTTGGCCAGGCTCAAGCCGGCTTTCCAGCCTTCAACGGCCAGGATCTTGGTGACTTCTTCGGTAAATTGCAGAGACGATTCATCGCCATATTTCATGCCCAGCATGGTCACGGTTGAGCCCAGGCCCAGATAGCCCATGCCGTGACGGCGCTTGCTGAAGATTTCATCGCGTTGCTGGGGCAGGGGCAGACCGTTGATTTCGACGACATTGTCGAGCATGCGCGTGAAAATACGGATGGTTTTGCGGTAACTATCCCAGTCAAAATGCGCATCAGCCGTGAATGGCTTTTTAACGAAGCGGGTCAGGTTGATGGAGCCTAGCAGGCAGCTGCCGTAAGGCGGCAGCGGCTGTTCGCCGCAATTATGTGCGTGTAAGCCATTGGCATCAAAGGTGTTGATGCCTGGAATCTGTATATCGAATACATCTTCGTAGCCATCAGGTGTGATCGATTCAATCGTAGCGACAAAACGCTCACGGTTTAAAGAGCGGTGGTAATTTTTTAAAGCTGTTTCAAGTTGAGCCGCTTTGTTGCTGTCTGTAAAGTTTATTAATTCTTGATAAACGGCAAGATTATCGCCGCTGATAACCAGTTCATGTTGAGGAGAAATTTTATAATCAGCAACGCCGCCTTTTCCGTCAGGCAGTTTTGTTATGCCGGCTTGACGACGGTTGCGATAGAGGGTCGAGGTGATACCCAAGCGAAGTAACATGCGCTGCACTGCTTCCAGACGAGGAAGATCTGATTGAGCCAAGCGAATACTGACGCCTTTGGTTTGGCTGCCTTGAACAGAACCGTCGGCATCAAAAAATCCCTGTAAGAAGCCTCGGTAAAAATCACTCGAAGCTGTTTCGAGTTGTGCGCTGATACATTTGTTACCAGGGGACATGCCAAGTTCTTCAGCCAGCGTTTTCAGCTCGGCAAAACTGAGCCTGAATTCATTTCTTCCGGAAATTTCAGACCAGCCTTTAAAGTCGCTGCGCGTATTATATTCAGCTGCTGCAAGCATGACCTTATCCATAATGGCATCAACACCGGTATTCAAGGTATTGATGTCACTATTCATGACTTGCTCGCTTTTCCAAACAGACAGCACGGCTTTATCTTCTTTTAATGTGCCATCTCCAATTAACAATCCGATTAGATAGCCTTGATTCTCGCTGTATTTTCCATTCCAGTGCGTATGTTGACGATGATTATTCAGCAAAATCTGATCGTCCGCATGTAGTTCGCCGGCTGCGCACCATTCTGTTTCAAGGTTATAACGATCCAGACGGGTAATTTTGCGCACCTGATGATCATTAGTCAGACGCAGGCTGTAACCTTCTTTTGTTCTTAATCTGACCACTTCTTTTGTTGCAGTTTTAAAGAAGCCATTAGTGCCGGATTGGTGTAATTGACCATCGACTAATACGTTGATTTGTTGGCCCAGGATGGCGTTAACTTGTCTGGGACCTTGCTCTGTTTGAATCCAGGTGTCGCCTGTTACGCAAGGGTTGGTCGCGCGGATTTTTTCGCAAAACCAGTTGTTGTTCATCTCGTTGACTTTGTCGATCAGGATGAATCCGGGCTCGGCATAATCGTAAGTGGAACTCATGATGATGTCCCACAAGCGCCGTGCGGGCATGGTTTTGGTGATACGGCAGGCCACCAGGCCATCATTATTGACGATATAGTTTTCAGTGCTGGGGAATTCACGCCAGATGATCTGGCTGCTGTCGTTGAGGTCAATCTGGTCGAGCCTGGCTTCTTTTTCGGTGACCGGAAATGACAAACGCCAGGGCTGGTCATTTTTTACGGCTTCGACGAATTCGGTGGTAATCAGCAAGGACAGATTGAACTGGCGCAGGCGGCCATCTTCGCGCTTGGCGCGGATAAATTCGACGACATCGGGATGGCCGATGTCGAAAGTGGCCATTTGCGCGCCGCGGCGGCCGCCGGCGGAAGAGACGGTGAAGCACATCTTGTCGTAGATATCCATGAACGACAGCGGGCCTGAGGTATACGCGCCGGCACCGGAGACATAGGCATTTTTGGGGCGCAGCGTGGAAAACTCATAACCGATGCCGCAACCGGCTTTCAGCGTTAATCCGGCTTCATGCACCTTGCCCAGAATATCATCCATGGAATCGGTGATAGTTCCGGAAACCGTGCAGTTAATCGTCGAGGTTGCTGGCTTGTGTTCCAGTGCGCCGGCATTGGAGACAATACGCCCGGCCGGAATGGCGCCCTGACGCAAGGCCCACAGAAATTCCTTGTAATACTGCTCCTGTTTGTTTTTGCCTTTTTCCACTTCAGACAACGCCCTGGCAACGCGCTGATAGGTTTCATCAATGTTTGCATCAATCGCTACGCCATCCTTGGTTTTTAAGCGATATTTGGTGTCCCAAATATCCATGGAAGCGTCCTGAAATGGTATTTCGGTCACCGTGTTGGCGACGACATGGAGTTTTGCAGTCATTGATGATGTCCCTGGCAGTGGTGGTGTAAGTGGCTATAAATTAACAAAAAATTCAGTTTTGAGAAAAAAGCTGTTTTGTCGATATATAGTGATTGAGAAAAATATTAGCACAACATATTGTGTTTACCAGGGAAAATAATGCTTGAGCAAGCGTGCTGAAAACAGCGATAAATAGCTAGGTCTTTGTATTTATTGAAAACGGATGGATGTGTTTTGGCCGACGGCACTGACAAAAAATCAGGATTTTGAGGCTGACTGACCGCAACTGCTGCGGAAAAGGATTTAGCGGATTTTTTTGATGCCGAGAAACTTATGTTGAGGCGTTAATTCCATTTCAAAATGCCCGCTGATGCCTTGTTTGGTCAAAAAAGACTGGATATTGCCGGCTGGAAAAATAACGCTTCTGCCGTCATCGCTGATGACGGTAATGGTTTTGGCAATCCCCTGGTACACCCGGAGGTATTGCTCATAAGAAAGATTCAGAGAAAAGCGGATGGTTTGATGTTGGGTCATAGGGAAAAGCCGGACAGAAGCTGTCCGGCTTGGAAGCAATTAGTTATTGCTGATTCTGCAAGGCGGCAATGCGCTCTTCCAGAGGCGGATGGCTCATGAACAGTCTGCTCATGCCGCCGCCATTAATGCCGAAAGCTGCCAGTTGACCGGGCAGATCCTGCGCTTCATGCCCGCGTTGCAGGGCGCGCAGCGCGCTGATCATTTTCTGCCGTCCGGCCAGGTTGGCGCCACCCGCATCGGCTCTGAATTCACGGTAACGGGAGAACCACATGACCAGCATGGACGCCAGAAAGCCCAGGGCTATTTGCGCAACCATCTGTACGATGTAATAAGCCGGACCGTGGCCTTCTTCGGTCTTGAAGACGGTGCGGTCGACCACGTGGCCAATAACAGTGGCAAAAAAGTACACAAAGGTGTTGACCACGCCTTGCATCAAGGCCATGGTGACCATATCGCCGTTGGCCACATGGCTGATTTCATGGCCGACCACCGCTTCCACTTCATCGGCATTCATGTTATGCAGCAAACCGGTGCTGACCGCGACCAGCGCATTGTTTCTGTTCATGCCGGTAGCAAAAGCATTTGGTTCGGGGGTCTGGAAAATGCCGACTTCAGGCATGCCGATGCCGGCTTGTTTGGACTGCTTGGCGACAATACTCAGCAGCCATTGTTCAGTCTGGTTTTGCGGTTGATCGATCACGTGAACCCCCATGGCATTTTTCGCCGACCATTTTGACATGGCCAACGAAATCAACGAGCCGGTCACGCCGATTACGGCCGACATGACTAATAGGGCATTCAGATTAAGGTCGATACCTTGGGCGTCTAAAGTGCCGCTCAAGCCTAACAGGTTAAACACAATGCTGATGACAATCATGATTGCCACATTGGTTGCTAGAAAAAGTAAAATTCGCATCATGGTAAAAGCCTTCAAAGTTTAACTATGGTTTCATCACTATGGGGACTGAATAAAATAATTCAATCGATTTTCAGAGTGATAATATAGCGAAAAGTTTATTCAGGAGGGAATTCTCATGTCACTTATGAAAATAATGCTGTTCAATCTGCTGTTGTTGTATGCAGGTTTGGCCTTCCCGCAGCCCGGCAGTCATCAGGATGTCATCAACCAGCTGCATGTACCCCCCGGATTTACAATTTCGGTGTTTGCCGATAACGTACCCAATGCTCGCAGTCTGGCTTTGGCCGATAACGGTGTGGTGTTTGTCGGCACGGGGCAGGCAGGGAACGTCTATGCCGTGCAGGATTTGGATGCTGATGGCGTGGCCGACAAGCGTCATTTCATCGCGACCGGTTTAACTATGCCCAACGGCGTAGCCTACAAAGACGGCGCGCTGTATGTGGCGGAAGTCAATCGCATACTTCGATTTGACCGGATTACCGGGCACTTGCTTGACCCGCCCAAACCGGCTGTGGTCTACGATCAATTGCCTTCGGATCAGCATCATGGCTGGAAATATCTGCGTTTTGGCCCGGATGGCAAGCTGTACACGGCGGTCGGCGCGCCCTGTAATATCTGCAATCCCAAAAAAGACATATACGCTTCCTTGGTCCGGCTGAATGCCGATGGCACTGATTTTGAGATTATCGGCCATGGCATCCGCAATACGGTCGGCTTCGACTGGGAGCCGACTACGAAAGCGCTGTTTTTTACCGAAAACGGCCGCGATTATTTGGGTGACGATCTGCCGGCCGATGAACTGAACCGGTGGTCGGAAAAGGGCGAGCATTTTGGTTATCCCTATTGCCATGGCGGCGATGTGCCTGATCCCGAGTTTGCCGGCAACCGGAAATGCCAAGAATTTACCGCGCCGGCCTGGAAATTTAAAGCCCACATGGCACCCTTGGGCATGCGCTTTTATCAGGGCAAGCAGTTTCCTTCTGAATATAAAAATCAGTTGTTTGTTGCCCAGCATGGCTCCTGGAATCGCACGGAACCTCATGGTTACCGCATTGCCTTAGTCAAATTTAACCAGGGCAAACCGGTTTCGGAGCAGGTCTTTATTGACGGCTGGCTAAGCAAAGACGGCAAGGTGCTTGGGCGCCCCGTGGATGTTCTGGAATTGCCCGATGGCAGCCTGCTGATTTCCGATGATACGCTCGGTGTGATCTATAAAGTGGTGTACAAAAATAACTCATGAACAAACAATTTGAAATTATTGACCGCGACATCGTTTATCAGGGCTTTTTCCGGCTGGAAAAATACCGGCTGAAACATAGCTTGTTTGCCGGTGGCTGGAGCGCCGAACTGGACCGGGAGTTGTTCCGGCGCGGCAACTGTGTTGCCGTGCTGTTATACGATCCGCATCTGGATAAAGTCGTGCTGATCGAGCAGTTTAGAACCGGCGGTATTTTGCAGCCCG
This sequence comes from uncultured Gammaproteobacteria bacterium, assembly GCA_963696315.1. Lineage (GTDB taxonomy): Bacteria > Pseudomonadota > Gammaproteobacteria > Methylococcales > Methylomonadaceae > CAWKEY01. The sequence goes on from CAVOJU010000022.1 coordinate 117,843, forward strand.
AGAAAGCCTGGATGCTGGAAATCGTCGCCGGTGCCATCGAAGAAGGCGAGTCGGCAGAAGACGTCGCCTATCGGGAATCGGTAGAAGAGGCGGGCTGCGAAATTCAGCAAATCATGGTGATCAACGAGTTTTTTACCACGCCCGGCGGTTCGTCCGAGTGGATTACCCTGTTTTGCGGCAAGGTTGATTGCAGCCATGTCGGCGGTATTCACGGCCTGGATCATGAGCACGAAGACATTCTGGTGCGCGCGCTTGATTTTGATGAAGTGTATCAACTGCTGGAAGACCGCAAGATCGAATCGGCGATTCCGATTATCGCCATCCAGTGGCTGGCATTGAACCGCCAACAGCTCCGGCAGCAGTGGGCAACTAAAGCCCTTTGAAATCATTCGGCAAGCTGTGTTCATTCCGAGCGGAGCGAGAAATCTTGTGGAGCTGCTCTGGATCGGCAAGATTCATTATGGGAGCGACGCCTATGTCGCGCGATGGCTTCAAATCGCGGCATGGGCGTCGTTCACACTGACGGTTCCCAGTTACAAACTACAAAACTGTGTATTGCCCGTCCGCTTTGCGGTGAAAACCTGGCGAACGACGCCTTGTCCGCAACAGAATGCATTAAGCACTCGAAGCAGCGCTGTTACCATTGTGACTCGCCGGTTTCCGGATCGTACATTTCGTGCACTATTTTATGGCGGTTAGCCTTTAATTCCTCAATGCTGGGAGAATTGCTCAGCGCGCGTTTGATAGCCAGTTTCATGGCTTCGTAGTTGGTGCGGTATAAATCCTTGCGATCCAGATCAGGATTGGTAGCACATTCCGGTGCAATCCACACCATCGCAATAATGCACAGGTCATTGGCTTGTGCTTCTGGAATCACGCCATCGATAACGCTGTCCAGAACTGCATCGGCTATGGCGGATTGGACCGGGCCGCCTAGCAGGTTGACATAGGCACTCGATTTAATGGTCACTTTAGGCACCATGATAGTTGCCGGGCGCACTTGCTGATTGCAGGCGCGAATGGCAAACATGCGGGTATGGCCTTCGGTTTGCCCCATAAGATTGGCAAAGGCGTGGCCGGCAGGCCCTTTGACATCGCCTATGAGTATTTCGGGCATGGCATCGGTACCTTGACCTTCACTAGAAAATACCGTCGCTTCGCCGGTTCTGAACCAAATTGTATCTGACATAGGAAACCCTCCAACTTAGAGATAAAGAAGCGGCATTCTATGCTGGATGTCGAGACAGGAGCAATAGTTTCCACCAAATCCGCGCATCGATCAGTTAGGGCGCTGCGGGTTTTGAGCAAGGAGAAGGGCGGGTGCTGCTTCGGGCTTATGATAAACTAGCCCAGCAAATAGTCATGGCCTGATACCAATCTTCGAGAAATTGTATTGACCCCCAAAATGTTATTAAAAAAATTATTACCGTTCATTTCCACAACGCTGTTTTATGTGTTGTTTTACCTGATCAGCGCCATCAAGTTTGATGTGCAGATCAAGCCTAGCGCAGTGCCGCTGGATTATGTGCTGCAACTGGTCATTGCCTATTTGCTGTATGCCTTGTCAAAGCGTATTTGGATATTTTTGGTAATTCAGGCTCTGGTGATGGGTCTTTTGTATATTGGCAATGCCATAAAAATATCCTTTTTTGGCGGCCCCATCATGCCGGATGATGTTTATGCACTGAGGTCGCTGCTGCTGATTCTGGAAGGCTGGCGTTTTTTTGCCACGGCCCTGCCGCTGGCGGCCATTGCCAGTTTATTGCTGTTTAACTTCACCATGCGGCACTGGAGTGCGTATGGATCCAGTTTTGTAATTTTTTCAGCCGGCATCACATTTTTATTCAGCCCTGAGAGTATTTTAATTCCGCTTGATAAATACACCGGCAACTCGGTATGGGATCAACGTTCCAATTATATCTGGCATGGCGCCACGGTCTATACCTTACAAGAAAGCGCTCGCCGCTTTGTTCAGCTAGATTTGCCGCCGTATCAGGATGATGCTCAGGAAGCGGCTGACAGATTACGGGCGACGATGCCGCCAAAGCCGGTTGCTGCCAAGGCGTTTACGCCCCGCAACATTCATCTGATACTGCTGGAATCATTTTGGGATCCGAATGCACTGAAAAAAGCCCGCTATACACAAAATCCGCTGGCACCCGATTTTAGAAAATTATGGAAGAGTGCAAATTATTCCCAAACCTTGACCCCGGTATTTGGCGGCTTTACCGCCAATTCGGAATTTGAGGTTTTATGCGGCTTTCCGGTCGTTAAAGATAACGTTAAATTTGAAAGGCAGTTGCTTAATGATGTGCCCTGTTTACCGCATATACTGGAAAACAAGGGCTACAAGACCTACGTCTCGCATCCTAACGTGCCGGTGTTTTGGAACCGCGTCAATGCTTACCGGCGCATAGGCTTTGATACCTACTGGTCGCTTGATGACTTTGTTCAGGATGACATGAACCGGGAGTTTATGTCCGATGCCACCTTGTATCGACAGGTGCTGGAAAAGCTGTCGCTTGCCCTGGACACTCAACAACCGGTGCTGAATTACATTGTGACGTATTTCGGGCATTGGAATTATCCCCTGAGTGAGAGCAGGCCCAATAAAGTCAATTCATCTTCCAGCGTTGAGGAAGTATTAAGCTACGCCAATACCATGTACTACAAATCACGGGAATTGATGGCGTTCATTGAACAACTGCGCAAACGTGATCCTGACGGCATCATCGTGTTTTTTGGCGATCACCTGCCATTCTTGGGTGAAAACTTTGCCGGCTACGTTGATTCCGGCGTGCTGACCGCCAATCGCAGCGATTTTACCCCGGACATGTTCAAATTTTACGTCAGTACACCGCTGTTGATTATCGATGGCAAACGCGGGCCGGTTAAATTCGGCAATCTGCCGCTTTATCAGGTGCCCAAGTTCCTGCTCAATCTGTTGAATTATGACGAGCCGAGTATCATGGATTATACCGACTCAATGCCGGGGGGCATGCGTGTGCGGCCATTGCCAGGCCTGCATTTCAATCTGACTCAGGACGGCAAGGTAGACCTCTGTAAAGAACCGCCGTATTCGGAAAGCTGCCAACAAGCAGCCGCCTGGTTGAAGGATGTCAACACCGTCAGCAATGATCTATTTATAGGGCGCCAGTATACGCGTCCTCTGCATTCAACTGAACAACGGGATCAGCCCGAGCCCATGGAACCAGAGCTGGCGCCGGAAAACGACAGTCTGTCCAACTGATCCTGGAAGAAAAATTAATCACTCGATAAGCCAAGTCAATTACCCTGTGGGCTCGATTTACCCGTAAGCACAAGTAAACCATCAGCCCTGAATTTTCTGGAGATGAAAGAATTATGAAAAAATGTTTTGCCATGATGATTTTCGCTTGGGGCATGCTGTTTTCAGGCAGCGGCACTGCCACCGAGTTGAGTGTGCCCTTGCAAATTGATTACAGCCTGATTAAAAAAGCCTTGGTGAGCCAGCTTTATAAAGGCCCGGGCAACACTGCCGAGTTGTGGCATGAAAGCCACGGCTGCGGGTATTTAAAGCTGGCTAATCCCGATATTGGCGGGCAAAACGGCCAAATTCGCCTGTTGAATAATGTACAGGCAAAACTGGGTACTCCTATGGGCGGACAATGCCTGACGATTATGGAATGGTCGGGGATTTTGGAAACCTTCCAGCAGCCGACTCTGGATGCCGGCGGTTCAGTGTTGACGTTGCCGATTACCAAAGCCAATGCTTATGATCGCGACGGCCGCTATCTGACCATTGATCAGCTTCAGAATTTGATCAAACGCGTTGCAGAACCGCGCCTAGCCGCAGTAAAAATTGATTTAAAAGAATCCCGGAGCAACATTGAACAGACCCTGGCAAAATTCTTACCACAAGAAAATGCCCAGCAAGTCAAGGACATGCTCAGTACGCTCAGATTCAGCAGCGTTAACTGCCAATGAAAACGGTATTGGCATCAAGCTTGCGCTTAATGCGCCTGAGCAATTAACGCCGGCAAAACCGGCGCCTGTCTTTACCGAGGCCGAGCAGCAACAATGGCAGGCCGCATGGCCGCAATGGGATGCCTTTTTAAGCTCTGCAATCAAACAGGCGTCTGCTGATACCCAATCTCCCGAATTGCGCGATACCTTGATGGAAATTCTGATGGATTCGCGTGTGGCCTTCCAGGCCGGGTTAAAACACCAGGATGCCAACAGCGCCGATCCGGTGAGGGTGTTTTTTACCGATACCTGGCAACGTCTTTCGCCGGTGCTAAGCACGATAGCCAAGGAATTGCCCGGCATGCAGGGCCTGCGCTACTTAACCTTTATAGCCGCTACCGATGTAATTTATGAACTGGACAACCTGGGCGCGCCGTTTGGGCTTACTATTTCATCGGACGGCCTGCGCAGTCTGGCACGCATTCTCATGGCGGGCAGGCAGCAGCAAAGCGAGTCAGGGCCGGCGCGCTGAAATCGAAGTTGGAGGATGCGGCTGAGAGGCTTCCTGCGGCTGCCAAAGCCGGATAACAAGGCCTTCATCTTGTTGTGCACCTTGGCCTGAATGACTAAGGGTTTTCATACGCTAAGGGCCTATGGCTTACTGAACTGCGACGCGGCAGGGCAGGGGCCTGCCCATAGCTTTAATAAGGCCGGTTTCTGATATGGAAGCGATAGAGCACGGGCGACAGCCAGACTTCAATGAGAAAAAACACGCTGACCACGGCGACAATGTCCAGCCATCCCAAACCCAGTGGTAACTGTAATGCCATGGACGGCAGCAATGATTCCGGAATCACATCAAGCCCCCGGGTACGGCTGCTTTCGCTATAGCCCAGACGGCGCTTGGTGAAACTTGCCAGCAGATCGCCGCACATCGCTGCCAACCCAAACACAGCGCCTTGTTGTGCAGATATATCCAGCAGCGAGGCCGCACACATGGTTGCTGTAACCGATGCCAGTAAACCGCGCCAGGTTTTGCTGTAGCCAAACAGGGGGTGGCCGTCTGCTAACGATTTCCCCCTGTCTATTGGCTGATTGAAACGATTTTTCAGTACATTTTTTGCGATGATGGGGGCGCCATTGGCGGCCAGCAATAAAAGAATAGTTTTAGCGATACAGCTTAGACAGAAAAGTGGTGCATCCATGTTTGCCAGTGTAAAGTCACGCTTGCGATCAATCGAAAATCGCTGATTGGAGATCCTTGCTGGTATCCAGGCCACGCAGCAGGGCTTTATCTTTAATGCCGGTAAAACGGGTGCCGGTTAACGTGCTCCCGGCAAAATTGGCATCGTTAAGCAGAGCCTGAGATAAATCGGCGTTCGATAAATCGGCATCCGATAAATCGGCTCTGGCAAGATCGGCGCCAAATAACACGGCATTGTGCAGCTTGGCGCCGGTAAAATTGGCCAGCTTCAGCAGGGCACGATTGAGATTGGCCCCGGTTAAATTGGCGCCGGTTAAGTTGGCGCCATTCAAACTGACCCGCATCAAACCCATGGGCTGATTCTTCATGTCAACACCCCAGTCGGCGTTGGTTAAATTGGCATGACTGAGGTTGGCACGATCCAGATTGGCGATAAAGCGGCTGCCGGTAAGATTGGCACCGCTCAGATTGGCTTCTGCCATGTGCACGCCAAAAATACTGGTATGGGCAAGATTGGCGCCGGAAAGATTGATTTTGGACATCACCGTTAAATCCAGATTCAGGCCGGATAAATTACTGTTGCTCAGATTGGCGCGTCGCAAATCTGAGCCCCACAAATCAGCATTGCGAAAGTCCAAACCCGATAAATCAAGACCGGCAAGATCTTTACGGCGCAAATCTGCGGGATGTGCCTTGTCGGCGTTGGCCAGGCGTTTTTCAATTTCCGCCCGGTCAAGATCGGCTGCCGATGCCGATAGGGAAAAACACAGGGCTAACAAGCTCAGGCAATAACAACGGATGGAAGGATGCGATTTCATGGGGCAACTCTCATTTTAGGATTGTTCTGGCGGTTTCGGGCTATTTTTATAGTCCGGTTGGGCTTTGAGTTCACTGGTTTGTTGCGCTTGCTGTGCCTGAATTTTTTGCCCGGCCTCACGCAAACGGCTTTGCTGTTTTTCCTGGCGCTGAATCTGGGCCAGGGTTATTTTATCTTCCTGCTCGGCCTGATGGGCGAGCTGTTCAAGCAAGTCGCGGTTTTCTGCCAATCGTTGCCGGGCTTTTTGATTTTCCTGCACCCGCAGTTCGGCTTCTAATGCCATTTCTTTTAACTCATGTTCGTATTTTATGTGTTCGGCCTGGATGCGCTTTTCGATAACCAGTTGTTTGACGAGTTGCTGTTCCTGGTCTTCCAGCAACAAACGTTGGTTTTCCGCTTGCTGGGCTTGTAGTTGCCGCTCCAGTTTCGCCGTCTGCCTGAGATGTTCAAGCTGTTGCTGTTTTTCAGCCAGCGCTTGTTGTTCGAGGGCTTGTTGCTGACGAAACAGTTCCTGATTTTTTTGTTCGGTTATCTCAAAAGTTTTTTTTAAGACCTCGAGATAGAGGTTTTCCCGCCCCCACTGTACATCGGGAAACTCTGCAAAACTGGCCGTCATGTGGCATAGGGTTTGCGCTTGAATGGCTTGCGCCATCAGTAATTCATCGATCGAACGGGCGATTTTTTTCTCTACCTCAGCCAGACCGGTCTGTACCCATGCAACATCGTTTAAGGTTTGTAGCTCGGCATCGATGATTTCCTCGATGACTCCGGCATACGTCTGTTTGATATGGTCGTTAATGGTGGTTAGCAGTTCGCTGTTCTTCTCGACGTATTTCAATGTTGCCTGGAAGCGAATCTGTAGATCAACCGTCAGACTGCAAAAGTCGTCGTACAGTGTGATCTGTTTGCTATAGTGCCAGTCTTCGATGCCGAGCGGGTATAGCTGATGATAAAAGCGTTTGACGAATCGTTCCGGACGTAAGTAAAGCTTCGAATACGGGCCGATTTTTATGGCAACCAGTTGCCTGTCGGCATCGAAGCCCGGCTCCCAGATGCCGTTGTCGAAGTCTGCAGCCGTATCCGTGGTCAACCAATTTTCCAGTTCGTGTGCTGAATTATTCATGAGGGTCAAGGGCTGCTGTGGCGACTGATTGGGCTTTTAGGGCGGCGATCTTGTCAGCCATTTTTTCTGCAATTAACGGGTATAAATTCGGCGCAAACTCCACGGTTTTGTCATCAATTTTTCTTAAAAAACCGCGGCTTAATAACAGGCCCACGACAAACATGCGCGACCAGTCCGAATAGCGCCGGGCTTTTTCGATGTCCGATTTTTCTATCACCATTTCCAGTTCATCATTGGCATTGATTCTGAACTCGGTAAATTGCCGAAGGCATTCAAACACCAGTTCTTCTTCCTGCACGGTTAAAGGCCCGGGGGCGGTAAATTCCAGGCGATAGGACAGCAGCACGGTAAAAAAATCCACCATTGCCGCGCAGGCAAAAGCAAATAAGGAAAACCCCGACCACATCGCAAACGAGGGCTTTACCTCTTCGACAAATTGCTTGTAAGTCATTAACAGGGGCGCTTCCGGAACAGTCAAATTCATCGTGCTGGCAAACTGATTAACGCCTAGCTGCAAATCCTGGTAGTTTTTCAGTAATTGCGCATAAGCTTGTTCGGTATTATCGGCCACATCAAGCGCACTCAAATTGACCTGCAATTGGCGAATCGTCTTGTCCATCTCGGCAAAAGCCTGTTCTTGTTGGGCAAATACCTGCTTTTTTTCCTGATAGATCTGATTGTAGTGCCGCCAGAATGGGCCTTCACCGACCTGGTTTTTGTTCTCTGGGGCAATTTGACTATGCGTGCCAAAATACGCTTGGGTGACATCCAGAGCGGCTTTCTCCAGCTCCTGTTTTTGCGCCTGCAAGACTTGTCCTTTAACTCGCAACGCTTCATCCAGATAGCCTTTGATATTCTGTCTGATCTCGTTTAAACGATTGATATGCAGACTTTGCTGTTCGGATATTTCGTAAAACTTGAAATAGGAAAAAGTAATCGAAGCGGCCAAGGCGATGATCAACGAGATGACCACCGAAAAATAACGCAACCGGTTGGCTTTCCAGTGTATGCCGGCTATTTCCAGCGAACAGATCACAATAATCGATTGAATGGCAACGGTAATCACCAGAGCAATCCACGGCGTTATGAAATGCGACAAGCCATAATAAGTGGTAAACCCGGATGCGAGACTGAGCATCAGCACGATCGGTATGGACCAGATTCTTAGCATACTGACAAACAGCGTTTGCACACGGTTAATGAAGTAACCCAGTCCGGAGGAACGTATTTTTATTATTTCGGCATTGCTCATTTTTTTCAATTTAATGTTGTTGTGTTGCGTGCGTACTGTGTGCAAATAAGCGCAGCCAGAAACCAAATCAGGCCGTGTTCGATTTCTAGTCAGCCAAGAAGGCAACCCATAACTGCCATGCCAAGTGCAAAGAGCAAGCTGGCCTGCGTGCACTTCGACGAATTAAGCTCTTCCTAAACTACAGCATACAGCTCTTTGATTTAATTTGACATCAGTGCCAAGGGCTTGATGCTTGAAAGCACATTAAGATAAGAAATTAACTGTCACGACTGCTGTTTGTCAATGCAAGAATTCTATAGTGCGTGAATTCACATACTGACTGCAGCATAAAAAACAGCTTGGGTTATTCAGCTTAAGTTTAAGTTACTGCGTTGTATAATGAGAATGTGGTCATTTGAATGACATTTTTTAGTTCTTAAACCAGCCAAGGCGGCAATTTTATGAAAAAAAGATTATTAGTTATAGGTATTAGTTCGGCTTTACTGACTGCCTGTGTAACCGACCCTTATACCGGTGAATCTCGTGTGAGCACCACTGCCAAGGGCGCCGGCATTGGTGCTGCGGTGGGTGCAGGCGCCGGCACCCTGTTTGGCGGCAACGATCTGAAAAATGCCGGACTCGGCGCGTTAGCTGGCGGTGTAGTCGGCGCGGCGGTTGGCGCTTATATGGACAAGCAGGAACAGGAAATGCAGCAGTCCCTGCAGGGAACCGGTATCGAGGTGCAGAGAACCGCTGAAAATACGCTGAATTTAACCATGCCCAGCAGCATTACCTTTGGCTTTGATTCGGCCAATTTAACTCCGCAAGCCCAATCCGCGCTGGATTCTGTGGCCAATGTCTTAAATCAGTATCCGGATTCAACCATCAATATCACCGGACATACCGACGATACCGGTGCGGATAATTACAACCAGAAATTATCCGAACAGCGGGCGGCCAGTGTCTCTGCTTACTTGTCACAACGCGGCGTTAATTATGCTCGTCTAACACAGCAAGGGATGGGGGAGCGCATGCCGAAATTTCCTAATGTCAATGAAGCGAATCGTGCTCAGAACCGTCGCGTGGAGTTAGCTATTATCGCCAATCAAAATGCCGGATCCACTGGAGCACAACAGCAGCAAGGTTACCCGCAACAACAAGGTTACCCGCAACCAAGTTATCCACAGCAACAAGGTTACCCACAGCCAGGTTACCCACAACCAGTTACCCGCAGCAGCAAGGTTACCCACAACCCAGTTACCCGCAGCAGCAAGGCTATCCACAACCCAGTTACCCGCAGCAGCAAGGCTATCCACAACCCAGTTACCCGCAGCAGCAAGGCTACCCACAACCCAGTTACCCTTACCCACGATAAAAGCCGGATGCTGTCCTGCAAGCTAAACCGTATCTGATTCCTGTTAATATGAATCTTGCAAAGAGTAGGGCATTCCAGCCGACGACTGGAATGCCCCTGTCAACACGAGCATTTATTCACTCAATGCTGGCTTCATCAGTTTGGTCAGCCAATAAACTTGCTCAATAGTTATCAACCAGAATGACGGTTTAGCTGGCAATTTTTAGCTGCTGCAATGGCGCTTGTCTACGCGTTAATTCTCATTGCGCGAGGGGCTACAAATTGTAAAATCAATGCGGATGTTATATTGTAACGCTTATTTATTAAGCCTATTTGCACTATGACTACGCCCGCCGAAACTCGCCATTACCCGCTGCCAGAACACGATCATAACAAATGTGTAAGCAAGGCTTTGGGCACGGCCGAGCAGCTCTGCGTGGTTCGCGGTGTGCAATTAACACCCATTCGGCATCAGGTCCTGGAGTTGATCTGGGAGAGTCACAAAGCCGTTAAAGCTTACGAACTGCTGGATCGTATCAAGCCCCTGCTGCAAGCGGCAAAACCGGCGACCATTTACCGGGCGCTGGATTTTTTGATCGAACAGGGTTTAATTCATCGGGTTGAAAGCCTCAATGCCTTTGTTGGCTGCAGTTGTTCCGGGCATCAGCATGAACAGTTGCTGCTGATTTGCAAGCACTGCCACGAAGTCGAGGAGCGATCTGCCGAGGAAGTTATGACAGCATTGGCGCAGGAAATCAAACAGGCTGATTTTATCGTGCATAGCAAAGCTATCGAAGTTCACGGTGTCTGCGCAAAATGCGCTGAGCAGGGAAGGAATCAGGACTAAACTTTTCAACGAGGGGAGCTCTTGACATTTTAAGGCGCTAATACACAAAAGGCTCTAAAGTTCCACAGACTTCATAAGCCACCGCGAATGTGGGGCATGTGGACAAACTAATGATGCCATTGGGCCTATACACTGAGTTTGCGTTGCTCAACGAGCCTCTACGTCGGTCTATATTTAACACAAGCTCTTTATTCTTTGGAACGAAAAAGTCTGGAAATTTAGATCTCCTAAAAATTACACGGTCAGAACGGATTATTTTTGAGAAGTTGAAAACAATTTGAAAGCCTTGCTGGATAAGGTACTCAGAAAATTTCTATGAAACATTAGAGCCTTTTGTTTATTAGCAGTCAAATACATGTGGGTCACCCTGGGCGGTCCGCCCGGCCAACCCAGCGTATTATTTGACTACGATCCGTCGCGCAGCCAGGAGGTGCCGCTGCGCCTGCTCGATGGCTTTCAAGGTTATCTGCAAACCGATGGTTATGCCGGCTACCATGCCGTCTGCATCGCCAATAACATCACCCCGCTCGGCTGTTGGGATCACGCACGCCGTAAATTTAAAGACGCGCAAGCCGCGCAACCCAAGGTCAAAAAAGGCCAGCCACTCCAACTGAGCAAAGCCGATTGCATGCTCCATTTTATCAATGGCCTCTATCTGATCGAGCGGCAGATCAAAGACCTCAGCACCGAGGAAAAATACCAGCACCGGCAAGCACGCAGCCTGCCCGTATTGACTAAGATCAAAGCCTATCTGGAAGATAATCAACATAAAGTACCGAAAGACAGCCTTACCGGAAAAGCGATGACGTATCTGCGTAATCAATGGGAAAAGCTGACGGTGTATTGCACACATGGTGATCTGAATATCAGCAACATCCTGGCTGAAAATGCCATTCGTCCTTTTGTCATCGGCCGAAAAGCCTGGTTGTTTTCCGATACCCCCAAAGGTGCGCAGGCAAGTGCGATTCACTACAGCTTAATCGAAGCTGCAAAAGCCAATGGCTGGGAACCTTACGACTATCTAAACCAAGTGCTCCAGGCACTGCCTGATGCCGACACGGTAGAAAAACTTGAAGCCTTGTTGCCGTGGAATATTAAAAAAACAAATTCTATCGAATAGCGCAAGTACGTGCTTTATTAAGCGCTTACGAATTTAAGAGTGACCCGATGCCACAAAATCACAACAATCCTGTAAACAAAAGTGAATTCAATAATCTACATAGGTTCTGTACTGCTCCTATGCTGGATTGGACGGACCGCCATTGCCGCTATTTTCACCGGCTGCTGACGCGGCACGCTTTGGTATATACCGAAATGGTGACGACAGGTGCTTTACTGCATGGCGATCCGCAGCGATTTTTGCAATTTAATGCGGCTGAACATCCACTTGCATTTCAATTGGGCGGCAGTAATCCGCATGATCTTGCTGCCTGCGCCAGGCTGATTGAAGATTATGGCTATGATGAAGTCAATTTAAATGTGGGCTGCCCAAGTGATCGGGTGCAGAACGGACAGTTTGGCGCTTGTTTAATGGCTGACCCTGAATTGGTTGCCAAATGCGTTGCGGCAATGCGGCAGACGGTTGCGATTCCGGTTACGGTTAAATGCAGAATTGGCATCGATGACAGGGACTCTTATGAAGATCTGGTGCATTTTGTAGCAACGCTTGCCGATGCCGGTTGCAACACGTTTATTATACATGCCCGGAAAGCCTGGCTGAGCGGTTTGTCGCCCAAGCAGAATCGTGATATACCACCCTTGCGCTATGATGTGGTTTATCAAATAAAGAAAGATTTTCCGCAGCTGGAAATTGTTTTGAATGGCGGCATTACCTCACTGGATCAGGCTGAGACCGTTTTGCATCATGTTGACGGCGTGATGATGGGCCGTGAAGCCTATCACAATCCGTATATCCTGGCTGAAGTTGATAGCCGGTTTTTTGCCGATACGAGTGAGCCAAAATCACGACAGGAAATCATGCAGCTGTTGCTGCCCTATATTCAACAACAGCTCAAAACTGGTGTGCGTCTAAGCAGTATATCGCGGCATGTCTTAGGTCTTTTTCACGGCGAACCCGGCGCCAGAGGCTGGCGCCGGCATATCAGTGAGAATGCCTGTAAACCCGGCGCCGATGCGCAAGTCATTGTAGATGCATTAAACTTAATTACTCATTGATGTATACTAGCCGGTCATTTTTTTATAACTGAGAGTGCATATGGAAGAGTATTTTTCCAAAATTATCGAAGCCATCGGTGAAGACGTTACTCGCGAAGGCCTGATTGATACACCGAAACGTGCAGCGCAAGCGTTTAAATTTTTAAACAACGGCTACGATAAAACGCTGGAGGAAGTGCTCAACGACGCCATCTTTACGGCCGATACTGAGGATATGGTTATAGTCAAGGATATCGAATTGTATTCCTTGTGTGAGCACCATTTGCTGCCGTTCATTGGTAAATGCCATGTCGGTTATTTGCCCCAAGGTAAAGTGCTGGGCTTGTCCAAAGTGGCTCGCATTATTGACATGTATGCCCGGCGTTTACAGATTCAGGAAAAACTCACCAAACAAATAGCGGATGCGATTGAGCTCTCAATTGGCGCTAAAGGTGTGGCCGTAGTTATAGAAGCCAAGCATTTATGCATGATGATGCGGGGCGTGGAAAAACAGAACTCGGTAATGACAACCTCTGTCATGACCGGGATTTTCCGTAAAGAAATAAGCACCCGCTCTGAGTTTTTGAATCTGATTAACAGATAAGGTTTGTCATGACAGCAAAAAAAACAGCTGTGTTACTGGCCAATCTTGGTTCTCCTGCTGCTCCTACAACGTCGGCGGTGCGGCGTTTTCTTAGGGAATTTCTTTGGGATCCAAGGGTTGTCAATCTTCCCAGGCCATTATGGTGGCTCATCCTGCATTTCTTTATATTGCCCTTTCGCCCTCGCAAATCAGCAAAAGCTTATCGCAAGATATGGGATACAAAGGGCTCACCTTTAATTTTCCTGACCCGCCAACTCACTGAGTTGGTAGCTGAGCGACTAACAGCAAAAGGTGTTATTACAGACTATGCCATGCGTTACGGCGAACCTTCAATTGCAAAGCGCTTAAGAGCCTTTAGAGAGCAGGGCATTGACCAGATCATCATTTTGCCCTTATATCCCCAGTATTCTTCAACAACAACGGCATCCATCTATGATGATGTCATAAAAGAACTTAACCAATGGCGCTATCTGCCCAGTCTTCATTTTATTAGTCATTACCATCAGGATGAGCACTATATTGCCGCTATTGCCGATGCCGTTGAACAGTCATGGCGCGAACACGGCAGACACGAGCTGTTGTTAATGTCTTTTCACGGCTTGCCTGAAGTGCTGACAAAATGGGGTGATCCGTATTTTTATCATTGCCAAAATACGGCTGCCTTAATTGCTGAAAAACTGGGCTTGAATAATAAACAGTGGCTGCTGGTATTTCAATCGCGCTTTGGAAAGGCGGAATGGTTAAAACCCTATTGCGTGGATACCCTGCAAAGTTTACCGGGTCAGGGCATAAAACAAATCGACGTGGTATGTCCGGGTTTTGCAGTCGATTGCCTGGAAACGCTGGAAGAAATCGCCATGGAGAATAAAGCCCTATTCATTGACGCTGGGGGCGAAGAATATCGTTATATTCCTGCTTTAAACGACGCACAATCTCATGTTGATGCTATAGTTAAATTGCTTGAACGACAACTTTAAAAATCATGAATACGAAAGGATATGACAGCGACTGTTCTGTTTGTCGGCTGATGCGGAGCCTTGCTTTTACGGGTGTTGGCATGGGCATAGGCGGAGGAGCGGCCTATTTGTTGGGGGCATCGAAAGAAAACGCGCTGTTGATAGGTGTTGTTGTGGCGGCGATTATAGTTTTTGGGGTTATCGATAAGAAAAAGAGCTAAAAACCATGCAAGAGACAATCTTACAAAGCTGGGTTGATAAATCCTGGCCCCTCGTGCGCTCAAGCAAGCCCTTGCCGACCGGCGAAGGTGTTATAGATGAAGGCGCTTTTAGTACCATTGAAGTCGACGAATTATTCGATACCATCAACCATGCCTCAACAACGGTAGGCCAGTCTGTATTGTTTCGATCTTTAACCCAGCCGCTAGCTTCCTTGGCGGAAATCAAGGCAAAACAGGCAGCCGTTTCCGAGCTGAACAATAACCCGGTGCTAAAAGAAAATCTTGAGCGCATTGTGGTAAATGCAGCCGGAAGCGAGAAAAACTTTTATTTACTGTTGTTTGGTGAATTTCTCGGCTCATTCGGCACCGCCAGAGAAGAGCATGAAATAGAGGGATATGGCTATCTGCAATATAAAAGAGGCGTCCGCTTTATGCTGGAACTGGTTGACGGTATAAACGCAATTGAGACACCACAAAGCGCCTATCTGCGAAGCGTTTTTGACAAGATAAAAGCATTTGCCGATAGCCGCGCCTATTCTTTAATGGCTGGCCCCGTCTATGTCACGGAAAACGGTATTCAATGCAAGCAAGAGCGCAAGGGCTCGCTGACACCGGCAATCATTTTTAAACCCCGCATATTCAAGCCGCTGCTGATTGTACTGTTTTTCGCCTGCATCTGGACATTAGCGCATTTTTTCCCCACTGACATCTTCAAAGTTTCTGTTGAGTCCATTCCAACGGCCACGATTTTTTTTGTGCCATTATTATTAATTTATTTTCCGATTGTCGGCGGATTTGACAGGGATAGCTGCATCATCCCTTTAAGGCATGAATTCAAGCATTCGCAAGCAGTTGCCGAAACCCTGGACGCATTGGGGCAGCTGGATGAATTACTCTCTTTTTTGAAATTTGCCGATGCATTCGGCAGCAGCATGGTCTTGCCTGAACTCACAGAAGCAACACATCACCGGATCAGCCTGACGGATGCCAAAAATCCGGTTTTAGGTAAAGCCAACAATCGCTATGTTGGCAACGATTTTGTACTGGAAGATGAAAAACTCGTGCTCATAACCGGTCCCAATAGCGGCGGGAAAACTGCTTTCTGCAAAACCATTACCCAGATTCAATTGCTTTCGCAAATTGGCTGTTTCGTGCCCGCCAATTCTGCAACCCTGACAGTGGCCGACAGGATTTTTTATCAGGCGCCTGAAATTAGTCATCTGGATGATGGGGAAGGGCGCTTTGGCACGGAGCTGAAAAGAACCAAAGATATTTTTCTGGCAACCACCGCCAAAAGCCTGGTTGTGCTTGATGAATTATCGGAAGGGACGACGTTTGAAGAAAAAATGGAATCGTCATCCAATGTACTCAACGGCTTTTATCGCAAAGGCAACAGCACCATTTTAATCACCCACAATCATCAGTTGGTCGATTATTTCGCAAAGCAGGGGATCGGCGTGGCTAAACAGGTGGAATTTGCTCATGAGGCGCCGACCTATAAACTGATTGCGGGTATTTCACGCGTGAGTCATGCCGATCGCGTCGCCAAGAAAATCGGCTTTTCCAAAGAAGATATAGACAACTACCTGGCCGATTCAAAATGAATCCAAAGACATCAGCTTAACTGATTGATGCCCGATGAGGAGTCACTAACATGTTAAAAACAGTTGCTCTTTTGCTATTCACCATGATCTTCCCGGCTAGCGCCCTGGCTGATATTTTTAAATATGTAGACTCCTTTGGGCGCACCTATTATAGCGATGAGCCAAAAAACAGCTTGTACAGGCGCATCATCAGGACTAGACCCAAAGATTATGCTAAAGCACTGCCCTATGTCGGCGTTAATAGAAAGAAATATTCGGAACTGGTGGCTGAAGCAGCCTATAGGCATCAGGTTGATGCCAAATTATTACACGCTGTTATTCAGGCGGAGTCAGCTTACGATGCGAGCGCTATTTCTTCGGCCGGTGCAGTCGGTTTAATGCAGTTAATGCCTGATACCGCCAGACGATATGGTGTTACTGACCGTCGTGATCCCAACCAAAATATCGAGGGTGGCACTCGCTATCTTAAATATTTATTACAGTTGTTTAATTCCAATTTGAATCTCGCGGTTGCCGCGTACAATGCGGGTGAAAATGCGGTAATTAAATATAACCATTCGATACCGCCATATCCCGAGACACGCAATTATGTCAAGCAGGTTCTGGCTTTATATAATAAGTCCTGATAATGCAGGTAATAACGCCGCAATCATTGGTTGAAAACACCTTAGAGCTGTGTTCACTTCCGGATATTTATTTTCAAATTCGTGAAATGATCAGTGATCCCCGGTTTTCGATGGAAGACATGGGGCAAGTGATCAGTAAAGATCCCGCCTTAAGTCTGCGCCTGTTGAAAGTTGTAAATAGCTCCTTTTACGGATTTTCGGCACGGATTGATACAGTTTCCAGAGCAATCAGCATCGTCGGCATTAATGACTTGCAAAATCTGATACTCGCCACGGCTGTAGTGGATTCTTTCAGCAATATTCCGAGCGACCTGGTCGATATGACCGCCTTCTGGATGCGTAGTATTAGTTGCGGCGTAATAGCGAGGCTATTGGCCAAAAAAAGTGCAATTTTGCATAGTGAGCGCCTTTTTTTAACCGGTTTGCTGCATGATATCGGCTCTCTGGTCTTATATGCCAAGTTGCCGAGCCAATCTCTGGAGGTTTTATTGACAGCTGCGAATAATCGCTATCTGGTAGCAGATATTGAACAGGAAATTATAGGCTTTACCCATGCGGATATAGGTAGTGAATTGATCAAGGCCTGGGGCCTGCCGGATTCACTGGCTGAAGCGATAAGATATTACTTGAATCCGGAAATGGCTTTAACCTACAAGCTTGATACTCATTTATTATTTTTGGCAGCGCGCTTGTCCGATAGTGCCGAACAAAACAAATCAGTTGCAGATATTCTTGCGGAAGTGCCTGAGGAAACCTTGATCATCACCCGGCTCAATGAGCAACTGATAACAGAAGTCATGCAGTGCGCCAATACAGAATTTTCACAAACATTTGAACTGATGGCCCCCGGCAAGCGCTTTCATTAGATCACATGTACGCCAAATTGGGCCAATAAGGCAATCAGTTTGATTAAAGGTAAACCGATCAAAGCATTGGGATCATCGCCTTGAATTTTTTCAAATAACGCAATGCCCAGGCCTTCAGATTTAAAGCCTCCGGCACAATCATACGGTCGATCAAGGTCAACGTAATGCTCAATCTGCTTCAACGCTAATGATTTAAAAAAGACTGTGCAAACGTCTACATCAGCCAGGCACTGTTTTGTTTGGCTGTTCGCAACACACACCCCCGTATAAAAACTGACCTGATTTCCAGATACTGCCTTGAGTTGAGCAATGGCATTTTTCCGGTTGCCTGGTTTATTCAGTTGCATTCCATTGAGCATGGCAACCTGGTCAGCGCCAATAATAAGATGCTCGGGGAATTTTTCGATCAGCGCGAGGGCTTTTAATCTGACTTAGGCGTAGCGCTAGTTCAGGTGGAGTTTCGTGGGCAAGCTCGCTTTCATCAATCTCTGGACAGGCGCTTGTAAAATCAACCCGCAATTTTTTTAACAATGCCTGACGATAATTTGAGCTTGACGCTAGTAGCCAGTCATGATGAAACAGCAGGATATAGCCGAGCCAGTTTACGTCGTGCGTCTTGAGTAGTGAATCGCCAATTGACCGGCTTAGCCTGTACATTACGTTCTTGCACATTGGCTTCAATCTCGCGACGTAAAGTGTCTTTGTCAGGCATGCGCTGCGACAAGCAACTGTTCGACAATACCGCCAGTTCGATTTCTGCCATATTCAACCAACTGCCATGTTTTGGGGTATAGTGGAACTCCAATCTTCGAACCAACTCCCGCGCCTGTTCGGCGGGAAAGGCTTCATATAAGGACGCGGGTTTATGGGTATTGAGATTGTCAAGCACCACGCGGATAACAGACGCATCGGGATACAGCTCTGCAATGTGCTTCATAGAGTGGGCAAATTCAATTTTGGTGCGTCGATCAGTGATGTCTACTTGGCGAAAACCACGCTTAGGTTCACAGATCATCATTACATCGCAAACACCTTTACGTTCATATTCGGTATCATAACGCGCGGGCGACCCTGGTTCGGCTGGAAGCGGTTCGCGAACCTCAGCGATGAGTTGCTTGGGACTTTCGTCAAAACAAACCAGCGGCCGTTTTGGATCATAGGGCTCTTCGTAAAGATCCAGCACATCTTCCATGGCGGCAACAAAATCAGAGCTCACCTCTGGAATACACCATTCCTGCTTTTGCCAGGGTTTGAGGGTGTTTTTTTAAAAGCTGGCGAATGGTTTCATAGCTACAGCTTTCTGCATAGGACAATTCCACGACTTTGCCGGCTAACAGGCGTAATGTCCAGTGATCATGGCCTGCCGGTGCATCGCTGCAAGCCAGCGCAATCACATGGGCGGCTTGCTTCTCCGTCAGTTTAGGTGCCTTTCCGGGGCGCGGGCGGTCTTTCAGCGCGACTTCCGGACCTTCTTCGACACACCGCTGGCGGGTTTTGCACACCATTGAGGGCGAAACATTCAGCGCTTCAATGATGGCTTGATCTTGGAAACCGGCGGCGGCTTTTAGCAGAATACGTGCTCGTGTATGGCTTCGAGATGAGCCTTTTCCTTTGCGTATCAGCGTTTCCAAGTTCTGGATTTCATCGTCCGTTAGAGTCACTTTATATTTGATAGCTGGCATGGACAAACCTCAGGTATCGTTAGTCTATGCTTGACAGTATAGTTTAAAATTGTATCCTATCAATCTGTTTTATAATGACTGTCTACTAGAACCAAATTATTTATTTTCATCTCGTGATTAGTTTTGTCATGCGTTTGACGCATTTGTTGTTTCCGGATATTATTGTACGGTTATGTTAGATAGATTGCCCGAATATATAGACCCTTTACAGCTGGCTGACAAGCGCGGCGAGCTCAAGGGTCAAATACCTTTAAGCAGCATGGATCGCCTGGCCGGCTTACTGGCCAATGATTCCGGCGCCGTTACTGTTGAGCTTTTTTTTGGCCGGGAAGGAAAATTGGCTAAAATTGAGGGGAAGATACAGGCCGTTTTGGAGCTTGAATGTCAAAACTGTCTTGGGGCAATGCAATGGTCCGTCACTGGCACAGTAAAGCTCGGCATTGTTACCTCAATAGATCAAGCGAATAGATTGCCCGCAGATTATGAGCCCTTGTTAGTTGAAGACGGAAAAATTAGTCTTAACACCGTGATTGAAGATGAATTGCTGCTTTCCCTGCCTGCATTCCCTAGGCATCAGCACGATTGTTTTCACTCCGATTGGCACAATGACACAGTAGAGTCTTCTCTGCATAAAGAGCAATCACCCACAGAAAATCCTTTTTCCATCTTAGCCAAACTTAAAAACATTGGAGATTCATAATGGCAGTACAAAAAAGTAAAGTATCACGCTCAAGACGTGGTCAACGTCGTTCACACGATGCTTTAACCAGCAAAGCTTTATCTCAAGACCCTATGACCGGTGAAACTCATCTGCGTCATCACGTTACCCCCGATGGTTATTTCAAAGGTCGTCAAATTGTAACTAATGGCTCCGAAGACTGATTAATCTTCCTTTCATTAGCATGATGATGTGCCGAACCCAATCGGGTTCGGCTTCTTTTTATTAACCAGGGAGTCATTCGTCAGCGTGAGTCTAACCATTTCAATTGATGCAATGGGCGGTGATCATGGCCCTAAAGTTACCATACCGGCATCGCTGGATTGTTTAAAAAGCAATCCTGACTTAAAAATAATTTTAGTGGGTGACGAAACTGTTCTAAAGCAGCAGTTGACCCAGGCTTTAATCGATTTCCCAGGCAGACTGGTCATTCAGCATGCATCACAATGCGTTGGCATGGATGAATCGCCATCCAAAGCGCTGAAAAACAAAAAAGACTCATCCATGCGTGTAGCCATCAATTTGGTTCATCAGGGATTGGCAGATGCCTGTGTCAGTGCCGGCAATACCGGCGCATTAATGGCCACTGCACGATTTGTATTAAAAATGATTCCAGGCATCGACCGCCCAGCCATCATTTCCACGCTTCCTTCTGTGTTCGGCCATACGCATGCGCTGGATCTGGGGGCAAACGTAGATTGTACCGCTGAGCACCTGTTTCAGTTTGCTGTGATGGGCGCCGAACTGGTTAAAGCTGTTGAAAACATCGATAATCCGAAAGTTGGCCTGTTAAATATTGGCGAAGAAGACGTAAAAGGTAATGAGCAAGTTAAAGCAGCAGCAAAGTTACTGGAAAATTCATCCTTGAATTATATCGGCTATGTTGAAGGCGATTCCTTGAATGCCGGTCATATCAAGGTTGATCTCATTGTCGCCGATGGCTTTGTCGGCAATGTTGCCCTTAAATCCATCGAAGGTGCCGCCAAAATGATTGGCACGGCGCTAAAACAAGCTTTTACCAAAAACCTGCTCACCCAGTTGGCTGGACTGCTTGCCTATCCGGTACTTAAATCTTTCAAAAAACGCATAGATCCGCGTTTATACAATGGCGCAAGTTTTCTGGGATTGCGTGGACTGGTCATCAAAAGCCATGGTGGTGCCGATGTTCTGGCTTTTAAAACGGCCATTCATCTTGCCGAAGTTGAAATCAAAAAAGATGTCATTAGAAAAATCAGCGAACAAGTTGAAAAAACTTTGGCCAAGAGGCAGCACGCATGACTCGTTATTCAAGAGTAATCGGTACGGGCGGTTATCTGCCTGAAGAAGTTCGCACCAATGAACAAATATCACAGACTGTCGATACCTCTGACAGCTGGATTTACGAACGCACAGGCATTAAAAGCCGCCGCATTGCCGGGTCTCATGAAACGGCCTCCAGCATGGCGGAAATTGCCGCCCGACAAGCCATAGAAGCGGCGGCATGCGATCCCGATGAAATTGATTTAATTATTGTCGCGACTGGAACCCCTGACCGGGTTTATCCCAGCACAGGCTGTTTGTTGCAACAGCGGTTGGGTATAAAAAACTGTGTTGCATTTGATATTCAGGCGGCCTGTTCTGGCTCGATCTTTGCCCTCAGCATTGCCGACCAATATATCAAGTCGGGTGCAGCTAAAAAAGTGCTGGTGGTTGGCACCGAAATCTGCTCGCGTATCGTTGACTGGACTGATAGAACTACCTGTATCCTTTTTGGCGATGGCGCCGGTGCCTTATTGTTGGCCGCCTCTGATCAGGCAGGGGTGTTGTCCACACATATCCATTCCGATGGCGAATATGAAGATCTGTTGTATTGCCCAAACCCACAATCGGCTACCGAAGCCAACAAGCTTGAAGGCGGCTATATCAGCATGCGCGGTAATGAAGTATTTAAGGTGGCGGTCAATACCTTGGGCCGTATCGTCGATGAAACTCTGGAAGCCAATAATTTGAAACAATCTGATGTAGATTGGCTCGTTCCTCATCAAGCCAATACCAGAATTATTGCGGCAACTGCAAAAAAATTAAAAATGTCTATGGATCATGTTGTGTTGACACTTGAAAACCAGGGCAATACCTCTTCAGCTTCCGTGCTACTTGCACTCAATGAGGGCATTCGCGATGGCCGCATTCAGCGTGGGCAAGTAGTATTGCTTGAAGCCTTTGGAGCAGGATTCACCTGGGGTTCTGCACTAATCAAATATTAAGCAGGTGAACTAATGAGTAAGCAACACTATAATTTGGCTTTTGTCTTCCCCGGACAAGGCTCTCAATCTGTCGGTATGTTATCTGCTTTGGCTGATAGTTATCCTGAAGTAAAGCAGACCTTTGATCGAGCCTCCGATGCCTTGGGCAAAGATTTATGGGCCCTTGTCGCCAACGGTCCGGAGCAAGAGCTCAATCAGACGCAAAACACTCAGCCCGCTATGCTTGCAGCCGGCTTTGCTGTCTGGAAAGTCTGGTGTAAACATACAGAACTGCGCCCAGCCTGGGTGGCAGGCCATAGCCTGGGTGAATATACGGCACTGGTTTGTTCAGGAGCACTGTCTTTTGAAGAGGGCATAAAACTGGTCGCGGCAAGAGGCCAATTCATGCAGCAAGCTGTACCGGCTGGTGTCGGCGCCATGGCGGCCATTTTGGGGCTTGAAGATCATCAGGTGGTAAAAGTCTGCGCTGACGCAGCTGGCGCCGAGGTGGTTTCCGCAGTCAATTTTAATGCTCCGGGGCAGGTTGTTATCGCCGGCAATGCAGCAGCTGTGGAAAGAGCCATGGCAGCAGCAAAAGAAGCTGGCGCCAAACGCGCTGTGTTGCTGCCCGTGAGCGTTCCATCGCACTGCGCCTTGATGGAATCAGCCGCCGAAAAGCTGGCAGAGCAGTTACAAAGCACTCCCATAGATACGCCCAAAATGACGCTGATCCACAATGTGGACGTTGCCGCGCACAGCGCTCCTGAGGTCATTCGGAACGCCTTGAAAGAGCAGCTTTACAAGCCTGTTCGCTGGGTTGACAGCATCAAATTTATGCACGATCAGGGCGTTACCTGTTTTGTTGAATGCGGGCCAGGCAAGGTACTAATTGGACTAAACAAACGCATCATTAAGGAGGCCGAACATCTGGCTATATTCGACCCGGAAACGTTAAATCAAGTATTGGAGCAATTAAATGGCTAAACAAGTAGCTTTGGTTACCGGCGCCAGCCGCGGCATCGGCCGTGCAATCGCGGAAAGATTGTCTGAAGACGGCTTTTTTGTGATCGGAACCGCCACGTCTGATAACGGCGCCGCGGCAATTTCAGCCTATCTTGGTATAAGCGGCAAAGGCTTAACGCTTGATGTCACTGATCCACAATCCATTGCTAAAGTAATCAAATCTGTAACCGACGACTTTGGGGTGCCGGCTGTACTGGTCAACAATGCCGGCATTACCCGCGATAATTTGCTGATGCGCATGAAGGATGAAGAATGGGATGACATAATCAACACCAATTTGACATCCGTATTTCGCATGAGCAAAGCCGTGTTGCGCGGCATGATGAAAGCCAAATCCGGCCGTATCATTAATATATCATCCGTGGTCGGCGCTACCGGCAATGCAGGACAGGCCAATTATGCCGCCGCCAAAGCGGGCATGATCGGCTTTACCAAATCCATGGCCAAAGAAGTCGGTTCACGTAATATCACGGTGAATGCCGTCGCGCCCGGCTTTATTGATACCGACATGACCAAGGAATTAGGTGACGACATTAAAAATGCATTATTGGCATCCATTCCCCTGGCTCGCTTGGGTGATGTCAAGGAAATTGCGCATGCAGTATCGTTTTTGGCTTCTGAAGGTGCCGCTTATATTACCGGTGAAACCTTGCATGTGAATGGCGGCATGTTTATGGCTTAATATTGTGACATTATTGTAATATCAAGTATAATCCCCCCGCCGTCTGGAATTGCCGGAGGCGGGATTTCAAGTAAAATCAATAACAATACGAGCGTAGGTTTTCCATTAAAAATGGGCAACTTGCACTGTTTGAGGATAATAATTATGAGTAACATTGAAGAACGAGTAAAAAAGATTGTTGCAGAGCAATTGGGTGTTAAAGAAGAGATCGCTAATGATGCTTCATTCGTGGATGATCTTGGTGCTGATTCTCTGGATACAGTTGAACTCGTCATGGCTCTTGAAGAAGAATTCGAATGCGAAATTCCAGACGATGAAGCTGAAAAAATCACCACCGTTCAGCAAGCGATCGATTACGTAGAAAAAAACGCGTAATAGTCCCACCTATTTTTTAGTGGATGAGTTCTGTTCATCCACTAAGTAATACAGCCCGATTATTCCTGGCTTCATTTCTTCTTACGGTACATCACATTGAGCAAACGTCGAGTTGTAATAACTGGATTAGGCGCGGTTACGCCTTTAGCCAATACGGTCGCAGAAACCTGGGACGGTATTATTAACGGCAAAAGCGGCATAAGTCCAATTGATTCATTTGACATTTCTCCTTTTGCCACCACATTTGGCGGCGTCATCAGAAACTTTGATATTAGCCACTATATACCCGCCAAAGACGCGCAGCGTATGGATGGCTTCATTCACTACGGCATTGCCGCCGGTTGCCAGGCTTTTGAAGATTCGGGACTTGAAGTCACCGAAGCCAATGCCGAGCGTATTGGTGTGGCTATTGGTTCGGGAATAGGCGGCATCACCGGCATCGAAGAATGTTACGCCACCTATGAGAAAAGCGGGCCTCGCCGTATTTCCCCTTTCTTCGTGCCCGGTAACATTATCAACATGATTTCCGGTAACCTTTCAATCAAATACGGCTTGAAAGGCCCCAACTACGCCATTGTTACGGCCTGTGCAACAGGTACGCACAACATTGGCGATGCCGTTCGCCTAATTAAATATGGTGATGCCGATGTCATGATCGCTGGCGGTGCCGAGCGCTGCACCACTTCGCCGACCGCGATGGGCGGTTTTGCTTCGGCAAAAGCCTTGTCTCGGCGCAATGATGATCCCCAGGCAGCAAGTCGCCCCTGGGATAGAGATCGTGACGGTTTCGTCTTGAGTGATGGCGCCGGCGTCGTTGTGCTTGAAGAACTGGAGCATGCCAAGGCGCGTGGTGCACAAATTTATGCTGAAGTCGTTGGTTCCGGCATGAGCGGCGATGCCTACCACATGACCACGCCTTCGGTCGGCGGCGAAGGTGCGGCACGCTGCATGCGAAATGCGTTGCGCGATGCTGGCCTCAATGCAGGAGATGTTGACTATATTAACGCCCATGGCACTTCAACGCCCGCAGGGGATATCGGTGAAACCCATGCCATGAAGGCAGCCCTGGGCGATCATGCCTATAAGGTCGCTGTCAGCTCTACCAAATCCATGATTGGTCATTTATTGGGCGCTGCCGGCGGTATTGAAGCGGTGCTGACGGCATTAAGCATCAAACACCAAATTGCGCCACCCACGATCAATCTGGAAAACCCAGATCCAGAATGTGATCTGGATTATGTGCCCAACACCGCAAGAGACATAAAAATTGATGTCGCCATGTCCAATTCATTTGGTTTTGGCGGCACCAATGGCACACTGGTTTTTAAGCGTTACCAGTAATTTGTAGCGTACTTCAGGATATGATGCCTGTCACTGATGATACTGGTCAATGGTATACAGCAGCAACATGTCCCAATAGCCGACCGCGGCTTCCAATACGGCGACGGCCTATTCGAAACCATCGAAGTCAGTAATGGCCGCCCTGTATTTTTTGAGCAGCATCTAGCGCGCTTAACTACCGGCTGCCATCGTTTACACATCCCTTGCCCTGATTGGACAGAGCTTAGCGCTGAAGCGCAAGACTTATGCCGCCATTCTATCAGGGCGGTCCTTAAAATTATTGTGACACGAGGCTCCGGTGGACGGGGTTATCGTCAGCCTGACTGTATCCTGCCGACTCGCGTGTTGAGCTTGCATCCTTATCCCGATTATCCGGATTCCTACTCAGAGCAGGGCATAGTAGCCCGGTTTTGCTCGACGCCTTTAGGTCTTAATCCTGTTTTGGCAGGTGTTAAACACTTGAATCGGCTTGAGCAGGTCATGGCTAGGGCAGAATGGACAGATTCCGCCATTCAAGAAGGCATTATGCAGGATATTAATGCACAGGTGATTGAAGGCACCATGACGAATCTATTTTATGTTACTGCGGGCGCCATCTATACTTCATCGCTTGCCCAAGCCGGTGTTGCCGGCATTATCCGAGGCCTCATCATTGAATTAGCAAGCCAGCAGGGTCTAGAAGTCATTGAGCATAGCTTCACCCAAGAGCGCTTGCTGTCGGCGGATGAAATATTTGTCTGTAATTCGATTATTGGCATCTGGCCCATCTTTCAAATTGGACATATGCAATTTCCGGTAGGGCCTATTACACGCCGCCTACAGCGCAGCTTGACCCAGCTTAAAAATGAGGCGCTTTTGCGATGAGCACTAAAATCATCGGCTTTATTTTATTAATCTTCAGCTTTTTGGGCGTTTGGGCATGGCTGGATTACCAAACAGCAATGCATGAATCGGTCGTGTCAGACACGGTTTATGTGGAGATAGAGCAGGGCGACTCCCTAACCAGGATTACCGAAAAACTGCTTGAGCAAGGGCTGCCGGTCAAACCCATTTGGTTTACCGTAATTGCCTATACCACTGAGTCCGCTAAAAAACTTAAAACAGGCGAATACGAGCTCGCGCCTGGCTCAAGCATACCGGACATATTAGGGCTTTTTGTCCAGGGGAAAACCCGGCAGTACGCCATAACATTTCCGGAAGGCTGGAGCTTTAAGGATATATTAGCGGAAATGCAAAAATATCCCCAAATTGAACACACCCTGAATGCTATTGGCCCTAATGGCTTATTGGCCGAACTCAAGACCGATACAAAACACCCGGAAGGTTTGTTTTTTCCTGACACCTATTTCTTTGAAAAACGCACCCGCGATGTTGCTATATTAAAACGCGCGTATGACAAAATGCAGCAGGTGCTGCAACAGGAATGGCAGAATAAAGCCGATAACCTGCCGTTTCAAAACCCTTATCAAGCCTTGATTATGGCATCCATCGTGGAGAAAGAGACCGCTGCGGTTGAGGAAAGGCCTTTAATAGCGGGGGTATTTATACGCAGACTTGAAAAAGACATGCTGCTGCAAACTGACCCTACGGTCATTTACGGCATGGGTGAGCAGTATCAGGGTGACATTGGCTTTAAGGATTTGAAAACCCAAACTCCTTATAACACCTACATGATTAAAGGCTTACCACCCACCCCAATCGCCATGCCAGGCTTGGGAGCTATTCAAGCAGTACTGCATCCTGATAAGAGTGACAGTCTTTATTTTGTAGCGCGCGGTGACGGCACGCATGTCTTTTCGTCAACGCTGGAAGACCATAACCGGGCTGTTAATAGTTTCCAAAGGAAAAGGCATGACTAGAGGAAAATTTATAACCTTGGAAGGCGGCGAAGGGGTAGGGAAGAGCACCAATCTGCACTTTATACAGGATCATTTATTACAGCATCACCTTTCAGTTTTGGTGACGAGGGAACCGGGTGGAACTGTCCTTGCTGAAAAAATCCGCCAATTGCTACTGGACACCAACAGCGAACCCATTTCAGAACAGGCTGAATTATTGCTGATGTTTGCCGCCAGATCGCAACATATCAAGCAGGTGATTGAGCCCGCTTTGACTCATGGCAGTTGGGTGCTTTGTGATCGCTTCACTGATGCCACTTACGCGTATCAAGGCGGTGGGCGCAAGATGAGCATCAGCGCCATCGAATGGCTTGAAAATCTGGTGCAAGGAACATTAAGACCCGATTTAACATTGCTGCTTGATGCGCCCGTCGAAGTCGGCATGGCGCGCGCAAAAACACGCGGCCAATTTGATCGTTTTGAAGCAGAAAAAATTTGCTTCTTTGAACAGGTCAGGCGGGCTTATCTGGTCCAGGCTGAACTGCATCCCGAACGCATCAAGCTCATCAAAGCCAATCAGCCTTTAGTGGATGTGCAACGGGCTATCATTGATGTCCTGCGCCCCTTGTTAAGATGAAGCCGTTATTACCCTGGTTACAGGGAAACTGGGATCATCTTAACCGCTATATTCAACAGCAACGGATTCCACAGGCATTGCTTGTTACCGGTCATCATGGCCTTGGCAAACAGCACCTAGCCAATCAATTTGCTTATTCTTTATTATGTACAGATACACAGGTTAACGGTTTAAGCTGCGGCCATTGCGACAGCTGTTTATTAGTGGCCGCTGGAACGCATCCCGATTTGATTAATATACGCCCAGAGGAGCAGGGTAAAACCATTAGTATCGAACAAATCCGCAGCCTCATTAGTAAATTGACTTTGAAGCCTCAATTCGAAGCTTATCGCGTCGTCATTATTAATCCGGCCGAGCAAATGACCCGCTCGGCAGCAAATGCATTTTTAAAATGCCTTGAAGAACCGGCAGAGCGCAGCGTCCTGCTGTTGATTACCGATAAACCCACCAAACTACCCGCAACCATCATCAGCCGCTGTCAAAAATTGACCGTCCCAACGCCGGATAAAGACGTAGCTGTTAACTGGTTAAAACAGCAGATGGTTCAGGATGATCCGGAAATACTGTTGAGTCTGGCACAGGGCGCTCCCTTGATGGCCCTGCAAAACAGCACTAACGGAACATTAACCTTGCGCAATCAATGTTTCAATGCCTGGCTAAGCTTGGCCAATAACCAGACTAGCCCTATCGTTATTGCCGAATCCTGGCAGAAATTGCCCGAGTTTTCGTTAATCGTATTCTGGGTGACTTCCTGGACCATCGATTTAATTAAATGCTCTTACTCCTTGCGGACCCAGAATTTGTACAACCCCGATTTAAACTCGCCCTTGAAAGCCCTCTCGCAGCAACTAGAATTAAAAGGTCTTTATCAATTATATGATTTATTACTTCTAAGCCGGCAACGCCTGGATACTCCCATCAATAAACAATTGTTGCTTGAAGAAATTTTAATTCAATGGTCAGAACTTAACAGGAGCAGGTAATATCATGTCCGACACATCGCCCAAACAAGGTATATTGTCGCTTTCAATTAAAGATAAGAATGCGTTATACGCAGCCTACATGCCTTTTGTAATCAATGGCGGCTTGTTTATCCCAACCAACCGCATTTATGAAATGGGGCAAGAGGTATTCATTCTGCTGAATTTAATGGAAGAAACCGAACGCCTGCCGATTGCCGGCAAAATAATATGGAAAACGCCCACTGGTTCCGAAGGCTACAGAGCAACCGGCATTGGTGTGCAATTTAGTGATCAGGACGGTGGCACGGCGCGTAATAAAATCGAAACCTATCTGGCCGGCGCACTAGAATCCGACCGATCAACCCACACTATGTAGCTTATTATTGTCCATGCTGATTGACTCGCACTGCCATCTGGATCGTATTGATCTGGAACCGTATGAAAATGATTTTGCCTTATTTATGCACGAGGTTGGCCGCCAGAACATAGAGCACCTGCTGTGTATTGCCATTGACCTGGAATCTTATCCGGCCATGTTTGCCCGGGTGTCTCCTTATCCAAACATTTCACTGACTGTTGGTGTGCACCCCAATGTTCAGGATGGCAAAGATCCAGATATCAATGAACTCATCGCTTTAGGCGGCCAGGATAAAATTATTGGAATAGGGGAGACAGGCCTGGATTATTTCCGCAATGAAGGTGACTTAGGTTGGCAACAGCAACGTTTCAGAAATCACATCCATGCAGCAAAAGCATTAAAAAAACCCTTGATTATTCACACACGTGAAGCCAAACAAGACACCTTAAGGTTATTGGAAGAGGAGGGTGCCGGAGAAGTGGGTGGCGTCATTCACTGTTTTACCGAGGACTGGGAATTCGCCCAAAAAGCCCTGGATCTGAATTTTTATATTTCTTTCTCGGGTATTGTCACTTTTAATAGCGCCAGAGAAATTAAGGACGTAGCCAGAAAAGTGCCTTCCAATCGCTTTTTGATTGAAACCGATTCGCCTTATCTTGCGCCCGTGCCATTTAGAGGCAGGCCTAATTATCCCACCTATGTCCGCTATGTAGCTGAACATATCGCCGAACTGCGCGGAACATCCGTTAATGAAATTGCCGAATTATCAACAAAGAATTTTTACGATTTATTCAAATTGAATTGATTATTTCTAGGGCTTTGGCCAATTCTTGTGTTGTATTATAAAAGTGGGGCGAGAAGCGGATACCACCACCGCGCAAAGCGCACATGACACCATTATCCTGCAGATGTTTATACAAAGCCTCATTGGGGGTGCGTTGATGTTTAAAGACAACAATACCTGAATTCAAAGTATTTCTTGGTTTTGATAGTAATCGCAGTTGTTTGTTTTGCTCAATTTCATGCATTAGATAGCTAGTATTCTCAAGCACAGAAGCCTCGACAGAGGGCATTCCGGTTTCCAACAACAAAGACAGACTGGCGGAAAGAGCATAAATGCCCAGCATATTCGGACTGCCGCATTCAAAACGCCGGGCGGTCGGGTGAATTTGCCAAGGCTTGTTTTCATAATTATGGGTGTCTTCCATCATGTGCCATCCGTATTGGGTCAGTTTCAGCTGGTTTCTGGCTTTGGGTGTGGTATAAAAAACACCCAATCCTTCTGGCCCCAGCATCCACTTGTGTCCATCGGCCATAACGAAATCGGCCTGATAAGCTTGTACATCAAACTGCACAGCACCAAGACTTTGAATGGCATCAATACAATACAGAATATCGTGGTGCTTACAAAATGCGCCTATTTTTTGCAGATCCATACGCAACCCTGTTGCAAACTGAATGGAACTGATGGTTATTAAGCGCGTTTTTTTGTCTACCAAGGCAAACAACGCATCTTCCGGGGACAGTGAGCCATGCAGATCAGCTTGACGGAATTCCACACCTTGATTCTGCCAGTGATTGCCAGGGCATTCTGTTGGATGGAAACTCTTCATTGCTCGAAACAATGTTGTCGCCGGCTTGCCAATTCAGACCAAAAGCCACGAAAGACAACGCTTCAGAGGTGTTTTTCACCAGCGCAATATCATCGGTTGAGTCTGAATTCAATAACATCATAAGCTGGGTACGCAGTTCAACTTCCTTGTGTAGCCAGTGCATATAATAATAAGAGCCATAGCGCGTATTTTGTTCGGCAAATTTTATTACAGCCGTGCTGGTTCTTTTGGGCCAAGGGGCTACCGCAGCATGATTGAGATAAATCAGTTCATCAGTTAATGGAAATTCTGGATGTTTCATGGCTGGAATCAAGCAGGAAATAACAATGCATAAAATAAGCTTTAGATGCGCATAATGTATATTATGTTAAATTATATGATATTCGCTCAATTCGGCTCGCCCTTGTAGATTGAGACGAATAAAGCATCAGTCTATGGTTTCAATCCAGCGACAGCGATTTTTCACAACCTCAGCCGTATTTTCGTTGCCAATGCCTTTGGCAATAAGCGCAACGACTCTGTCATCGGTATCGTAACCGACATGAGCATCGATAGGATTAGCCATTTTGCCCAAGCCAAAAGCATCAAAAATAGTGGCTACATTAATGATGATGTTAGTGACATCTATGCAAAGTCGTGGATCCAGATATTTTTCTACGAAACCGTGAGGAATTGCATAGCTTAAAAGATCATTAGGATCACTAAATGCGATGATGGGCGTTTTGGCTAGCATTCGCTGATTATATTTTTCACCTTCGGGCTGGCAATATGCCGCTTTTTGGTTGCTTACATCAGGTAATTTACGTCCCAATTGCAGCATGGGCAATTGATTGGACATCATATAGATGGGGATTTGCTTTTGCTTCAAAGCC
Source organism: uncultured Gammaproteobacteria bacterium (assembly GCA_963696315.1). Lineage (GTDB taxonomy): Bacteria > Pseudomonadota > Gammaproteobacteria > Methylococcales > Methylomonadaceae > CAWKEY01. The sequence goes on from CAVOJU010000022.1 coordinate 149,718, forward strand.
TCGCCAAATGCTGGATTACGTTCGTCCCGCAGAGCAGCAATGCGCTGCATACTGTCAATGATGATGCGACTGCCCAGGCTGTGAGAAATAAATGCATATTGGTCAACATGAATATTTGTAGCGATGGGATCATCATTGAAGGAACAGGCTTGAGTTACATCGTCAGGCAGGTCGTCCCAGTTACTTTTGGTCATCCAGCAAAAAGATTGGCCAAATGATACCAATATATCTTCCCTGCTCTCTCCCAGGTAGATAATAGGATCAGGACCGGTATCATTGGAGAACTTCTTCAGCAGATCATTGATTTCGGCTCTGCGAAAAGAATATTCACCAGAATTATCATAAGCCAGCACTTCTTTTTGTTTGGCAGTAATGGCAGACCAGGTTAATTCATAAAATAGTAACTCTCTGCTTCTGTCTTTGCTCAACAAACGGCTAATTCTCAAGTTGCCCAAATTTTTGCTGGAATCAACTCGACTGGTCAGTGAGATATTTTTGTATTGCGCTGACATTACCGGCAAATCCAGCTCTTTTGCCAGTTTTTCTAAAAATTGGGTTGAATACCCAGGTTGATGGTCACCCACCCCATGCACCATGAGCACCTTCATTTTGCCTTGTTTGTTGCCCAAAAATGGCGAAAGACCCTTGAAGGGTTTTCCCCAGATTTCGCAAAGACGCGTGTCCACGGATTGCTGTTTTTCTAAAAATGCTTCAGCCATGCCCTTGCCTAGACTCGAACAGCCGCTGATAATTGTGATTAAAATGACCAAACTGAATCTATGCCTTACATTCATATGTTTGATTTATCGTTCTGGTTTTAGTGCTGTCACCAGCGCATTTACTTCAAGCCGGTGGGCCAGATTAATATCTGTAAAGCCGGCATCAGCCATCTGCTTTAGCGCGACTGATGTGCGCATAACGTGATTTTCTGACTCATCATTAAACAAATGCACAATCCAGTGTTCCAGTAAATCAAGCCGGTTTATATTGCTTAATACCTTGAAATAAGCGCTCACCTCCTGCTGGATGATACGTGTATGCTCGGAAATATTATCCAGACCGTAACGATCACCATTGATGAATTGACCACCCGGTTTCAATACCCGAAAGATTTCGTTGATGACATCTGCGCGATAAGTATTGAGGAAATTATGTAGGGTGTAGGCTGAGGCAACGATATCCACACTATCAGAAGCAATATGGGTTAATGCTGTTAAGGGCATCCTCACCACAAAAATGCAACTTTCCTTCATCCTGCCAGTGTTTCAGATGGTTTTTTGCCTGATTCTGCATAGTCGGTTCGTTATCTATGCTCAGAATGCTCAGGTTATCTCGTGAGGTTAATAGCGATAAAGTAGTGATGCCAGTCCCGCTTCCTAGTTCAATCAAGTTAAGCGTTTCAGCGGGCGATGAATAGGCTGCCGCCGTTTGACCTACCAAGCGACTCATTTCGGTTGCTAACGGGCAAATAGGCTTGAGCATTTCATAATCCTGCCCTATTACACCGGAAAACAAGGCATCAACTGAGTTTTAGCGGTCATTTTTTTCTTGTTGTCTGCGTTCATAGGCGGCGAGTTGTTCAGCCGTCGCTTCGGTTTGAAAGCTGGTTTTTCCATTCGTCGTAAGGCATCCCGTAAATCAACTCCCTGGCTTGATCATAATTCATATCGATGCCCTGCTCTGCCGCCGCAGCCAAATACCATTTGGCCAAACAATTTCTGCAAAAATCTGCTAGATTCATTAGGTCGATATTTTGGACTTCGGGATGCTTTTGTAAATGACTGATTAGGCGTCTGAAAACAGCGGCTTCTAAATCAGTTTGCGAATGTTTATCCATGACCGGCTCCAAAAAATATTGAATATTTTAACAGAAACAACTATCGAATCGTGTACATTAACGAGTAAAGATTTTACAATAGCAGACTGTTTAAGTTTGCCCAGCAGACCGTCACATTTATGGAAATCCATAGTTCATCGTTAAACTTTTCACGCGTTGGCTTTAAGCGCTCGCAAGTCGATAAAAACGAAAGCGCGCAAAAAAAAGCTCAAAACAATGAACTTTCTGTTTCGAAAGAATCTCATAACAGAAATTTTAATCAGGCGCCGGCCCCTGTTTCCTCTTCCAAAGAGATCAAACAAACGCTTGATCATTCCGGTTTAAACTCCCCAGCATACAACTATAAACCTACTGATGTGCGTACCTTAAAAGCACTTAATGCCTATAGCATAACCAGTAATCAACCTGTGCAAGATCAGCTTTCCGAACTGATCGCAGGAATTGATATTTTCGCCTGATCCCTCTTCGCAGCTAATTTATGAGCCAACTTTTTGAATTTTTTCCTATTATTCTGTTTTTTATTGCCTTCAAGCTTTACAACATTTTTGTCGCTACGGCTGTTGTTATTGCGGCAACGGTTTCTCAGGTCAGCTATACCTGGTTTAAACACCGGAAAGTTCAGACGATGCAATGGATTACACTGGCGCTGATTTTGGTCATGGGTGGCGCAACGCTGTATTTGCAGGATGAACAGTTTATTAAATGGAAACTCTCTATCATCGAATGGTTATTTGGCATTGCCTTTTTAGGCAGTCAATTTATTGGCAAAAAACCTTTTATTGAGAGAATGATGTCTGCCAGCTTAACACTGCCTGCACCGGTCTGGAGACAATTAAATACCATGTGGGGCGGCTTCTTTATCAGTGTTGGCTTTATCAATCTTTACGTCATGTACCATTACAATACCGATGATTGGGTCACCTTTAAAACTTTTGTAGTGCCGGGTTTAATGGTTGTTTTTATTCTACTGCAAATGGTTTTTTTATTTAAACATATCCCCGAATCCGAGAAATAAATCGTGTTGTACGCAATTATCAGTGAAGATGTGCCGCATACTCTGGACAAAAGAATATCCGCCCGCCCAGCTCATCTTGCCAGACTGCAACAACTGCAAGACGCGGGAAACCTGCTGTTAGCCGGCCCCCACCCTGCTATAGATAGTGATAATCCGGGCGAAGCCGGCTTTACCGGCAGCCTGGTTGTTGCTGAATTCGACAGCCTGGAAACCGCTCAGCAATGGGCCGATGCTGATCCCTACATAGCCGCTGGCGTTTATGCCAACGTGACTGTTAAACCCTTTAAAAAAGTATTTCCCCAATGACAAGCCATGTGATTAAACAAAAATTAAATGAAGCCTTCAAGCCTCAACTTTTGGAAATTATTGATAACAGCGCAGGACATGCCGGTCATGCCGGTGCTCGCAGCGGCGGTGGCCACTATTATGTAACGATTGTCGCCGATGCTTTTGAAGGCAAATCTTTAGTTCAGCGGCATCAACTGGTCTATAAAGCCCTGGGCGACATGATGAAACAACAAATTCATGCGTTAGGTATTAATGCTCTCTCACCCTCCGAAGAAACCAAAGGAAGTTAATCAATGAAAAAAGCCATCATCCCACTGCTTATTGCCGGTACCGCACTACTAGCCGGTTGTGAACAGAAATCCTCTACTGATACTGCTACAACGGCGCCACTTGTTGAAAAAGCTGATGCTGTCGCTGTCGTAAATGGCAAGTACATCAGTAAAGCCAGCTTGGCAGCTCTGGAAAATGAAATCGCCCAACGCAGCCATGGACAGACTTTCCCTAAAGAAAAACTGGTCGAAGAACTGATTCAACGAGAATTACTGGTTCAAGATGCATTGCAAAAGCAGCTGGATAAATCACCTGAATTCATAGCGCAGATAGAATCAGCAAGAAATTCACTGCTTTCTCAAATTAGCCTGCAAAACTACCTGAAAGCCAATCCTGTCACTGATGCCGAAATAAAGGCTGAATACGACAGCAAAGTGACTGCTGAAAATGGCACCGAGTTTAAAGCGCGTCACATCCTGGTCAAAACCGAAGACGAAGCAAAAAAGTTGATCGCACAACTTGATAAGGGCGCAAAATTTGCCGATTTAGCTACCAAACACTCGACCGACACCTCTGCACAAGGTGGTGATTTAGGCTGGTTTGTGGCGAGTCAGATGGTGGAGCCGTTCTCTAAGGCGGTTGCTGAACTTGAAAATGGCAAATACACCAAAGCGCCAGTTCAAACTCAGTTTGGCTGGCATGTGATTTTAAGAGAAAACTCACGCGCGCTTACTCCGCCGCCTCTGGAAGCAGTAAAAGATCAGTTGATGCCTTATCTGCAACGTCAGAAAGTCCAAAACATGATAGAAGCCATGCGCAAACAGGCTACAGTTGAAATCCTGGTGCCTTTGACCGAAGAAAAACCAGCAGTACCAGCGGTTACAGAGGCACCTGCAACCGAGGCCACAGAAACCATACCCGCCCAGCCCTCTGCCACGGAAGCGCAGCCAGCAACTGATGCTGCCAAATCGGAAGCACCTGCCGTTGACACAAGTAAAGCAGCGGAAACTGTAAAAGCCGTTGAAGATGCAGCCGACCAAGCGAAGACAGAAGCCAGCACAAAAGCCGAAGAAGTCGTTAAATCTGCTGAAGAAACAGCTGATAAAGCCGCCGAAGCGGTAAAAGCGGCTGATAAAGCAGTAGAAGCAGTAAAAGCCTTACCCGTTGAGAAAAAATAATTTTCTTTAACCTGGCCTAAAAAGGGCGGTTTACCGCCCTTTTTTTATGTGTTTTTCTTAAATAACCCTAAATGGATTAGGCTTGGGATTGGCGATCAGCCTCAGTACCAATCTAATTTCCTCTTCGAGATTATTGAGAGCGGTAAAAAGTTCTTCGTTGTCGTATTGCTCATCAAAATGAAAAGACTCAATCGAGAAGAGCACTTCGGTTAATTTGGTTTTTAGATTTTCTCTGTCCACTTCTTTACTCAATAGACCCTGACAAGTGCCTAAATGTTGCAGGTTGGCAGATTTCTGATGGTCTTGACCATGTCGGCCAGATTTTCGGCTACCGGCAGCCTGTCTCCCATTAAATAAGGCAGCAGTTCGCTATCTTCCAGCGCTAGCAGTTGGACAAAAGCCGACTTTTCCCGCTCATCAGCGGCAGGATAGCCGGCTTCGAGATAGCGCTCCAGCATTATATCCAGCTCCAGCGTGCCTCTCCTGCACTGCCACCTCAATTTATTGAGAACGTCCATTAGACCTGCTGTTTCTTGATGATCATTTTTTTGGTTTCAGCAATGGCTTGTGCCGGATTCAGTCCTTTTGGGCAGGTGTCGGTGCAATTCATGATGGTATGGCAACGATAAAGCTTGAACGATTCATCGAGCTCATCCAAACGTGCGCTGGTGTTTTCATCACGGCTATCCACCAGCCAGCGATACGCTTGCAGCAGAATAGCAGGGCCCAAATAACGATCACTGTTCCACCAATAGCTTGGGCAACTGGTAGAGCAGCAGGCGCACAATACGCATTCATAAAGACCATCGAGCTTGGCGCGTTCTTCCTTGCTTTGCAGGCGTTCAGTAGTTTCTGGAGCCGGCGTCCGGGTTTCCAGCCATGGCTTGATCGAGGCGTATTGTTCAAAAAAATGTGTCATGTCCGGAACCAGGTCTTTCACCACGGACATGTGCGGTAATGGATAGATTTTGATGGTGCCAGGATAGTCGTCGATGGCTTTGGTGCAGGCCAGGGTATTTTTGCCATTAATATTCATGGCGCAGGAGCCGCACACGCCTTCCCGGCATGAACGCCGGAATGTCAAGGTGGTGTCGATTTCGTTCTTGATTTTAAGAATGGCATCAAGCACCATCGGGCCGCAGTTGTCCATATCCAACTCATAGGCATCAATGCGCGGATTTTCGCCCGAGTCCGGATCCCAACGGTAAACTTCAAAGCGGCGTGTTTTTGTTGCACCTGCAGGGGCTTTAAAGGTTTTGCCCCCTTTCAAGACCGAATTTTTGGGTAGCGTAAACTCAACCATTAGTAAACCCTCTCTTTGGGTGGAATAACTTCAACGTCATCAGTTAATGTGTAGAGATGAACCGGCCGGTAGTCAATGGTGACTTTATCGTCATTGAGCCAGAGCAAGGAATGTTTTAGCCAGTTGGCATCATCGCGTTTACTGAAATCCTCGCGCGCATGCCCTCCCCGGCTTTCCTTACGATTTCCGGCCGCAGTGATGGCTACCAGAGCTTGCGCCAGCAGATTATCCAGCTCCAGGGTTTCCACCAGATCGGTATTCCAAATCAACGACTTGTCCGTAACTTTAACATCGGCAAAGGATTTTTTGACGTCTGCCATTTGCTGAATGCCCTCATCCAAAGTGACACCAGTCCGGAATACCGCGGCTTTGCTCTGCATAACTTTCTGCATGGCCAAACGAATTTCTGCCGTGTTGCGAGTGCCGTCGGCATTACGAATTTTGTCAAAGCGTGCAATCGCCTTATCGCAAGCGTTCTCAGGTAATGGCTTATGCGCAGTGCCTGGTTTAATCAATTCAGCGCAGCGTATGGCTGCGGAACGGCCAAACACCACCAAATCCAGCAACGAGTTGGAACCTAAACGGTTGGCGCCATGCACGGAGACACACGCCGCTTCACCAATCGCCATCAATCCCGGTACAATCTTGTCGGGATCACCGTCTTTCAGAGTCACCACTTCGGCCTTGTAGTTGGTAGGAATGCCACCCATGTTGTAATGTGCGGTTGGCAGAACCGGAATCGGTTCCTTGGTTACATCAACACCGGCAAAAATTCTCGCAGTTTCGGCGATGCCCGGTAATCTTTCATAAATGATAGCCGGATCCAGATGCTCGATGTGCAGGTAGATATGATCTTTTAATGGCCCTACGCCGCGGCCTTCGTTGATTTCGATGGTCATGGCGCGACTGACCACGTCGCGAGAAGCCAAATCTTTGGCCGATGGCGCATAGCGTTCCATGAAGCGTTCGCCTTCAGAATTGGTTAGATAACCACCCTCGCCTCTTACGCCTTCAGTAATCAAACAGCCTGAGCCATAAATACCCGTCGGGTGGAACTGGATGAACTCCATGTCCTGTAAAGGCAGGCCGGCACGCAAGACCATGGCGTTACCGTCGCCCGTTACGGTGTGCGCGGATGTGCAGGAAAAATAACTGCGGCCGTAACCCCCGGTCGCCAGCACGGTCATCTGCCCCTTGAACAGGTGCAAAGAACCGTCTTCCAGACACCAGGCCAGAACGCCCCGGCATTCCTCGCCGTCCATGATTAAATCCAGAGCGATGTATTCAACAAAGAATTCGGCGTTATGCTTCAACGCTTGTTGATATAAGGTATGCAAGATGGCATGACCTGTCTTGTCAGCTGCCGCACAAGTGCGTTGCGCCTGGCCTTTGCCGTAATGGGTGGACATGCCGCCAAAGGCGCGTTGGTAAATCTTGCCTTCAGGAGTTCTGGAAAACGGCACGCCGTAATGCTCCAGTTCGATAATGGCGGGAATAGCTTCGCGGCACATGTACTCAATCGCATCCTGGTCACCGAGCCAATCGGAGCCTTTAACCGTGTCATACATGTGAAAACGCCAGTCATCTTCACCCATATTGCCCAAGGCTGCGCTAATACCGCCTTGTGCCGCGACGGTATGGCTGCGGGTGGGAAATACCTTGCTGATGCAGGCCGTTTTCAGACCTTTTTCTACCATGCCAAAGGTGGCTCTCAAGCCCGCGCCACCTGCGCCCACGACGACTACGTCGTGTTGATGTTCGATAATCTTGTAGTTTGCCGACATGAGTTATCCTATTAAAAGTATGCGGAAGATCGCGAGCAGTGCCGCAAGTCCTAAAACAATAAAAATCAGATTGGTTGCCCAAATGGATTTTTCTCTAATGGCAATGGTGGAGACATAATCTTCCAGCACCACTTGTACGCCGAGCGCGGCATGGTAAATGACCGCCAAAGTCCAGGCCAGAATGACGATAGCGTTAAGAGGCGACGACAGCCAGGCCAGGGTGTCGGCATAGGGAGCATTAAGCGCCTTATCCAGCAAAACGATCAGCCAAAACGATAAAGGCACCAGTGCCACAGCCGTCATCCGCTGATACCACCAATGGCGGCTGGCTCTATCTACGCAGAGCAATTCGGATAATTTATCCAATTTGTCGAGCAATGCTTTGGAATCCATAACAGCTCCTTAGAAAATAATGAAGGTAATCAGTGTCAGTGCGAGTGACGCTATCAGCTCGTAGACGGCGAATTTATCGAGGGTAGCGTTGTCAAACGAAGCGCCGACATCCCAAATCAAATGGCGAATGCCGTGACATAAATGGAAAAACAAGGCATAGATGAAGCCCCAGTACACCAGTTTGAACAGCCAAAACGACATAAATGCCTGCATGGCATCGTAGGTATCCTGCCCTGCCGCGATGGCGAACAGCACGTACACAAATAAAACCAGCCCCATCGACAGCATGACACCGGTCATGCGATGCGTAATGGAAATAATGCCGGTCAAGGGGAGTCTGTAGACTTGTAAATGAGGGGAAAGCGGTCTGTTAGTATTATTTGCCATATTTTTTCCTATATGCAGATCTGCATAATTAGTTAATAGTCCTTGTTCATCAACAACGGTTTTTGATAGCCGTCATCCCACCTGGTTACGTGTGAATTCATATATTGCATAAGGCCATAGAGGACCTAGTAGCAGGGTAATGCGGGAGCACGCCCGAGAACCAATAATCTGACCCTCCAGGCACTCCAGATGATCAAGGGATGCAATGTCGTTATTGATTGTGAATAGTTTTAAAAGTCGATACATCGGCCGTGCTTTTCCCAGTCGCCAAAGCGGGTCGGCTCCGGCCCTTTGAAGCCACCGAGTTCTTCAACAGCCTGGGATGGCGATGATTCTGTAGCGTTCGCCGGTTGTACGGGTTTATCCTGATGAATGACAGGGTCTTGATTTTTTTGTTTTTGCATGAAGGTCAGATGACTTGACAATAAGGCGTATTATACAAGTGTTTCTCAGCTCATTGATAAAAAAACTCACTGAATCAGAGCAGATATTTATAAACGATGCCGCCAACAACTACCAAAGCAACAGTAGCCCAGCCCAGCCGGTCCATATAGTCACGCAATTTCGATTGCAATTTTTCACCGCCCGCAGCCAAGAGCATGGCCACCAGAAAAAAACGTGCTCCCCTGCCAATCGCAGAAGCTACAACAAAAGGCAGAAACGCCATGTTCAATGTACCTGCGGCAATGGTAAAAACTTTATAAGGGATGGGGGAGAAACCGGCAACAAAAATGGCCCAAAAACCCCATTCCTCAAACCAGCGTTTGGCCAACAAATAACTTTCCCAATAATGCGTAGTCTGCAACCACGGCGCAATGCTGTCGAACATCAAAAAACCGATCAAGTAACCGAAAATACCGCCAATAACCGATGCGATAGTAGTAAATGCAGCAAAGCGCAGAGCTTTATCGGGCTGGGATAAAGCCATAGGGGCGAGCATCACATCCGGGGGGATCGGAAAAAATGATGATTCCGCAAAGCTGACGATACACAAATATATAACTGCGTGCCTGTGCTTGGACCACAACAACACTCTATCGTAAAGTTTTTGAAACATATTTACTCTCTTCCTGATAAAAACGGTACAAAACTCACCGGTTCCAATTCTTCAACTTCATAACCGTTTTCGGTGCGGATGATGCGCTGCAATTCTTGTCTGCCGCCTCTACCAATCGGAATTACCATAATCCCGCCAAGCGCCATTTGCTGCAACAGCATTTCGGGAACTTCAACCGGTGCAGCCGTCACCAGAATGCCATCGTAAGGCGCATAATCCGGCCAGCCCCAGCCGCCGTCACTGTGTAGAAAAGCTGACATTTTTGATTTTCAAGTCCCATAAATGGGTTTTTGCATTTTTCTGCAAGGGCAAAATTCTTTCCACTGAATAAACATGATCGACCAGTTGCGCCAGAATAGCGGTCTGATAACCGCAGCCGGTACCAATTTCCAGCACTTTGCCTAAACGGCCATGCTCCAGCAGCACTTCCGTCATTTTTGCGACGGTATAGGGCTGGGAAATGGTTTGGTTGTAACCAATCGGCAGTGCCGTATCTTCATAAGCCCGGCTTGCCAACGCTTCATCGACAAAAATATGTCTTGGTGTATCACGCATGACATCCAAAATCTTATTGCTGGTGATGCCCTGCTCCGACAAGCGATTAATCATGCGCTCTCTTGTCCGCCGTGAAGTCATGCCTATACCTTGCAGGCTTGCGATCATAAAACATTCTCCTTAGGCAGCCATGCCTTCAATACATTAATCCGTTCATACCAGGTTAAATCCAATTGCAACGGCGTAACCGAAACAAATCCCGCATTGATAGCATAAAAATCGGTTCCGGGGCCGGCATCCTGCTCTGCACCGGGCGGCCCTACCCAGTAAATGCGTTGTCCGCGTGGATCCTTGCTCTTGATCACAGGTTCTGCTTTATGACGCTGTCCCAAGCGGGTTGCCTGGTAGCCTTTTAAGTCGGCAATAGCGACATCCGGCACATTGACATTAAGCAAGGTATCGTGCGGTAAGGGATTTTTAGCCAACTGCTGCAGCAGCGTGACTGCCACATGCGCTGCGGTTGCAAAATGTTTGGGATTACTGGCCGCCAAAGAAATAGCAACGGCGGGAAGACCCAGGAACCGGCCCTCGGTGGCTGCCGCAACCGTGCCGGAATAAATGACGTCATCACCCAGATTTGAACCATGATTAATCCCTGCGAAAACCATATCGGGTTCCTGTTCCAGCAAACCAGTTATCGCCAAATGCACACAATCCGTGGGTGTGCCATCCACTTTAATAAAGCCATTATCCGCTCTATGCGCACGCAGCGGCATTTCCAGTGTTAAAGAATTGCTCGCCGCACTGCGGTTTTTGTCCGGGGCAACTACTGATATATCGGCATGTTCAGCCAACGCCTTCGCTAATGCACAAAGCCCTTCGGCCAGGTAGCCATCATCATTACTCAACAAAATGTGCATTAGCGGTCGCCGTAAACCTGAATAAGCTATAAAATCAATAATATTAGCAACAATACCTGACAAAATCAGCTTTCGTGACAAAAAAAATCCTAAGTTCTGAAGACAAAGACTTATTCAGACAATCAATCGGCAAAGTGCGCACTGTAAAAAGCGATAAGGTTTTGTTTACTGCTGAAATAAAACCCCGGCCTTTTCCTAAAACACCCGGCGTCAATTTGGAAGAGCATTTGCTTGAACCGTTTGAACCAGATATTGAAAAAGTCAGCCAGGAAGACACGCTGGGCTTTTTGTCGCCCGGCCTACAAAAAAACATTTTGAAAAAACTGCGTCGCGGTCATTTTGGGCTGGATGCGGAAATTGATCTGCATGGTTTAAACAGCAACGAAGCCAGGCGACAGTTACTGAATTTCCTGCATGCGTGTGTTGTAGATGGCTGCCGATGTGTGCATATCATCCACGGCAAAGGTTATCGCTCGCCGGACAACCACCCCATTCTAAAAAACAACCTCAACTTGTGGCTAAGACAGCATAAAGACGTGCAGGCCTTTTGCTCGGCACCACCCAAAGACGGTGGCGCCGGCGCGGTATTTGTTTTGTTACAGCTGTCGGATAAATATGGCAGACCGGATGATGTCGCTTTTTAACCTGCTTTAGTTACTTTTTGATACAAAAAAAAAGAATTAATCGAGTCTGACCCTAATAATGCTACCTTAAAGTTATTTATTATTAGAATCAATGCGTTGAAATTCAAATAAGTAACTTCTCATTACCCACAGGTAGCCGCAGCCCGAATCAAATCAGATAACGGTGGAATATTGCTTTCGCCACACAACCTATCCTTAAGATAATGCCAAAACGAAATCTTGTGCTTTAGGCATGTCTTTTTTAAGCTGGCAAAGGTATCGCGACATCTTCGTCCTGCCTCGCTGCGCGTGCTACCGCTTATTTTTCGTTTTTTAACGTAATCCCGAATATCGCGTTCGCTCAGGTTGTTGTGGAGTGGTAAATAAGGTTTGTCGAGAACCCGAAGTAATTCGTGTTGATTGTTGCCCATCCGCTGTAGGGCAAGATTCAGTGTTACGTATGCCGTTTTGGCGCCGCACATCGTTTTAAATCGGGATTTGATATCTTCAGCCTGGATTGCCGTTGGCTCAAGTTTGTAGGCTTTCAGATCTCGGTAAATCTGCCAGAGTTGTTCGCGTGTGTTATCAACGGCTTTAACATGCTCAGCATTTAAGGGAATGAGACGATTGATGATGCGTTCGGCATGAATCCAACACAACGCATGGTCAAAGACATTAAACTGTCCGGCATCATCGCTGACAATGCTGAGGGTAACGGGAATGCCTTGAGCTAATAGGCCCCCCATTAAAGCGCCTTCGGTGATAATTCGCCGATGCCGCTTGGTTTTGATGCCCTGCTGATTCAGCCATTTCTCCCAATCGAGAGCGGTTTCGATACGTACCACCTTATCTACAGGATCGGCTAGCGGAAGGCTACACAACGCTTCACCCTGAAATTCAAGCTCAAGACGCGCTAACAGAATAGGCGGCAGTTTTTGTTGTTCCATATACGCGAAGGCGCCGGTATTCAGCACATAGAAATGGTTGCTGCCTTGGCCTAAACAGCTGAGGAAGTTAATGCGGCTTTTGCTTTCCGTGCTACTAAACCAGGCAAACAGCTCATTGCCGATATGTGTGCAATAGCCGTTTTTGCCATCATGGCGCGCTCCGGTGTCATCGGTATGTATATACTGCGAGACGGACAATCCGGCTTGTAGTAATTGGTCTTTTTCATCATGGAACAGATCCAAGCCATCGGTGATAAACTGGCTTAACCGGCCGCTGGATAGTTCAACCCCCAAGTCCTGCAATTGTTTCAACAGCAGCGGTTGGGTGACATGTTGATGATGGTATTGATAGAGGATGAAACTGATCAAGTGGTTGCCAAAGTGGCAGCCGTTAAGCCCGTCGGGTAGCTGTCCTGACACATAACTGCCATCTGCTGTTTGGTATTGGGCTAAGCGATAGCAGGTATTGAAGGTCTCAAATTTAATATTTTGAATGACCACGTCCCGATAACCCTTAAAAGTTGAGCCTTCTGGAATAGTATCGGGGTGGATGTCGAACGTGGCATCAATCTTAAGATGATCAGTTTTACTGCGTTTCGGCCCTTTGTTCTTTTTAGACTTGTCGCCATCATCGCTGTTCTCATCACCGTCTTCGGCCGAGTCCCCGTCCATTTTGCTGGGTTTTATTTTGGGTTTAGTGGTTTCGCCCTTGAGCTTAAGTATTTCTTGCTCCAGTTTGTCTATCTGTATTTGCTGCCACGCAAGCAATTCCAGCAGCCCATCGACTAGCGGTGTGCGCTCTTCGTTACTGATTTTGGGTAATTGTGGCTTAAGTGAATCCATGCGACTATTTTAACTTAATTTTTAGGTGCTACCTGCGATTAATGAGAAGTTACCTGTTTGGCAACCCAACATCATCCGACCGCTTTTTGTTGGGTTGACTGGCGTCAACCCAACCTAGTGTGCCCGGCATGGGCTAAAACTTGTTATCTGAAAGGAGATAACCGGAAGTAGTAACGACAACCGTAGCGAAACGCAAGGGGGAAACCGCGAGGTCAGCCTGAAAGAAGCGCGTAGCAAATGCACGACCGTAGGAACACGAACAAGCAGCGAGGCAGGGTGTGGGCGATGAGTGTGCTAGGAAACACGAAATCCAACGGTTACCGAATGACACATCAAGTAGAGCTTGGCGGCACGGGCAGAAAGTTTTAGGACCTTTCCCGGGGAGATCTCCGGCATGAGAGTGCTGGAGAAGTCAGCAGAGGCCGTAGTAGTGAGGAAGTCCCTGTAACGGGGGTGGAGCGAAGGGCCGAAGAATCAAGATCATTAATCCAAACGAGGTTAACCGGACGCGAACAGTATTTTGAAACAAGCGGGCGTAGCCGCGGTGCGGCAAACTACCCCCTTGGCGGTGAACAAGAAACAAGGTGGATTCCTTGTGGACAAAGACGCGCGGGATGCAAGCTAAGGTTAGCGGTAAAAGGAGAAAGGAAATGACAGAAGAGTGTTTGATGGATGCAATACTTCATCCACTAAACCTGCAATATGCCCAAGAGGCGGTAAGACGCAACAAAGGCTGTGCGGGGATAGACGGGAAAAGTATTGCAGAGACAGAGCAGCATTGGCAACAACACCTGCCTGAAATCGAAGCAAAGTTAAGAACAGGCGCTTACGTTCCAACGCCGCTGATGGGTATGAAAATAGCCAAAGCCAATGGCGGGGAGCGGCTGTTGGGAATTCCTACGGTACAAGACCGTATTATCCAACAGGCGGTGCAACAAATCGTAACGGATAAATTCGATAGAGGGTTTAGTCCGCACAGTTACGGCTACCGAGCCGGACACAGTGCGCAGCAGGCTGTGTTGATGGCTCGATCCTATGTTCGGGAGGGGAAAAGCTGGGTAGTCGATATAGACATCAGCGCGTTCTTTGACGAAGTCAATCATGACATATTGCTGCATCAACTCAGCCGGAAAATCGAAGACAAACAGCTGTTGGATCTGATTAGACGCTATTTGAAAACAGGCATCATGATAAATGGCAAAGTCGAGCGCCGTGATAAAGGAACCCCACAGGGTAGCCCGCTCACTCCCCTTACACAAAAGATAACTTTTATCGCTCTGTGCCGTATCTTGCTGAGTAGGCGATTTAGATGTTTTCGGATTGCCGACTGCCGGCGTAGCCTGTACCGGAATCGAATGCTTGATCGTAATCAAATCTTTTCCCACAATGACCTCTTTGACCAGCAGCCTCATGATCTTTTGGCGCTGACCAATGTCGAGGGTATCGGCATTTGAGCGCAAGCGCTCCAGAAATGCAGTGAGGGTTTCGGCTAAGCGTAAATAGGCCGCCCGATCTGCCGTTTGGTGTGTAATTGCCTGGAGCTCTGCCTGCATAGCTTGTTCTCGTTGTCGTAATGGCGGCATTCTGATACGAAGTTCATCAATCGAGAGCAACTCTTCCTGATAGGCTGTGAGTAATCTCTCCATACTTTTGCGTACGCGAATTAAATCACGGTTCAGCGTTTCCAGTCGGCGTTTGGTTGGGCTGGAATCTTGGGCGGCTTCCAGTCGGCGATTCAACTCGTTTTGAATCAGTGTCGGGCTCTCCAGTAGGTGCAGAATTTCGTTCCAAACCAGTTGATCTAGTAAATCCTGGCGAATGGGTTTTTCATCACAGAGGGCTTTTCCTCCATGGCGATAAGCGTCAGAACCTGTACAACGGTAGTAGTAAATTTTATGTGCCGATGTCCGTGACGAATTTCGATAGAGGGCGTAGCTACACTGGCGACAATGCACCAGACCTTGGAGAATACTGGGTTCAATGGTACGTCGTGGCCCTTGCTGTTTGTTATAGATCAGTTTTTCCTGAGCCAAGGCGAAGGTTTCCTCACTAACCAAAGCGGGTACCGGAATTTCTATCCATTCGCTATGTGGTCGTTCATGGTTAGCACTATTACGAGATGATATGCCGCCGCGCAACCGCAGTGGTCGGGTAATGCGTTGACGTGCCGTTATAGCGGTTTTGCCAAAACAGGCGCGGCCTTGGTAGGCCGGATTACGCAGGATCGCCCAGATCACAGAACGCTCCCAGCGGGGCTTTTGTTTCCGGGTGGGCACGCCTAACTCGGTCAACTGGCGAGTAATCGCGCCAATACTCAGTCCTTCCACCGCATACAGATTGAAGATTTTGCGCACGACATCCGCTTCGCTTTCGATAATTTCATAGTAGGCTGCCGATTCATCGGTTTTGCGGATATATCGATAACCATAGGGCGCGCCACTCAATACGCTGACTTCACCTTGTTTTGCCCGATGCCGCTTGCCACGTCGTGAGCGTTCCAAAATTTGTGCCCGCTCGTATTCGGCAATCATACCCTGAAACTGTAACAGCAATTGATCTTCCGGGGTACCTGAGTGCGGCGCTTTGATGAACACCATCTCGACGCCATGACGGGCTAATTCTTCAGTCAGCAAGACCTGATAGGCATATTTCCGGCTCAACCGATCTGGGGATAGCGCCAGAACCGATTGAATTTGACCTTCTGCCGCTAAATCCCGGATTCGCTCAAGCCCTGGCCTGATTAAATTGGCTCCACTATAACCTTCATCTTCGAAAATCCATTCATCCGGTACTTGGTAATTTTCTTGGCGGGCAAACTCTATCAGCGCCGCCGTCTGACTGGCTATGGTCTTCTCCTCCTTCTGCTGATCCGAAGAGACGCGGGCATAAATGGCGGCTGTTTTCATGGCTTTCCCCTTTTAGTCCTGTGGATTCATCAATACGGCGTTCCCGGTTAGGAACCAGAATGGCAAATACTTGCTCCAGCTTGGTGGCTTGCAGACGATCAAAAGCATATTCCAACTCAATATCATGACTTCGCCAGGAGCGATTAGCCATGGCGGTGCAGCTTGTCGAGAAAACTGACGATGGCCTGCGCCACGATCTCGCCTATCGTCATACCGCTGGTTTGTGCATACGACCGAAGCCGGCTCACAACATCCGCAGGTATTTTGATCGTGATTGGGATAGAGGGTGAAGCGACCAAGACTGGCGCATCGATTTCCTGAGCATCCTGAAGGTATCGGTAAGCTTGTCGGCGTGATAAACCAAACTGTTGGGCCAATATTTCGGCTGCTTCGGCTAAGGTATAACCCTTCGCCAGCAAGTCGAATGCGGCATTCAGACGGTGAGTTTTGTCGGTGTTTGAGGATCGCGTCATGAGACATATATTTATTACCTTTTACGTCTCATGTCAATCAATGAATTTGATCGGCAGAATGAAATTTGCCGCTCAAACTCAAAGTTCTCTTTTGTGTCTATGGCGTAATCAGCCCTCTACTGGCGAACATATATTTAGATAAACTGGACAAAGAACTGGAAAAGCGAGAACTCAGTTTCTGCCGCTACGCAGATGATATAACCATCTACGTCAGCAGCGAACGTAGCGCCAAAAGGGTCTTGGAAAGTCTGACAGCATGGATCGCAAAGCATTTAAAACTTAGCGTTAATCAAGATAAAAGTGGTACAGGCCGGCCGTGGGAGCGGCAGTTTCTGAGTTTTCAGATCACCGAAGACGGCGAAATCGCTATTGCCCCAAAAGCTATCCAGGGTTACAAAGCTAACGTTCGTAGTCTCTGGAATGCAAGGCAAAGTGTGACCAGCAAACAGCTGGTTGAGCAATGGCGGGAATACAGCATCGGTTGGTGGAGCTACTTCAAACTGGCAAGCAAGCGTTGGAATATCGAACAACTCGCTGGTTGGACACGCCGCCACATGCGTAAATGTTTCTGGCAGCGCTGGCATAACAAGAAAGGGCGACTTAACGCCTTGCGCAGATTAAGGGCAAAACCACATCATCTAAAAGTGGCGAGCAGTTCACGCGGCGCATGGCGAATAGCGAGTAGCCCGGTTCTACATACCGTCCTGAGCAATGCCACGTTAAGACGCTATGGATTATATGCACCATCGGAACTCTCGACAGCATAAGCTGCCGGATTCAACCGCCGTTGCGGAAAACCGCATTGCCGGTGGTGTGGGAGAGGTGACGGGCGCAATCCCGTTACCTCGACCCGATCCCAAACCACAATCTGCCCTGAACCACGACCTGTCTTAAACCGTAATTTACCTTAAAACTGCTCACTCGTGGCCGATTCCTTCGGGGAATGGTATGTCCCCCGCACCCCAATCGGCCGGTAAAATTCCCTGGCGGATATATCGATGGATGCTGCTGTATATCCAATCAATCGGTCTTGCAACATAACCATGTTTGACGGGATTGTAATGAATGTAATCAATGTGGTGGGCAAAATCCCGTTCATCCCGGACTCGATGTTCCCAGAAACGCCGTTGCCATATGGCCTGTTCCTTCTTATGGCGCCGACTGTTAAATACGTAGGGACGTTATGGTTACGGTGAATGCGCGTTTAATATTGCGCCAACACATCGAATAATCGGCATCCCCAGGCGGTAATGTCCAAATGGCATGGATATGGTCCGGCATAATGACGATGGCATCGATGGTAAACGGCCGACGCGCCATCTCTTCACGGAATGCGGTGCGTAATGCGGCAATCGTTACCGGATGGTTAAATAACTGCATGCGACGAAACGTTACGGCGGTAAAAAAATACGTCGCGCCATGGGTATAATCACGGCGGTATTGCATGTCTGAATTATATCTGTTTGGGTTCAACCTACGTTATCTTCGGTGCATGTTGTTCATGCCTACGTTACCAATTTAAAATGCCGTTTAGTCCGGCAGGGTGGACACATGCTTTTTTGGAAATAAATAATATTAGACTCGATTGATTGGTGGTTTTTAGTGAAGTTCATTCTTGGAAAAACGGGGTTAGTGGAAGAGCGGATTGAGTAGAAAGCTGGCGACCTGGTCCCATAGAGCGAATCTACCTGTTTCCGCCCCTTTCGTCTGGCGGTGTCTAAATAGTTCCACCTTAGTCAATAGTTGCCAACCCGCCCTCATTTTTAAGGTTAACCCGGCGATTGTTGGTCATCCCTTTGCCCTTGATGATAGGCCCGCTGTTCGGCTTCTTTGTGCTAGCCATACAAAAACCCGCCCGTGGTGGTACCGCCGGCTGCACCGGATATAGCCCTCCATGCCGGCATTTCCTGAGATCGCATTGATTAACACTTCGCCTACAGTAAAGCCCAAACCTCCGCTTACAGCGCGTTGCTGCGTATCCGATATGCCGGCGCAACCTGCCAAATAAGTAATGGGGGGCGAACGCTATGATTCACTAAGTAGATTTTCCGTTCCACTGCGCCTCAAACCCTCTAATTCCCAAAATGGCCGACTTTAACGTCTGGTCAACCGGTCATAGGCGGAGCGCGCAAGCACATAAACAGGACTGGCGGAGATGGCGATGTTCGCTATTCCGGATGCGTCAACCGTCAGTTCCTGGCTATGTCCCACCACATCCACCAGCAGCCAGGCTTTGCTTGGATCAAGCTGCAGCCGCCAAGGGCTGGTCACCTCATCAGTCCGCCAAATCATCAAGGTTTCGCCGAAGTAAGCCGCCTGAATATTGGCGTCCTTGGCGTCGAAGGCTTGGTAAGGCAAGCCGTCTATCAAGGCGCCCGCGGTATATAGCGCCGCCTCGCCGGGCTTGTGGCCCATCGAGTAGTCCCAAATCCTGCCATAAGCCAAGTCGTATTCGTGACCTATGCAGAAAGCCAGTCCCAGGTAGTCGCTGCGGCTGTTGACCCAGGCGATCATCTTGGCGACCTGCTCAGCCTGCCAGCGGCGTCCGGTCAAGCCATGCATGGCCTTGGCGCCGGTCTCGCCCAGCCAGAACGGCAAGGTGTTTTGTCTGCCCAGGCTGGCGTATGTGGCCAGCACGCCGCGCTCATCTTCACTTGAGCCATTGCCGATGGGGCCGTCGAAACGCGGCGGGTGTTGCGGATAGGCGTGGACGTCCCAGGCATCCTGATAGCGATCCAAGCCCAGCTGCAAGACCTGTTTGAACCAGTCGCCTTCACCCGGCCGCACGAGACTGCCGCCGACGTAATGGGCGTCGCTGCGGGCTTTGTGCGCCTGTTCATATTCCCACTTGGCACGCTCTACCCAATGCGCAGGGTCGCGAAGCTTTTGCCATTCCGGTTCGCCGCGAATATCGATTTCGTTGGTCGATTTGAAGAAGCGGGTAAATTCTGCGGCCGTGTTGATGAATTTTTGACCGTCTGCAGGATTATCGTTGAGCCAGGAACTATCGCCCGAAGAGTCGGCAAAGAAGATCAGTCCACGTTGCTTTGCCTGCTCCCACTGTGGCCGGTACTGCAGATCGAAACCAGGATAGCTGCCGTAGCTTTTATATATCCCCATCCGTTCCAGCCAATGCGAAATAGCCGCCTTCCTGCATAAAACTTTTGTCGCCGTCGGCCATGGCGTAATAGTTGTTGTTCCAGAGTTTTTTCTTATCCAGTCGTTGCTTTTGCTCGGCGGCTCCGCGCACTACCGAGAAGCCATCAGCGGGATACTGCATGATCAGCTTGCCGTCAGTTGTATACAAGGACGGGTACACCGCGTAATAGCCAGACTCGGCAACCTTGCCCAAATCCACTTCG
This sequence comes from uncultured Gammaproteobacteria bacterium, assembly GCA_963696315.1. Taxonomy (GTDB): domain Bacteria; phylum Pseudomonadota; class Gammaproteobacteria; order Methylococcales; family Methylomonadaceae; genus CAWKEY01. The sequence goes on from CAVOJU010000022.1 coordinate 169,799, forward strand.
ACTTGGCCGGGGAACTCAGCGCTGAGTTCCTTCACCGCAACCTGGTTGCCGCTGTAGTCGACCAAACGCAGATGCAGTTTGGCCTGGAAGCTTGGCAAGGGTGCAGGCAAGCTGGTTTCTTCCAAAATCGGATGCCAGCGCATATCCACTTTTAGCTTTAAGTCATCGCCAGGATGCGGCAGATTGGCCGGCGCATCGACGAAAATCACCGGCCGCAACTTGGCTGCGATGCTGTTGAGCGCAAGATCGGCTATAGGATCGCTCAACTGTGTAGTGATCGAATCCAACGGCCGGCCAGCTGGATCGGTAAATTGGCCTGAGAAGAAAAATCGTTGCCCCTGATCATGCTGCATGACCAGTTTAATCAGCAGGCTGTGCCAGCCTGGCGATAGATTCAGCGTGGCGACTTGCGAGCGCTTCAGTCTGCTCCGGCAACGCTTTTGCTACCAGTCCCTCTGTGGTCAGGCCGTGTAGTACAATTTTTAAATGCGCCAAGGAAGACGAGAATCCGGCTGGCGGCTTCGGGTCGTTAGCCAATTGTAAAGGCTGGCCATCCAGCCAGCCGAAGGTTCTGATGCCCGATTGTTGCAGATGCAGCAGGGCCTGGGTGGCTTGATCGGCATGCAGGTAAAGATGCGCATAGCCGCTTCCGCGCGACCAGCCGTAGCTGTGTTGGGTGCTGGCCTCGATGTCTGCGCTGCCGCTGGCTTGCGTAGTCGCGACACGCCAGGTGCGCATTTCCCCGCCCATCATTTGCAGACTGAGGTAGGGCTGGCCTGGATTCGGCCGCAACACGGCTTCACTATCCAGCCCGACCATTGAAACGCCCGCCAAGCCGTCCTGCAAACCTCCGACCAGCCAGGCTTCCGGAACGCCTGCCTTAAGTGGTGTAGGCGCAGCCTGGGCCTGTTCGGCATCCATCACGTCGCCCAGCGGCGTCTCCAGCTTCAGTAAAAAAGCATCAAAGACCTTGGCGCCATCAGCCTTGCCGGTGTTGTTGATTTCCAGCCAGCGATCGCCTGGCAACACGCTAACTGTGGTTTCGGCTTGCAGCCATTGATACTCCCATGGCGTAGTGTTGGTCAAAGTGAAGCCGCCGCGAGCTGCCAGCTGTTCAGGCTGCGCCCCGGCCTTGACCGTGAAATTTTGAGCGACCTGAGACACCTCGCCTCCACTTTTGTAGCGGGCATAGATACGGTATTGTCCGGGCGCAAGTGCCGGATTGAGTTCGAAACGAAACATGGCGTCCCAGCTCCCGAAACCCTGGTGAAATATCTGAACCTCGTCTTTTTCGGTCAATACCGATTCGGCGCCGGGCCAGCGGCCGCTGTACCGACCTGGACTTGCAGGCTGCCATCGTTTTCGGCTGAGGCTAAAACCGGCGCCTTGCCCAATTCCAGCAGCACCAGTGGTTTGTCTGCAGTGCCGGTTGCCGGCAACGCAGCCAATGGTGGCGCGAGCAGAAAAGCGTCGAAAACTTTGGCATCATGCCCCGCTCCGCTATTCCGTACCTCAATAACTGCGTCATCAGCCTTTAAATTGACCGGCGACTCGGCAGCTATCCAGGCATACTCCCAACCCTTGGGCTTCATGGACAAGGTACCACGCAGCTCCAGCCTGGATGAATCAGGCCCGGCCCAAACTTCGAAAGTCTGCACACAGACATTGGGATCTCCACCTTGCCGCCAGCGAGCCCAAAAAGTGTACGATTTGGCGGGAAAACCTGGAGTCAGTTTGAAACGGAAACTGACTTTCCAGCTGCCGAAGCCGGGATGCAAGGAGCTGATTTCATCTTTGTCGGTCTGTGTCGAAGTGTCGCCTTCATGGGCGGAGAGTTCTCCGCTAAACACTCGCGTGGCCTTATCGTCAACGCTGACCGACGCCGGATCGCTGCCCAGATCAAGCAGCAGCGCAGGCCTCTCGGCGGTGCCTTGTACTGGCAATCCCGCGGTTACGCCGGCGTGAACAACGAACGCGCCGGCCAGCGCGAGCAGCGCTGCCTTTGCGGTGAGAATCAATAAGGTCAATGGCTTCATGGCTTTTAAAACCTGGAATGGGTAGGTGATGCGCTCGTAAGTGGGCGAGCGATGCAAGACGAAGTGTGTATAATAGCGGCTTTTAAGTCGAGCTAGCCAGCAAATCTGCCGGATGTGCGTCGGGTTTTTCGATGCCATAAACAGATTCACATCCAGCACGGCATTTCGTATGGATTATTGGAGACAGGATTACTTTTGACGATTAAACACGGAAATCAATGAAAGAGCGTATTACCGACTTGGTTCTGAATTTTTTTAGAAAACTGGATTTATCGAAACTTTGGCCGAGAGTTTGGTCAATAGTCTGCGAACGATTCAATGTTTTTTTCAGCCGGATCAGTTTCAAAAATATCCTGTCATTAAAATCCCTGATCATTCTGGGCTTTGTGATCGCCGTTATTCCGCTGTTCTTGGCCGTCATGTACGCGGCTTTTGGTATGCGCGAGACCTCGGCACTGGGCAGAACCATCAATTCTCAGGTCTTCGAACAAACCAAAACCATACGCCTGGTCTTGCAAAAGGCTTCCGATATCGAGCGTAAAGCCCGGCTGTTCGTGCTGTTGTCAGACCCCGCCCTGCGTCAACCGTATGAACGAGAATCCTATGAAACAGCGCGAGCGTCGTTCAAACAAGCCTTGAGTGATTTACTAAAACTCAATGTCGACAACAAAATCGCCCTGCTGGTCAACGAATTATCGGAAAAGGAAAACCTGATTTATCAACAGATCATCGGCTCGGCCACGGAGAATACTCTTGGCTTGCCGGTCGATGAAGCATTTCAGGGGCTGCGCGAATCTTCTAACACCCTTTCGCGCGAATTCGAAAGTCATGTCGATCATGAATTCAGTGAATTGCGCCATCAGTCGGAATCGCTGGAACAGGGACTGTTGATCAAGGGCGCGGTGTTGTTGCTCATCTCGTTTATCTTCATCGTGGCATTGCTGGCCATTCTGTCACGTTCCATGCGGCAACTGGATGCCGCCATTCGCCGGCTGGGATCGGGAGAACTCGAACAGCCAATAGCCGTGACAGGCCCTGCGGATCTGCGCTATCTGGGCAATTTACTGGAATGGCTGCGCACGCATTTGATGGAACTGGAGGTTTCGAAACAGCAGTTCATGCACAACGTGGCCCGCGAGATTGATGTGCCGCTGCAGAGTCTCCGCGAAGGCGTGGAGCTGCTGATAAGCGAGTCTGATGAGCTTCTGAACAGTCCCCGGCAGGACGTCGCACGAAACCTGAGCGCCCATGTTGAAAAGCTGAAAACAGTTTCCGAGGAGTTGGTTCGTTATAGTCAAATCAACTCGAAGCCGGAAATAAACCGCAAGATAACGATCAATATGAAAGACCTGCTCGAATCGGTCATCGAGGATTTTCAAACGCCTCTCCAGGCTAAATCGATTACCCTGAAAAAGCTGGTCAGGCCAATCGAGATTTCCGGAATCCACGAACAGCTGCGAAACATTATCGAACAGTTACTGTCGAACGCGGTGAAATATTCACCTGCGGGTGGCGAAATACGTATCATGCTGCGCGATTCGGGCGCGCAGATGGAATTGGAAGTCGAAGATGAAGGGCCGGGCATTGAACCCAATGAACGTGCGCATGTATTCGAACCCTTTTTCCGTGGCAAGGCCGCTCCCTTTGACGAGTGTGTTGAAGGCCCTGGATTGGGGCTGGCTATTGTCAAAGAATATGTTGCCAACCACCAGGGTAAGGTCGAGATAATTGATCCAAGACAAGATCAACCCGGGGCCCGCATCCGCGTTCAAATACCGCTAAGCACAGAGTCCTGAACAATAGGGGAAAGAAATATTTATTATGCCGTCACTATTTTTTATTCGTAACACCAGCCTGGCGCTAAGTCTTTGCTGTTTCCGGCTGCGCCCAGTACAATCCCGGCTGGAACAACTATTCAAACCCTTATAACGATCCCTATTCACAATCAGACTTTGACGAACTGCTGGCTTTCGGAGCCAACATGGCCAAAATATCATCCTCGTCACGCGCCGAGGTCTGTAACATATTACTGAAACGCCAAAAAAACTCACCCGGAGGGGGAATTCAATTACACCTGATGGTGGGCCGCCTGCTTTCCGATTCTTGCGGTGAGATCCCCAGAATTTTGAACGCGGTAGCCTCCCTGCCTCCAGGAAATTTTTACGATGAACGACTGCAGAGACTTGTTGCCATTCACACGGAAACCTTAAAACGTATGAACAATGGCTCAAGAAAAACCGGCACACCCTGGTGCGCAAATCTAAAACCGCACAACCTGAACCGGTAATTGAATCGAAAGAGGCAAAGGGATCAAAGCAGGATGAAAACCGTCTGCTACGAGAAAAACTGGAAGCTATTCGGAGCATGGAAAAAGCCCTGGATGAGAGCGGCGACGCCAATTAAAATTCATGTTTCGTTTCCGTTTGGCAGTTGTCATTGTTGTTTCCTTCGGTTTTGTCTTGTTTTTAGGAATGGCACTGTACTGGGGGGCAAACCAGGGGGCCCTGTATTTTCAACGCAGCCAGACGGCGTATGAGGCTTTCGATCGCTATGAGCGTTTGTCCCAGGAAGCCTACCGCCATTTCAAGCAGCGTATGGACAGGCTGATAACGGACAACCCATCTGCAGATGCCGGCGTCGAATCATCCAAACATCGTCTCTACGAGGCCATGCAGGCGCTTAGAACCACTGCCGTAAAAACGCCAGCCAAAGGGAGTCAACCTGATGATTGGCCGGATAAACCCGCCGAACTGGAAAGAGTTGCCCATTTTACCGCCTTCCTGGATGCCAGCGAGTACCGGTTCGGCGAAGTCGAGCGTCTGCGCCAGCAAGGCAAGCTCGAAATGGCGATGCAAGCGCTTTCGAAATTCTCCGAAGAAGAAATCGACGGAAAATTCCAGCCGCTGATCGATGCCGCCATCAACGCTGAGCGCGAAAAGGCCGGAAAAGCCAAGCAGGCACTGAGGGATTTGGTGACTCAGTCCCGATGGATCGCCATCCTGGCGTCATTGATAGCGGCGATGTTTAGCTTCACCTTTGGAGTATTGCTGCTTCGCGGCTTTAGGAAACCTATCGAGGCCTTGATGAAGGGTACCGACGAAATTGCCTCCGGTAATTTGGATTATCGCATTGCGCTGGACACCCGCGACGAGTTCGCCTATCTCGCCAGCCACTTCAATCAAATGGCGCAGGAACTGGAAGTTCAGCACGACAAACTCCGCGAGGCGCGCACCGTGCTGGAAAAAAGGGTGGCCGAACGTACTTTCGAACTTAATCACTTAAATGAAGAATTGACACGCATGGACAGCGCACGCCGCGAGTTTTTAGCCGATATCAGCCATGAGCTACGCACCCCGATTACTGTCATTCGCGGTGAGGCCGAAGTCACCCTGCGCGGACAGGAATGCGCTGCCGAGGAGTATAAAGACGCCCTGCAGCGCATCGTCGAACTGTCGATGCAACTGGGAACATACGTCAATGATCTTATGTTTCTGGCCCGCACTGAAACCGCCAACCTGCAATTTGAATGGTGATAGTTTGAACCTGTGCGAACTCGTGGCCAGCGCCGCCGAGGATTTTCAGCTGATGGCCAAAGAAAACTCGATTTCGGTTTCCCTGGATGCTCCAGTCGAAGCCGTGCGAGTGCGCGGCGACAAACAGCGGCTTCGACAGGTACTGTTCATTCTGGGCGACAATGCCTGCCGGTATTCTAACCCTGGCGGGCACATCGCTGTAACCTTACGGGTGAACGGAAACGAGGCATGCTTTAGTCTCACCGATCAGGGCATTGGCATACCCGCCCAGGATTTGGAGCGTATTTTCGAACGGCGCTTCCGCGGCCAGAATGCCTTAAGCTCCAAGGTCGACGGCACTGGCCTGGGCTTGCCGATGGCCAAGTCAATTTTGAAGGCGCACGGCGGACACATTACGGTGACCAGCACAGAGAACTCTGGCTCAACATTCACGGTGACACTGCCGCTGATTTCGGCAGAGCAAGATGACAGTCAGATGAGCAATAACTTACCCCAATAATCACATGAATATCGGCTACATGAGAGTTCTGCTAGTGGAAGACGATGAGCGCATTTCCGATTTTGTTCAGCGCGGGCTGAAAGCGGAAGGCTATGCCGTAGAAGTCGCCCGCAGCGGGCGGGAGGCCATCGCGCTTGGGTGCCGAGGGTAGCTTCCAGGCCATCGTACTCGATCTCGGCCTGCCTGATCTCAATGGCCGGCAGGTTTGCGAGCGCTTGCGGAGTATGGGTATCGACACGCCCATACTGATGCTGACGGCCAGGGATGCGGTGCAGGACAAGGTGTCCGGCCTGCGCTCCGGCGCCGATGACTATATGACCAAGCCCTTCGCCTTTGAGGAGCTGCTGGCCAGAATCGAGGCACTGATGCGCCGGCGCGGCGGCGAAACAAGTCCGGAAGTCAAAGAATTTCGGATAGCCGACCTGGTATTGAACGGAGAGACCCACGAAGTCAGGCGCGGAGAAGCGCTGATCGATCTAACCCCGAAGGAATTTGCCTTGCTGGAATGCTTCATGCGCATGCCCGGCAAGGTGCTGAGCCGTACCCGGATTCTGGAACAAGTCTGGGGTTATAGCGCCGATCCATTGACCAATGTCGTGGATGTCTATATTCGCCAATTGCGACGAAAAATCGATGACGATCATGATTTAAAACTCCTCAAGACTGTACGAGGATTCGGCTACAAAATGGACGCCTCATGAGAGGTTTACAACAAGATCAATCAGATGCTTTGGGGGCATTTTCAGCAGTGCCGGTTAACTATATAGAAGTTACGCATTGACGACAGCCTGGAATTCTGGGTTGAGATGCGCCATGGTTGGCATCAACGTGCCGATGAATCCCGCAATGACTTCATTGAAGAGATTGCGTTGGACGCTATAACAGTTGTCTATCAAGGACATGGCGCTGAGCTTCTGGAGTTGGACATAGCCACAAAGGGCGGCAAACAGGTGATTCCTGATGGCGGTCTTGCTGCGCACTTGGAAATTCTCGATGTTGCAGACCTGCTTGATGGCGCGGTGGTACTGTTCGATATGCCAGTGTTTGTCGTGTTGTTCGAGGAAGGCTTTCCGGTCAAAGCAAGCAAGCTGGCCATCATCGGGCAAGAAAACTGCATAGTGGCGTGGCTGGTCTTTCAGCCAGGTCCGAAACAGTTTCACGTTGCCGAAGTCCTTCAGCCAAACGACTAGGCCATCGTCGGGGATATCCAGCTTTTGAACTTGCACCCAGTGGCCTTTTTCCACGGATACTGTACGGTTGCTTTCTACGGCAAACAGCCAACTCAGCCGGTGATTCTTCACCCGCTTCAGGTTGTCTACGCCGCTGTACCAACTGTCGCCGGTCATGAAAGCGGGGTCCAGCCCCCAGGCCAGGACTTCTTCCAGCATCTCGCGGAAATAGTCGTTCTTGGTCTTGCCCTCCGATTTGTCGTAGACACGGAAGTTGACAGGCAAATGTTGCCCGTCAGTGTCCGTGTAATACAGCGTGATGAGGTTGATGCCCTTCACGGAACGGTGATGCTTGCCCGACCAGAAATAACCGACAAAGGCCAAATACTGGCTGTACGGCTTGTCCAGCACGCTGTCATCGACGCTCAGCGTACCGCCTTTCAGGTTCAGCAAGGGCGCGGATTCGTTGTATAAGTCCTTGCCTTCGTAGCGTTCCCGCTGTAGGAAACGGTTCGCGCTATCGTGGGAAATGTCCATCACTTCCGCCAGACGGCAGCAGCTGCCGTATTTGGGTTCGCCCAGCAAAAAACTGATGTACATCGGCAGGGTGCAACGGGCTGTAGTGGGACGGGTAATTTTCCTTATCATGGCTTGGCCTTCCTGTGGCTTTTGGTTGGGTTATTTTAAAGTTCATATTATAAATTGGCTGTCAATGCGTAACTTCTACTATAGGAATCTGCTGGCTTAGGTTGGCCGGCTTAATATTCGACCCGGATACCGATTTCCGCACTGCGGCCGGGATCGGGGGCGAAATTGCGCAGATAAGATGTTGAGTTGCGGATATTTTCATTCAGCAAATTTTTGCCGTTCGCAAACACCATGACTTCGGACTCATGAAAGCTTGCCAAACGGTATTGCGCGCCTAGATTCAACAATAGATAGGCCGGGGTGCTGGTTTCATTTTCCCCGGCATGGGTTTGCGCTTCACCGCGGGTTAAACGGACGTTGCCTGAAAAGTCGGCTTTCTCGTAACCGAGTTGCAGGCCGTAGCGCAGCGGCGGTGCGACTGGCATGGTAGTCAGCTAGCTGGTGGAAGTCCAGCCATTGCCCTGTGAGAAGGGAAAATGTAGGCGAAGGCAAGGGTGTCCAAAGAAACTCTGAGTAGCTACCCAACAGGGAAAAACGGTTACTTTGAGCCAATGCGGGATCTGAAGGAAGCCCTAGCCAAATCGGTCACCTAAACGCAAGTGAACCTTCGTAAGGCGGCAACAAGGGGGTAAGGTGCCCGCGACCACCGACGCCCGATATTCTCACCGTAACGTGTTGTTGTATTGAAGGTGGGTAGACCGAGACAGAGGTGACTATCTTACCCAGTGAAGGGCCGTCGGCTTTGGGTCGGTGTAACTGCGACACTTTAAGCCCTAAGCGCAGCAGTAATGTTGACGTTATGAACCGAGGGTCTGCAGATGAAGCCGTAGTAATCGTAAAGTTCGGTGCCGATGAACTCATGGTGACATGGAGGAGGGTAAAACATCGAATCAGTGACAGGACGTTGGAGGTGAAGGGTGTGCATATTCTGGCTCAACCTGAACAGTCATTCTGATCCAATCTGAACACTTATTCTGATTCAAGTTGAACACTGATTCTGGTTTGAAGCTGAACACTTTTCTGGATTTTCCAGAATCGGTGTTCAACTTGCCAGAATAGCTGTTCAAGTTGCCAGAATCCCGCCTAACGCATTGTTTATCTAATCAGATTATCCTTGCCACCTTTTGTGGAGAAGATAATGTCAGCGAAGAGAACAGCAATGCGAAAACTAAGAGACGTACTCAGACTCAGTTACAGCGCCGGATTAAGCATCCGGAAAATCAGCGCCAGCACCAAAATCAGTGTCGGCAGCATTCAAAATATCTTAAAACGGGCCGAACAGCTGAACATCACCTGGCCGTTACCGGAGGCTTGGGATGATCAAACCTTAGCTCTGAAGTTTTATCCCCGCTCGGATGCCCAGTCTTCAAGCAAATTCCAGGAGCCGGTATGGACAGATGTTCATCTGGAGTTGAAGAAAAAAGGCGTAACCAAACAACTGCTCTGGGAAGAATACACCCAGCAGGTTCCGAATCGCTGCTATAGCTACTCGCAGTTCTGCGCCCGTTATGCCGACTGGCGGAAGAAACAAAAGCGCTCCATGCGCCAGACCCATCGTGCCGGTGAAAAATTGTTTATCGATTATGCCGGACCTACGATACCCGTGGTGTGTGCCTCAACCGGCGAAAGTCGCACCGCGCAGATCTTTGTGGCGGTGTTGGGTGCTTCC
>CAVOJU010000023.1:0-18396 GCA_963696315.1 uncultured Gammaproteobacteria bacterium
ACCCTAACCTTGGATCAAACCGGCAGCAAAGGGGTTACCGGTGCTGCGACTGGCATCACCGCAGCCGATTGCTGGTAGCGGCAAAACAGCCTTGTAGGCCGGGCAACAGCTTTATCGGTGCCCGGCAATATAGGGTTGAACTAAACCGCTACGCGGTGGCGGTCCACCCAGCATTGCGGTTAATGGTTCTGTTGGGTTATCTCAGAAAAGCGGTTACTTTGGAAATTAGGGAATGTTCCCTGTTTTTCCGAGGAGATCGTCATGACCCCGTTACGCCAACAAATGCACGACGCCATGCTCGTGCGCGGTTTGGCCGAACGTACCCGGCAAGCCTACACCGAAGACGTTGCCAAATTGGCAATATTCTACCACCAAAACCCCGCAGACCTGACTCCGGAACAGGTAGAAGCCTGGTTACTGCATCTGGTCCGCGACCGCAAGCTGTCCTATAGCACACTTAACCAGGCCGCTGCAGCCTGCCGCTTTTTCTATGGCACCGTACTGAAACGGGAGCACGCGGTATTTCCCGTACCGATGGCTCAAACGCCACAACGACAGCCTGAACTATTGGCACGCGCCGAACTGGCGGCCTTGTTCGCCGGCGCCGCTTCGCTCCAGTCCAGAGTCATGTTACAAACCACTTATGCGGCTGGTCTGCGGGTATCGGAAGTCTGCGCCTTGCGAATCGCCGACATCGACAGCCATCCGGATCGGATGTGCTTGCGGGTTCGCCAGGGCAAGGGCGGGAAGGATCGCTATACGCTGTTGCCGCCCACCTTGCTGGATGCCTTACGCCACTATTGGTGCGCCTACCATCCCAAGGAATGGTTGTTGCCGAGCCGTTACGGTTCTGGCCCGATAACCGTTGCAGGCGCTCAATACCATTATCACCACTCGCGTAGCGCGGCGATGATTACCAAGTCCGGCGGAATACACACGCTTAGGCACGGTTTTGCGACTCATTTGCTGGAAGCAGGCATCGATCTGGTCACGCTCCAGAAGTTGCTCGGTCATAATCATCTGTCTACCACCAGTCGCTATCTGCATCTCGTATCTACACAATGGCGGCCTCCCGTCACCACGAATCCCCTTGATCTGCTCGCGGCCTTGCCCAAGCCGCATTAAGCCAGGCCCAGGTCACGCGCTATGTCCGCCACCCTGGCGGAGGTGTTCCAAACTTTCGGAGCCGAGTATCTCGGTACCCACGGATTGACCGCGCCGCAAGCCAAGGTGTTTAGAGCTGCGCTCGACTGCCGAACCGCGGCCCTGGGTGGCCATTGTCTGGAGTGCGATACGTGCGGCCATCGTAAATATGTCTATCACTCCTGTCGCAATCGTCACTGCCCCAACTGCCAGACCCGTGCCAAGGAGGAGTGGTCCCGACGGCGCATGACCGAACTGCTGCCGGTTCCCTATGCCCATCTGGTTTTCACCCTGCCGCATGATCTCAACCCGCTGGCGGCGGTTCACGACCGTTGGGTGTACGACACACTTATGGCGTGCGTGTCGGCAATCCTGTCCGAGTTTGCCCGCAATCGGCGCTGGCTGGGCGCAGAACCGGTATTCACCTTGGTCTTACATACTTGGACCCAGGATTTGCGCCGCCATCTCCATGTCCATGTGCTCATCGCCTGCGGTGGCCTTGACGCACAAGGCAACTGGGTCGAACCGAAACGCAACCCGCGTTTTCTGTTTCCGATTCATGGCATGTCACGGGTCTTCCGTGCCAAGTTCCTGGATGCCCTGGATACTGCTCTTCAAGCCGGCAAGCTAACGCTCGATCCGGCGGACACTGCCGAGGCTTGGGCCGAACGGCGCCGCCGCTTGCTGCGGTACGACTGGGTGGTCTACGCCAAGACGCCGCTTGGCGGTCCCGCCGAGGTGCTCGACTATCTGTCCCGCTATACCCATCGCACCGCCATTTCCAACGAGCGTATCGTCGCGATCCGGAATGGCGATGTGCTCCTGCGCGTGCGCGCCGACGACTCCGGGGGAAGCGGGTGATCCGGATTCCCGGAGCCGTGTTTATCGGCCGTTTCTTGCAGCATGTATTGCCGCCGGGCTTCAAGCGGATTCGCCACTATGGGTTGTTGTCTCCAGCTCACAAACGTGAACGTCTAGCCCAGGCCCGGCAGGCGCTCCAAGTTCCCGTGCCTTCGCCGCTGGCGCTCGAAGCAGCGGAAGCGTTCATGCAGCGGGTGGCGCAAAAGGACATCTCGCGTTGTCCTTGCTGTGAGCACGGAACGATGCGGATCGTAGCGGAGCTTCCGCCAGATCGCTCCGCAGTGGTACGTCCGCATCCCGCGCTGTTGCCTCGCCCCACCTGCCGAAGTCCGCCGTAATGGCTACGAGGTCTTTCATGTTTGCAAAAAAAGGGTGTCTACTCACCAGGGTTTTGCTCGGCCTGAACCGTGCCAATCCGGTTGCAAAGGCTCGCCTTCGACAGATCGACTCACCGGTTGGCCCGCTTTCGGACTTTCATTCATTTCCATATGCCAACAAGGTCAGGCAACAACCGGCTGCAAACTCGCTCCAGACCTTGACACTATCCAGGAACCAGCGTATCAATCCCCAGGCCCTTAGCGCACCGAAGGCGGTTTAGTCCAACAAGGTTTATCCGTCGCGATTTAGCTCATCGCTTCGATCCAACTTGGGTGGCGCGACGGATAAACGCTATTCGTTAGATGAAGGAGCGATGATGGCTAAACCGAAAGGGCTTTGCGATATTTGACCGTAATTTGGTGTGCAGATAAGCCAACAGTAATAAGTTACAGTCCAATTTTGTACATTTTAAACAAGGTTACCCACAAAATCAGTGGACAATCCATGCATCATTGGCTGTAATCAAGCTCGGTGTAGCTCTTCCCGTATCACCTCACGCAATGCCTCTTTCACACTATCTGCCACCAATGCCCGACGCAAAGTATCATTGATGAGTATCTGGTACCCGCGGCCGCCTGCTTTGGCCTTGTATGCTTGCACCACCGCTTCATCCAGCATAATGGTGATGCGCCGTTTACCCAGGCCCAGCCCGGGCAACACCTCGGACACCGGCCGCAACTCGGCAAACTCTGCTGCGGTTAATTCCGGGCTGTCCTCATCCGGCATATCCGCCAAAGGTGCAGCATCCACCGCCGCCCAGTCGATTTCAAAGGGTTTGGTTTTCAAATTTCGTCTGCTCACGTCGATTGGCCTTTCTAAATGAAATAATGTGAATATGGTCATCAGCTGGCGCGCAAAACACCACCACCATCAAGCGCCCGGCAATGGTGTTATAGCCGATAAAACGCCGCTCCGGGTACGCTTTGCGGGTATCTTCGCGTACCAGCAAGCGACTATTAAAAAGCAACTGCGCTGTCAGCAAGGGTAAGCTCCGGTCACGGATATTGGTTTCGTTTTTGAGGGGGTTGCAAGTAAATTCCATGAGTCACATTATGCATATAAATATATGTATTTGTCATTGTTTCTGGCAATGACAGGCTATGAGTCATATAGGTATACTCGACGCGGTCAAGTTTTCGGTTTTTTAAAACAACTGGAAGTTCATCGTCATTAAGCTTTCCATCTCATTTTTGTAACGGGTGCCGAGTTCACTGATACAGTTATTGATACTATTTCTGAAAGTATCGAAACGGTCGTAATGCTTGCTATACAGAACCTGCTTTTTGACGAACCGCCATAAGCGCTCGATCAAGTTCAGATTGGGTGAATAGGCTGGCAAATACAGCAATTCAATATTCAACTCTTTTGCCTTGTTGGCGGCCGACTGGCATTTCTGATATCTAGCGTTATCTAATATGAGTGTGATGGGCCGCTCGCTATCAGCGTATGCGGAGGCAATTTTTCCGAGGAACTCGCAGAAAACGTCCTGGTTAATATAGGTATCATTGGTTACCGTGATGGCCTCGTGCGTGATCGGATCATAAGCGCCCAAGACATTGTGGCGTTTGCGCCCACTGGCAGACGGCAGTAATAGACGCACGAAGCACCAAACCATCCCTAAAAAGGCACCCATCACGAAGTGAGCCGCATCGACGAACAGAACCGTACGTTTGCCTTGTTTAGCCTCAGTCAAAATCGGCTGTAACTGTTGGTCGTGAAATTCCCGTTGGGCTTGACGCTGCTTATCATCGTCCATGGCTTTACCGGGAACTACACCGCAACGCCTGCATTTCATACCCATTTTTTTCAGAAACGCCCGACAAGCAGAAGGCTTCAAACGGATGCCTGTTTCTTTATCGATCATCGCTATCGCTTGATTGACGGTATGAGGCACTTGTTTTTTAAAGAGCTCCTTTAATTGCGCTGTATACGGTTCTAATTGGCTTTTTGGCTGGTGATAATTTTCCTCCAATAGGCCTGTTAATCCACTTTCATCAAATGTCTTCGTATAATGGGTCACCGTGTCTGCGTCAATCCTTGCGATCTCGGCAACTGCCTCGCGCCGATACCCATTCTTCCTAAGGTAAACGACCAAACATTTGTTCCGTAATCGTGAATTCGTATTCAATGTCATTTCAGAAAAAAGTTCGTCCACTTGTTTTTCAATCATTGCTTCATGTCACGGATGTGTAATTTCGGTGCTTTTTACAATATTTTAAGGGGAATTGAAACCGGTATAAGTCAACCTCTTGCCTGCTAGGTTTCATGGCAAGGACTGGAACTATGCCATCAAATCTCAACTATCAAGGAAATGAAAGCGGCTACGGAATGTGTCAATGACTTTGAGACACCAAGTTGTTTTATTTAGTGTCTAATTGTTGTGTATTTTTTGGGTTGAGGTTCTCCTGTGCGTTAACGGGCGGATTGATCCAAACGGCTTTGGGCAAGCTGGGTGGCAGCGGGCACTTTCCTTTGAATCGCTTTGGATTGGCGAGGAAAGCAGTCTCCAGGATTTTGGCACGTGCTTGGTATACCGTAGCAGCTTGGCCGAAGTGGACGGTAGCCGGGGTCAGGTAACCGATGCCAGAGTGGCAATGGGACTGGTTGTACCACGGGAAGAACCGTTGGCAATGGCTGCGGGCATCCTCAATGCATCCGAAGCGGACTGGGAAATCAGGCCGATACTTCAGGGTTTTGAACTGGGCCTCGGAATAGGGATTGTCATCCGAGACATAGGGTCGGCTATGGGTCTTGGCGACATCCAGATCGACCAGCAAGGCAGCCACGGGCTTGCTGCGCATGCTGGAACCGCGATCGGCATGCAGCGTCAGCGTGTTCGGCGGGATGTTGTGTTTGGCCACCGTCTCGGCGATCAGCTGCTCGGCCAGTTCGGCGGTTTCCCGTGGAGCGACCATCCAGCCGACGACATAGCGGCTAAAAATATCCAGGATCACATACAGATGGAAACAGGTCCATTTGGCCGGGCCTTTGAGTTTCGTGATATCCCAGCTCCAGACCTGGTTGGGCGCGGTGGCCAGGAGTTCCGGCTTGGTGTAGACCGGGTGCAGCCGTTGGCGCCTGCGCTCTGCCGACTGGCCGTCCGCCTCCAGGGCGCGGTACAGGGTGCGCACCGAGCCGATGTAGCGCCCCTCGTCCAGCAGGGTGGCATAGACAAAATACGGCGAGCAGTCGGCGAAGCGTTCGCTGTTGAGCACCTCCAGCAGTTGCTGCCGCTCATTGGCCGAGAACGCCAGCGGGGCGGGCGGACGGGGCGCCAGCGTTGCCGTCGCGGGCAGCAGGAGGCGCCGGCGGGCATCCTGGCGATAGACCGAACTGCGGTTCAGGTTCAGGGCGGCGCAGGCCGGAGCCAGGCCGACCTCCGGGGCCAACTGGTTGAGGGCTTGCATCAGCAGCTCTCGCTCGGCGTGTCGTCCGTCGTCAACCCGAGCAAGGCGCAAAGTTTTTTTTGGACATCAATGATGGCATTGGCCTGGGCCAGTTTGCGGCGCAGGCGGTCATTTTCCTGGGTGAGTTGGAGCACACGGCGATCCTCGATCTGTGCGTGATCGGCCTTGCGCCCGCGCTTTTGCGGCTCCAACGCGGCGCGCTCATCGGCAGCACGCTGCCTGCGCCAAGTGGTCAGGTGGGAGGAGTAAATCCCTTCTTTGCGCAACAGGGCTCCAATCTCACCCGGCTGAGTACAGCGATCAGCGGCATCCAGGATGCGGCGCTTGTCGTCGCTGGTAAATTGTCGGCGCCGGGCCGTGGCAACCACCTCCGGGTCGGGCCGCGCGCCGGAGGGCGCGTTTCCAGCCGCCCTGGGGGCGTCTTCCAACGCGCCCTCCGACGCAGTTAACCGTGGTGATTCCATTGTCTCTGCTTTCGATTTGTTCATGATTCTGATCTACCTTTATACTCTAATTTCCGAGGGGTAGGTGTCTCAGGTCATATTGGCACAGGGGGCTAGAATTCTTTAAGTGGCATTGATCTTTAAAATTGAGTCAAGTTTTCAAGCGGCTAAAATTCTTTAAGTGACATTGATCTTTAAAATTGAGTCAAGTTTTCATGCGGCTAATTTTGCCTCCTGAATAAGCCGGTCAATTGCTTGACTGGCCTGAACCAGAACACGAGGTGCTTGCCTGGTTTCTAGCGGATGTTCGATAGCAAGCGCAACGCTGAAAAACCGGGCCTCGGCTCGGGTGAAAAAGAGGCTGATCCGTACGCCCTCTTCAGTGATGCGGTAGCGATTGGAATGCGGCTGACGCTCGATCAAACCATGTAAGCGCAGACGCCTGAGATCGTAGGTCATCCTGCCTTGTGAGTAAGCGCCAGGTTCTTGGCCGAGCAGCTCCGCCACCTTGTTGCGAAGGTCTGCATTGCGAAAGCCTTCAGGCAATAGCTCGAACAAGCATAAAGCCTGCATCAAAGCCAGTACCCGGGGATCGCCAAACGGAAGTGCGCTGGCCCGTTGTTTTTCCTTGACGATAGGTTGAACCACCGCGTTAAATTTTTCTTTGCCGATCGAACAGTCATGGCTGAGAGTTTGGACGTTGAGTAGACGACGGTTGGCTGAAAAGCCGATCTCCCGCAGGGCGGGCAGATTGCACAGCTTACGTCCGATGGCAAAATCGTAGGTGTCATTAATGGTGGTTTCGGTGCGCAGCGCCCGGCCTTCTTTATGGTACTGTTTGATCTTGGTATGCTTGTATTGTGCATACAGCGATGGCACGACGCCTTCGGTCAGTACCCGTGTCCGAAAACGACTAGGCGTCCTTCTGGTCACGCGCCGATTGAAGATCAATTGCACCTGATCAGGCCTGCCAATATCCAGGTTCTCGCGAATCACTTCTTCAAAGAATTGACGTCCCGTGCGGGGAAAGTCGAGTACCTGAGTCAGTGAAAATTCCGCCTGGAGAATCGACAATTCATAGCGATAACCGGCCGCACGGTCTTCGGGCTCGGTATGGATGGGGCAAGCGGGCGAGCCATTTACGGAACACCGCGTCGATTTTTTCGCTATCGAGCGAATCGCAGAGTGCTTGTAAGCGCGCAGGGTTCTCGCAGGACAGCACACCATTATCCAAGGCTTCGAAGGCAATGCCTTGTTTGCTTAATTGGCGCTTGACCCATTCATGACCATTGATGCAGACCTTGACGGCATAAGGAAAGTAAGCACAAAATTTGATGAACAGCGGGCCGAAGTCTTCGTCCAGCAGGTAGAAGTAGTAATGGTTCGGTAATGCCGTGCCTCGGCTGATCCAGGGATAGGATTTTCCGGTCTCGGCGTTACGCTTATGAATCGTCCGGAACACAGCGGCTTTTTCCTGGGCCTTGCCAATATACAGCACCCCTTCGGTAAAAGAGGCGCGCGCCAGGTATGCTTGGGTCAACTCGTCCTTGCGTTGTTTTTTATCAAAGGCGACCAAATCAACGTGCTGCTCTTTGGCAAACACCTCTATGGCATGGACAAACGCCCTGGACAACGGCGAGATCACCGCCGTCGACGCAATGGGGAAGCCCAAATGCTTGCGCACAAAATGGACGAAACCGCCTTCAGTCTGAAGCCCCGGCACATAGCCATTCAGATACATTCGATCAATGCCTTCGACTTCCAGCACCACATGATTTTTGATTATTTCGGCAACGTTTTGAGATACCATGGCAGCGGACTCCGTTGGCTTTTTTGATGTTAACCTTTATAGGTCTGATCGCTCGGCGATCGAATACCGGGCGTGGCAACTTTACCATACTCGGCGCGCCAACGGAGTCCACCCAACTTCAATTCACCGCCACCCATGACTCGTTGGTCTGAGGCGGAGCCTCGTTAGTTATTTATTTACATCCACTTACTCAAACCGGCATGCAGACTTACTCTTTGAGCTCATCAGCCGCCGTCACGAACAGAAAAGCACCTTGGTCACTACCAATAAATCCTTCGCCGAATGGTCAGAAGTGTTCCCCAATGCTGCCTGTGTCGTGGCGCTGATTGATCGTCTGGTACACCACGCAGAAATCATTGCGATCAAGGGCAAATCGTATCGTCAGAAAGAAGCTCAAGAACGCGCCGAACAGCGCAGCAAAAAACGAAAAGCCACTACTTCCAGGAGTACAGCATGACAAATTATCATCAACCCTCCGGATTGAATATCGGACTCGACTTCCTGATCAGCACTAACTGGACGCCTGAGCAGGCATGGGCTGTTGTAGAATTATTAGATGATTTGCGGGATAGAATTTTTAACAACTATCTGGTATCCATCCAAGAGCTACTGCGTGAAGAACGAGGCATAACTGGAGATCTGCAGGAAGAGTTATCGAATTTGGATGACCTGGACTTTTAAGAGCGTCTGTTTTGGACAAAACAAAGGGCCGTAACGGGCCCTTTTTTGTTGAGTAGGATAAAAGGCCATTCTGCGCCATATTTTTTCACCGATTTTCCGCGGTTCTTCAACCCTGCTAACACCAGAACGTGGGTGACGGACTTTGTGGCGTGGTACAACCTTGAGCATCGGCACAGCAGTATCCATTTTGTCACCCCGGAACAACGCCATAGCGGCGAGGATCAAGCTATTCTTAAGAAAAGCCACCTATAAGGCCGCTAAAGAGGCGAATCCGGCACGCTGGAGCAAAGAGATCAGAAACTGGGAATGGCAAGACGAAGTGTTCTTAAATCCCGATAAACCGAGCACGCCGCCTGCAAATTGTCCGAGCCATAGTGTTCATTAATTTTTCATCAAAGGCGACAAGTATTTTGACATTTTCCGTGCGTCGTACCAGAGCATAAGTCATTAATCTTAAGCATTTGAAGCCTGGATTTGCTCACCATGCAAAAGTGACGATATCAATAGCATCCTGACTTAACTTTCTCATTGAGCCGAATACAGTTCACTACTGCCGTCCATATCGCCGGTTTGGCTATACAACATGGGACGGCCCTGATTGAGATTTGCAGCCGAGATTACTTTGCAGATGGCTAATTGATGATCACCGGCATCGGCATAATGACTGACTTCACAATCAAAATAGGCCAGACTGATTGATAGCACGGGTGCGCCGGTTTGCTCCATTTGCCACTGGAAACCGCTCATTTTGTCCTGAATGCCTGAGCGGCCAAAATGTTCGGCAATGGCATATTGATCCTGCCCCAAGACATTAACGGTACAGATGCCGCCCGCTTGTAGCAGTTTATAGGAGTAATGTTCAGGATTGATGCTGATCGCCAGCAGCAGAGGATCGAATGAAACCTGCATCACCCAGGCGGCGGTGAAGGCATTTTGCTGGATGCCGTCACTAACGCCAATGATATAAACGCCGTGACTGATTTGTTTACATAATGTTTCTGGATTTTCAATCATGGTCTGTCACCAGTTTAATGCGCATGGACAAATCAATTGCCCTGACGTTCTTGGTCAAGGCGCCTATGGAAATATAATCAACGCCGGTTTCGGCGATGCTGCGAATATTGTTCAAATCGATATTACCAGAAGCCTCCAGTTCGATAGTGCCGGCATTTTGCATAACCGCCATGCGCATATCCTCAAGCGTGAAGTTGTCAAGCATGATGCGATCGGGCCTTGCCACGAAAGCCTGTTCGAATTCTTCCAGGGATTCAACCTCGACTTCGACCGGAACCGCGGATCTTGCGCGTGCCGCCTGCACGGCTTTGGCGATGGAACCGGCGGCGATAATATGATTTTCCTTGATTAACACGCCATCATACAAGCCGATGCGATGGTTATAACACCCGCCGCAGACGACCGCATATTTTTGTGCGATTCTTAGCCCTGGAATGGTTTTGCGGGTATCCAGGACTTTACAGCCAGTGCCGGATACGGCTTGTGCATATTGCCTGGCCACGGATGCCGTCGCCGACAGAGTCTGCAATAAATTCAACGCGGTGCGCTCACCGGTTAACAGACTTCTGGCGAAGCCTTGCAATTTACACAGAACACTGTTCCGGCTAACGCTCTCCCCCTCGGCTACCTGCCAATCAATGCTGACGCCGGCATCCAGCTGCCTGAATACAGCATCAAACCAGGCCTGGCCACACAGCACCATGTCTTCACGGGTAATGACTTCGGCCTCGGCTTGTGTGTCTTCGGGAATAATACTGGCTGTTAAATCCCCAGCACCTATATCTTCCTCAAGATAGCGTTTTATTTCTGCACTGTTTATATGGTTTGTCATAAGCTCATTAAATTTGAGAGCACGCGTTCGGTTATCGTTTTATCGTTCAATTCGACAAGGGCAGCCTGGTTCTGGCGAAACTTTTCGGCCAGTTCGGCGGCGCTAATTTCCATCATCTTTATACCGTTCTTACCAACAAAATGCATCGTCCCGGTCGCCTCACTTCGCCAAACCAGCTTACCCCATTGCCGGCCGGAATCCAGCTCAAATGCAACCCAGCTGTTCTCGGCCAGATTACTGATCTGTTTAGCGCTGCTGCCCGGCAGAACTTCGGGCCGAATTTCCGCGGCTTCAATTGCCGGTTCGTTACGTTTTGACTCTGCGCTTATCGATGTTTTATGTTCCTTTTTATCCATCAGGATGATATGCCAGACGGCGAGCTCTTTAAAAAACCGCGACTGGGCATTTTTATCGTAAGAAATCCGCTTCAGTCCACTTCTTAATGCTTTTATTAAACTGGGCAAAAACTTTAATATTTGCGATCTTTGATTTTCATCGGCTGGGGGCAGGACGCTGATAATCAGTTCATTCATGGCTTGCACAGATGCCTGCCAGTGTCCAGGCTCTTCCTCTTTACGCACATAATCAACCAGTAACACATCCTGCCAGACTTCACGCAGAAATTCGGTTATCGCTGCAGGCAGCTCTTTACCCCGCATACTGTTATCCATGGCGCTAACTACGGTTTTTTTGCTCAAGGCCAATGCCTCTTTATTTTGCATTAATTGCAAAGAGCGCTCCTCAATAATCTGGTTACGTTGCTTGTGTTTTTCAAGATAACGTGAAAACTCGTCTGATTCGGTTATCCAGACGGGAAACGCCGAGCCATGTTCATTTAGAAGCCTTTTGGTAATGCCGGTAATTCGCTCATGCACCAAGTGATCGCCGTAATCATCATTATTTAAAAACGCTCCGGCAGCCCCTAAATTGTCAATTAACAGCCTGATCGGATTGTCTTTATTGACAAATACGCTGTATTGTCCCAAACAGGTCGCAGCCATCGGGATTTGCAGCTGCAGCAAGGCTGATTTTACCGAATCGGGCTGCGTTGCATCGTGTCGAATCTCGGCGAATATCAAGGACACCAGATCCAGCATATCTTCATCCGGCCCGGATAAACACTTGGACTCATCACTGATATCCAGGGCTGAAAGCTGTTTGACCACTTGCCATTTTAATGATTGGTTATGCTTATCTATATCCTCATCCTGATCACGAACATAACCTTGCTGAAGAATTTCCAGGGCATGTTTTACCTCAAAGCTTTCATAGTTGGCGTTTCCGGTACAAGGTATGCAATCGTAGCCTGAGGGACCATGGACAGAGCGCCACAGAGCCAGCTTTTGTTGTAACTGCTGAAATACGGCATAGTCCAGGTCAAGGTTTCCAGCAACCGCCTCGGCGCCCTTGCTGATGGCAGCCAGTTGATCTTGCTGCGCTATAGAGCCATTGTCAATTTGCCTCGTCAATTCACGATAAATAAATCCCAATTGACTAAAGACAATAAGGTCAAAGGTCTTATACAGAGCTATTCGGAAGTCCGTGTTTAATTTCAGCGGCTTGACCACCTCAACCAGGGCGCGCACCAATCTTTCAGGTGCAATGGGATTTTGCCGGTCTGATAGCGCCTGCATTCCGACCTGGAGCGTTAACTGTTTGTTAAAGCAGTGTAATGCTTCGTGAAAACTGTGCTCGCAATTGCGAATGATCATGGCAATCGTGTACTCTTCCTCGACCAATTCGTCATCGGCTAAGGACACCCCAGACAAATCGAGGTCATCATTGCGATTGCATAATATTTTCTGGCGATTTTTGTCGAAGACATCGCTCACCTCAAGCAAATAACGCTGTTTAAGGTCTTTCCGTGTCTGGCGCAAATATTCCAGCATTTTTTTATGCTGCTCCTTGCCAGATCTTTCGCGGTTTTTAGCTAATTGCAAGCCAAAATCAAGATCGATGCGCATACAACAATCGTCAAGCAACTGCTCAAAGTAATTGACAAATTCTGACTGAATTTTGGCTAAAATTTGAGCATGCCTTTGCCTATTGTCGGCCTTATTTATTTGAGACTGAATATTCATAATTTCATATCAAACTTGTCATTACTAAACATGCACCATTCAGTGAATTAAGACTATACCCGAACCCCCTTTTTGACAAATAATGGGCTTTTTATTCGAGGATACTGTGATTCAGTCTCCGATTTCCCTGTAAGTTGCACGTCCATGAACATAGACCAACACTGGCTAACTAACATTACCCGCACCCCATCTCCCAACTTTGATGAGCGCGCCGATGCCCATGATATTTCTCTGCTGGTTATACACTGCATCAGCCTGCCGCCGGGTGAATTTGACAACCCTTATATCGGCCAGCTTTTTTGCAATCAGCTCGATCCCGGCCTGCATCCTTATTTCAAAGAGATCTATCAACTCACGGTTTCCGCTCATGTACTGATTAAAAGGTCTGGCGAGATTGTGCAATTTGTGGCGTTTGACAAACGCGCCTGGCACGCCGGCATATCCGAATTTGAGGGCCGGGCACGCTGTAATGATTTTTCCATCGGCATTGAACTTGAAGGCACCGAACACAAGCCCTATACCGAACAGCAATATGCTCAACTGGCTGCCGTCATCAAGTTGCTGCTTAAGTCGTATCCGGGGTTGTCTAAACAACGCATTACCGGACACAGTGACATTGCCCCCGGGCGCAAAGCGGACCCGGGGACATCGTTTGAATGGCAAAGACTTTTCAGTTTATTGCCCGATTGATCGCATAGATTGAACGCATTCGACCGGCCTTATAAACAGCCACAGCCATGACCCGCTCGCGACGAATGGCTTGAAGGCTAGGCCGTGCAGCTAAGGCGCCGGTTCTGCCAGAAAAGTACGCTGGGCAATCAAAATAGCTACCATCGGCAGCATCAGACCGATCAGCATGACGGTGATTAAAAGTCCGCCGAGTTCGCTGTAGTCGGCCGGCACTGTCACCATGCCGGTGACCACATCCCTGACTTCCCGCGTGATGATAAAGCCCTGATTAAGCGCCTTGGTCAACAACTGTGAAAGCGAAAGCGCCAAATTAACAAAAGCCGCCATCACCGCAAAATACGTGGCCTTAAGTTGTGGCGGCGCTGAATGGGCAATCCAGGCCAGCATCGGAATCATGGCAATCTGCCCCAGCGGCGATTCCAGTGCCGTATCAACTAAAGCGATAAAGCGGGCATCGACAATACCGCCGGTGTGTGCCGCCGTCCACTCGTGTAGCCCATAGAACAAGGCAATATTCGGCAAATACAGAAACGTCAGGGCAACGGTGAGAATTGCAATAATATAGGTGATCGAGCGCTCGGCCATGAAGCGCCGAAACAGGAACATGCCCAGCAAAGTCAGCCCACTGGTGATCAACGATAATTGCGACAAAAACTGTTGATCGAAATCAAGCACATCGATCATCCACCAGGTCTCGCCCGCGCCGGTTGTCGGCACAGCCCGAAATGCAAAAATCACGAATGCCGTGCCGTACAATTGATTTCTGACGCCACGACTCAAAGTCTGCGTCAAACGCCATATCAGGAACAGGACAATGGCAAGAGACCCGGCAAAGACAATCTCCTCGCTATTCGGGACATCGCTCAGACCCATGACAACAGCAAACAAGGCAAAACCGAGCCCCCCGGCCAATATCCACCAATTGATGTCGGGCAGTTCGCTAGCCGCCCGTCCCAGCAATCGTTCGATATCTGCAGCCTCGTAGCCTTGGGCGGCCAAGCGCCATTCGTCTTGAGAGCGCAGGTAAGCCGCCAATACCACACCGGCAACCGAAACAATCGGAATCAGTAGCGCCCAGTGATAAATGGACACATAGACCTCCGCCTTGTCAGCGCTCGTCATGGTCTCCACACCTCTAAACAGGTAGACATTGGCCGCTGCCACCAGCAGCGTGCCACCGATAATGGCGACCCGACCCAAGGTTTGCATGGTGGTGTGCGCCAGGCGTATTTGTTCTTCTGGAAGTGGCTGGTCGAACGCGTCAAAGCGGGCGACCGCCTCAACAGTCATGGCATCGGCCACGGTATCCTGCACAACATAACCGATCGGCGCCAACAGCACCGCTAATACATACCAGGTTTCCGCAGGCAGAATCTGGGTCATGTAATCCGGATCGGCCAGCAAGTTGGTCATAATCAACAGGCTGGCCGCAATCAGCGCCGCCCCCAAATAAATCAGTCCGGACTTATAGCGCCACAGCAAGTCCACCAAATGCCCCATCGGCATCTTCAAGGTCCAAGGCAGCATCGCCCAAAAGCTCAGTGCAGCCAGAAACTCGGCAGACAGATTGAGGTATTCCTTGACGAAAAAAGTGCCGACAATAGCAGTCAAGCCGGATACACCCGCGGCCAGATAAACCATCAGCGGCGGCACATAACTTAAGCGCATTTGCCGGGCGAGATCGTAAACATTGCGATCCAGCCAGCTGTGCCACAAAATCAAAAGACGAGGGGCCGATAAGAGTTTGCTATCAATGGGTTGTTTGGGCATGATTGGTCCTTGTTCAACAGAGGAATGGAAATGTCGATCTATGACTCGTGACGCATGTACAAGTTCTGCCGGTTCGAAGCCCTATGAGAGCTGTAAACATCAGCCGAAAACGCGCCGGATTTGGACCGTGCCGCCAGCCAAAAAGGTGATGGCGTCAAGCTGGTCACTGGCCGCATATGCAAGCTTGATAATGATGGACTTGGCTGAAAATCCCAATGCCGCCAGCAACACCAAGCCGCTGCCGATGATCATGTTATGCCGCTCGGCTTGGGCTATGTCCGGCATCCGGCTAGAGCGCATTTTTTATCTGTGTTATCAGTTGCTTAAGTTCTCGCTCCTGCTTCTGGATAGTGCCGCTTAACTGGAATTGCGCCATTGCCCGCCGCAAGTTCTGCTCTGGATCGGAGACTTTAAAATAGCGATTACCAGCCAGATAATCGGTAAAAAAACGGATACCCAACTCAAAAGGAATCAGCCGTATGGCCGGATATAAATATTCATAGTCGTATTCAGTAAAGAAGGCGCCGGCCTCGGACAGGTAACTTGTCAAGATCGCGGCACAAATAGCCAGATCAAAACCCGCCGCGTCTGATGTTTGACAGCAAGAGCGCAGACAATCGCCAATGTCGTAATGCACCAACCCCGGTTTCACGGTATCCAGGTCAATAAGGCTGATGATGGTCCGGCTGTTTTTATCAAAAAGAAAATTATTGAGCTTGGGATCGCCGTGAATAACCCGCAAGGTCAACAAACCCTGCTGTTTTGCCCTTTCCAACTCGTCCGCGATAGGCTGGTTTCGAGCGATGAAATCCGCGCAATAGCGGCTTTCCGGCGAGACTATCTGCCTGGATGATTGCGCCAAGACCTGATAATAGTGATTCAAATAGCCCGGCGTAATATGAAAACCCGGCAGCGTATCGTGTAATAGCCGAGGATCAAAATCACTGAACAGACGATGAAAATGCCCCAGTGCAAACCCCGCCTGCTCGGCATCACTAAGCGTGCCGATCACTTCCAGACTCTCGGTATCGGCTATGAAAGCCAGCGCCCGCCAGCAATCGCCGGTTTCATCATGATAAAAATAATTTTCGCCGGCGCTTAAAATATCCGGCATCTTTAACTTCACCATACCCGGAGCTTTTTGGCGAATATGCCGATTCAATTGCAGAAGATTTTCCATGATCTGTTCGGGCACAGGAAAAACCTGGCGGTTTATGCGCTGCAGTACGAACGATGACGAGGCGGTCGTGACCAAAAAAGTATCGTTGATCAAGCCGTTGCCCAAAGGCCTTATGTCGGCAATGGCTTGCGCTTGGGCGAAGCGTTGGGCAATGGGGAACAATATATTCATCAACGGCAGGCTTTAGGCATGATTTCAGGGCCCTACAGCAATTTAGTCTTCATTAAATCAGTCAGCTGCTTCAGCGCCTGACCTCTGTGGCTCAGGGCATTTTTAAGGTCTGGCGATAATTCGGCAGAGGCGCAATGCTGCCCCGGCACCCAGAATACCGGATCATAACCAAAGCCGTTTGAGCCTTGCGCTTGAGTCATAATCCTGCCTTCCCAGACACCTTGAGCAAGGATCGGGCAGGGGTCTAGCGCGTGTTCCATAAATACCATCACACAGATGAAGCGCGCGCTGCGCTGGTGCTCCGGCACGCCTTCAAGTTCTTGCAGCAGTTTTTGCAGATTATCCTGATCAGTAGCTCCGACCCCGGCATAGCGGGCTGAAATGACGCCGGGAGCGCCGTCCAAGACATCGACGACCAATCCCGAATCATCGGCAATCGCCGGCAGCTTGCACTGCAGCGCCGCGTTTCTGGCTTTTAAGATGGCATTTTCGACAAAGGTCGTGCCGGTTTCCTCGCATTCCATGACATTAAACGCCGACTGCGGAACAATCGGATGTCCCGCAAGCAGCGCCTGAATTTCTTTGATCTTGCCGGGATTGCCGCTGGCCAGCACAATTTTTTGAGTATTTGAAAAATGCGTCATGAAAAAATAAACTTTTTACTGTTTAAGCGTAGGGAGGATTGTGGTTAAATCAAGGTTTAAGGTTCACAAACAACTCTCCAGAGCCGCCCGCTGCTTTTCCAACAACTGCTTAATGCCAAGCCCTGCCAGTTCCAGCATGGCATCCAACTCTACCTTTCTGAAGGCATGTCCCTCCGCAGTGCCCTGAACCTCAATAAAGGCGGCGGCATCATTCATCACCACATTCATATCGGTTTCCGCATTGCTATCCTCGGCATAATCCAGATCCAGCACCGGCACACCGTCATAAATACCGACAGACACCGAGGCAATCTGTCCATGAATCGGATTGTTCTTGATTTGTTTTTGTTTAAGCATTTTTTCTATAGCCAACGACAAGGCAACAAAGCCGCCGGTAATAGAAGCAGTCCGGGTGCCGCCGTCCGCCTGCAGCACATCGCAGTCGATGGTGATGGTATTTTCACCCAGGGCTTTCAAATCAACCGCGGCCCGCAGTGAGCGGCCAATCAAACGCTGAATTTCCAGGGTGCGCCCGCCCTGTTTGCCATGGCTGGCTTCACGCCCCATGCGACTATGCGTTGAGCGCGGCAACATGCCGTACTCCGCGGTAATCCAGCCTTCACCCTTGCCTTTAAGAAAACGCGGAACCTGATTATCAACGCTGGCCGTACACAGCACCCGGGTATCGCCAAACTCAACCAGCACAGAGCCTTCCGCATGCTTGGTAAAACCGCAGGTAAATTTAATATCTCGCAGTTGATCGGGTTTGCGTCCGCTAGGTCTCATGATAGGTTCCGTTAAATTAATAGACAGCACAGTATACCTGAGCGGAGCGTCATACAGTTTTCAAATTACCAAAAAACCATGTCCTACCGGGGCTGATTGTCCGTAAATAGGGAAAGGGTGCATGCATGAGCCCGTGACTCCTACGGGGAAAGGTTCAATGGGTCGCTCCCACCCCAATGCTGTTGACTTAAGCATCAGCTATCCTTTTTGATTTATCCTGCTGCCATTTATTGATCGGTTTTCGCGATACGCGGGGATATGACTTCCTGGGGGTCTTCGGGTGGTAATACTGTACTCGCGCGATTTCCTCGATAAGCTCTCGGAATACTTTTAGCGCCGTCTCTGGATAAGCCGCCGTAAACAATACCACATCATTGGCCAATGCTCGCACGGCGTTTTTGAACTGGGGGGTCGATAACCGATTAGGATCCGCATCGGTTAAAAGTGCGATTAAGGTTCGACTTATCACGCACATCACCAGGACAGCTAACAATTCTTGCCTGAT
>CAVOJU010000024.1:0-234092 GCA_963696315.1 uncultured Gammaproteobacteria bacterium
ACCAGATTGCTCTCGAAAACGACAAACTCGTGCTCTGCTTCGATGCCGCGTCCGGCACGCTAACCGCCGTCGAAAACAAGCTCACAGGGGAGACCTACAGCGTCAGCGGCGATGGATTCGCTATCGAGGCGGTGGAGGGCGACATCGACTTCGCCAGGCTCAAGCCTGTGGCGGTGAAGCTGACCGGTGACACGCTCGACGCGCGGTATGAGGGAGCGGGGTTGACCGTCGAGGTTCGCCACCGGCTCGGTGCCGGCCAGCATTTCGTGGAGCGGTCGATGTGGCTGACTTCCGACAAGAAGCTCGGCGTGAAGAAGATCGTGCTGGGCCGGCCCACGTTCGCGGCGGAGGGGCTGGAAGTGGTTTCCTACCGCCAACCGAGACTGATGAACCCAAAAGGGCAGGAGCCGATCCTGACCTGTTTCGGACGCACCGCTCGGGGCGGTTTCTTCACCGGCGTGGAACTGCCCTTCGACGCTTCGTCGCAAAACGCGAACACGGTGCTGCTGGCCTACCGGCCGAACCTGAGAATCCGCGCGGGCGAACGGCTAGATTGCGAGCCGGCCTACTTCGGCGTTTACCAGAGAAAGGCGACGAAGTGCCTCAGAAGGACCTGCCGCTGCGTTCGGAGTCCGACGCGATGGTGGCCATGACCGCCACCATCCTGCCGCCGCAAAACAGGTATCTCGGCGCATGCCTGGCGAGCTGGTGGTCCGAGGTGTATCGGGGGCCGTATCGGACGATGGCCAACGTCGAGAATCACATGCGGGCCATTGATTTCGCCCTCGAGTGCGGCATCGACATCATCGCGGATACGCGGGTCTGGTCCGGAGAGTTCGACAAGGTCAATGCGCTCCGCGAAGGCGACGACCTGCATTTCGGCGAGCTGGCCTTGAAACTGGCCGGCTACGTGCAGAAAAAACACGTGCGATGGGTGTGGTCGCCTGCCTTCGGCAACAGTAATCCGTGGTGGCCGGCCTACGACGTCATAGGACGCCCGGCACCGAAAGGGCCTACCGCTTCAACCGTCTTCGGCGGCGACCTGAATATCGGCGTTGGCCGGGCCTACCGCGCGGACAAACCGGAATGGCAAATGAAGCCCCTCCGCTTCGAAGCCTCCATGTGCTTTGCCCACGAGCCTGCCTACCAATGGCTGACCAAAATGACCCTTCAGGCCATGGAGGCCGGGCGCGTACGGCGCGTTCGGCTGGGGTGACGATTTCTTTGGTCAGCCCGGTTTCGGGGGTGGCCCAGGCTACAACGGAGGCCGCGGCCCGAACGGCGAGCCGCCGGAGCCGTGGGTGCATCCCGCGCGGTGCGAGAACCCGCTTCACGAGCACGTGGACCCCGACACCAACTACATCTGCATGCGCAACCTCACCGCCCACGTGCGCCTGATGCGCCAGCGTTTTCCCGATCTCTACATCAATCATGCCCGCCCGGCGATGGACCTGGGGGTCTGGGCCATGCGGTATGTGGATTCAAGCTTCACGGTCAACGAGTGGGCGGCCTTGGAGGGCATCAAGGGCATGGGCCCGCAACCGGTCAACGTGCTCCTGGGAGACAAGATCCGCCACTGGTCCCGCATCCGGGTCCATCACCAGTTCTTCCCGCACTACATCGATTCCCCGCAGTTGTTCGCCGCACCCAAGTCGATGCCCGGTTACGGCGTCGTGGACTGGCAGCGCGAGAAGCTCGATTACATCCTGCTCAGCGCGCTGAGCTGCTCGCCGAGCCAGACCTTCTACCTGCCCACGCAGGCCGGCATCCCGGCGGAAGACAAGCACGAGATCAAGAAGTGGCTCGACTGGGGCCGGGCGAACATCGACTACCTGTTCGTCCGCAAAGACCTGCCCGACTGGCCCACGCCCGGCAAAGTGGACGGCTCGGCCCACATCCTCGGCGACCGCGGACTGGTGTTTCTGTTCAACCCGAATGCCAGCCCAGCGTCGGGCGAGTTCGCCCTCACCTCGGAAAGCATCGGTCTGTCTGGCGAAGGCGAGTTCCGCATCGCGCAGGAACATCCCGTGCCCGGCCGTACGCAGACCGCCCGTGCCGGCGAAACGATCTGCTGGGAAGTCCCCGCCCAGACCGCCTACGTTCTGAGGATTCAGAAGCTGCCCGGTCAGGCGGACAAGACGAACCCTTCGCCCAGACACTGGGGTACGATGGCCGATGAAGTCAGGCAGCGACCGGAGTTGGCGGAGCGGCTCGCGGCCGTGATCGCCTCGGCCCGCAAGGTGGCCGCGACGCCCATCGTCAAGCGGGTCTACCATTACGCCGACATCGGCAAGGACCGCACAGGGCTGGACGGCCGGGCCAAGTTCATGGATGGCCAGCCGCGGCAGGAATGGTTCGGTCTGGCCATGTCCGACTGTGGAGCCAGCGGCACCATCCTGACCGAACTCCCGCTGCTGGCCTTCGCCTACCGCTGCACCGGCGAAGAGGTCTTCCGCGCGCGGATCATCAGCCAACTGGAGGAGACGGCCACCTGGTCGCCGCT
Organism: uncultured Gammaproteobacteria bacterium; assembly: GCA_963696315.1. Lineage (GTDB taxonomy): Bacteria > Pseudomonadota > Gammaproteobacteria > Methylococcales > Methylomonadaceae > CAWKEY01. The sequence goes on from CAVOJU010000024.1 coordinate 2,504, forward strand.
GCAGCGTCCGGGCTGGCAGCTCTGCACGCCGCGCCCAACCCGGTTCCGGCCGACTACTGGGACGGCAGTTGGCTCGCCACCGGTACGGGCGTCCGGGGCATCGCCGACACGCTGGAATTGATGCCGGCGGGAAGCGTGCCGCCGGAATTGATGGACAAGCTCCGCACGCTGCTGCGTGCCGAGATCAAGACGATCACCGAGGACTGGAAGCTCAAACGCGGCTGGTTTCGCGGTGGCAAGGGCGTGCCGCAAACCAACCAATGGGTGCTGCCCACCGAGGGGCTGATCCGTGCCTGCCTGGTGCTGGGCAAGGACCGGTATCCGGCGGAGTACGAACTCGGCGTGGCCAATCTGCTGCGCGCGCTGGACGTCCAAGGCAAGCAGGGCGAGTTCAACGAGGGCATCGGCTACGCCATGTTCACCGTCAGCTCGATGCTGGCCGCGGCTCATGCCATGGCCGCGCAGGGCGACGCTCGCGCGCTCGAGCATCCCTTCCTGCGCGGCTTCCCGATCTGGGCCGTGCACCACTTGCAGCCCGGCCGCTTCCGGGTCAACTGCTTCGACGCAGGCGGCGCCAGGACGCCGCGAAACGACGGCGGCACCCGGCAACTGTTGGAGACCCTGGCGGTCTTCGCCCAAAGCCAAACCGCGGGCTGGGCGTTGAGCAGCTTATACGATGGCCCGACCGACAGTCTTGTGGGCCTGCTGGCCGCACGTTCACGCTCCCCAGGGGGCGAGTCTCTCCGAGACTCGAACCGGTCTCGGAGAGACCGGCCAAGGCGCCGTGCTTCGCCTTTTACGACGGCCCTGCGCGACGGGTGAACTGGCGCAGCAGTTGGGCCGACGACGCCGACGGCGTGTGGGTCCGCGGCGGCCACCCGCTGGACGGCCACGACCACTTCGATCGCGGCCACGTGAACTACATTGTCCGCGGCAAGCCGTTGCTCATCGAAGCCGGCACGCCGGGCTACGACAACCCCGCGATCCACACCCTGTACTCCACCGTCGTTGGGCATAACGTGCTGGAAGTGGAAGGCATCAAGCCGAAAAAGGCACCAGCACCGATGAGCGTCAGCCGTCTCGACGCCAGCGGTGGGGACCTGACGGTGGACGGCACCGCTTGCTATCCCGGACTGAAGCAGTGGCGGAGGCGGGTGACATGGGACCAGTCCCAATTGATGGTGGAAGACCAGGTGGCGGCACCGGCCGAGAAGCCGGCGGTCATGCTGTTCCGCTGGCACCTCGGCACCGACCAGCCGGCCAAGATCACCGGCGAGGGCGGCAATTGGCAGGTCGTGTGGCCGGAAGGTACGCTGGCACTGGCCAGTTCCGTGCCGCTGACCGTCACTCAGGAAAAGCTGCCGGACAACACCGTCTGCCTCGGAAAGAAAGACAATGGCTGGGACTTCCTTCACACCTGCGTCGTCGTACGCACGGTGCAAAGCGCGTCGAGCGCCGACCTCACAACGACCGTCAGGGCCGTGCGTTGATCTGCATGGAGAATGAAAATGAGAGCAGTTCTGCTGATGCTCGCTTCGATACTGCCGGCAGGATATGCAGTAGCCTCGGAGACACCGGTCAACCTGGTGGCTGACCCGGGGTTCGAGAAGCAGCCGGAGGCTTGCCGCGGTACGTGGGTCGGAACTCAAAACGCGGGAAAGCCTGTCTTCGAACGATCCGGGGAACGGCCTCACTCCGGCCAGATCGCCGCCATGGTCACCTGTCGGACCGGCGACGTCTACGCACGGTGGGTCTACCAAGCCCCCGACCTGTTCGCGCACGTCAAGCGCGGCGACCGCCTGAAGCTGAGCTTTTGGTATCGCGCCAGCGCGGCGCTCGGCGATGCCCTGGTGCAGATCAGCCATGATGCGGCTCCCGGCTGGGAGCAATACCCGCTCAAGCGGCTCAAGGCGACCGGAGACGCCTGGGTTCGCTACGAGGCGGTGTTCACCGTGGCCGTCAATCCGACCGGCGGCGGCGAGGTGCAGTTGCGGGGCACGACCGATCGGACGGGCGATCAGGTGGCGTATTTCGACGACGTCTCGCTGGAAGTCGTCGGGCACGAGGAACCGCGGCGGGATGCGGTGGTGCTGGGCCGTTCGGCGTCGGGCCTCAGTGGCGTCTATTACCCCGAGGGACGCATCTCTTCGACGACAAGCCGGTCGAGGAGTGGGAGTTCATGGCCACGGGCACCGGCGTGACGGGGCTGACCGTGAACTTCCCGGACGAGATGGTCGTGCAGGTCAACCATTCGGCGGCGATCGACGAGGGCGGCAAGCTGCGGGCGCTCGGACGGCTGCACCTGGACCTCGCAGGCCGCCCCTTTGCCAACGCTGGGCAATTCCGCATGGAGCACGACCTGCGCAAATCGGTGATCATGGCCGCGTGGCCGAGACCGCGGAAGGCCCGGTGTCTGTCGAAATCCGCGCCATGTCCCGGACGACTTGATCCGCATCGACATTCATGATGGACGGCGGACGCCGGGGGCGATGACGATACGCCTGGAGGAAGACGCACCTGCCGCTGTGAACTCGGACGAGACCTGCGGCGTCTGCTTCTGGCACGGAATCCGGCTGACGCCGTGGCCCCCGACAAGCCGGAGAACAGCGGGACCGGCGCGGATATTCCCGGCGACAACAAGGGGTGGCTGGGAGGACGGACTTTCGGATTGGCCGTCAAGGGCGAAGGCGAGTCCGGCTCGATCTCGGACCGTACGCTTACGTTCCCGGCACGGCGCCGTCATTCGCTCTTGTCGCCGGGGTCTCCATCATGAATGACCTGATGTCCTTGGGCATTCACCGCATCTGGAAGCGCGTTACTGTGCAATTGAGCAATGTGCGCAAAGGCGATCAGGTGCTTGACTTGGCCGGCGGTACCGGCGATTTAACCACACTGTTCGAAAAACGTGTCGGACCGGAAGGCCAAGTTGTTCTGGCCGATATTAACTCCGAAATGCTGCGTACCGGCCGCAACCGACTGATCGACCGAGGCCTGGTCGGCAATATCCGCTATGCCCAGGTCAATGCCGAATGCCTGCCCTTTGCAGACAATACCTTTGATTGCGTCTGCATAGCCTTCGGCTTGCGCAATGTCACCGACAAGGACGCCGCCTTGCGCTCCATGTACCGGGTTCTGAAACCCGGCGGCCGCGTTATCGTCCTGGAGTTTTCGCATCCCGTCGATAAAATCACCGAAAAAGTCTACGACTTTTACTCGTTCAACCTGCTGCCGAAAATTGGCAAAATCGTTGCCAAAGATGAAGACAGCTACCGCTATCTGGCCGAATCCATTCGCATGCATCCCAAACAGGACGAACTGAAAAAAATGATGGAACATGCCGGCCTGGAACGCTGCGAATACTTCAATATGACGCAAGGCATCGTCGCGGTCCACAGAGGTTATAAAATCTAGCATGGTCATCAAACCGTTGCTGCTGAGCGCACTGGAAAGCGCCCTTAACCAGTACTTGGCAATGGATGCCGATGCCGGCTTTTTTCTGACGCCATTGGCCGGTAAAGTCATTGCCGTGACTGTTTTGCCGTTCAATGAAAGCATTTACCTGTGCCCTGCTGCGGAGTCCATTCAGGTACTGGATCAATTTCCCGGCCAGCCGGATACCCACCTAACCGGTTCGGTTCTGGCGCTGGGCTTAATGGGGCTCGGCTCAAAACCGCTGCCTTCCAATTTTTCCGGCGAAGTCAAAATTGCAGGCGATATGACTACCGGCCGGCAATTTCAGGAACTGTTCGGCAAACTCGATATTGATCTTGAAGAAAAACTGTCGCATTACACGGGTGACATTATCGCCCATCAGATTGGCCGGTTTTTCCGGGCCGGGCAAAGCTGGGGTAAAGATTCGATTGAGACCTTCAGACTGAATGCCGCGGAATTTTTGCAGGAAGAAACCCGCGATCTACCGGCAAGGCCTGAAGTGGATATTTTTTACGCTCGGGTGGATGAACTGCGCAATGACTTTGAGCGCTTGCAAAGCAGAGTTGAAAGGCTGGAAAAAAAATTGCTTTAATAAAAATTCAATTACCTTACGGAAATAAGGCCAAGGCTAAAGGCCAAAGGCTAAAAACACCACCACTTGAACCCTGCGCCTTTGGCCTTCTTTAGAAAAAGGTAACTCGTGATCCGCCCTAAAATATTATTGCGCCTGATCCATATCAACTGGGTTCTGGCTTTTCACGGCCTGGACGAAATCGTTTTAAAAACGCATTTATTCCGCCCCGTCCGTTTTCTAGCCGTTTTTTCCCCACACTACTGGCTCAAACGCAACCCGGCTCCACGTGGCGTCAGAATACGGCGGGCGCTGGAAGATTTGGGGCCTATCTATGTCAAATTCGGCCAGGCCTTGTCCACGCGAAAAGATCTGCTGCCTGATGATATTGCCGATGAACTGGTCAAACTGCAGGACAAAGTCCCGCCTTTTCCCAATGAAATCGCCCGCATTATTATTGAAAAAGAATTGGGCATGTCGATTGCCGATGCCTTTGCCGAATTTGATGCCGGCCCGCTGGCATCGGCCTCGGTCGCTCAGGTGCATACTGCCGTTTTGCACAGCGGCGAGCAGGTTATCGTTAAAGTTTTGCGTCCCGACATTGAAGATCGCATTCATTCCGACGTTGGCCTGCTCTATGAACTGGCCCGTTTTGCCGAAAAATTCTGGCCTGATGCCAGAAGACTGCGGCCTATGGAAGTCGTCGCCGAATTTGAAAAAACCACGCTGGACGAACTCAACCTGATCCGCGAAGCCGCCAATGCCAGCAAGTTGCGCCGCAATTTCGAAAATTCGGACATCATCTATATCCCGGAAATCCATTGGCCGCTAACGCGTGAGAAAGTCATGGTCATGGAACGCATCCACGGCATACCTGTCGGCGACATCGACACTCTTAAAGCCGGTGGCGCCGATTTTAAACTGCTGGCTGAACGCGGCGTGGAAATCTTTTTTACCCAGGTATTCCGGGATAACTTCTTTCATGCCGACATGCACCCCGGCAATATATTTGTCGATCTGCCCGCCAAATATATCGCGGTGGACTTTGGCATTGTCGGCAGCCTGTCCCTCTCCGACCAGCGCTATCTGGCCGAAAACTTTTTGGCCTTCTTCAACCGCGATTACTACCGCGTTGCCCAAATGCATGTCGAATCGGGCTGGGTGCCCGGCTCAACCCGCATCGAGGAATTTGAATCGGCCATCCGCAGCGTGTGCGAACCGATATTTGAAAAGCCCCTGAAGGACATCTCCTTCGGCCAGCTATTGCTGCGCTTATTCCAGACTGCGCGACGCTATGACATGCACGTGCAACCGCAACTGGTCTTGCTGCAAAAAACCCTGCTCAACATCGAAGGCCTGGGCCGCGAGCTGTATCCTGAACTGGACTTATGGCAAACCGCCAAACCGTTCCTGGAAAAATGGTTTCGCGAGCGCCTGGGCCCTAAAGCCAAAATCAACAAACTGATTAAACAGTTTCCGGAATTCGCCGAGCAATTCCCCGAAGTGCCGTCCTTGCTCTTTAAAGCCCTGGACAACGCCGCCCACGCCAAAAGCCACACAGAAACTCAAAACCGGGAGCTTATCCTGTTGCGCAGCCAAATGGCCCACAACCACCGCCGTACGCTGTTCGCCATTCTGGTCAGCGCCGTCATGATCAGCGCCGCGATTTTGTTGCGTTAAGCCTCTAGCACATCCCTGCCCGGCTGCAAAAAAACAGCCTTGAAGCTTCAGGAATTATTATCCTGGGGGCCGGGCCTGATGATGTTTTTATCCTCAGTCGGTGCCGCAGCAGGTAACCAGACGATTTTGCCGTCTTGCCAGCCTTTAATGCCTGCACTCCGGCGTAACAAGAATCTATAACAAATCATCTTTGCCCACCTTTTGACAGCGCTGAAAATTAATTCTTGATTTGGCGAAAGTTTTAAAACATCTTGCGGTGTTGTGCTTTAAAATCAACACTCACTCAAAAACATTGGCCGATTCTCACATTACAAGCATAGGGGTATCACCATGGTCTTACTGGAAACGCCAATTTGTGACTTTGGCAAAAAAGCGATAGATTTCAATTTACCCGGCGTTGACGGCCGCACCTGGTCGCTGGCGCAGTGCATGGGCAAGAACGGTTTGCTGGTGATGTTTATCTGCAATCACTGCCCGTATGTCAAAGCCATACAGGAGCGCCTGGTCAGAGACACGCGCGAGCTTAAACAGTTCGGTATTGAAGCGGTGGCCATCATGTCGAATGATAGCGCTGATTATCCGGAAGATTCCTTTGACAATATGAAGCTTCAGTCCGAGCAATTGCATTTCAGCTTCCCGTATTTACTGGATGAATCACAAGCCGTTGCCCAAGCGTACGGCGCTGTCTGTACGCCGGACTTTTTTGGTTATAATAGCGCTTTCGAATTGCAGTACCGCGGCCGTCTGGATGCCAGCCGCAAGGAACCTGCGCCAGAGGACAGCAAGCGGGAATTATTTGAGGCCATGAAGCTGATTGCCGAAACCGGCCACGGCCCCGAGCATCAGATTGCCAGCATGGGCTGCTCCATCAAGTGGAAACAGGCCTGATGCAAAACCAATTTTTTTAGTAATTTTCACACATCAATACACCAAAGAGAGAGCACTATGTCGATTAAGAGAATGGTTGATCTGGATTTATCAGGTAAACGGGTATTAATTCGTCAGGATCTGAATGTTCCTGTCAAAAACGGAATAGTCACCAGTGATCTGCGTATCCGCGCCAGTCTGCCAACTATTGAACAGGCTTTGGCGTCGGGCGCCGCGGTGATGCTGATGTCGCATTTGGGCCGGCCTGTTGAAGGGCAGTATGACGAAGAATCTTCGTTAAAACCCGTTGCCGAGTGCTTATCGCATTTGCTAGGCAAGCCGGTCAGACTGGAAAAAGACTGGATCGATGGCATTGCGATTCAACCCGGCGAAGTCGTGCTCTGCGAAAACGTGCGCTTTAATGCCGGCGAAGGCAAAAACAGCGATGAACTGGGCAAAAAAATGGCTGCCCTGTGTGATGTGTTTGTCATGGATGCTTTTGGCACCGCGCATAGAGCACAGGCATCAACCCATAGCGTGGCCAAATTTGCACCTATCGCTTGCGCCGGTCCTTTATTGGCCCTGGAACTGGACGCCCTGGGCAAGGCTTTGGAAACACCCGCCAAGCCGCTGGTAGCGATTGTCGGCGGTTCCAAAGTGTCAACCAAATTAACCGTGCTGAAATCACTGTCGGAAAAAGTCGACCAGCTCATCGTGGGCGGCGGCATTGCCAATACGTTTATTGCGGCCGCAGGTTTTCCTGTGGGCAAGTCGCTCTATGAACAGGATCTTATTCCGGAAGCCCAACGCTTGATTGCAGAAGCCAAAAAGAATGGCTCCGACATTCCCATCCCGGTTGATGTGGTTTGCGCCAAGGAATTTTCCGAAACAGCCATTGCCACTGTCAAGAAAGTTGAGGATGTGGAAGAAGATGATTTAATTCTCGACATCGGCCCCGATACCGCTAAACAATACGCCGAACTATTGAAGTCAGCCGGCACTATTGTCTGGAATGGCCCGGTCGGCGTGTTTGAGATCGACCAGTTTGGCAACGGCACCAAATCGCTGGCAACCGCCATTGCCGAAAGCAGCGCGTTTTCTATTGCCGGCGGCGGCGATACTTTGGCCGCCATCGACAAATACGGCATTAACGATGATGTGTCGTACACATCGACCGGCGGCGGCGCTTTCCTTGAATTTCTTGAAGGCAAGGAATTGCCGGCCGTGGCTATCTTAAAATCACGCGGCTAGCATAGGAGAACTTAATTTTGCCGGAATGGTGATCGAAGCGTAGGAGCGACGCCCTCGTCGCGACGAGGGCATCGCTCCTACGTTCGGTTGCCAACATCATACAAAGCTAGCGGGGTATCAGCTAGTTTTTAAGTGCATATTGCTAATAATGGCATCCATGCAACGTATTTACTATCAGCCTGGTCATAAGAGACTGATAGCTTTTTGTTTTACTTAATTAAGGATTAAAAATGGCCCGAGTTACGATTGAAGATTGTTTAGATCATGTAGAAAACCGTTTTAAACTGGTTTTGTTAGCAAGTACCCGAGCGCGTCAATTAAGCCACGGTGCGGATGAATTTGTTACCCGCGGCAAAGATAAAGACACAGTTGTCGCTTTACGCGAAATTGCTGCCGGCCATGTGACAGAAGGCAATATCAATCTGTTGCATCGCGCCGGCGAGGCTGACGACAGACAGTCAATTTTCTAAGACCCGAGCCCATGTTATCTGTAGCCGACTCTATCGAACTGGAACGCCCCGAGGACAAACTGATCCGGCGTTTATGCACGACCTTGAGCGGCTACCTGGATCAAAATCAGATCAACGAAATCGTCAGGGCTTATGAGTTTAGCGCCAGCGCTCATTCCGGCCAATTCCGTAAAACGGGCGAGGCCTACATTTGCCATCCGGTTTCTGTCGCTCTCAGCCTTGCCGAGATGCGCATGGATGCGCGCGGCATCATGGCCGCCATTCTGCATGATGTCATCGAAGACACCGTCGTCAGCAAACAGGAACTGGCAAAACTGTTCAGCGAAGAAGTCGCCGAACTGGTCGACGGCGTTACTAAATTAACCAAAATCGATACCCAATCCCACGCCGAAACCCAGGCGGAAAATGTCCGCAAAATGTTTCTGGCCATGGCCAAGGATTTGCGCGTGATCATGGTGAAACTGGCGGACCGGCTGCACAATATGCAGACCCTGGGCGTCATGTCGGCAGAAAAAAAACGCCGCATCGCCCGTGAAACTCTGGATATTTATGTACCCATAGCCAACCGGCTGGGCATGAACAATATCCGCCACAAGCTCGAATCCATGAGCTTTCAATCCATGTATCCCTTGCGTCATGCCATCTTAAATAACGCCGTTAAAAAAGCCCGCGGCAATCGCCGGAAAATTGTTGATACCATTGAAAACGCTATAAAAAACCGTTTTGAACAGTCTGGTTTGCACTGTGATGTGGCCGGACGGGAAAAGCATCTGTACAGCATTTATCAAAAAATGCTCAATAAAAAAATATCCTTCGCCGATGTTTTTGATGTCTATGCCTTCAGGATTTTTTGCGATGATGTCGACACCTGTTATCGCGCACTGGGTGTTATGCATAATCTGTATAAACCGATTCCGGGCCGTTTCAAAGATTATATCGCCCTGCCCAAAGCCAACGGCTATCAATCCCTGCACACCATATTGATTGGCCCTTACGGCGTACCCATTGAAATTCAGATCCGCACACACGAAATGCACCGCATGTCGGAATCGGGTATCGCCGCCCACTGGCTGTACAAGGGTGACGACGATAAATCTGAAAAATTTCAGGCCCGCGCGAACGAGTGGCTGCGCGATTTGCTGGAAATCCAGAAATCGGCCGGCGACTCGATGGAATTTATCGACAACCTAAAGGTGGACCTGTTTCCACAGGAAGTCTTTGTCTTTACCCCGCAGGGCGGCATTATCAAACTGCCGCGCGGCGCCACCATTGTCGATTTTGCTTATGCGGTGCATACCGATATCGGCAACGGCTGCGTTTCCGCCCGTATCGACAAACAACTGGTGCCGCTGCAAACCAGGCTTGAAACCGGCGTCACGGTGGAAGTCATCACCGCCTCCTGGGCCAGACCCAATCCGCTTTGGCTCAACTATGTGATTACCGCCAAAGCCCGTTCCAGCATACGCACCTATCTGAAACATTTTAAACAGCAGGAAGCCATCAATCTGGGCCGGCGTTTACTGGAAAAAGAACTGCAAGTCATGCACCAGCATCTGGACACTATCGAACCCCAGCGCATGCAGGCTTTGCTCGCCGCACTGTCCATGCAATCCCTGGATGATTTGCTTGAAGACATTGGCCTGGGCAATAAAATGCCGTTTCTGGTCGCCAAACGCATTACCCAGGATGACGTTAATGCCGGCATCAAACTCGACGGCAACGATCAGCACGTCAGCAAACCCCTGGTTATCAGAGGCACGGAAGGCATGGTGGTTACCCTGGCGAAATGTTGCCGGCCGATTCCGGGGGATTCGATCATCGGTTTTTTCAATCCCGGCAAAGGCATCGTCGTGCATCATCACGAATGCCGCAACAGCGGGGATATTCGAAAAAAGCAAACCAGCTGGCTGGACGTCGAATGGAGCCCGGATGCCAGCGGTGACTTTCCCGCTGAACTGCGCCTGGAGATACTCAACCAGCGCGGCTCACTGGCAACCGTTGCCTCCACAATTTCCGAAATGAACTCCAACATTGAAAATGTCACGGTTGTTGATCAGGACGCCCGGGTGAGTGTCGATTTGATCACTTTAACGGCCAAAGACCGCGTGCATTTGGCGCAGATCATGCGGCGGCTGAAAGAATTGCCGATTGTGTTAAAAATCACCCGGGTCAAGGCTTAGTCAGGTCTTCCGCACCTGATAAAAATGAACAAAATTTGTAGCTATATAGCGCCATGTGCATTCCGAGCAGAGCGAGAAATCTTGAAGCCTACACTCCTGCTCCAGCGCTTAAGATTTCATCAGTTGGTCGAAATGACAATACAATCAAGCAGCTTGCAAAAAACGCAGCATAGATACCAAAATTTTTTAAATCATTAAATACAGGAAGAAACATGATAAAAGAAATCATCCATACTGCACAGGCGCCCCAAGCTATCGGCACCTATTCGCAAGCAGTAAGAATTGATCGAACTGTTTATCTTTCAGGACAAATCCCCCTGGTACCTGAAACCATGCTGCTGATTGAAGGCGACATCGCCGCCCAGATCACTCAGGTATTTAAAAATCTGCAGGCGGTGGCCGAAGCCGCCGGCGGTGATCTCTACGACATCGTCAAACTGAATGTGTTTTTAACCGATTTGGCGCATTTCCCTATCGTCAATGAAATCATGGGGCAATTTTTTCATGCGCCCTACCCTGCACGCGCCGCCATAGGCGTTGCCGCGCTACCGAAAGGCGCCGGCATTGAAATGGATGCGATCATGCACCTGAGACCTCAGACCTATACCGCCTCTTAAGCCCGGACAGAGCTTGAGCTAAACCCCCCGCTAATGAATCAGCCGAATTTCCTGCAACTCCCGGTCGCGTCATTGACGGGCATAGGCGGCCAGACGGCAATACGCCTTGAAAAACTCGGCATCCGCACGGTTCAGGATCTCATATTTCACTTGCCCCATCGTTATGAAGACCGCACCCGCATCCATGCCATCGGCTCGTTGGCCCCGGGCATGACGGTATTAATCTGCGGCCGGGTTGAATTTACCGATGTGTTGCCCCGGGGCCGCCAGAGCCTGGTCTGCCGGATCAGCGACGGCACCGGCTTTATCAACCTGAAATTCTTTCACTTCAGCGCCCATCAACACAACGCCCTAAAACCCGGCACATTGATCAGCTGCTTTGCTGAAGTGCGCTATGGCTATGCGGGCCTTGAAATGGTGCATCCTGAGTACAGCGTCATCGCAGATCAGGACAGTTGTATTACCGAAACCCGCCTGACTCCGGTTTACCCCTTAACCGAAGGACTCCGGCAAAGCACCTTGAGAAAAGCCATCCAGCAGGCTTTAAGGCTTTGCACCAGGGAAAACCAATGGCTGCAAGACTGGATTCCGGAGGCCATTTTAAAGCAATACCACTACCCGGCACTGCTGGAGGCGATCCAGACCCTGCACGCACCCGATGAATCCATCTCGGTCGCGGCCTTACAAGACGGCAGCGTACCGGCGCTTAAACGGCTGGCGTTTGAAGAACTGCTCGCGCATCACCTGAGTCTGCTAGCCGCAAAAAACAAGGTTAAAGCTTGGCAAGCGCCGCAGTTCGCCGGCAATAAAAGCCTCAGCGAGCACTTTATCCGCGCCCTGCCCTTCAGCTTGACCGGCGCGCAGCAACGGGTGATGGCTGAAATTGAAGCCGATTGCCGCCAAAATCACCCGATGCTGCGCCTGGTTCAGGGCGATGTCGGCTCCGGCAAAACCGTGGTCTCGGCCTACGCGGCCCTGCTGGCGCTGGCTTCCGGCTATCAGGTTGCGGTCATGGCACCGACCGAATTGCTGGCGGAACAGCACTTTCGCAATTTCAGCACCTGGTTTGACGGCTTTCAAACACAAGTGGTTTTGCTGACCGGGCAACTCAAGGGCAATCCGCGCAAGGCGGTTTTAGAGGCACTGGCAGAGGGTTCGGCGGGCATTATTATCGGCACCCATGCCCTGTTTCAGGACAGCGTCAACTTCCATCGTCTGGGTTTGATTATCATTGATGAGCAACACCGTTTCGGCGTGCATCAACGCCTGGCGCTCAGAGAAAAAGGCCAGCACGCCGGATTGAGACCCCATCAACTGGTCATGACCGCCACGCCCATCCCGCGCACGCTGGCCATGTTGCAATATTCGGATCTGGATATTTCGATTATCGATGAACTGCCGCCGGGTAGAAAACCTATCGTCACCAGCGTTATTCCGGCCGAACGCAGGCAGGATGTCATTGCCCGGATTAACAGCTGGGTAGCGAGAAAAAGGCAAGCGTATTGGGTGTGCACGCTGATTGAAGAGTCCGAAGTCTTGCAATGCGAGGCGGCAGAAAAAACCGCCGGGCTGTTAGCAAACGCTCTGCCCGCCGTGCGGGTGGCGCTGATTCACGGCCGCATGAAATCGGCCGAAAAAGAGGCCGTCATGCAGGCCTTTAAAAACCAGGAGATCGATTTGCTGGTCGCCACCACCGTCATAGAAGTCGGCGTCGATGTGCCCAATGCCGGCCTGATGATCATAGAAAATCCGGAGCGTCTCGGCCTTTCCCAACTGCATCAGCTGCGCGGACGGGTAGGACGGGGGAATGACGACAGCTACTGCCTGCTCATGTATCAATCGCCTTTATCCGATACCGCGCGCCATCGTCTGGGCATATTAAGAGACAGTAACGATGGCTTTGTCATTGCCGAAAAAGATCTGCAACTACGCGGGCCCGGCGAAGTCATGGGTACCCGGCAAACCGGACAGATGCACTTTAAAATCGCTGATTTATCGCGAGATAGCGATTTACTGGAGCATATCCAGGACATCGGTGCGCAATTTTTTACCGAAAACCCGCAGGCCATTCAGCCGCTATGTGATCGCTGGCTGGGCGATGCAACAGCATATTCAGAGGTCTAGTCGTTTGGCTACCAAAAGTTTTTTATTTGCCCAGGAACCCAAGTGGCTCGAAAACCGCCCAGGAATTCGCCACCGCCTGCCCGAAAGTGTCCAGTCATGGACGTATGAACCCGGCTCGCTCACGCAGCGTTTACGCAATTTTTATGGCAACACCGTTGCCGTTAAAATCCTGTTTCACCAATGGCGCACGCCATTCCTGACAGAGCGGCGTTTACTCAAGCTACCCGAACACGCCTGCAATCTGACTCGTGAAGTGTTGCTGCACGCCAACGGCAAGCCGCTGATACTGGCCAGAACCATTATCCCGGCCAGAACCATCAAAGTGGCCCATCGCAATCTATCTCATCTGGGTACCCGCCCGCTCGGTGAAGTCATTTTTTCCTACCCCAGGCTGGAACGCATGGAAATGGATGTGACTCTGATTGAACCGGCCACCTGGTCGCCATCGGCCATTATTGAGGCCGGCATACACCAGCCGATATGGGGCAGAAGAACGGTCTATGCCATCCAGCAACAACCTTTGCTGGTCAGTGAGTTTTTTCTGCCGGAAGTGTTGGATATTTAAGACTAAGCTAGGACAGTCCAAGCCTATCCAACTCAAAGCCGCTTGATCGCGCTCGGATGGCGAATGAGCATGGAAAAGCCGCCCTTGTTTTTATTCAGCCAGCCGCGGACTTCGAGCTGCTGCCCCAGATAAGCGTTGATATCCGGAAACAAGGGCAGCCATTTTCGTTCAATACGCGCTTCAAACCGGTCGGAAAATACCAGGTAAACATATTTGCGGCTGTTGCGGATAGTCACGACCTTGCCGGTCAAACGTATCCAGCCGGAATGATCCGTTGCGCTGATACTGGCGGCCGGTTTGGCCGCATATTCAGGACGCTGCCAAATGCCGAGTCTGTTCGCTTGAGCCAGATTTTCAGCCTTGATCAGCTCGTCGGCATAGCGTAAATTGGGCGGATAAATATTCACTGCCGCAAGTCCGCCTGCGACCAATTGCAGATTGATGTGCTCTTTCCTGTCGGTCATGACATACGCCAAGGTGCGGCCATATTTATCGGTCTTCTCAACATCGCTCTCCAGGCGCACTTTGCGCTGCTGCAGCTTATCGGTCAACCAGCGTTTGGCCTCGTCGCCGCCGGCCTGTGCAGACTCGTTTCTATGCCGCACTTCCGGCGTATTGATGCCCAGCAGCCTGATCTTGCGGCCATCGGCCAGCACTAGCGTATCGCCGTCAACTACGTTTTTAACTTCATAAAAGCCATAGCCGGGCTTGATATCGATGGGTTTGGCGCCCGCATGCGCCCTGTCCGAGAAATGCGTGCTGCCGTGCGCATCCCGCCATTGATAGATTTCCGCGCCCGCCCACGCAGGCAAGCCTAATAATAAAACCAATAAAATTTTCATGAACCTGACTGTAGCGTTTGCAAATGTTGTAGGATAAGCCAACTCCAGATAAAAAATGAACCCATTATGACTTCTAACCGGCTAATAAACAGCCGCACTAAGGTCAGCGGGCGAGGTTATTGTGATCAGTATCATCCAGCGCGTCAGCAGCGCTAAAGTCACCGTCGACAATCAGGACATCGGAAAAATCGATACCGGCATTATGGCCCTGGTCGCCGTAGAAAAAGAAGACAGCGAAAAACAGGCGCAGCGTCTGTTGGAACGCATCCTGAACTACCGCATATTTGCCGACAAGCAGGATCGCATGAACTTGAGTCTGCGCGATATTGACGGCGGCTTGTTGCTGGTTCCGCAATTTACCCTGGCGGCCGATACCAGTTGTGGCAATCGCCCCAGCTTTACTCCGGCCGCAACACCGGAAAAAGGCCGCCAACTGTTCGGCTATCTGCAAGAACTGGCAATAGCCACTTATCCGCACGTAGCCTTCGGCCAGTTTGGCGCCGATATGCAGGTTGCGCTGATTAATGACGGCCCGGTTACATTTACCTTGAGGACTTCGTAGAAACGCAAAATCTTTCGCCCCTACCCATCATCTTCATCCTCATAAGGCTGGGCTTTCACGCTGTCGGGAATTTTCGGTGTTTTTGCAGTTCTTAATAAAATTAGAGCGCTGCCGATGATCAATACCACGGCAAAAACTATAAATAAAAACGCTATCATGTTCAGCCTCTTGGTAAAATATACGTCAATCGTTCCTATCTTAAACACCAATGAAACAAGTCGAACTTCTTTCTCCTGCCGGAACCCTTAAAAACATGCGCTATGCCTTTGCCTACGGCGCAGATGCTGTCTATGCCGGACAGCCGCGTTACAGTCTTCGGGTGCGCAACAATGATTTTCTTGCCGATAATCTGGCCAAAGGCATTGATGAAGCCCATGCGCTGGGCAAAAAATTTTTCCTGGCCGCCAATGTGATTCCGCACAATGCCAAAGTGAAAACGTTTATGGCCGATATTGCCCCGATTATCGCGATGAAACCGGATGCCCTGATCATGGCCGATCCCGGCTTGATCATGATGGTGCGTGAAACCTGGCCGGATATGCCGGTGCATCTATCTGTGCAGGCCAACACCGTCAACTATGCCACAGTAAAATTCTGGCAAACGATGGGCGTTGCGCGCGTGATTTTATCGCGAGAGCTGTCTCTGGATGAAATCGAAGAAATCCGCCAGCGCTGCCCCAATATGGAGCTGGAAGTGTTTGTGCACGGCGCCTTGTGTATTGCCTACTCCGGCCGCTGTTTATTATCCGGCTATTTCAATCACCGTGATCCTAACCAGGGCACTTGCACCAATTCCTGCCGCTGGAAATACGATACCCTGCCCGCGCATGAAAATGCCGAAGGCGATTACGTGCTGAACGGCGCGGCGCTGTCCATGCAAGACATCAGCACGGCCAGCTGCGGCGGCGCTGACCGGCATCCCTTGGCCGATAATATCTATTTTCTTGAGGAGGAAGGCCGCAAAGGTGAATTGCTGCCGGTCATGGAAGATGAAAACGGCACCTATATCATGAATTCCAAGGATCTGCGCGCGATAGAGCATGTGCAGCGTCTGGTTGAAATCGGCATTGACAGCCTTAAAATCGAAGGCCGCACCAAGTCGCATTATTATGTCGCGCGGACGGCGCAAACTTACCGTCAGGCAATTGATGATGCCCTGGCGGGCCGACCGTTTCAGCCTGAACTGATCGGCGTGCTGGAAAATCTGGCCAACCGCGGCTACACCGATGGTTTTTATCAGCGCCACCATACCCACGAGCATCAAAACTATATCAGCGGTTATTCCAAAAGCCATCAGCAGCAGTTTTGCGGCGAAATCAGGGATTATGATAAAGACTCCGGCCTGGCGGTCATCGATGTTAAAAACAAATTCTCGGTTGGCGACAAACTGGAACTGATTCTGCCCGAGGGCAATCAGAACATTATCGTCGAACGCATGGAAGATATGTACGGGCGCGCCATGCAGGAAGCCTCCGGCGGCGGATATGAAGTGAAAATTCCGTCCCTGCCGGATAAACCAGCGAAATGGACTGATGGCTCGTTATACTGGAACACAAAGATGAAAGGCGAAAGGCACAAGGTGCAAATCCTTTTAGTCTTTAGCCTCGAACCTTAAACCTTGAACCTCGAACCTTGAACCTAAATCATGCCCTTTACCACAGCCGACCTTTGCGACGCCTATTCTGATCAGCAAAACCTGCAGATTGCCGAACCCGTATTCAAAATGTATGGCGGCAGTGAGGTTTTTTGCGGTCAGATCACCACTTTAAAAGTGTTTGAAGACAATGTGCTGGTTCAAAAAACACTCGCAGAAATAGTCCACAACCGGGTTTTAGTCATTGACGGCGGCGGTTCGCTCCATTGCGCCCTGCTCGGCCATGATCTGGCAACAACTGCCGTCGCTAACGGCTGGCAGGGTATTGTTATTAACGGCTGTCTATGCGATGCGGCCCTGATCAGGCAACTGCCCATCGGCATCCGTGCCTTGCACACCAATCCCTTGAAAAGCCATAAAAAAGGCCATGGAGATCGCGATATGCTGGTCACTTTTGCCGGCGTCAACTTTAAAAAAGATCATTTTTTATACGCTGATGAAGATGGAATTATCGTCTCGGAAACAATGTTGAGTTAAAATACACTTAAATTAACCTAGCAAAGAAGTCAAGATATGCAAATAGTACTCGCCAACCCCCGTGGATTCTGTGCCGGCGTTGACCGCGCCATCGAAATTGTTGATCAGGCCCTGGAAACTTTCGGCGCGCCGATTTATGTCCGCCACGAAGTTGTTCATAACCGCACGGTTGTTGATGGCTTGAAAGAAAAAGGCGCCATTTTTATTGAAGACCTAACAGACGTGCCGGTCGGCTCGTATTTGATCTTCAGCGCCCACGGCGTATCCAAACAAGTCCAGCAGGAAGCGGTCGAGCGCCAGTTAACGGTATTCGACGCCACCTGCCCGCTGGTCACCAAAGTGCATTTGCAGGTCGCCAAACACGCCAAATCGGATCGGGAAGTCATCCTGATCGGGCATGCGGGACACCCGGAAGTTGAAGGCACCATGGGCCAATATGAAAAGTGCACCGAAAATGGCGGCATTTATCTGGTCGAAACCCCGGAAGATGTGGCCAATCTAAAAGTGAACAACCCCGATAATCTGGCTTACGTTACCCAGACTACCTTATCGATGACCGACACCAAGATCATGGTCGATGCCTTACGAGCGCGCTTTACCGCCATTCAGGAACAGAAAAAAGACGACATTTGCTACGCCACCCAAAACCGCCAGGACGCAGTACATGAGCTGGCTAAAAAATCCGATCTGATTCTGGTAGTCGGCTCGCCCAACAGCTCCAACTCCAACCGTTTACGCGAAATTGCCGAGCAATTGGGCAAACCGGCGTATTTGATCGATACTGCAAAAGACATGCAGCAGGACTGGTTTGATGGCGTTGATGTCGTCGGCGTAACCGCAGGCGCTTCCGCACCGGAAGTTCTGGTTCAGGAAGTAATCGCCCAGCTCAAGCAATGGGGCGGCAAATCGACGCTTGAAATTCAGGGGATAGAAGAAAAAGTCGTGTTTTCTTTGCCTAAAGAATTAAAAAAACACATGGCCTGATAAAACAGCCTCCCCATAAGCGCCGCCCTTGCCTGAATGTCTGAACTCGAAAGTATCCGTTTAGACAAATGGTTATGGGCTGCGCGTTTTTTTAAAACCCGCAAATTGGCTGCTGATGCGATTGCCGGCGGCAAAGTCCATCTCAAACAGCAGCGCACAAAACCGGGTAAAGAAGTCAAAGCCGGCGATACACTCTCAATCAGCAAAGACGGCTACACCTGGGCCATCACCATTATAGCCCTCAGCAGTCAACGCCGGCCCGCCAAAGAAGCCGTGCTGCTCTTCGAAGAAGACCCCGAGAGCCACGCCAAACGACAGCTACAGATACAACAGGAACGCGAACAACGCGAGCTGTTGCCTTTTAGCGGTCAGGATCACAAACCCAACAAAAAAGAAAGACGGCTGATTCACCGTTTTAAACAGGGCTAACGGGATATTATCAGCAGATGGGATCCACGCCGCCTTACAAACAGGTCGGCGGTTTGGGCAAACCCGCCAGTTTGCAGGCGTATTTTAGCGGGCCTTCGGGAAACAGCTGATGCAGGTAGCGGCTATTGCCTTTTGCCTCACCCAATACCTTGGCAATGGCTTTGGTAAATACCCGGGCATTCGGCAAATGTTTATACTGTTGGTAGTAATCGCGTATAAACCAGATAATTTCCCAGTGGCCATCAGTCAAGCGAAGATGATTTAATTCCGCCAGTTTCAAGGCGACCGCTTCATTCCAATCCGCTGCACGCACTAAAAAGCCCTGCTCGGTCGTTTCCAGGCGCTCGCCATTGACTATCAAGACCATGTCTGTATGAGCGGATGTTTGACCGTTAAGGCAACCAGCCCGGCATAATCAATGACTTCTATGCCTTGAAGTAACTCATCGGCATCTATACCACGAACAGCCAAGTCGTCTTCCAGCACATACAAACGCCGGGTATTTAACTGTTTTGTTAATGTATCCGCCAGGATTCCATTTTGCAGAATTCTCAAAACCGAGTTTTCAAGAAACACCAGCACATCACCGGCATCGGTTCGCTCCAGCACGGCCGTTTCAATGGGCGATTGAAAAATCAGATGCAGCACGTTAATGCATATCGGTTAATTTAAGACCAATAATCCCGACTACGACCAGCGTAATGGACAATAACCGGTATACGTCTACTGATTCCTTAAACAGAAAAATGCCCAATATCGCCACGCCGACCGCGCCCATACCCGTCCAGACGGCATAGGCAGTCCCCAAAGGCAGGGTCTTGATGGCCAGCATCAATAAATAAAAACTGCCCCCGCCGGATATTATTGTGACTATACTGGGCCACAGTTTGCTAAAGCCCTGGTTATATTTAAGACTTAAAGCAAAGACAATTTCTGTAAGACCCGCAGAAAATAAAAGCAACCACGCCAAAGCAATACCCCTTTCTTTATGCACAATAATGTGAATTATTCTACAATAAACGTCTAATAAATATTTAAAAAACACCCAAGTCTCGCGATGGATAATCAAAGCTTCTCAATTAACAATACTGAACAAATCATCAGTCATCTGGCTTTATTAGCCAAAAACAACTGTCTGCTCACTGCTCAGTTTGGCAGCCAAAATGAGTCCTTTATCACCACCATCGTTGATATTAATAAAAAGACCCACTCCATCATTCTGGATTACGGACCCAAAGCCTATCTAAACCAGCAAATCCAGAGTACCTCTAAAATTACCTTCAAAACCGAATATGCCGGCATCAAGGTCGCCTTCACCGGCAGCTCCCTGACAAAAATCACTCACGAAGGCGAGCCGGCATTCTCAATGCCCATCCCGTCATCCCTCTTCTGGCTGCAACGCCGCGAGTTCTACCGGGTAAAATCACCCTTATCCAAGGCCAGTTATTGCCAACTCATACTGCCTGACCATGAACCCGTTCTACTCAAGCTGCACGACATCAGCCTGTCCGGCTTCGCCATGCTGAACACCTCCAAAGAAATTTCCGGCCTGCTGCTGCCCACCAATCAGTTTGATCAATGCAAACTCATACTCGATGATGCGGGAACAGACACCATTGCTTTCGAGGTGCGCTACAAAATCATCATGAACGCCAGCAAACAAGAGATCATCCAAAAAATAGGCTGTAAATTTACCCAGATAACACAGGCATTTGAATCCGTCATCCAGCGTTACATGCAGCAAATTGAACGCGAAAGTCATTAAAAATATCCAGACACCAGCCCTGCCGAATAGCCCCGGCAGCCTGTTAAACTGAAAAACACCCTGCCAATGCCTCCTGCACAACGTAAAATTTATACGGTATCCCAGCTCAATCGTGAAACCAGCCAATTACTCGGCGAGCATTTTCTGACTGTGCTGGTGGAGGGTGAGCTATCGAACTTAAGCACACCGGCTTCCGGACATATGTATTTTTCCCTGAAAGACGCTAATGCCCAGATACGCTGTGCAATGTTTAAAAATCAGCAGCGCCGGCTGGGCTTTAAACCGGAAAACGGCAAACAGGTTATCGTTAAAGCCGAAGTCAGTCTGTATGAGCCCAGAGGCGACTACCAACTCATCGTCGAACAACTTGAGGAAGCCGGCGATGGTGCCTTGCGCAGGGCTTTTGACGCGCTGAAATTCAAACTGTCGGCAGAAGGCTTGTTCGATGCCGCCAACAAACGCAGCCTGCCGGCCCTGCCCACCACTATCGGCGTCATCACTTCGCCCTCGGGCGCGGCCATCCGAGACATCTTGACGGTTTTACAACGCCGCTTTGCGGCCATACCGGTGATTATTTATCCGGCTGCCGTACAGGGAGACAATGCCCAGCATGAAATTGCCAACGCCATAGCGACCGCCAATAAACTCAAGCAATGCGACGTCATTATTCTTGCGCGCGGCGGCGGCTCGCTGGAAGATCTCTGGGCGTTCAATGAAGAAAAGGTGGCCAGGGCTATTCACGCCAGCACCATCCCGATCATCTCGGGCATCGGCCATGAAACCGATTTTACCATTGCCGATTTTGTTGCCGATCTGCGCGCCGCCACTCCCTCGGCCGCTGCCGAGCACGCAAGCCCGGATCAACAGCAATGGCTGGCCCGGTTCATCTATCTGGAAGCGCGTCTGCAGCAGCAACTGCAACGCAAACTGCAGCAGAAACAGCAAACCCTGGACTGGATCGGCAAACGCCTGCAACAGCAGCATCCTGGGCAGCGACTGGCCAGAAACAGGCAGCGGATGACCGAGCTTGACGCAAGACTTCAGCACAGCATGCACACCAGGCTCCGGCGTCATGCCGGCATCATTGAAGCCAAAATGGCCAAATTATGGCAACACACCCCTGCCATTACTATTAACAGCTACCAACAGCGACAGCACTACCTCAGCCAGCGGCTGATCACTGCCGGCCAGCGCCGGCTGGAGCAACTCAATCAGCGCCTGCTTAATGCCAGTCAAACCTTACATGCCGTCAGCCCTTTGGCTACGTTAAACCGGGGCTATACATTGACGCTACAGCTGCCTTCTGGACAAATTGTCAGGTCAAGCGCACAATTACGGCCCGGCGACCTGGTGCAAACCCGGCTTGCGCAAGGCCAATTCATCAGTCAGGTTAAGGACATTGAAGTTGCAACAACGCCGACATTCCTATAAATTTTCGCCCCTTTAGCGCGCAGGTCAACCTAAAACGTCCAACCTAATAGGATCGTTTAAATTACATGAGAATACTCATTCTTGGTGCCGGCAGGACTGGCGCTTCCGTCGCCGAAGCACTGGCGAGCGAAGAAAACGATATTGTGGTCATTGACACCAAGTCTCACTTGCTTGATGCCATCAAGGAACGCTTCGATATTTCCACGGTTGTCGGCAATGCCGCGCATCCTACCGTGCTCGAACAAGCAGGCGTAAACAACACCGACATAGTCATCGCGGTAACCGACCGTGATGAAACCAATATGCTGGCGTGCGTCGTCATTAATACCCTTTACAGTCGCCCCAAAACCATCGCCCGGGTGCGTGCTATCGACTTTTTAAAAAATCCGACCCTGTTTAGCGCCAAGGGCATTCCGATAGACATCGTCATTAGTCCTGAACAGATCGTCATGGAATCCATCCGCAATCTGATTGAATTTCCGGGGGTTTTACATATTTCCGAGTTTGCCGGCGGTTTGGTCAGACTGTTTTCAGTTAAAGTCGTCGCCGACAGTTTTTTAACCGGCAAACAAATCAAGTCCCTGAAAGAGCGGCTGGCTTACGGAAAAATTCGCGTGGTGGCGATATTCAGAGAAGGCATAGCCCTGTCGGCCAACGGCGAGGCCATGATTGCCGAGGGCGATGAGGTATTCTTTGTGGCACCCAGCACCGAAGTCCGCAAGATTTTGAAAGAACTGCATACCCTCGAAGAACCGTTAAAACGCATCATCATTGCCGGCGGCGGCCATATCGGCAAACGTCTGGCGCTGGCGCTGGAACATGACCATCAAGTCAAAATCATAGAAAAAGACCCTGACCGCGCCAAAAGAATATCCAGCGACCTCAATCATACCGTCGTGCTGCAGGGCAATTGCACGGATGAAGCCCTGCTCCTTGATGAGGGGGTTAATAAAGCCGACCTGTTTTGCGCGATTACCAACTTCGACGGTGAAAACATTATTTCCGCCTCCTTGGCAAAACGCTTGGGCGCGCGTAAATCATTCTGTCTGCTCAATAATGTCTCTTATACCAAATTGTTGCCCGGTACCGGCATCGACGTGGCCGTGCTGCCCAACCTTGAAACCCTGGGCAGCATCTTAAAACACGTTCGGCGCGGCGATGTGGCCCAGGTCACTTCCCTGTGCGGCGGCACCGCTGAAGCGATCGAAGCCATTGCGCATCAAGGCAAGGGACAATCGTCGGTAGTTGGCCGCAGACTGGACAATGTTCAGTTTCCGGAAGGCATCGTCATGGGTGCGTTAATCCGCAAAAGACAAGTCGTACATATTCACCATGATACGATTTTTGAAGAAGGCGATCATGTGGTGATGTTCACGACAGATAAAAAACTGGTGCCTTATATCGAGAAAAAATTCGTGACCAATATCGAAAAAATGCCTCTAAACCCAAAAAAATAATGCTGCAAGCGATGCCGGGACCCACAGATCCACCGTTTGCCGACGCAACTGATTCACCACCCTTACACTACAATTCAAGCGCCTCCATGAACGTCTTGTTAACCATCACCCATATTTTCGGTTTGGTCACCATGGGCTTTAGCGGCTTAATGGCCACCTGCCTGCTAACTGCTGCGATTAGCGATGACGGCGCCATGATTGCTTTTTTGGAGGGCTCGGCCATCACCTTACTGGCCGGGGCCTTGATGTTTTTTTGACCATTCGCCGCGAGAAACATGTGTCGCAAAGAGTGGGCTTCCTGCTGGTAACCGTGACCTGGTCACTGATTCCGGTATTCTGCACGCTTCCGCTCATACTCTATATCCCCGGCCTAAGCTTTATCGACGCCTATTTCGAAGTTGTCTCCGGCCTGACCACAACCGGCGCCACCGTACTTAGCGGTCTCGATCACCTACCCATGTCAATTAACCTGTGGCGGCATGAATTATGCTGGATTGCGGGCATGGGTATCATTATTTTTGCAGTTGCCATCCTGCCAATGCTGGGCGTTGGCGGCATGCAAATGATCAAGGCGGAATCACCGGGAACGGTCAAAGAATCGGAGCTGCCGCCGCGTATCGCGCAAACAGCAAAAGCGCTCTGGATGGTCTACGCCGGCATTACTTTAGCCTGTATCATCGCCCTGGTGCTGGCCGGGATGAGCTGGTTTGACGCCATCTGCCATGCCTTTTCCGCGATGAGTTTGGGCGGTTTTTCCACGCACGACAGCAGTGTTGGTTTTTTCAATTCATTGCCTATCGAAATAGTGCTGACCATTTTTCAGTTAGTGGCGGGGATCAACTTCGCTACGCATTATGTTGCCATCCGAAAAGGCTCATTCAACCCTTATACCGATGACCTGGAAGCAAAAAGCTTTCTGCTCCTGGTATTAAGCAGTTGTGTTTTTACGGCAGCCGTATTGTGGCAAGCCGGCACCTACCCGGACTTTTTTACGGCATTACGCCATACCACCTTCAATCTGGTCACCATCGCCACCGATTGCGGCTTCGCAACCCAGGATTTCAACCAATGGCCTATTTTCGTACCCATGTGGATGCTGCTGCTAAGTTGTATTTCCACCTCTTCCGGTTCTACCGGGGGCGGTATTCGGATGCTCAGAACCATCGTGCTGGTCAAGCAGTCGCATCTGGAAATGTACAAATTCATTCATCCTGCCGCCATAAAACCCCTGAAAATCAGCGGCCACATTGTCCCCACCAAAATCATCACCGCAGTGACCGGCTTTATTTTTCTGTATTTCGTCTGCATCGTCATTCTGGTATTCATGCTCTTGCTAACCGGCTTGGATTTTGTCTCCGCTCTCTCCGCCATCATCGCTTGTTTTAATAACGCCGGCCCCGGCCTTAATGAAGTAGGCCCCTCGACTAATTACGCCAGCCTGAGCGATATACAAACAGGCATCTGCATCTTCGCCATGCTGCTGGGACGGGTGCAAATATTCTCGATCATCATTTTATTCGTGCCGGAATTCTGGAAAAAATAGGCTTGCCTTAGCGTTGGCCAGA
The DNA here is from genome assembly GCA_963696315.1 of uncultured Gammaproteobacteria bacterium. Classification (GTDB taxonomy): domain Bacteria; phylum Pseudomonadota; class Gammaproteobacteria; order Methylococcales; family Methylomonadaceae; genus CAWKEY01. The sequence goes on from CAVOJU010000024.1 coordinate 27,427, forward strand.
CGCGATGCTTATTGGCTCTCAGGAATCAGCGGCCATTGCTGTAAAACCCGATAAACCACACCGCCGGGCTCGCTACAGGACTCAACCAGACAAAATGTCTCGGCACGCCAGAGAATGGGTTCAAAGCGTATTTCGGCTGCACGGCGGGCATGTCTGGCCAACGTAATATGAGGCGTATAGGGCTGGCTCTCGATTTGCAGGCCGCACGCTCTGACTTCCTGTTCCAAGGCGGCTGCCAAGTCGACATAGTCGGCTAACGCATGACTACAGGTCAGGCATAACACCCTGGGCCTGCGCCAGTAACTCAACTGATCAAAGCTCAGCGCAAAGGTTTTGGCGGAAATGGCGCCGATGCGCTGACTAATTAATAACGCAGTCGCGTCATCGACATTGCCCAGAAATACCAGCGTGACATGATAATTGCGCGGGCGTACGGCTTTTATATCGTGCGCCGGAATCAACTGACTCACTCGTTGCAATGCTTGCCGGGTTTCAGGCTTTGGCCACAAGGCAAAAAACAATCGTTTCATTAGCTCACCCGTCAAATACGCCAGCAAAATTGCCAGGCCATTCTAACAACAAAAAAGCCGCAACCCGCTTGCGCAGGATACGGCTTTTTATTTATGGCAAAAAATGCTTCATGCGGTCACTTTTGTGGAAATCAGCTCACACGCATCCGCAAGCGTAAGCGATTGAAATCAACCTTTACATTTTCGCCAGCACCGCAGCCACCGTAGAACCCATAGCAGAAGGGGTGGGCGCAATCGTTACCCCCAGCTCTTTCAGCATGGCTACTTTTTCCGCGGCACTTTCACCCACCGATGAAATAATTGCGCCGGCATGACCCATGCGGCGGCCTTCTGGCGCGGTTAAGCCGGCTATATAGGCAACCAACGGTTTTTTCATGTTTTCCTTCGCGAACAGACCGGCTTCCACTTCTTGCGGGCCGCCGATTTCACCGATCATGACCACGACTTTGGTTTCCGGATCGGCTTCAAATTTTTCCAGAATATCGCGGTGCGAGCTGCCGTTGATTGGATCGCCGCCGATTCCGACCGAAGTCGAAACGCCGATGCCCAAGGCTTTCATCTGATCGGCCGCTTCGTAACCCAGGGTACCCGAACGCCCTACGATACCGACGTTGCCCTGTTTATAGATATGCCCGGGCATGATGCCCAGCATCGCGCGACCTGGACTGATGGTGCCGGCACAGTTGGGGCCGGTCAGGATCATTCTTATATCCTTGGGGAAACGGCTTAGAAAATTTTTGACTTTCATCATGTCTTGCGTGGGAATACCGTCGGTAATCGCGACGCAATATTTAATGCCGGCATCGGCGGCTTCCATGATGGAATCGGCGGCAAAGGCAGGCGGCACAAAAATTATGCTGGCTTCGGCGCCGACGTGCTGCACCGACTCCTTGACCGTGTTGAAAACAGGCAAGCCCAGATGGGTTTGTCCGCCTTTGCCGGGGGTTATGCCGCCGACGACTTTAGAACCGTAGTTGATCATGTCCTGCGCATGGAAGCTGCCGATCTTGCCGGTAAATCCCTGGACGATAATGCGCGTGTTTTCGTTAATTAAAATTGCCATCGTGATCCTCTCAGCCTTCTCTCGCTACCACTTCATTACGCGCCTGCACTGCTTTTTCGGCCGCTTCGGCCAGTGTTTCCGCAGTGATAATAGGCAATCCGCTTTCCGCAATGATTTTGCGTCCTTCTTCAACATGGGTGCCTGATAAGCGCACGATCAAGGGAATTTGCATGTCGATTTTTTTGACCGCGTGCACCACGCCTTCGGCAATCCAGTCGCAACGGTTGATGCCGGCAAAGATATTCACCAGCATGGCTTTGACATTTTTATCGGCCAGTACCAGGCGAAACGCTTTTTCGGTACGCTCGGCCGAAGCGCCGCCGCCGACATCCAGAAAGTTGGCGGGTTCGCCGCCGGCCAGTTTGATCATGTCCATCGTGGCCATGGCCAGGCCTGCGCCGTTAATCATGCAGCCGATGTCGCCATCGAGGCCCACATAACTCAGGCCGCGATCGGCAGCGGCCATTTCGCGAGGATCTTCCTGGGTTTTATCGCGCAATTCGGAAATCTTTTGCTGCCGGAACAGGGCGTTATCATCAAAGCCCATTTTGGCATCCAGTGCCACTAATTCGCCGCTGCCGGTGATCACCAGGGGATTGATTTCCACCATGCTGGCATCCAGATCGCACATGGCGCGATAGCAACCTTTGATGGTTTTTACGGCATGACTGAGCATGGCCGCATCCATACCCAGGGCAAAGGCCATTTCACGGGCCTGGTAATCCTGTAAACCGACGGCAGGATCAATGTAGATTTTGGTGATGGCGTCGGGATTGCTGACCGCCAGCTCTTCGATCTCCATGCCGCCTTGTGCGGAGCCCACCATCACGATACGTTCGGAACTGCGGTCAACCAGAAAACAGAAATACAATTCTTTGGCGATATCGGTGCCCGCTTCAATGTACAACCGCGAACATACTTTGCCGACCGGGCCGGTTTGATGGGTTACCAGTCTTTTACCCAATAATTCTTCAGCCGCCGCTTCCACTTCGTTATCGGTTTTACAGATTTTAATGCCGCCGGCTTTACCACGCGCACCCGAATGAATCTGTGCTTTTACCGCCCAGACATTGCCGCCAATTTCCCTGGATCTTTGTACGGCATCTTCCGGACTATAGGCCATCCCTCCCTCAGCGATTTTGACGCCATAACCGCTTAAAATTTCTTTTGCTTGATACTCATGAATATCCACAGCATCTCTCTCTATGATTTTTAAAAAGTTCAGGACAAGGCCGCTGTCTGCGGGCTTGTACGCTGGTGTTAACGGTTTTTTGCCGCTATCGCTTCGGCGGCTCTCACTACGTTATTGGCCATTTTTTCTGACGCCGCATCGATTAAACGGCCATCCAGCGCCGCAGCGCCTTTGCCCTGCGCAGCCGCTTCCTTGAGTGCTTCCAGTATGCGTTTGGCTTTATTGACTTCCGCTTCAGGCGGCGTAAACACTTCGTTCGCCAATGCAATCTGCGAGGGATGGATCGCCCATTTACCTTCACAACCCAAGGCCGCCGCCCGTTTTGCCGCCTGCCTGTAACCTTCGGGGTCTTTAATGTCACCGAAGGGACCGTCGATGGGGCGCAAACCGAAGGCACGGCAGGCCACCGTCATGCGGCTTATGGCTGCATGCCATTGATCGCCCGGATAGTCAGGATTTAAACCGCCGATATTGGTGGTTCTGGCCCGGTTGCTGGCGGCATAGTCAGCCACGCCGAAGTGCAGGGCCTCAAGACGGCCGTACGCGCCATTGCGGGCAATATCCTCGACATTGGCCATGCCTAATGCCGTTTCAATCAGCGCTTCAATGCCGATCCGGTTTTTCAAGCCCTGCTGCATTTCCAGTTGATTGACCATGGCTTCAACCATATAAACATCGGCATAAACACCCACTTTGGGAATCAGAATGGTGTCCAGTTTATGGCCGGCCTGTTCAACCAAATCCACCACATCCCGAACCATGTATTGCGTATCCAGACCATTGATACGCACCGAAACCGTGATGCCATGGCCTTTCCAGTCCAGATCGTTGATCGCCTCAATCACATTCTTGCGTGCCTGCAACTTGTCATCTGGAGCTACAGCATCTTCAAGATCAAGAAAAATGAAATCCACGCCGCTTTTCAGCGCTTTTTCGAACATATCAGGATTTGACCCCGGAACCGCTAATTCACAGCGTTGAACTCGTTGAACTGACGCTTCATATAAGGTGTGACTCATTTGTACAATCCTACTTTATTATTTGATAAGGCCACTGATTCAGTAATTTAACGGTTATCTCCGGCTTAATCAGGACATAAATTAACCGCCCATTGTACTTTTAGACGATGCAAAGTCAATTTTATAAGCCTCAACCCGGGCATCGGCAGCAATGAAATCTTGCTGATTGCTGGCGGCTATGTCATGATTGCTCGTTTTTTTGAGCAGTCTTAATATCTTGTCGTTATATTGAGTACGGTTATACTGAAAAGGCTATTGGGCCGACACCTCATCTTCAGCCCTAAATTCCGTATAAATCCAGCCGGAACGGAGTTGCATTTATCCCCTCAAGACACAAGATAGCCTGGCGTTAATGCATACCGGCACGACCGGCTTGTGTGCAACACCCGGCATAAAGGCTCGCAGCTAATCTTACTTTCGATCATTTACTCAACCAAAGAGGCAATACCATGGCTGGCCGTAACCACCTATATATTCCTGGCCCTACCAACGTGCCAACAGAAGTCTTGAATGCGATGCATGTCGACATGGAAGACCATCGGTCCCCCGTGTTTCCCAATCTGCTGAAACCGCTTTTAGAAGACCTGAAAAAAGTTTTTAAAACTGAAACCGGACAAGCCTTTATTTTTCCTGCGACCGGAACTGCAGGCTGGGAAGTTGCCTTAACCAACACGTTGAACCCTGGCGACAAGGTGCTGATTTATCGTTTTGGCCAATTCAGCCATTTATGGGCAGCGATGGCCAAGCGACTGGGTTTTAATGTTGAAGTCCACGAAGAACCCTGGGGCACAGGCATCCCTCTGGATAAGCTCGAAGCCCGTTTGAAAGAAGACAAGCAACACGAAATTAAAGCCGTTCTGGCAACCCATAACGAAACGGCGACCGGCGTTACCAGCGACATCGGTGGTGTGCGCAAAGCCATGAACGCAGCCAGCCACCCGGCTCTGTTATTTGTCGACGGCGTCAGCTCTATCGCCAGCCTGGATTTCCGCATGGATGAATGGGGTGTGGACGGCGCCATCAGCGGCTCGCAAAAAGGTTTTATGCTGCCCGCTGGCGGCGCATTCCTGGCTTTCAGTCAAAAAGCCTTACAGGCGACTGAAACCTCGACGTATCCCCGCTGCTTTCTGGACTTAAGAGACCAGATGACTGCCAATAAAGATGGCTATACCCCCTACACACCTAACTTGCCAATTTTGTACGGCTTGCGCAAAGCACTGGATCTGTTGCTGGAAGAAGGTCTGGAAAACGTCTACGCCCGCCACTACCGCCTGGCTGAAGGCACCCGTCGAGCCGTTACGGCATGGGGCTTGAAATTATGCGCGCAGCCCGGTTTTGAATCCAATACCGTTTCTGCAATCGTTGTCCCTGAGAACAAAGATGCGCGCCACGTTATCAGCACGGCTTTCGATAAATACAATATTTCTTTAGGGGCCGGTTTGTCTGAAGTTGCTGGCAAAGTCTTCCGTATCGGCCACGTCGGCGATATGAATGACGTCTCCATGCTCGGCGCTATCGCCGGTGTTGAAATGGCGATGCTGGACAACGGCTTCGATTTCAAACCGGGCGCGGGCATTGCCGCGGCCATTGAATATTATCGTTCGACCGCACAATAAACCCGCAGCAAACCCGTATCTCCCTTTTGCATATCCTGCATCGGTAGTAAAATCAAAGGCATCCCGTTACCAGCGGCGATGCCTTTGTGCTTTTAGCGCTTATGTTTTAGGAACGTGTATCAAATAACTTGCGCAACTGTGAGAAACAATTTTCTGTGTAGGCGCGGATTTATCCTCACCTAAAGTTGTTTAACTTATTTCGTGCGCATTACTTAGCTAAACTCTCCGCACTCGTTCCTAAACAGAGCTGATAAAATTTACAGGATAACCTCGATAAACTCCCAATCCTTTACAGGAGGATCATGCATGAGCAAACCTAAAGTCTTTATCACGCGCAAGTGGCCTGCCAGCGTTGAAGCCAAACTGAAAGCACTTTACGACGTCACTTTAAACGAATACGACCGCCCTCTGTCGGCTACGCATTTTAAAGCAGCGCTGCAAAATTACGATGCCGTCTGCCCCACTGTGTGCGATGCTTTGCCTGCCGATGTTATTAATGTTGCCAACAAACGCTGCAAAATCCTCGGCAACTTTGGCGTAGGCTTCAACCATATCGACATTAATGCCGCCAAAGCACAGGGACTGGTGGTTACCAACACCCCGGGCGTACTCACCCAAAGCACCGCCGATATTGCCATGACCTTATTGCTGATGTCCGCCCGGCGCGGCGCAGAAGGCGATCGCATGGTGCGTGCCAGACAATGGGAGGGCTGGTGTCCTACGCACATGATGAGCTCTGACGTGACCGGCGCAACCCTGGGCTTAATTGGTTTTGGCCGAATTGCGCAGGCTATGGCGCGCAAAGCCCATCACGGCTTTGCCATGAAAATCGTTTATTTCAAACCCAGCCCGGCTGACCAGGCCATTGTCGATGAGCTCGGCGCCACGCGCTGTGACACCATTGAAGAACTGCTGCAAGTGTCCGACTATGTGTCCCTGCATTGCCCGGGCGGCGAGTCAACCCGGCATTTAATCAATGCAGACATGCTTAAGCTCATGAAGCCGAGCGCCCATTTAATCAATAGCGCGCGCGGCGATGTCGTCGACAGCAAAGCCTTGATCAAAGCCTTGCAGAACAAGACGATTGCCGGCGCCGGCCTGGATGTTTATGAAGGGGAACCGCATGTCGACGAAGGCTTTTTGACACTGGACAACGTAACTTTGCTGCCTCACCTGGGTAGCGCAACCATCGCCACGCGCACCGCCATGGGCGAAAAAGTGCTGGCCAATCTGGCCGCGTTCTTTGCCGGTGAACCCATCCCCGATCAAGTCGTTTAACCCCCAGCTAGTTTTCGACTTGCGTAGGATGCTGCCGGCGTAAGGAGGCGCATCGCTCGCGAACGATGCTCCTTAGGGTGTTCAGCGCATTCTGCTGCCATCACAAGCATAAACGCTGGTCATCTACAGGCCCGCCCACAAAGGCTACAGTAGTAACACACAGCGGTCATAACCAACCCCATCAGCGCAGTGCCCGCACTTCGTGCGACAACGTACAGACAAAATCGAGAGCTCGGGTAAAATAAAAAAACAATCCGAATTAACTATGCAGTCGAAATCACACACTATGCAGAAAGAAGCCATATGCCGTTAATCAAATGAGCATTCAGAAGGGGAATTGCTTGCCCCTCAGCGACCGCAACGCTACTCCCCGGCATAAACCTTTATTAGGCAATGCAGGACTTATTCTGAAAACTATAAACGGACAGATGTATCCATGACTTACTGTATTGGCATCAAGCTCGACACCGGACTGGTATTTGCGTCGGACTCGCGTACCCATGCCGGCGTCGACAATATTGCGCGTTTCTGCAAGATGACCGTATTTGAGCGCGTGGGCGACCGGGTCATCGTTCTATTAAGTTCGGGCAATCTGGCCGGGACACAGGCCGTTATCAGCATACTGAAACAGCGGAACGACAAGGACGGAGTGCCCAATCTATGGGGCGCGGAGTCCATGTTCGATGCCGCGATGCTGGTGTCGGATGCCATGCGTGACGTCGACCGGCGCGACGGCCAACATTTGGCAGCCAGTGCTATCAGCTTCAACGCCTCGTTCATACTGGGCGGCCAGATTGCGGGCGAGCCGCCACGTCTTTTCCGAATCTATGCGCAGGGCAACTTCATCGAGGCAAGTCTGGAGACGCCCTATCTTCAGACCGGGGAAACCAAATACGGGAAACCAATCATCGATAGGGTAATTACCCGCTCGACCACTCTTAACGATGCCGCAAAATGTGTCCTCGTCTCTTTCGATTCAACGATGTGCAGCAATTTGTCTGTCGGCATGCCGATCGATCTGATCTGCTATCAAAGTGACAGTCTTGAAGTGCGGATGCGTCGCCGCTTCGACGAGGGGGATGCGTATTTCAGCGCGCTCGGCAAGCAATGGACTGAAGGCACGCGACAGGTGTTCAGCCGACTGCCCAACCTGGATTGGTGAGGTCACTGCGCCTATATTCGGAGACGGCGGCGATGGATGAGCCCGCGACGGGTTTTGGCGGTTATGGTTTCGTGATCACTTGTGAGCACGGCGGCAACCGGATTCCCAGGATGTATCGTGACCTGTTTCAAGCCCATCAGGCAGAACTGTTCACCCACCGTGGCTTTGACCCCGGTGCGCTCATCATGGCAAGAGAACTGGCAACGGCATTTTCTGCACCGCTGGCGGCCTCCACCGTAAGTCGTCTGCTCGTTGACCTGAATCGATCGATCGGCCATCCGCGCCTTCATTCCGAAGCGATCCGTAACGAGCCAGCCGAGGTACGTCAGGGGATATTGAAGCACTATTACCAGCCGTATCGCGCGCAAGCGGAGCGTTTGGTCAGGCAAGCGATCGCGGACTACGGCCATGTGATCCACCTGTCGTCCCACAGCTTTACTCCCACGCTGGACGGCAAGGTAAGAAATGCCGATATCGGCCTGCTCTATGACCCGGCTCGACCGGGCGAGGTGGATCTATGTGAGCGCTGGAAGGCTGCCCTCAAGGTTTGCGCGCCTGATCTCAGCGTCCGTCGCAATTATCCTTATGCGGGTAAAGGCGATGGCTTGACTGCTTGGTTTCGTCAGCGATTGCCATCCAGTGCTTATGTGGGCATTGAGCTGGAGATCAACCAGAAGCGCATTATCAGAGCAGGCCAACATTGGAATGAACTACGTAAAGTGGTCGTTGAATCGCTGTGCAGAGCACTTGCGAGCCGCTGTGCAGAGATTTCAGCGTAGGCGCCCCAAAAACACCCCACAGCAACCCAAAGAAGCCGCCAGAGTCTGCTACAAGCTACGCCGGCGGTCAACAGGAGCACCAGCATGAAAATACGCATAGGCTACGAACTGATTTACGATTGCCCGCAGCCAACCCCGATGATACTGACCTTGAGCGTACACTACACGCGCGCTTCAGATATCATCATCCCGGATTACCTGATCACCGATCCACCCGTTCCGCTCACCGCCTATCGCGACAATTTTGGCAACTGGTGCAGCCGTATTGTGGCTCCTAAAGGTCAGATCAAGTTATCCGCCGATGGACTCATAAGAGATACTGGCAAGCCGGACGTGATTGTTCCAAGGGCTAGACAAACGCCAGTGGAAAAACTCCCAGACGATACTCTTGTGTTCCTGTTGGGGAGTCGATATTGCGAGACCGATCGGCTTTCCGAGACAGCCTGGCAACTGTTTGACAAGTCACCGACTGGATGGGCACGCGTCCAGGCGATCTGTAATTATGTCAATCAGCATATTTCGTTTGGGTATCAATATGCACGCCATACAAAAACTGCCTGGGAAACATTCCAGGAGAGGAACGGCGTTTGCCGTGATTATGCCCACCTCGCCATCACGTTCTGTCGCTGCATGAACATTCCCGCACGCTACTGCACTGGCTATCTGGGCGACATCGGTATACCGCCACCCTATGGCCCAATGGATTTTGCCGGTTGGTTTGAGGCCTACCTTGATGGCCATTGGTACACCTTCGACCCCCGCAACAATATCCCACGCATTGGCCGCGTGTTGATTGCCCGTGGCCGCGATGCTGCCGATGTTGCCATCAGCAACACCTTCGGCCCCAATACCTTGGTTAGTTTCAAGGTGAGGACCGACGAGGTAAAAGAAGGGTATAGTGGACCCGAAATCCGGACAATAGTTTAAGCAATGCCCTTTCGTGAAAAAAAGAGGCAGACAATGAGATTGCACAGGAGTATGGAGTCCATCCGACTCAAGTGGCGCAATGGAAAAAGGACTTGCTTGCCAACGCAGGCAGTCCATTTGAAGGCAAGCGTGGTCCAAAACCGGTCAATGCCCAGAGTCAGGGTACGCATCGCGTACCTTTTGGGGCTAGATTTAGCCGGAACATTTTGAAAATGGTACGCGATGCGTACCCTCTAAGCTGGAAAGGCGAAACCACCATCGTGCTAAAACGCAGCATGGCGTCGGGTTACGCCGGCGTAGGCAATCCCTTGTTCGTACTGGAAAACACCCGCATGCTATTCGGCGATGCCAATGCGACCATGCAGGCCGTGTTGAAGGCGTTGAAGGGGTAAGTACCGTAGCCGTGGATGCGTTCAACCAAGGGAAGCGCAGCGTTCGCGATTGATGCGCTTCGTGCCTCAGCGCATCCTGCGGCCCTCTCTTTTTCAGGCCTTGACAGTTTAAATAATTAAGGTAAGCTCCTAATGAAGTTTAAACTATGAAGACACTCTACATCATAGTAGGTCTGGGATCTACCCGGATATGCACGTTTTAAACTTCGTGAATTTAAAAAAAAGTAGTTTTTGCCTTTTAAATCAGGCACCGTTTTATCATAGAAGAAATCTAAGTCTCAAAAAATGAAAAGGTTTTAAAAAAACCAGGTCCTTTATTCAATATTATTTGTTACATGGAGAATCAATATCATGAAAAACTTCCACAGATATGCCTTAGCTTCGTTTATAGGTGCTGTTATGTCCTTAAGTATGATGTCTTCTGCTCATGCAGGGAAATTTGATTACAATCGCTATGTAAAATGTCTCAAGACACCTTTGTTGCATTTTGATGGCACCATAGCGGAAGCCGCCGAAGTAACTCCGGAACTAAGTACTTTGTATGGTCTTGTCGTTCATGCAGGATTAGCTGATGCGCTAAGCGGCCCTGGACCCTTAACGGTCTATGCTCCTGTCGATGATGCTTTTAAAAAGGTTCCCGCTTCGTTAGTGGAGTTGTTAAAAGGTGATCCAGAGGGATTATTGACCAAAGTACTCACTTATCATGTATCCGCGGGTACCCGCGACCCTCGAATTTCCTTTTATCCAAAAGAGACCAATACGCTACAAGGGCAAACTGTTTTCTTGGATTACGAAAATAATAAAGGTCCTCAAGTGAATCAATCTAACGTGTTGAGTTGCCAAGGAGTGAGGGCAAGTAACGGTGTTGTTTGGCTGATAGATAGTGTTCTGTTACCACAATTCACAGAAGATTTACCGAACACGGACATCGTAGAGCAGTAAAACCGACGTGTGTATTTGATTAATGGTAGCCAAGTAGGGTACGCATCGCGTACCTTTTTTGGGCTTGATTTAGCCGGAACATGTTGAAAATGGTACGCGATGCGTACCCTACCGAGCTAACCCGACCTACGGTGTGGCGGTTTCTATCCCCGGCGAGAATAACCGCAGCCATGAAGCTGACCCCCGCCCGGATTTTTCCAAGCTGGTTTTTTATGTTCGCTTGATTTTGATGTGGTGCGTCATCTTAAAGCACGGAGTTTGGTGATAGGCGGTTCTAACTATTATCCACATCATCCAGCACTTTGTCGTAAACCTCGCGCAGGCTGAGTACGCATTCGATGCTTTCCAGCGGCACGGAAGCCTCAAGCCCTACTGCTTCCGTTAATATCCAAACATCCCCTTCCCGCACATAGCGTTCGATACTCGGCTGATCTTGCGTCACCAACAGATATTCGCACAGTGTGGGGATTTTACGATAGTGGGCGAACTTGCCGCCCCGGTCATAAGCTTCGGTGGAAGGCGACAGCACTTCAATCAGCAGCGTCGGGTTCAGCAAGGTATCCACCTGTGCATCCTCAAATGCCGGCGTGCCGCAGACAACAACAATGTCAGGGTAATGGTAACTGCGCGCTTCTGCTGCCTTGACGCGCATATCATTGATATAGGCTTCGCAGGGTCGTGATTTGAGTTGCAAACTTAGTTCCCGATAAATGTTTCCAGATACCAGATTATGCTTCCGGCTTGCACCGGTCATCGCAAAGATCTGACCGTCGTGGAACTCGCTTTTACTAGAAGCGCTACGTTCCAGTGTTAAATATTCTTCGGCGGTGTAGTGAGTTTGTGTGAGAACGGCGGACATAAATCACCTTGGTTAAGGAGCAACATTTAAGAATCAGGTTTAGCTTAGCATAGCCAAGTAGGGTAGTATCGCGTACCTTTTTGGAGGCAAGATTTCGCCGGAGCATTTTGAAAATGGTACGCGATATGCGCCCTACCTAGCCGCCTTTACTTCAGCCGCCCGCCTCTACATTTGTTCGATTTTGATTTTCATCTGGCGTATCGAAATATAGCCTAGTAAAGAGCCCCATAACAGCACATAGGCTCCATACAACTGAATTTCCGGCTTGAAGCTGTCGACATTTCTAAAGTAATCCCAGATGTCGTCAGCCAGAAGCATGGCTAAAATCAGATAGACCAAACTCTTCAATTTGATTTTATGCTCATAAAAATACACGATGCCGATGAGAAAAAAACCGGTAAAGAAACGCAGAGCACCGTGAATTAAAAGCTCTGAACTTAACGTATCTATCCTGAATGCTACGTTCATCAAATAAATGGGAATTAATCCTAATACGAAAATAACAGCCAGTACCTTCACGTTACATTTCCTTTAATTTTGTAATTGGGCTAGCAATTTTAATCCCGGCGGCAGGGCTTCGCCAAATATCTGTTGTTCTGCTTTTTCATCGAGTTCTTTAAACTGCTCCACCATGTCCAGCCAGGATGAAGGCGCTTTGCTCAGCTTCAGTTTATCAATGACTTGCATACGCATTTCTTCATCAACATCACGCGCCCGGTCTCCGCTCATGCGCGCAATCAGGGTTGCCGCAAAACCGGCATGAGGTTTTTTCTTCCAGTCTTCCTGGAGTATCTGCGTCAGCCATTGGCAGACGGTAACGGCGGGAATCACATTGTGGCTGCTGCCATGGAAGGGTATCCGGGCCCCAATACGCCCGACCGCCCACCAGGTTTGACTGGGCTCACCGGGTTTTTGCAGACGCTTTAACAGCCATTCGCCCAATTGTATTTTTTGCGTTACCGGCAAACGCTCCAGCACAGCCGCCAGGCGAACCATATCATCATAACCGCGATTTTTGATTTGTTTGGCAACGCCGGGCTGTCTTGCCGCCGCCGGATTAATATACTTTGCAATATCGGCAAAGATTTGTTCCTGTGCATCGGCATCCAAACCACCGGCAATACGCCGCCACAGCGTCCACCACTCGGTCCAGTTCTGGGTTTCATTGATAAACTGAATACCCTGCGGGTAGATTTTCCAGAGCTGCTCCACACGCCAGTCATCCAAAGGATACCCGAAGCCCGGACGCAAACAAAAACCCGTCAGACTAAGCCAGACCCTCTCATGGTTTTCCGAGCGGCGGCGATATTTCAAACCTTCCAGCAGCGTAGCAAACAAGGTTCTTAGTACAGGCGTCTCCCATTCGGTGCGCGCGCTGCCAAAACATTTTTCAAGCTCGGCACGTAGATTTTTTACCGCCTTAGGGTCAATGTGTTTGGATCTTGAGCCAAAGATAGCCTGTATTTTTTCAACAGCGGCATCGGTTTGTGCCGGCAATACGGCATCACCTTGCAGACCGGCCCTGGTTTTTTTTCTGATTTGAAACTCGACATCCCAACGTTGATTATGATCGTCGACCGACACACATTGAATTTTTAACGTGCCCACTTCGGTTTGCGTTACCGCCAACTGCACAATCACCTCAGTATTCGCCTCTCCTCCTTCCAGGGCGACAGCCAGCGGCGGCAAGGAATGAAACAAATCGCTTATGTCTGCCAGATCACCCGCTTTGAATGGGCTGTCACCGGTAATCGAGGCCAGATGGAAACGTACCGGCTGCCCTAATCGCAAGGCAAAATGCCGGTCTTTGAGAATGATCTCTTGGCCTTCTTCGCTGCCTCTGGGCAAGATGCAGACGCCTTGCTGGCTGGATTCATCGGTATCCACCAGCAGAAAATAACTGCGCGCAGCACCGCCGCCAATCTTGATTTTTCTGTCGCGCCTGGCGATGGCATAAGCAACCGCGCCCAGGGCAACGGCCAGCTCAGGTTGCTTGTTCTCCAGCAAGACCGGCGTTCTGGCGCTCCAGGCGCTGATTAAGTCCAGCGCTCTTTGCGTAATGGGCTGGCTTCGAAACACGCCGCCATTCAGCAACAATGCATCAGGTACGCGGCCTTCGCCGTTTAAAGCCTCCAGGCAAGCGTCAGCGTGCAACTTTAAAAACGCGGCTATATGCTTGCTGACGGCCGGCTCGGCCGCATAAGGTAAGCCAAACTCAACCACGCCGCTGCGTTTTCTGTCGGGCAACTCATTAAGCCCTGACAAAGGAAAAAAACCGTCCAGCGCAATGTTCCTGACTTCCTCCCTGCCCAGCGAAACGGAACGCGAACTGCCTATCAGCTTAGAACCGCCGCCCAGCAAGGTAACGTTAATCTGATCCGGCGCATCATCGGCCAAGAGGCGCTCTTTGGCGATTCTGCATTGCTCGATTAGCTGCGAAAGATCGGCAGCGGACAAGCGTTTTTGTTCGCCTATTAAACGGCTTTCGGCCAGGTGCGCCAGTGCCAGATCGATATTATCGCCGCCCAGCATTAAATGCTCGCCGACCCCAATACGGGTCAATTTGGGTTCTTGCTCGCCCGGCTCTACTTTGATCAGCGTTAAATCAGTGGTGCCGCCGCCGACATCACACACCAGCAGTAAATGCACATTGGCCAGCGCCTGTTTAATATTGCCGGCGTTGCGTCTTAACCAGTCGTAACAAACCGCCTGCGGCTCTTCCAGCAGCCGGATCTGATCAAGGCCCGCAATGCGCGCAGCTTCTACTGTCAGCGAGCGCGCCGCCTCATCAAATGAGGCCGGAACAGTAATGACAATATCCTGCTTTTCCAGTGGCGCATCAGGGAATTGATGTCCCCAAACCGTGCGTATATGCGCCAGATAACTGGCGCTGGCATCGATGGGTGAAACCTTGCTGACATCGTCGCTGCTGCCCCAGGGCAGAATATCCGCGCTATGATCAACCGAGGGATGTGATAACCAGCTCTTGGCGCTGGTCACAAAACGGCCTTTGCTTTTTGCACCCAGGACGCGAGCCGCCTCGCCGATAACCGCGGCGCCAGCGGCTGGAGAGAAAACAACATCCGCGGCGGTCAGCTCCCCTTCGGCAGGATGATAACGCACAGAGGGCAACAAAGGCCGTGCCGCCACTTGTCCCGGCGCTACCAGCTGCTCGACCTGAAAAATGTGTATATCCTGTTGAGTTTTATCGGCGTTAGCGAAAGCCACAACGGTATGGGTGGTACCCAGATCAATGCCGACCAAATAGTGTGGAGTTTGCTTTTGCACGTTGATTTTATGATTCTGAACAAGTCCCTGCATTTTATATCACTTTCTCTGCGTAAATATACCAGGCATATTGCATGGTTTTAGAGCTGCTTCACCTTTACAATAAGAGGTCGCCTCATGAAGTTTTAATATCGCAGGCTAAAGGTTCCGAACTGTCGTTGTGATCTGAATGTTCCGCGCTCTGTATGATTGCTACAAAGTGTTTCCCGCAGCTGGTTAAGCAAATTTCTTGCGTCGATCACAAGCATGCTGTATTTTCTATCGCCGTTGGCCTGCACTAGCGAGTCTATGAGTATCCGCCGTTATTCCTCAATACATCTCAGCCGAAAGCTCAGAATCATTCTCGGCGAGGCGAGAGTTAACCCGCTTCATGGGCAGTTGTGAAACCAATACGCCCGCCCCCGTTTCCACGATGACCGCATGTTCCATACGGTGTCATGATTATTACCCATATTGCTTGCAAATGACTATAATTGACAGCAATGAACGCAAATTCCTTATCAGGAACTTGCGCAATGTAAGACCCATCGCATGGGATTACACATTACTTTGATAGCCACATTAAAACAGACTCATGTACCACACTTCCAACCCCTTGCTTTGCATATTTGCCGGAGGTTGTACTGTTTGTGTTTTTAGGAAATAACGCATTATGCTGAAAAATAGACGGGTAATTGTCCAGTTTCTGACCTTTTACATAGTGGTCGTATTGGCTGGAATCCTGGTTGCTCTGGGAGTAATGATTAAAGAGGAAGTGCAAACCTCAAAATATCAGGCGCATTATTTATCTTCGATCAGCAAACAGCTGACGTTCAAAGTTGAAAGCGGTGCCAACCCTTCGATTCGTTTCCCCAAGTACGGACCTTACGATCAGCGCTTGGGCTACACCTTGCTGCCGGATTTTATTCCGCGCCTGCAGCAATACGGTTTCAATATTAGCGCACAAGCATCATCTTCCCCTTTGATGAACGAATTGAGCGATTTTGGTCTGTACAGTATTTATCATGAAAAAACCCAGGCCGGACTTCGCATCATGGACCCCTCCGACCAAGTCCTGTTTAGCGCTGTTTATCCTGCCCACGGCTATCCGAATTTTGACGCGATCCCGCCGTTAGTCTTGAACACCCTGCTCTATATTGAAAACAGGGAATTATTCAACGAGACACATCCCTTCATTAATCCTGCTGTTGAATGGGATCGCCTGGGCTTCGCCGGGGTGCAAATGGTGGCGAAAAAACTGGGCGCCAGTATCAATGTTCCCGGCGGCAGTACTTTAGCCACCCAATTGGAAAAGTACCGGCATTCACCAAACGGCTACACCAGCTCGGTGCTGGAAAAATTTCGCCAAATGGGCAGCGCCTCGGTGCGCGCCTATTTGCTGGGGCCTGATACCCGTGACATGCGCAAAGAAATTGCACTCGCTTATCTGAACTCAATGCCGCTGGCCGCAACAGCCAATCACGGTGAAATCCATGGCTTGGGTGATGGATTATCGGCCTGGTTTGGGGCTGATTTTAACGAGGTTAACCGGCTGCTCAGCCCTAATGCACTCGCATCGGCCGAACAAATCACTCCGCAACAGGCACAAGCTTACCGGCAGGTGCTGAGTCTGTTATTATCGCAAAGAAGACCTTCTTATCTATTGGGTTCCGGCTATCAGGCCCTGCAACATCTCACCGACAGTTACTTACGTCTGTTAGCCGCGCAGGGTATCATTTCAGCCTCATTGCGTGATGCTGCCTTGCAAACCTCGACGATCGAGTCTTTTAAACCTGATCCTGCGCCAACCCGGTTTTTAGTCGAGCAAAAAACCCAATCGGTACTCCGAACCCGTCTCGCCAAAATGTTGGGTGTAAGCTCTATCTATGACCTAGACAGACTGGATCTGACCGCTAAAACCACTCTCGCCTATGATACTCAACAAGCGGTTACCGAGGCATTGAGGCGGTTGAGCGATCCAGCTGTAGCGCGTTCAGCAGGCGTGTTAGGCTTCAGATTGCTGAACGAAACCAATGATCTATCCCCTATTGTTTACAGCCTCATGTTGTTTGAGCGCGGCAATACCGGAAACCTTTTGCGTATTCAAACTGACAATTATGATCAGCCACTTGATATCAATGAAGGGATCAAAATAGATCTGGGCTCAACCGCCAAGCTGCGCACTATGGTGCATTATCTGGAACTTATTACCGAAATATATCAACAATATAAAGGCCATTCTGCGCAGGAACTTAAGCAAGTTGAGCTACATCCTCGCGACTTCCTGTCTGCCTGGGTTATAGAACAGCTGCGCTTGCAGCACCAGATCAACCTCGAAGATTTACTGAACAAAGCCCTGGACCGGCGCTATTCAGCCAGCCCAGGCGAGAATTTTTTCACCGGTGGCGGTGTACATCATTTTGAAAACTTTACCCGCGATGAAAACATGAAAATCATGTCTGTGCGCGATGCTTTGCGGGATTCTGTCAATCTGGTGTTCATTCGCCTGATGCGTGATGTGGTGTACCATCACCTCTATAAACCCGAAGGCGTGGCGCGCTGGCTTGAAATAGAAGGTGATCCAAAACGTAAGGAATACCTTGAGCGCTTTGCAGACCGCGAAGGCCGTGTTTATCTGCAGAAGTTCTACGCTAGATACCAAGGCAAGAGCGCAGAAGAAACCTTATCCATGCTTATCCAGAGAGTGGGAATCAAAGCCTCGCGTTTGACCATGCTCTATCAAGCCATTTACCCAGATCATGACTTTTATGATCTTGCCGTGTTTCTAAAAGCCCATCTGCCGGCTGGCGTCTTGGCCAATGAAGATATACAGAAACTGCATGAAAAGTACACGCCGGCGAAATTTGACTTACAGGATCAGGGCTACATCACCAAAATCCATCCTTTGGAATTATGGCTGGCTGGCTATTTGGCTAAACACCCCGGCGCCACCCGCCAGGAGGTTATGAATGCCAGCCTTGAACAACGCCTGGCGGTGTACCGCTGGCTATTCAAAAGCAACAGGAAATCCGCTCAGCAACGGCGCATTATGACCTTGCTGGAGGCAGATGCCTTTAATGCCATTCATGCTGCATGGAAACGTGTAGGCTACCCTTTCGAGACATTAACGCCTTCATACGCAACTTCAATTGGCGCATCAGGTGATCGCCCCGCCGCTTTGGCGGAACTCATGGGCATCTTACAGTCCGATGGCCGTAGACTGCCTTTTGTACGCTTTGAAAGTCTGCATTATGCTAGCGCAACGCCTTATGAAACCCTATTCAACAAGCGGCACGACCCAGGTCAGCAAGTGCTGGCTCCGGAAATTGCAAAAGTTGCACGCGGTGCGCTGGCAGGTGTGGTAGAAGCCGGCACGGCCGTGCGCCTTAGAGGCGCTTATATTAACACTGACGGTACAAACATGACAGTGGGTGGCAAAACAGGAACAGGAGATCATCGCCGCATGGCCTGGGCCGGAAATGGGCGCCTAATTGAATCGAAGTTTATCAGTCGCGCCGCCACCTTTGCATTTTTCCTGGGGGACCGTTTTTTTGGCGTCATAACCGCTTATGTCGAGGGTGAAAACGCTGAGCACTATCACTTTACCAGCGCGCTACCGGTACAAATTTTAAAGTTTCTTAAACCGACGCTTTCACCCTTGCTTAAAAGAACACCCGAAGAGGGCTTTGTGCCATTGCCCAAAGTAACCTTGGCAAAATCCAATAACGTGGATGGCACTACGACTTACACAAAGTAGTGAAATAACAGGTTGTCAACAAAGGTCGCTGCCTTTCAATCGATTGCCGCGCGTGTTTTCTATTCAGCGGCCATAAGGATCAGCAACATCCACCCTGGTTTTCGCCACTACTTTGCTGGCAATGACGGCTGCTTCGTATCGTCCAGCTTTGCGGACGCCGGCAATTCAGCTGCTCACTACGCGACAATTAAGAGCTGGGAGATTGTTGTCACCGAATACAGATTAAACGCTTTGACGTTTAAAACCCGCTTGTTCTCGATGGAGCTCCCATGCTCCACATGCAAATGGCGGATGCAGACATTCCATAACATCAGCTTTTAACGGCTTCGGCGTCCCAGCTTGGGAGACTCGAAGTTCACCTTGATTGGCTTGCCGTTAAATTCCCTGCCATTCAGGCCGGCAATAGCCGCGCGTGCCTCATGGCCTTCCATTTCTATAAAGCCAAAGCCTTTACACTGACCAGAAAAAACGTCCATCACCAGTTTGGATGAGCGCACAGTGCCAAATTCGGAAAACAGAGTCTCAAGGTCTTTTTCGCTTGTGCTAGTTGGCAAATTGCCAATAAATAATTTTTTCAATTCTGTTCCTTTTTTGTAGGATGGCAGCTGTTATTACTAAATAAGCCGCCCAAAAAAAGAACCCCGCCGGGGGCGGGGTTCTACGTATCGGTTTATCCGATGGGGTTTTTTTCTTAGACGGGGGTAACACTGCTCGCCTGAGGCCCCTTAGGGCCATTCTCTACCTCATAGGAGACAGACTGTCCTTCGTTCAGAGTTTTAAAGCCCGAACCTTGGATAGAACTGAAATGTACGAATACGTCTGCACCGCCATTGTCCTGAGAAATAAAACCAAAACCTTTGGACTCGTTAAACCACTTTATAGTACCTGTAGCCATATAACTTTTAACCTGAAATAAATTAAACAAAAAGAGTGTTGCGTACAGGTAATGAAACGGGGAATCCAGAGGGGGTAACACGGAGGGAACAACCATAACTGCCAATAACAAAATCTGTAACTGGGTACACTATAGGAGAATATGCCCGATTTTACCAGTAATATAATTTATATTTCAGCGAGATAAGGCGGGAACTTAGTAACTTCTCATTACCCACAGGTAGCCGCAGCCCGAATCAAATCAGATAACGGTGGAATATGGCTTTCGCCACACAACCTATCCTTAAGATAATGCCAAAACGAAATCTTGTGCTTTAGGCATGTCTTTTTTAAGCTGGCAAAGGTATCGCGACATCTTCGTCCTGCCTCGCTGCGCGTGCTACCGCTTATTTTTCGTTTTTTAACGTAATCCCGAATATCGCGTTCGCTCAGGTTGTTGTGGAGTGGTAAATAAGGTTTGTCGAGAACCCGAAGTAATTCGTGTTGATTGTTGCCCATCCGCTGTAGGGCAAGATTCAGTGTTACGTATGCCGTTTTGGCGCCGCACATCGTTTTAAATCGGGATTTGATGTCTTCAGCCTGGATTGCCGTTGGCTCAAGTTTGTAGGCTTTCAGATCGCGGTAAATCTGCCAGAGTTGTTCGCGTGTGTTAT
Organism: uncultured Gammaproteobacteria bacterium; assembly: GCA_963696315.1. Lineage (GTDB taxonomy): Bacteria > Pseudomonadota > Gammaproteobacteria > Methylococcales > Methylomonadaceae > CAWKEY01. The sequence goes on from CAVOJU010000024.1 coordinate 47,757, forward strand.
CAACGGCTTTAACATGCTCGGCATTTAAGGGAATGAGACGATTGATGATGCGTTCGGCATGAATCCAACACAACGCATGGTCAAAGATATTAAACTGTCCGGCATCATCGCTGACAATGCTAAGGGTAACGGGGATGCCTTGAGCTAATAGGCCCCCCATTAAAGCGCCTTCGGTGATAATTCGCCGATGCCGCTTGGTTTTAATGCCCTGCTGATTCAGCCATTTCTCCCAATCGAGAGCGGTTTCGATACGCACTACCTTATCGGCTGGATCCGCTAGCGGTAGGCTACACACCGCTTCACCCTGAAATTCAAACTCAAGACGTGCTAACAGAATAGGCGGCAGTTTTTGTTGTTCCATATACGCGAAGGCACCGGTATTCAGCATATAGAAATGGTTGCTGCCTTGTGCCTAAACAGCTGAGGAAGTTAATGCGGCTTTTGCTTTCCGTGCTACTAAACCAGGCAAACAGCTCATTGCCGATATGTGTGCAATAGCCGTTTTTACCATCATGGCGCGCTCCGGTGTCATCGGTATGTATATACTGCGAGACGGACAATCCGGCTTGTAGTAATTGGTCTTTTTCATCATGGAACACATCCAAGCCATCGGTGATAAACTGACTTAACCGGCCGCTGGATAGTTCAACCCCCAAGTCCTGCAATTGTTTCAACAGCAGCGGTTGGGTGACATGTTGATGATGGTATTGATAGAGGATGAAACTGATCAGATCGTTGCCAAAGTGGCAGCCGTTAAGCCCGTCGGGTAGCTGTCCTGACACATAACTGCCATCTGCTGTTTGGTATTGGGCTAAGCGATAGCAGGTATTGAAGGTCTCAAATTTAATATCTTGAATGACCACGTCCCGATAACCCTTAAAAGTTGAGCCTTCTGGAATAGTATCGGGGTGGATGTCGAACGTGGCATCAATCTTAAGATGCTCTGTTTTACTGCGTTTCGGCCCTTTGTTCTTTTTAGACTTGTCGCCATCATCGCTGCGCTCATCACCGTCTTCGGCCGAGTCCCCATCCATTTTGCTGGGTTTTATTTTGGGTTTAGTGGTTTCGCCCTTGAGCTTAAGTATTTCTTGCTCCAGTTTATCTATCTGTATTTGCTGCCACGCAAGCAATTCCAGCAGCACATCGACTAGCGGTGTGCGCTCTTCGTTACTGATTTTGGGTAATTGTGGCTTAAGTGAATCCATGCCGCTATTTTAACTTGATTTTTAGGTGCTACCTGCGATTAATGAGAAGTTACGGGAACTTATTCAGGTATGCAATGTTTTCAAGGAAAAAGCCAAGTGAACAAAGGAAGAGCCTTCTGCCGTCTTTGCTTATCCTGATTAAAAAATACTTCCGGTATGGACTGAAAGCAATTTTCAACCGGCATCCATCCGTCTTATCTCTTGATGATGAACCAATAATATTGCTGCGCGGGTTGCCGTACCGGTTTTCCAAAGCCAATTCGAGATATTTGTCGCACAAGCCATGGACTTAGTCGGGTACTTGCAATTTGATCTTCAAGCGAAGTGCCGGGAGTAAGGCATCGCAGCCGCTGCCCGAACTGACCCCGCGAAATCCTTGGCCGTAGCGATGCCGGCAGAGTTCCGGCATGGATTTGATATAAATCCTAGATTTCATTGAACAACGCAAGTTCGGCAGGGTGCGGGCTCATGTAGTAGGAATTGTCAATAAACGCATCGGGCTGCTTGCGGAAATGATGTTTCAGCAGAGTGATCGGGACTATCAGCGGAACGATACCCAGGCGATAGCTTTCAATCGTTTCGACGATTTCTTTTTTATCGTCAGCGTCCAGCTTGTTTTTTAAATAGCCCTGTATATGCTGTAGCACATTGACATGATTACCGCGGCTGGCGACGATTTTCAAACAGGCCATCAAAGCGCTGATATAACGATCGGCCATCGCTTCCATTGCGCCTGAATGTGATACGGCTACAATGCGGCCCAACATGCGCGCCTGATTCTGGTCGTGACTCATCACGATCAGCTTGTGCCGGCTGTGGAAGGTCATTAGGCCGTTCACAGTTAATGGCTGTTGACGTAATTCCTGCCAACGCCGCATGACAAAAACGCGCTGAATGAAATTTTCGCGCAATCCCGGATCGCCCAAACGCCCTTCTTCTTCAATCGGCAGAATCGGAAACTGTTGTTTCAGGTACCTGGCAAAAATACCTGTGCCATTGCGAGTAGCGACATGAGAGCCATACACCTTGACGCGCTCCATTCCGCAGCTGGGTGAATCTTTTTTCAAAATATAACCGCATAGGCCGCTCAGCCAATGGCGCTGCTGCTCGGAAATGCTTTGCAGGCGCTCGGTGACATCAACGTTATGATTTTTAAATTCAACACAACGAATGCCATGATCAGTGTTTCTGAGTTGGATCACTGGCCTTGGAATACCCATGCCGCATTCCACTTCAGGGCAAAACGACCGAAACTGAAAATATTGTCCCAGCGTTTGCTCAATGTAACTGTGGCGTTTATGGCCACCATCAAAACGGACCTCGTTGCCCAGTAAACAACTGCTGATACCGACTAGTATTTTTCCCATTTTATTGGCTTGTTTTCAAGGTGAATCGTGTTTGTCAAAAATCAGTGCTTCGGTGGCAAACCCCAAACCCTTGGCCTGATCTAGCAAGCGCTGCAAGGTGGGCTGATCCAGCTTGGGAGTGCGCGACAAAATCCACAGATAATCCCGGTTGGGCCCGGTAATCATGACATAGCGGTAATTGATTTTGTCCAAAGCAATGATATTGTAGCCACCATAAAACGGCCCGAAAAAAGACACCCGCAAGCGCCCGACATCAGGATTTTCTACAAAATATGCTTTGCCTTCGACCGATTCCCGGCGACCCTTTTCGCTATTGTAACCGCTATTGACAACTTTAACACCGCCATCCGGACGCAGGCTGTATTCGGCGTGAATATCGGTTAAGCCGCGTTCAAATCGATGATCCAGACGCGCAATTTCATACCAGGTGCCCAAATAACGTTGCACCTCAAACCCAGTGACCGCTTCAATTCCAGAAGGAATACCGGTACAACCGGAAATTAACAACAACAAATGTAAGGCCAGATAAGGCATAGTAAAACCCCGTTTTTTAGGAAATCTGTTGAAACAGCGCTTTGGCCTGCTGGCTGCGCAAGGCATGATCAAGCATGGGCAGACGGATACTTGCAAACCACCGGCTTTTGATGCCATTGATGAATCATGGCAGCGGTGAAAGGCCTTAACTCGGGTATCCAGCGTTTGATATATTGACAATCTGGATCAAATTTCTTTTGCTGCAACCAGGGATTAAAAATTCGGAAATACGGCTGGGCATCGCAACCGGTGGAGGCCGCCCATTGCCAGTTGCCGTTATTCACGGCAAGGGTCGTAATCAAGCAGGTGCTGGGCAAAATAGCGCTCGCCCCAGCGCCAGTTGATATGCAGGTCTTTAACCAGAAACGAGGCGGTAATCATGCGCACCCGGTTGTGCATAGCGCCGGTCTGGTTTAACTCGCGAAGGCCGGCATCAACAATGGGAAAACCGGTGCGGCCCTCGGCCCAGGCCTGAAATTCATCCTGATTATTCCGCCAGGGTATGGCATCGTATTGCCGGTGGAAGGCATGGCCAAAAACATGTGGAAAATGAAAGGCAATGTGGGTAAAGAAATCACGCCAGTAAAACTGACGTAGCAGCGGATGCTCACTGCCCAAGGCCTCGACAACTGCATAGTAGGCTTCCCTGATCGAACAGCAGCCGAATTTTAGATACGCCGACAAGCCGGTAGTTGCTGACAAGGCCGGAAAATCGCGCTGGTCTTGATACTCGCGACATTCAGACAAACGCTCCAACAAAGCCAATGCCGGCTGCCGTCCTCCTGTCAAGGCGTTGTCATGTGGCTGGGCAAAACGTCCGAGCAACTCTCCACCATGATCATCCGGTTTTTCATGAAAAAAAGCCCCTGGCGCCAAGCTTGTTGGTAAGGCAACAGGATGTTGCCGGGCGCGATTGTAAAAAGCCGTAAATACCTTATAAGGCGCCTGATCGTCTTTTAGTACTACATCGGGTTCGGTCAACAGCAGATCGGCATGACTATGAAAATCCAGACCGTGCCGTTGACAGCATTGCAATATCTCGGCGTCCCGTTGCCGGCTGAACGGTGTGTAATCGCGATTAACGAAGACCGCTTCAATGCCCTGCTCCGCCAGCAGCCGGTTGATGACGTTTTCAGGGCGATCATTAAACAGGTACAGGACGCCGCCTTGCCGGGCAAGCTCTTGCTGTAAATCCAGCAAGGCTTGCAGCATGAACTGCAAAGCCGGTTTGCTCTGGTAAGGATGCGGGTCAATTTGCCGTGGATCGAACACAAAACACGGCAACACCTGTTCAGATTGCTCCAAGGCTGCATTCAGTGCGCTATTATCTGCCAGTCGCAAATCGCGGCGAAAGATAAACAGGGATTTAGTGTAACGTTTCATGATCTCGTCGTTGAAGTATCAGGCCAGGCGCGGAGCCCATGCATCAGGTAGTTAATGGTCGCCTTTTTCTTTTTTATCGACCAGCCAGTACGTAAGACCCAAAGCCAGCACTACGGCCGCACTGGCATAGATGTAATCCGATTGCAGGTATTTAAAATCGAATACGATGACTTTTCGGGATATGGCCATTAACGCGGTCGCCACCACCAGCTTGACCGGGATGACATCAGTGCGTAAATACAAGCTGATGTTAATATAAATTTCAATGGCGATCAGCACCGCCAAAAACGCACCGAAAGTAGCCAGCAAATCGGTAATGCTTAGAAATAAATAAGGCGGTTTGCTCAGTTTTTCATACAACACATACACCACATCGAGTACACCCAGAAAAATCACCAGGACCATCAAACCGGCTAAAACGGTTACCGCTAAACGAATGGCCTTATGAAAAAACTGCAGAATACTGTCCTGATCACTGTCAACCGGCAATTCTTCGTGCGATTTGCGCTTTTTATAAGCTGTTCTGATGTGAGACATTAACGAACTAATCAGTTTATGATTGAATTCGCCGGAAGGCGCATCACCGGCTTTTTTCTGATCAAAAAAATGATTAAGCCCTTCAATATTAAGATCAGCAAATTGCTTTGCATCGACTTCCTCAAAGCCCATGCTCCAGTCCGGAAATTGCCGTTCTTTGATATATTCTCGTTCCAGTTCGGCAACGTTCGTGTGACGCGAGTCTTTTTTGATGCGCTGAAAGGTTGCATTGACGATTTCTTCTTTGCCTTCCAGCACCTGAACAAAACATTCGTTGAAATACAGCAATACGCCGGTAATATCGTCCCTTGAATTGTTTTGCCGGGCCTTTCTTAACAAAGCCATCAAATCATCCGTTGAATAAGGTTTAATGGCTTGGCTCATATACACTAGTCTGATCATGATCACTCCCCCGGTTAGCCGGAAGATCGACTAACTCTCTTTTTTTGTAAGTAGATAAAAACCACCGAAGCCCAGATGCGACAGGCCCGAATACAAAAACAAACGGGCATAATTCTCATCAACGGGAACCTGGTTGATTACACTATAAACTTCAAGAGAGGCAATTAACAGCAGTATGAAAACACCCAACAGCGCAATGCCTTGATAGTTATCGACGAACCGGCAAAAGCTGTAAACGCCTATTTCAATCATGCACAAGTAAAACAGCACAAAGCGCAAATTGTTGGCCAGGGGGCCGTATAAATCGCTATTATCGGTAAAAAAGTAATCGCTGCCTGTCATCGAAATAACACTGACAATCAAAAGGAAAATGACCGAAGCGTTAAAATTAACCTGCAACAGTAATTTCAACAAGCTCAAGCTCTTACTGGCAATCGCAACGGAGTTCATGGCTCATCACCTTATTTAAAAAAATACCCTCCATGGAGTACTGCGACAGGAGGGCATATAGAGGAGGACTTTTATGCTACCCAGGGCTGGCCTTCAGTAGCGGGTTTAGACGGTTGTTGCTCAACAGTGATTTCCTGCTCCGCTTCTGCTAAAGGTGCGGGAGCGGGTTCTGGCTCGGGCGGGGCAATCATGCGACCCTGCATCAATTCATCAATCTGGAACTTGTCTATCGTCTCCCAATCCAGCAGGGCATGCGCCATGTTATGCAGGATCTCGATATGGTCTTTGAGGATTTGTTCCGGCCCGCTGGTAATTTTGATCTACGACGTGACGGATTTCATCATCGATGATCTGCGCCATTTTTTCCGACATCGGCTTGGCTTGCGGCCCCATGTATCCGCCTTGGCTGTCGCCATAATCCATCGGCCCGAGCCGATCCGACAAACCCCATTTGGTTACCATGTTGCGAGCCAGTTGGGTGGCGCGCTCGATGTCGTTGGAGGCGCCAGTAGTGACTTTGTTTTTACCATAAATCAGCGCTTCGGCAACGCGGCCACCGAACAAACTGGAAATCTGGCTTTCAAGTTTGTCTTTACTGGCGCTGTACTGATCACGTTCGGGCAGGAACATGGTGATACCCAAGGCACCACCACGCGGCATGATGCTGACTTTGTACACGGGATCGTGTTCCGGCACGATACGACCGACAATTGCATGTCCTGCTTCATGATATGCCGTCATTAACAGGTCTTCCCTGCTCATGATCATGGTGCGTTTTTCGGCGCCCATAAGCATTTTGTCGCGAGCCTTGTCGAGGTCGTTCATGCTAACCAGTCGCTTGTTGTTACGGGCTGCGAACAATGCGCCTTCGTTAATCAGATTGGCCAATTCGGCCCCCGAGAAGCCCGGCGTTCCGCGAGCCAGGTCAGTGATATTGACGTCCTCAGCCAATGGAACCTTAGCCGCGTGAACTTTAAGAATTTGTTCGCGGCCCTTGATGTCGGGCAGCCCAACCTGTACCTGGCGATCAAAACGGCCGGGTCTGAGCAGGGCTTTATCGAGAACGTCTGCACGGTTGGTGGCGGCTATGACGATGATGCCTTCATTGCCACTGAAGCCATCCATCTCGACGAGCAACTGATTAAGCGTTTGTTCGCGCTCGTCATTACCGCCGCCCATGCCGGCGCCTCCGCGCTGGCGGCCGACAGCGTCGATTTCGTCGATAAAAATGATGCAAGGCGCTCGCTTTTTGGCTTCTTCAAACATGTCGCGCACCCTGGAAGCGCCCACGCCGACGAACATTTCCACAAAATCTGACCCGGAGATGGAGAAGAACGGTACTCCCGCCTCACCCGCAATGGCGCGGGCCAGCAAGGTTTTACCGGTACCGGGAGGGCCAACCATCAGCACACCGCGTGGAATCTTGCCGCCTAGCACTTCGTATTTGCCGGGATCTTTGAGGAAATCGACCATTTCCACTACATCTTCCTTGGCTTCTTCGACGCCGGCAACATCCTTGAAACGGACCTTAACCTGATCCTCGGTCATCAGCTTAGCCCGGCTCTTGCCAAAGCCCATTTGCCCGCCAGGGCCGGCCGATTGTTGCTTGCGCATGAAGTAAATCCAAACCGCAATCAAGACCAGCATCGGTGCCCAGGACATGAAAAACTGCATGAACGCGGACTGTGTATGTGGTTTTTCGACCTTGATTTTGACCCCATACTCCAATAATTCATCAATCATCCGTGAATCATTAGGATTGTAGGTGGTAAAAGGTTCGCCACTTTTACGGAGGCCCTCAACCACATTGCCGTCGATCACCACTTCAGTAATCGCCTTGGCACGAATGTCTTCAATAAAATCGGAATAGGAAATGGCGTAATTTTGCTCATAATTGGGTGTAGTCCTGTTAAAAATCATAAACAGGAGCGTCCCGGTCAGCGCAAAAATTGCAACTCTGATAATGTTCTTGGTCATGTTGGTCTCCGTTGATTTGGGGGACTGAGGGCAATGCATCAAACTGGCTAAGATTAAAGGCGGTAGCAGTTAAACTGTGTTTTATTCCTTTTACTCTTTGGCTTGTGCCTGATATTTATTTTTCGCTATTAAAGAATTTGAAAAAATCAGAATCCGGTTTCAATACCATCGTATCCTGAGTTGTTTCAAACGAGACCCGATAAGCCTGCAGGCTCCGGTAAAAATCGAAAAACTCGGGATTTTTACTGTAGCTTTTGGCATATATTTCAGCCGATTGCGCATCCCCGCCACCACGGACAATTTCTGCGTCGCGATGGGCATTGGCAATAATTACCTGGCGTTGCTTGTCGGCTTCGGCACTGATCTGTTCAGCGCTTTCTGCTCCCTGCGAGCGGAATTCCCGGGCTACACGTTCGCGTTCGGCACGCATTCTTTGGTATACCGAACTGCTGACCTCTTGTGGCAAATCAATCCGTTTGATACGTATATCGACCATCTCGATGCCGAATTTTTCCGCCACTGGTGACAGTTTACTTAGCAGGGTCTTGCGCAATTCACTGCGATCTTCGGAGATCAGTTGCTTGATGGTTCTGAGACCGAATTCGCCGCGCATGGCGTCTTTCATGATCTGCTCAAGACGTAAATTGGCCTGGTATTCATCACCGCCAACCGTAGTATAAAAAAGACCCACATCACCGATTCGCCACTTGGCAAACGAGTCAACAATAACGTTTTTCTTTTCGGAGGTAAGAAAACGCTCAGACTTAGTGTCCAAGGTCAGCACACGCGCATCAAATGTACTGACATTATTGATGATGGGGGTCATAAAATGGAGCCCAGGAGCAAAGTCGGAATCGACCATTTCCCCCAGACGAAACACAATGGCTTTTTCATGTTGGTTAACAGAAAAAACGGACAAATAAGCCATGACTAGCAAAGTCAAAGTCACTGGCAACATATAATAGGTTCTGCTCATGGTCTGCTCCGGCTAGGACGTAATTCGGTTCTTGTACCTTTCTGGCTCTGGCTCATTTCGCTGCTGACTGCTGCGGGCTGCGGATTGGCATCATCGGCCGCGATTTTAGGGGCAGAGTTAGCTTGGCCAGGCAATGATTGCAGCGGCATGTAGAACTGGGGAGCGTTATTTTCGGCATCGACAATCACCTTATTGGTTTTGCTGTAAAGTCTCTCTTTGGTTTCCAGAAACAGCCGTTTACGGGTAACCGCAGGGGCTTTTTCGTATTCAAACAGCAATTGCTCAAAGCGTTCGGTTTCGCCTTTGGCTTTGGCCACTTTTTCTGCGACGTAGGCTTCCGCTTCCTGATGCAGACGGGCGGCGGCACCGCGCGCTTTCGGGATGATTTCGTTGCTGTAGGCTTCCGCTTCGTTAATCAGGCGCTGTTTGTCCTCACGCGCGCGGATGGCGTCTTCAAAGGCGCCCTGCACTTCTTCTGGCGGCTGGGCGTCTTGTAAATTGACGCTGGCAATGCTGATGCCGGCCTGATATTCATCCATCGCGTTTTGAAGATCGCGTTTGATCTCGGCGACTATTTCACTTCGGCCTTCGGTCAACACAAAATCCATGGCATTGCGGCCAATCACTGCGCGCAATGCACTCTCGGTGAGGTGCTTAAGCGTCGCTTCGGGATTTTTAACGTTAAACATAAAATCTTTGGCGTTGTTGATCTGGTACTGCACGGCCAGACGCACATTAATGATGTTTTCATCGCGGGTTAGCATCAGCGACTCCTGAGGAATCGCCGATGATTTGGCCAAGCGGTTTGAGTCGCTATAACCAATTTCAATAAAGCGTTGCTGCTCAACATTAACGATCGCCACTTTTTCTATCGGCATAGGCAGATGCCAATGCGGTCCAGGCAGAGTAGTCTGCGTGTAGGCGCCAAATCGCGTGACCACGCCACGGTTACCCTCCCCGACAATGTAAATACCGGAAGCCAGCCAGATCACCGATGCTGTTCCAACGACTAGGGCGGCGATGGTCGACATAGAAAAAAGCTGTGGATGTTGATGATAAAAATCAGCACATTTCTGGTTCACCAGCTTCCATTGCCTGTCAATCTCCGACTTCCAGTCGGGTTCGGATGTTGGTTTGCTGGTATTGTGTTTTTCTGATGACATAATCACTCCTCATTTTTTATCTATGTTTGGCCGGTTTTATCGCGTTAGCTATCGTTGGCTTCAAGAAACAGCCTGAGCTCACAACCAAACTGTTGTTTTAATTTTTTTAAGGCTTCATTTTGTATTTGGCGGACACGCTCCCGGGTTACTTGCAGTTGATCGGCCACGGCTTGCAGGGTCATTTCAGCGTGGTTTTTTAAACCAAAGCGCCAAATCAGAATGCTCGCCTCTTTCTCAGGCAATGACGCAATGACCTCATCCAGATAATGAGTCAGAGCATGATCGATCAGCGCATTGAGCGGCAAGGCAAACTGCTGCTGCTGCATCTGATCCATTAAAGTGAGATCGTCACCGTCTTCATGCAACGCGGCATCGAGGGAATGCGTAGCCTGGTAATAACTGATTAGAGTTTTGATATCACTTTCTGATAAATTTGATTGCCCATGCAATTCCTCCCAGCTCGGCCAGCGTTCGTTTTGCAGGTAGCTTTTCCGGATGATCTCCAATACAGCTGAGGCTTTTTCCGCCAGAGCGACCGGTAAGCGGACGATTTTTTCCTGTTTCACAATCAGTCGGGATATGGCCTGTTTGATCCAGAAAATGGCGTAGGTAGAAAAACGAATTGCGCGGTCGGGATCAAAGCGGTCAACCGCCTTGATTAAACCGATCAGGCCTTCCTGCATGACATCGTCAAAACTCAGATTAGTGGTTTTGTATCTACGCGCGGCAAAGGCGACCAGACCGGTATTTTTAACAATCATTTGCTGCCTCAAGTTTTGCAACTGTTGCTGGCAGTGGAAAAGCCGGTTTTTGTAATTCAGGTCGGCAAGGCTTTCTACCGGCTTGCTTTCCAGTACTTGTGCCGCTACTTCGATCAAAAAAGCCGGTAAAAAATGATAGCTCGATAGATCATTGCAATTTATATCACTGACGAAGTCGCTGTTATTCCGGGCTGTTTCACTTGAGCCATCGGCAGTGCCTTCAGTGTCAAGCTGTACAAACATGTCAGCTTGTACAATATAATGATCCTGAAATTTGCCCAGGGCTAAATCGGAAATATCTACGCCCGCATTTACCCTGGACAAAAACTGTTCGGCAAGTAAGTCCAAAGCAAACTGGTTTTGCTTCAACAACCGTGATAGTTCTACCCGGGCCTGCTCCACCTGTTTGGCCAGTTTCAAAATCGACTCTGAGGTCGCCCCAGCAGTGTTGGCAGACACACTCCGCAGACTGTCGGAGGTGCCGGTTATCATGGGTATGGCAATGCTCGAATTAAGAATCATAAGTTCATCTTCAGTAAAGTGACTGTGGGCGTCTTTATGCATCAGGATACTTTCAGTAGAACAGCCAAAAATATCTTGGTGATAAAATTACTCCACTGTACAATGTTTGTCAAATAAATAGTTATACAAATCCTATACAATGTATTCAATTAAAGCAGTGTGTTCACTCACAGGTCTGGGCGCCGAAACTTTACGAGCCTGGGAGCGACGTTACGAAACCATTCTTCCGGGTCGTGACAATAGTGGCCGGCGTTTTTATTCTCAGCAGGATCTGGAAAAACTGACCCTGCTTGCCAATTTAACTCGCAACGGCCATGCCATCAGCAAAGTTTCCGCTCTGGATATTGACCAGTTAAACGAGCTAATTGCTCAATCCAATGACGTACCCGGCAAAGACCAGTCCTTTTTATTTACAGAGCAAATTGTTGATGCCCTCATAAACTACCGGATTGATACCTGCGAGCAATTATTAAAACGCGCGCTGATCGCCAACGAGCCACTGGTTTATGCCCGCGATATTTTGATGCCCACCCTCAACGAAGTAGGGCGTCTTTGGCATGAAGAAAAACTGAGTATTGCTCAAGAACACATGTTTTCGGCTTGCTTAACACGCATTATCTTGAGTATGGTGAACAACCTGTACACACTGTCACACAATAGGCCGGGCATGCTGTTTGCCACCCCGAGTGCTGAACGGCATGAATTTGGGATATTGATTGGCTCCCTGCTGGCCGCAGGGCATCAATTTAACTGTTACTATTTGGGCGCTGACTTGCCGGGTAAAAATATATCCGAAGCAGCCCGGCATTTAAAGCCTGCCGTTATTTTGATGAGTCTGGTTAAAACTCCCCCTGAGCCTGAAACCATTACAGAATTGAACGCGGTCATCGATTCCGGCGACACCGCTAAGTCAGCAATCTGGATAGGGGGAATGGGTGCGCGTTATCTCGATAAAATGGGCTTGCTGCCCAACCGCTGCGAACTGATTGCCGATATTGATCATTTTAATTTGAAAATGGAACAATTTAAGGCGCTCGGATAAACGACGTGCATTGCCAGCTGAACGCGCCGATCACAGTGACTGTTATTTACTAAAAATTGTCTGCCCCCCGGGCAAAGCCGGATTGACTTACCTTGAAGCAGCTGGCTGAAACTGAAACAGGTCGAACAAGTAGATAACTGGTCACGAGGTCGCGCCTGTGATGATTGAAAAGACTCCTGAATACAAGTTGCTGCCAAATGCTCCCCCTAATCGGCATAAAAGAGTTGGCTGTTCCCGATTTGAAGTGCAAGCCATTACATCTACATCTAGTGCATGGTAACCACGACATTTCTTTCATAACCTGCGGCCAGTTGTGTTTCCGTCAGTTCCAAAGTAATTACGGATGCCTGCGCTACGAAAACAAGGCCATCGCCTTTTTGAGAGTCGAGGCAACACCCCAAATCAGCGGTACGGCTACATATAACCAAAACAAAATCAATAGCAGCAGTGATGTTTTTTGTTGAGCTTGCTTATTCATACGCCCCTCATCGTTAGTCATTCTGTGCCGGATAAATGCCATCCAGCTCGTCAAAGTCGCCATGCTTCATATGGTGCTTTTCGTGCACCGACTTGATCAACAGATTGCAGACAAATCCCAGCAATAACACACCAGCCATGATGTATAGGGTCACATTGTAGGCTTCGGCTTTAGCCACTCCCCGGGCGATCTGATATTCGCGAATATAATTCACCAATACTGGCCCCAGCACACCGGCAGTCGACCAAGCCGTCAGCAGTCGGCCGTGGATGCCGCCGACATAACGGGTGCCGAAAATATCCGCCAGATAAGCCGGTATGGTTGCAAATCCGCCGCCGTACATGCTCATGATCACTGCATATAGCACGATAAACCACAGCATTTGTCCAGCCATGCCGATGCCCGGTAACAGCGCATACAGGCCCGCGCCGATCAACAAAAAGATGAAATAGGTATTTTTCCGCCCGAGATAGTCTGACGCCGATGACCAGAAAAACCGGCCACCCATGTTGAACAGGCTCAGCAAGCCGACAAATCCGGCTGCCGCTGCCGATGTGACACTACCTTTGAACATCTCCTGTATCATCACTGACGCCTGACTCAGCACACCGATGCCGGCGGTCACATTCAGGCATAATACCAACCAGAGTAAATAAAACTGCGGCGTTTTCAAGGCTTGGTCGATATGCACATGCGCCTGGGTGATCATTTTGTTTTCCCGCTGGGGCGGCGTCCAGCCTTCGGGCTGCCAATCCAGCGGCGGCAGGCGTATGGTCAATGCCCCTATCATCATTGAGGCAAAATACAGCGAACCCATCACAAGAAACGTTTCCGTTACCCCCACTGATGTCGCGGATTTGAAATAATCCATCAACAACACCGACAAGGGCGCGCCGATCATCGCGCCGCCGCCGAAACCCATAATAGCCATACCGGTCGCCATGCCGCGCCTATCGGGAAACCACCTGATCAGCGTCGATACCGGCGACACATAACCCAGCCCCAGCCCGATACCGCCGATTACCCCGTACCCCAGATAAACCAGCCAAATTTGATGTAAGGACACACCAAGAGCCGACACCCAGAAACCGCCGCCAAAACAACAGGCGGCGACAAACATGGTCAAGCGCGGCCCAACCTTTTCCAGCCACTTTCCGCCGAACGCGGCCGATAAGCCCAAAAACACAATCGCAAGGCTAAAAATCCAGCCTAAGGTTGTCAATTTCCAATCGTCCGGCGCAGCTGCCGATATGCCAATCACTCGCGTTAATGGATCGTTGAACACGCTAAACGCGTAGGCTTGTCCGATGCAAAGATGGACCGACAGTGCCGCCGGTGGCACCAGCCAGCGGTTATAGCCCGGATTAGCCGTTATCCGTGATTTGGAAAAAAACGCCGACATATAAAACTCCCAGGGTTGCCTATCGGTAATCTCGATTGAAACAAACCAAAACTATAGCAAGCCAAGCGATAAAGTTCACGGTGAATCGCTTTTAGAGATTATTGAAGCTGTTTGATGAGAAGATCACGCGTTCAATAAACGGCAATGCCTGCCGAATATGCTCAAAACTATGCGAACCACCCTCAAAGGCCACGACATTGGCCTTTGCTTCATACAGGGAACGCGTTTTTTCAGAATCAATCAGCTCATCGGCCATGTCCAGCAAAATTATTCTATCTATTTGCCGATTGCTATTGGCAAGTTCTTGTTCATAGTTAAGATACTGATCACAGTGATACTGTTCCCACTGATAGGGCTGCCCCGTTTCATAGTTTTCCGTCACGCCAATAAATTGGGGGAGCAACTCACTTGGACTGATAACCGGGTTAATCATGACGGCTGTGCCGCCCGTTTTCATCGCCAGATATTCGCTGGTAAAACCGCCCATTGAAGAACCCATGAACACCACATCATAGCCTTGGTCCTGATAGTGATTCCACTCAAACAAAATATCTTCAACAAGGCTCTGAAAGTCTCTGTAATCCACATTGGGTGTAAAAAAAACGACATCGTTTATAACGCAAAATTCCTGCATCACTCGCAGCTTTTCCTTACTGGTTAACAGCTTGCCGTCTACGCCAATTGATGCGGAATTAAAACCGTGAAGGTAAATAATGGCTGTCTTCTTCATGGCCTAATAACGCTCTTTCATGAACATGAGGGCTTTTCTAGCCAAATCATCGGAGTCGTGCCAGAGATTACGCCAGACACAGAGCGTATTGGACAGGTTAGGATCAACCACTTCGGATGAAAACGACTCAAATGTGATGGGGCCTTGGTAATTGATTTTCTTTAGTGCGCCAAAGAATTTATCGAAATCGACATTGCCAGTGCCCAAATAACCACGATGGCTTTCGCCAATATGCACATAACCCAGCCGGTCTTTTGCAGCCAAGACGGATTTCTCCATACCATCTTCTTCGATGTTCATATGATAGGTATCCAAGTGCAAATAAGCGTTTGGGCGATTCACTTCATCCAGGAAAGTTAAGCCTTCAATGCCAGTGTTCATGATATTGGTCTCATATCGGTTCACGACTTCAAGGTCAATATTGATGCCTTTATCCGCTGCGTAGTCCGCTAGTCGCTGCATCGCGGCAATGGAATTGGCCCGATTTTCTTTCGATGCTGGTCCCGGATATTTGCCTAACGCACAATAGATAACACCACAAAGTTCTGTTCCGCCAATGGCGTAAAGCACATCGGTTGCTTTACGCAGCAGTTCGTCGCCCTTAGCAACAATAGCTGGATAAGTACTGGTGACATCGGTATTGGCTGACAAGCCAAGTGATGCGTGCGCGCGGAGGTTAAATTCCTGCAGCAAATCCTTGGTCAATGTTACATCCACTTTCCAGGGATCTAACAGGGCAATTTCAATATAGTCATAGCCTGCCCGGGCCGCCCCGCTGATAGCTTTTCGCGCGCCCTCGGGTGTCCAATCCCCCGACCAAACCAGTGCGTGACCGCCGTATTCCAAAGATTTTGAAAATGTCATAACCCGATTCCTTTTTTATTCGACTGAGATTTGAAGTGAATTTGATTCTAAGGCAAGCAACTTAACAGTTGCAATGCTAATCAGTCATTTTTGGCCGGGCAAGCATCACAACACAGTCGAGGGCATCAGCCTCATCACGTTTTCATATACGTAGTCTATGGCCAGCACCTTCCTTTCAACTTTCGTGTGTACGACAAGCCAGAAAACAAGACCAAAAACAATTATTTCCAGAACCTGCTGGACGAGGTGTTGGCTTGGGGGCTTGAGCCGGATATGGTGACCGGGGACAGTTGTTTCAGCGGCCTAGACAACCTGAAACGGATAAAAAACCATTATTTTGCCGCGCTTTGTGCTTATGTCCTGAGACAGAAACTCGGTGCCATGGCGTTATGAAAAAATTGTTATAGCGTCCAACTGCTATGATTCAACGCCAACGTCGATGACGAAACACGTCTCATAATCCATTAGGGCATTGACAGACAACTTGAGTTTTTTGCATAAGGTACTGATGCTTTCCCGCGTATGATGGGGAATCGCTTCGGATACCGAACCAATCAGTTCATCCGCATTGTCCGCTGTTTTTAATATCTTGCTCATGGTATTGGACAACAGACGTTCCTTTTTCGGTAAACACCATTGTATTCGCAGCAATTCAGCAATTGCGCCACACAGGCTCAGGTTTCCGTCCTGTCTAATAGAGGCGATGAACGTTGATGGAGCCAGTCTGCTCAATTCGAAAAGCCTTCGATGCCGCATGATGTGATTTTCGGTGATGATCCCGATGCGTTTAAGAAATTTTTCTGCAACGGGGTGAACCTTGTAATAGGCGACCAGCAGGCTCCCTCCCTTTTTTGTCACGCGTCTGGCTTCGTAAATGATCTGCAGGATTTGCTTTTCATCGTCCAGGAAATCGACCACGCCGGTCGCGATGATGGTGGTCGCGTAGCTTTCATCGGCAAAGGGCAAACTTGATCCGTCGGCATGCACCAGTTTGATGCCTCTGCGCTGTTCGGCCAGACTGACCATTTCAGAGCTTGAATCGACACCGTCGACGTGAAGCCCTTTTTGATGCAAGGCATCGACTATTAAGCCTTGTCCTCCGCCGACTATTAAAACAGGCTGGGAGATTTTGTCAGCAATGATATTGATTGTGCGCAGATCGAGGAGATTATCCTCAAAAAGAGCAAGATGCGGCGCCCATAGTTGCCAAAAATTTGATTTGTTTGTCATGGAGCGATCATTTGCCAAGTCTGTTGTTTTTTAGAATAGGAGAAGGAAAAAATAGTCAATCGATACAAATAGGCGCTGAGTCGAGAACAAATCTAATGTCTGATTAAATTGCATTATTTCATTTTCCGTGGCCGTTATTGGTCTACATAAATTTTAAATTCGCGTAGGTCAGGCAACAGCTTTATCGTGCCCGAGAGATGATCTTTAAATCAAAAGTCATGTCGGAAGGAATCGCTCCAAGAAATTGAAACAGGGATATCCAAATGCCGGGCATCAAAAACAAGCTCGACATGGATTCTTTGTTTTTAACATCTTTAGGCGCTTTGGCGGAATTGGCGATATAGTTCGATGCGTATTCCAGGCGCTTTTCAAAACCCAATGAGACTGGAATTTATAAGCCAGCATCAGGTTAGCGCAGTGGCGGCTGCACATCCGGTACTCTGGGAGGTACAGGATGTTGCCCGGGTGGCATAGTCATATTATAAGTTTCAACGTTATGTTGTCTTGTGAAGGGTCTATGTTTGTACTGCAGCCCATCATAGGGAAAACTTCGGTCGCCTATTGGTCTCACAAAAGTATAGGTGGCGGGCGAGAGAACTAAAATTCTGCCAGTTTTGGCAAACGCATCGTGCGGCGCCGGTATCGATGCTAAGGCTGTCAAAGGACTCGTCCCTATAAACAAGCCGGCGCCAATAACTGTTGCGATCAATCCCACTGGACGGTAAAACAGGACATCCAACATTACAAAACCGGGTCGTACTTCCTCGACTCTTTGCGAGTTCGGAACAGTAGAGCACGATATTATCGATACTAAAATAAAAATGCCGGCTAAATTTTTCATGATTCCTTGCCATATTGTTAATTTATTGGCGAATCTAGTCTAATTGTTAATTATTGTCCAGAGCTCAGTGCTTGGGCTGAGTGCATTGAAGCTCAACACATCCCGCCAGGCTCTTTGTTTTGTATTAAATCGACTGGTTTTCTTTACCTGAACCGTAATTTTCTGAGCAAATGCTTCTGCTCAGCTTGTATATACGCTGCGTACGCTGCCGTACAGAACTCCTTCGTTTTTGCGCGTATAAGTTTGTTTAATGATGGGGAGAATGATCCCATCACGCGGTTATGGCTAAATTTCTTGAGCTTAGACCGTTCATAAGTGGTGTTTAGATTGGCTCTATAGGCCCGAATGAAGATTTGTAAACACCCTCCGAATTTTAAGATTTTTAATGCGTTGCATTAACGAGGTTAGCATCATGAAAACTAATTGGCAGAGAAAATTGATAGTAATTCTAACAACTATGCTATTGGCTATGGGCACAGCTGGGGCAGAGCCAGGGGGCCGCGATGGCGGCAATTCTGGCAGACACTGGTGGAGTGGCCATAGCGTTGCTCGAAACTACGGGGGTGGCCGCGGTGGTGGTCTCTTCTAAAGCGCCTGAAATTGATGCCGCGTCAGGGACAAGCGCAATTGCATTGTTAACTGGCATGGTGCTATTGATGAAGGAAAGAAGACGGTCCAAACGTTCTTCTAAATCGGACGAATAGATTAGCTTGAGCGTTGGATGGTGTTTTTAACATGACGCAAATGACACGACATGCCTAATGGGCATAAGGGTGCTGCTCACGGCTAGCCCTATAACAACAATCGTAAGCGTTCACTAAACCCCATCTAACAACAAGGCACTGGCTCAGACAGAATGTTGCCATTTGAATTCTGCAGGAGCAAACCCTTTTCAGCCCGGGAGGAGGCACCTCTTACCGGGCTATTTTTTTTGTCGCCATTAACTGGTAAAGGGGATAAATTTTATGTCAGTAAGCAGTTTCGACTAATATTAATTGCAACTGCAACCGTCACCGAGGTTTCCGATGAGCCCAGCAAAATTGGCCCAACATGTCTCAACGATCTTTTCCTTACCGGAAGTCGTTTTACGTATAAACGAAATTCTTGCGTCTTCCAATCCGACAAATGTCGAATTGGAAGAAGTCATTATTCACGACCCTGCCTTAACCGCGAATATATTAAAAATCGTGAACAGCGCTTATTTTGGTTTTCCAGGTAAAATCGACACCGTTTCACGCGCGATTACACTTATCGGCCTTCAAGAATTAAGAAACCTTGCCCTTGCAAGTTCGGTTGTAACCCGTTTTAAAGGCATTCCAGCCGATCTGGTCGATATGGATGTATTCTGGTACCACAGCATTACCAGCGGCGTATTGGCTAAACTGTTGGCCAGACATTTCAAGTGCGATAATGTTGAGCGTTTTTTTATTGCCGGTCTATTGAGCAGAATTGGTAAATTAATTTTTTTCACGCAGTATCCTGCCCAATCGGCAGATATTCTCAGATTAAAAGATAATGGCGAGGAAGTAATGACGGCAGCTGAAGAAGATGTATTTGGCTATTCATACGCTGAATTAAGCGCCGAATTGCTTAAACAATGGAAGCTTCCGCCGACGATTTGGCAGCTGATCGCTTTTCAACTGAATCCATTAAATGCTGAAAAGCAGTTCAGAAGAGATGCCTGCCTTCTCCACGTTGCCGTTAAGATTGCCTGCAGTCTGGAGCCTTGTGCAAAGTACGATTACAATTTTGAACAAATCGCCCCCGTTTTTAAGCCTGAAGTGCTCGAGTATCTGCAGATGACACCTAACACCATCGATTATTTAATGGAAGAAGCCGTGCTTCAGGCATTTGAGATCATGACTATTATCCGTCCGGAAGCTTCACTAATATTTTGACAACCGATTTTATCAGGAGCACGGGAAGGTCGAGCTGACTACCCAGATGCACCCGGCTTCGCCATCAAGTAGCTTTTCTGGGAGGGACTTAAGCCGCGATTGCCGGGGCTCCCAACAAATAATGCTTTAGGCGAAGCCCTTCGAGAACCTCTTCCCGCAAGCGTAAAGCCAGCAGTCCACCGCAAAAAGACTATTGTGGTTTTCGCCAGACCAGTCGGATACAGCCGTCGGCTTTTTGATCATAAAATTCGGCGCTGATCCAGTAGCCGGCCACGGCGGCAAGCTGATCATCCAGGTAAATCAGGGGCAGGCATTCTCTCTCCCAGGGCGGAATGCCGGCTTCCTGAAACAGATTTTTCAAAGCATGATGCCCCGCCCTGCCCGGCAATCTAATTTTTTCCCCGCCGCGCCGAAATCTGACCGTGACCCCGGCTTGCCGCCATTGTTCAAAGGCTATGCCAGTTGCCGAAGGTATTATTTGCAGACAGCGATCATCGGTTATTTTTAACGTGGATTGTTCAGGCGGCCAGTGCAGTTCCCGCCAGGTTTGCTTTGCACACTGGTTTAGACAATACAGCTTGTCCCGATAGCGCCGGATGCAATAGCCCGGGACTGACAACACCGGGTCACTGCTGGCGCTTGCGCCAATGACCTCTAGGAAAATCCGTTCAACAACGGCTTGTGCGGGCATTTTTAAGGCCGTAGCTTGAAACCATTGCCTGATGACCAGCGCTTGTTTGAGCGGATCAAGTAGCCGCAGCTGATGGATTGACAACGTGTCATCAGCCGGATTGAAAACCGCGGAAAACAAGCCATCCGCCATTTCAGAAACAAGCACTTGAGCATTCGCACAGTGCCGGGCCGAACGGGCGACTGTTTTATCCAGGGCCGGCCAGCGTTGCTTTAACAGCGGTACAATCTCATTGCGCAAGAAATTGCGGTCGTAATCACTGCGTTGATTGCTGGGGTCTTCCACCCAGTTTAAAGCGTGCGCCCGGGCATACGCATCAAGCGCCTGCTTGGCGACATTCAACAGCGGCCTGAGCATCCTGCCCTGACCAAAAGCTGTTATTTCCGGCATCCCGGAAAGACCACGCAAGCCGCTGCCGCGAAACAGCTGCAGCAACACAGTTTCCAGTTGATCATCCCGGTGCTGGGCAAGCAATAACACGTCGTTGTGCCCTATTAACGGTTTTAATGCCCTATAGCGCGCATTTCTGGCCGCTTCCTCAGGACTTTGTCCAGGCAATGGCTGGGCATTCACTTGCCGCAGCAAGAAATCAACGCCCAGCTGCTCAGCCGATTTTTGGCAATGCGCAGCCCAGAAATCAGCCTCTGCCTGCAAGCCATGATGCACGTAAACGGCGGTGATCTTATTTTTGACCTCGGCTATCGAGGCGCACAAATGCAATAACACATGGGAATCAACACCGCCGCTGTAGGCAATAAAGACATGCGCAAGCGGTTTAAACCGGTCCAATAGGGATGCAATGATGTCTGATGATAACGCAGCGCTCATGGATGCCCGTAAAGGTATGTGGTCTAAAAGCCCGATTGAGGGGGAATTTACAGTGATTCAGGCATTGAGCCTGTGGCATCAACTAAAAAGCCGGCAAAGCCGGCCTTTTAAAGAAAGAAAAAGTGCTGATTTATTTGACCGCGTCTTCGGCATAAACCCCAAAGCTCATGAGTCGCTGGTAGCGTTTTTCCAGCAAGGTATCCAAGGAGTGCGTTTTTAACTCTTCCATGTGCCGGATCAAGGCTTCTCGTAAACTTAAGGCAATCGCCTGAAAATTTCTATGGCCTCCGCCGATAGGCTCTCTGACCACTTCATCCAGAAATCCCTGTTCACGAATGCGATCGGACGTAATGCCCATGGCTTCTGCGGCCAGTTGTGATTTATCCGCGCTTTTCCAAAGTATGGAAGCGCAGCCTTCCGGCGAAATCACCGAATAAGTGCTGTATTCCAGCATGATCAAGCGGTCGCCCACCCCGATGGCAAGAGCCCCGCCGGAGCCGCCTTCCCCGATGATGGTGCAGATGATGGGCGTTCTCAGCCTGGCCATTTCAAACAGGTTTCTGGCAATGGCTTCACTCTGTCCGCGCTCTTCCGCGCCCAGCCCAGGATAAGCACCCGGCGTATCAATCAGGCTAATCACCGGCATTTTGAAACGCTCGGCCATTTTCATGACGCGCAAGGCCTTGCGATAGCCTTCCGGGCGCGGCATACCGAAGTTGCGGTAAATTTTTTCTTTGGTATCACGTCCCTTTTGGTGACCGATGACCATCACCGGCTGACCTTCCAGTCTCGCCAAACCACAGACGATGGCCGGATCATCCGCATAAGCCCTATCTCCGTGCAGTTCATGAAAGTCGGTGAACATGCGCTCGATGTAATCCAGCGTATAAGGCCGGCCAGGATGTCTTGAAAGCTGCGAAATCTGCCAGTCAGAAAGATTGGCAAAAATGGACTCGGTCAGCGCCTGACTTTTGTCTTCCAGCTGTTTAAGGGCATCCGAAATATTGATGTTGTTGTCAAACTCCACATTGCGAAGTTCTTCAATTTTCGCTTCTAGCTCAGCGATAGGTTGTTCAAAATCGAGAAATTTTAGGTCCATGGAGACTTGCTTAATAAAGGCTTATTGAAACGGAGATTTTATAGAAAAATCGAGTTTAATTCTAAGGTTATTTCCGGCCATGTCGATGAGCAAGGTTTGTTCGTCATCCGGCATTGTTGTCCAGCTCTCGCAAATGCCTTAATTTTTCCCTGATTTTGATTTCCAAACCTCGAGTCACAGGATCGTAATACTGCCTTCCGGCCAGTTCGTCCGGAAAATAAATCTCTCCGGCAGCATAGGCTTCGGGTTCGTCGTGGGCGTAACGGTAGGCCTTGCCATAATCGAGTGATTTCATGAGCTTGGTCGGTGCATTGCGTAAATGCACCGGAACACCCAGGCTGCCGCTTTGTTTGGCATCGCGCATGGCGGCATTGTAGGCCATGTAAACGGCATTGCTTTTGGGCGCACAGGCTAGATAAACGACGGCTTGCGCCAGGGATAGCTCGCCTTCTGGACTGCCTAAACGTTCCTGAGCTTCCCAGGCATTGATGGCAATTTGCAGCGCTCTGGGATCGGCGTTGCCGATGTCTTCCGAGGCCATGCGCACGACGCGCCGGGCCAGGTAGGACAAATCGCAACCGGCATCGATCATGCGGCACAACCAATACAGCGCGCCATCAGGGGAACTGCCGCGCACAGATTTGTGCAAGGCGGAAATCTGGTTGTAAAATTCCTCACCCTGCTTGTCAAAGCGGCGCACTCCACCGGTCAGTACTTCTCTGGCAATGCCTTCATTGATAACCTGGCTGCCATTGGCGGCCGCCAGTTCCACGGCAATTTCCAGCAGATTCAGTAATCTTCTGGCATCGCCGTCGGCGGCTTCGGCAAATTGCATTTTAATGGCCTCGGCCATGTCAATGTGCAGACTGCCCAGGCCACGTTCCGGTTCGGTTATGGCTTTGTTCAATACCAGCAGCAAATCATCTGTTGTTAATGCGTTAAGCACATAGACGCGCGCCCTGGACAATAAGGCATTGTTGAGCGCGAAAGACGGATTTTCAGTGGTGGCGCCGACAAAATAAACGGTACCG
This sequence comes from uncultured Gammaproteobacteria bacterium, assembly GCA_963696315.1. GTDB lineage: Bacteria > Pseudomonadota > Gammaproteobacteria > Methylococcales > Methylomonadaceae > CAWKEY01. The sequence continues at coordinate 71,168 of CAVOJU010000024.1, forward strand.
TCTTCGACATGCGGCAAAAACGCATCCTGTTGCGATTTGTTAAAACGATGCACTTCGTCGACAAACAGAATGGTGCGCCGGTTTTGTTGCTGCTGGATTTTTTTGGCTTCTTCAACCGCTGCCCGGATTTCCTTGACGCCGGATAACACAGCGGAAATGGGCATGAATTCAGCATCCGAATGCTGGGCAATGAGGCGAGCCAGCGTGGTCTTGCCGGTACCCGGCGGCCCCCAGAAGATCATCGAATGCAATCGCCCCGTGGCGATGGCTTCGTAAAGCGGTTTGCCCGGCTTCAGGATGTGCTGCTGGCCAACATATTCTGTCAAGACCTGTGGCCGCATTCTATCTGCCAGGGGCTTACTGAGGTCTTCAAACATCATGAAAACAGGTAATGAACACAAGGCACAATGTGAGGCTTACAACTTTATTCGGTAAAAACATCAGCACCTTTTGGTGCAGTAAATTGGAACAATGATGGCGCAATTGCCAAATTCAGCTTGACGTTGGAAAAATAAATCCGGGTCAGCTGGCCAAAATTATCGCTCAGCTCCATTCCGCCCAAAGAGCCTTTATCCAGGCCTATCAGCACGTATTTGAAGCCGCTTTCCTGGCTTTTGGGCAGCAACTTTATCCATAACAGACCTTCATCTTCGCCTTGTTGTTCGATGGTAAAGTTTTCTTCCAGGGAGACATCACCGCTGAGCAGCAATGCCGGCGTTGAGCCTATCGATTCATCCATTTTTTTAATGGTAACCTGTTCTAAATCGGCATCATAAAACCAGACTTTACCTGAACTCGATACAATCTGTTGCTGAAAGGGTTTTTGATAATCCCAGCGGAATTTACCGGGCCGCTGTAAATAAAACACGCCGTAACTGCTTTGCACGGCATTACCGGACTCGTCAATCAACACCTGTTTAAAGTCGGCCGTGAGTGATTTGGTCGCGGCCAAAAATGCTTTCAACTGTTTGACAGGCTGATCTTCAGCATGCGCCGCAGTGTTAAAAAAAACGAAGGCCAGCAAAATCAGGCGCAAAAAAGTAAATGGGTTCATGACTGCTCTTTATTATTTAAAAATTATCTGGGAAAAAATCACTAAACCAGGATTTATCATCGCTAGCCGGCGGTTCCATACAGGGGGAAATTCCAACCGGCGCAGAGCCAGAAATATAGGGATAATACCTGGCGCCGGGGCAATTTTGATTCGCGCGTAAGCCGGTAACCGGATCAACCCAGGCCATCTGAATATTATCGGGTGGATTCAGGGTGACCGGCTGGCTTGAAATCTGACGCATTAACGCTGTCCAAAGCTGCAGCGCACCGGTAGAACCGGTTAATCCAACGGGCTTATTGTCATCCCGGCCAATCCACACCACCGACAAATAATCGCCGGTGTAGCCAGCAAACCAGCTGTCTTTTGCATCATTGGTCGTGCCTGTTTTACCCACCAGACCAAAGCTGGGGGGAAAGGAAGCATAGGCCGTGCGCCCTGTGCCTTCGCGCATGACTTCCTGTAAGATGGTATTGACGATATAAGTTGCGGCAGGGTCAACAGCCTGTTTGACCGTGAATGGATAACTTTGCAGGCGCTCGCCATTAGCTGCCACAACGGCTCGAATACCTCGCAGCGGCGTTGAAAAGCCATCGCCCGCGAGCGTCTGGTACATCTGGGTTACTTCCATCGGTGTCAATTCGGACGCGCCCAGCAAAAAGGACGGGAACAAATCAACCGGCCTACTGATGCCCAGACTACGCAGAGTTTTTACTGTTCTGGCGACCCCCACATCCATGCCAATTCTTACTGTCGCTAAATTGTAAGAATGCGACAAAGCCTTGTGCAGGCCCACATAACCATGTTCTCTATGATCATAGTTTTTAGGCTGCCAAATCTTCCCGCTCCCGCTATTCACCTGAATAGCGGCATCACTGACTTTGGTAGTGATGGTGTATTTGTTTGGATATTCCAGCGCCGTCAAATAGACGACTGGTTTTATCAATGAACCTATCGGCCGCACCGCATCCAGGGCACGGTTAAATCCTGACGCCGAGTTCTCACGTCCACTGGCCAGTGCAACAATTTCGCCACTATCTCTGCGCGTAACCACCACGGCGGTTTCAAGGTTGCCCACTTTTGGCAGTTTTTCCAGTTGAGTTAATTTTTGGGCGACCGTCTGTTCAAGATCATCCTGAACTCGTGTGTCCAGGGTGGTAAAAATTCTCAAGCCTTCTGAGGTTAAATCTTCCTCTCGATATTCCTGCCGTAGCTGGCGTTTAACCAGATCCAGAAAGCCCGGATAGCGATTGGCTGAACGATGGGGGCGCGCAATCACATTCAGTGGTTTTGCTTTTGCTATTTCGGCCTGCTCTGGGGTGATGTAGCCCTGCGCTGCCATCTCATCCAGCACCAGATTACGCCTTTGCATGGCACGTTCGGGGTTGCGCCGTGGATCGTAGTAAGAAGGTCCACGAACCAGCGCAACCAGTGACGCCATCTGTTCTAGCTGCAAGTCTTTTAAAGAACTGCCAAAATAAAACTCGCTGGCCAGGCCAAAACCATGGACTGCGCTGCCGCCATCCTGGCCGAGAAATACTTCATTTAGATAGGCGCCCAGAATTTCATCTTTGCTGTAACGATATTCCAATATCAGCGACATAAAAACTTCATTGACCTTGCGCCAGATAGTACGTTCAGAGGTTAAATAGAAGTTTTTTACCAACTGCTGGGTAATGGTACTGCCCCCCTGAACCAATCCGCCCGCACGAATATTGGCCCACATCGCTCGGGTAATGCCACGCAAAGAAATACCGTAATGGTGGTAAAAATCACGGTCTTCGGTTGCGAATAAACCTTTGATCAGCGCATCGGGGGCCTCTTCCAGCTTGATCAAGATACGGTCTTCTTTAATGGTGGGATAAAAACTGCCGATTTGCACGGGATCCATGCGCACAATTGCAAGTTCCTGTGATTGCGTTAACTCAGTAATGTTGACAATGCCCGTATTGTCAAAACTTACACGAAAAAGACTGCTGGGCTGTTGTTGATCCCAAAAGCTAAATTCGCGGGTTTTGACGCTGATTTGCGACCCCTGTTTAAAATAGGTGCCCTCCGAAGCGAGCTGGCTATCTTGCCGGTAATGCAGATCTTTCAGAAGCTCTTCAAATTTGGCCGCACTTAGGTCATAGCCGGCATAAAGTTCAAGGGGGCTGGCATAGACCCGGGCAGGAATAGACCAGCGTTTACCCTCAAATTGTTTGCGAACGTTATAATCGAGGTAGCCCAGATAGCTGAATAACACAAAACCAGCACCTACAAAAAGAAGTAAAATTATACTTTTAAACCAACTAAAACCAGGTTTCTTAGTGGTTTTATTGCCGGTATACCTGGAGTTGCGCGTTTTAGTCTTTTCTACCATAGCCTCTTACAACATTCATTATCAATCATTAATTTTTCTATTATACATAATTAGAAATAACGGCATTAGTGACCGTCAATTTAGCGGTATAAAATGAACAACGAATGAACAGTGAAGCTATTTCGGGGATCGGTCAAACTTGATAGGGACAATTGATTTCAGCGCCGCATCATAGACATAAAAAGCGCCCAGCTCTGATATTAGTTCGCCTGGTTTACCAAAAACATAACCCTGTCCGTAGTGAATGCCGATTTCTCGGAGGATCTTGATCGTGTTTGGGCATTCAACAAATTCAGCAATAGTTTTTTTGCCAAGTTTTGTGGCGATCTGGTGCATTGATCGCACCAACACTTGATCCATTTCATCATTGGCCAGATTCTGAATAAACTGGCGGTCAATCTTTACATAATCCACCGGGAATTTTTTTAAATAATTGAACGAGCAAAAACCGGCACCAAAATCATCCAACGCAAAATGACAACCCAATGCCCTGATCTGGTTAATCATCGACCGCGTCTTTTCAAAGTTTTCAACTGCCGCCGTTTCGGTAATTTCAAAAGTAATACGCTCGGCATTGACTCGGGTTATTTCAAGGCTTTTTTTAATCACCGGTAATAAGGCTTCATCTTGAAAAGCCATGCTGGATAGATTGATTGCCAGGGATATATGTGACATCTGGGAGGGCAATGCCGCCAAGTAATCTATGGCTCTTTCAATCACCCACAAGTCAATGAGATGAATCAAACCCATTCTTTCGGCGGCAGGAACAAAGTCCCCGGGATTAATAATCGTACCAGTTCTGTCTCTCAGCCTCAGCAAAACCTCATAGTGAGAAACATCACCATCAATGAGATTGACAACAGGCTGGAACACCAGAAAAAACCCCTTGTTTAGCAAAGCCTCCCGAATGGTGGGCACCCAGCAAATATCGCGATGCCGTTCCTTGACAACACCATCTTCACTGCTATACACCCATACCATATTGCGACCATTAGCCTTGGCCATGCAGCATGCCTGATGAGCCTTTGAAATCAATTCACCGGGATGTAACAGCAGAGATCTTGGCGAATGTAACGAGGCCAAACCCACGGAAGCGGTCATGCTGTAGGCAATTGTGCCGATAACGAAGCGAAAATCGTCTAATGCTGTCCTGATTTTTTCGGCCCAGGTTTTGGCTTCCGAAATGCTCGTATCATCCAGATAAATACAGAACTCATCCGAACCAATCCGGGCGAATAAGCCGGTATCCTCTAAGGTGCGCCTGATCAAGCCAACAATTTCCACTAGTAGACGGTCGCCGACATCAAAGCCTTCCAGTTCATTGATCAAACTAAAACGGTCCAGATCAATAAACAACAACACACTGACCTGGTTAAATCTTCTGCTACTGTTTTTGCTCACGGCCAGACGAATATGGTGCTCTAAACTCTGCCTGTTAAGCAGCCCGGTCAGTTCATCGTGTGCAACCAGATAATTAAGCTTGGCGTCGATTACTTTCCGCTCGGCTAATTCGGTGATCAATCTCTCCTGCTGTTTATAGCGCAGATGCTGCTCCTCTTTGAGCATGATGAAGAACTCAACGGCTATCTGTAATTCGACCGGGTTATAATTTTGCTGCAAGTTATAAACCAGGCATCCGCTACTCCGCCCATTCTCAATGTTACCCTCCTGCCCCATCTCTTTTCTCAAGACAATCATAGGGATAAAAACCCCGCCTTCGCTACCGCTAAGTGCCCGGGCCAATCCTTTAATATGACAGTGCGGTAGGTCCTCATTGATAACGATCAAGCCTATCCGTTCTGGATTTTCGTAATATTCCCTGATGATGCTGTAAATTTCATCAACGCTGACGGCAAACTTATAGTGACAAAAACCTTTATCCTGTAAGTCGCTTGCAATGCACGCCGCAGTGCTTTCATCAGGCTCAGCAATAATAATAATTTTTTGTTTAAGCGAATTACATAACACTTTATTTACCAAATATTTTGCCGGTGGCAATTTGCAGCACTGTGAGCTCGATAATAAAAAGACATTTGCCCCTCATTTTTCTTGATTTCTCAATAAAGGCTAGCTACGCTTGATTCATCGGCTTGACTGTTAATAGTCGATGTAAAGCCCCCTATTAATTAATTCTTCTATGTTAGCAAATATTTCTTCCAACCTGACTATTTCTGATCTGTTAAAGGGCGATGTTCACCTCGCTTCACCTCCCAATATTTATTTTGCTCTGCAAAAAGTCGTTGCCGACCCCAATAAATCAATAACAGATGCCGGTTTTATCATTGAAAAAGACCCCGGTCTAACCATGAGGCTGCTTAAAATAGTCAACAGCGCATTTTTTGGTTTTCCGGCCCAAATCAACACAATTTCCAGAGCCATTACTGTTATTGGTTTAACCGAATTACAGAATCTGGTACTGGCTACAATCATCATTGACAAATTTTCAGCATTGCCTGGCGGACTGCCTTCCATGCACGAATTCTGGGCCCGAAGTTTACGTTGTGCACTCCTCGCCAAGGAGCTTTGCGCGTATTGGAAAATGGATGCCGAGGCGGATTCCATGTTTGTTTGCGGATTATTGCACGACATTGGCCAACTGGTTTTCTATCTCAGGATCCCCGTGCTGGCGCGCGAAGTCGGCCTTCTTATTGAATCAACAGGTGCCGACGAAATTGAAACCGAAAACCAGCTCATCGGTTTTAATCATTATCAGGCCGGCGCCGAATTGGCCCGCTCATGGCATCTGCCCGAAATTATTGTTGAAACTATCGCGGAACACAATAACGTGGAATATACAGGCGAATTTGCAAATGCAGCGGGCATTGTCAGAACCGCTCATTATTTGAGCAGACTCGATATGGAGACTGCTTCATTCGGTGGTCTAGGCAATGACATATCTGCCGATGACTTAAGCGATCTCATAGATAAAACGCATGAGCAATTTGAAGACATCTTCAAGGTGTTCTATCCAGGCTAAGGAACGCGTATCAAACAACTTGCGCAACCCTGGGAAACGATTTTTTGTGTAGGTACGGATTTATCCGCATTGTGCGAATAAATTCGCACCTACACCTGTTCAACTTATTTCGTGCGCATTACTAAGGCGCTCCCATATAAAAGCCTATAATTCCTCAACACGTGCGGGCATGGCTGTGCAGCATGATTAACGTCATACCGATAAGACGATTTTTCCGGTCGTATGCCCGGCTTCAATCAGGCGATGGGCGACTGCCGCTTCTTCCAGTAACAGCACGTGACTGATATGGGCTTTTAATAGCCCCTTGTCTGTCAATTCGGCACATTTCCTCAAGATATCGACATGCTTATCCCTGGCTTCAGGCAAATCTCTAAGCATAGGCGTCAACATCAGTTCAAATCCTATTAATAAATTACGCATTCTGGCTTCGGCAAGATTCAATTCGCCCGGATCGAGCAGCGTCACCAAGCGGCCAAAATGTGCGGTCGCCGTGATGCTTTCTTTAAAAACCGAAGCGCCCACCGTATCGAAAACCAAATCGGCGCCTTTGCCATCCGTCAGCCGGTTTACGGCATCGGCGAAGCCGTTTTGGGTATACAACACCACCTCATCAGCACCCAGAGATGTGACAAATTCAGCCTTTTGCTCTGAACTGACGGTGGTGATTACCTTGGCACCGTGTAATTTTGCCAGCTGTATGGCCACATGCCCGACTCCACCCGCACCGGCATGAATGAGGACAGTCTGGCCTGCTTGCAATCCGCCTCGATCAAAAAGAGCGCCCCAGGCGGTAATCAACACCAGCGGAAGTGCTGCCGCCTGAACACATGAAAATGTCTTCGGCATCAGGCCTGCCCAGCGCTGGTCAAGCACGGTGTATTCGGCATAATTACCCTGTTCGCGGCCCAAGCCGCCATGGCAAAACCAGACCGCATCGCCGGGTTTAAATCGACTGACTGCGCTGCCTACCGCGACAACTTCGCCGGCGCCATCACAACCCAAGACCGCGGGCAAGGGATTGTCATAAAACACGCCATTGCGTCTGATTTTCGTGTCCACCGGGTTAACACCCGCCCCTTTCAATTTGACTTTTATTTGCGTGGGCTGGTTTATTTCGGGCTCCGCTATTTTCTGTAATTTCAGGACGTCGGGAGTGCCGACAGCCGTCATCATTATTGCTTTCATGTTGTTGTTCCTGCTTAGTGTTATTGGCATACACCTCAATCAGTTCGCCAGTGCCGGCGGTAATCCTGATAAGTGTAGTGTTTTAGTTGTTTTAGCTGTTGCTCATGCCATAGATAAATATCCGGCAGATTGTAGCCATTAAACCGGTTGGCCTTGATCAGGCTGTACGCGCCCAGGTGCTTGAAAACCAGCCTGTCACCTATGTTCAAGCTGTGGTTAAACCGGTATTCGCCAAATATATCACCTGCCAGGCAAGTGCTTCCTGCCAAGACCGCCTGATAATTGCCATTGGCATCATGTTCATGCAGTTCCGGCTGAATTTGATATTCGAATACCTCGGGATGATGATTGACCGAGGTATCCAAAACCACAATATTTTTACCATCACTGACAAAGTTGTCGATAACGGTGGTCACCAGATACCCGGCCTGTCCGACCACCGCCTTGCCCGGTTCAATATAGACCTCAATGGCAAAATCACTTTTTAGCCTGCGCACTAGTTCAATAAACGGGCTGACATCTTGAATCTGATCAAATAAATATCCACCACCTAGATTCAACCAGGCAATGTGCGCCAGCTTTGCGCCCAGATGATACCGGAGTTTTGCTATCGTCTGGATTAATGGTGCGAAATCCAATGCTGAAAAAACACCATGAACATGCAAGCCCTCAATGGCTCCAAGTCCTTCCGCTTGAGACAGCGCAGCCATATCCACGCCCAGTTTGGAATACTGCCGGCAAGGATCAAAGCGATCATCGTCAAGAAAAGACAGCTTCGGATTGAGTCTTATGCCGACCGACGCTTGCTGCTTGGCCACTGCGGCAAAACGCCGATGCTGCGTCAAGGAATTGAAACTGATATGCGTACACAGCCGGCTTAACTCCGCCAGCTCGTCCGGCCTGATGCCGGGCGTTGTCAAATGAATGCTGCCCTCGCCTGCCAATATTTCGGCGGCTAATCGGGCTTCAAACAGCGAACTGACTGAAAAACCGTCAAGCCAGGGTTTTGTCAGTTCCAGAACGGCAGAAAAGGGCAAGGCCTTGATCGAATACAAAACCTTGCACGCACAGGCATTACGCAGCGCATCCAGCTTTGTTAAGGCATCAATCACCTGGCCGGCATCCACAACAAAAGCCGGTGAAGAGGCCAGATTGTCTTTTAAAAATCGAAAATCCATTAATTCGCCCGCCGCCCTCTTCCGGTATAAATTGTATTTCCCGTAACCACAAAATCCATGAACACATCATGAGGCGCCATGACAATATACTCGAATAATTGCGATTCATAGCAAACCACCGCCACTACTGCATCGGACCTTAGGCTTGTCAATAGACGATCATAATAGCCCGCCCCGTTGCCCAGGCGCCCTCCCTGCCGGTCAAAACCGACGCCGGGCACCATCACGCAATCCAGACTTTCGGGCGCGACCTCTTTACCGGCTTCACCCCATCTTGATTGGGGTGATTCCAGAATCCCCCACAGGCCCGGAACCAGTTCATCCATATCCTCCAGCCGCCACAAGCCCAGTTTATTCTGCCCAAGCCCATCCTGGGTCCAGTAAGGGATCACTATGCGCCTGGCCGCTGCCAGTTCAGGTCTTAATGCCTGGGCCGTTCTTACTTCTGACCGGCAATGCAGATACCACATCACGGTTTCAGCTTGTTGATAAGCTGACTGCGCCATAAAGCGCTCGCAAATGATCCGGCTGAATTCATCCTTGTGCCCTTGCGCATTTCTTGCATCGTAGGCGAGGCGGCGTTGCTGGTTTTTTAAATCAATCATTGCTGAGAAGATTAGGTAGCAAAGGTAAAGGGCCTAATAAAATGACTGCAAAAACTTAAATGTTTCGATTATGGCCAGATCAGTTGTTTTTTAAAACACCCACCCGCTTAAGTGTTATTCTGCCATTTTTTCTTTTATACTTGCACGATTAATACCTAAAGAGGGGCATCATGGAAAAACCATTCATTTTACACATGCTAACCACGGCTAAAAATCTCAGCCCATTTGATGTCAATATGGCAATGGATGCGGGCTGGGTCAGCGCAATTCCTTATACCAATGTCGAACCCAGTGAAGTTCAAGGCCTGGTACAAGACGCCATTTTTTCCCGCAGCCAGAAAAATCTGAAAAGAACCGGCCTATTCATTGGCGGCCGTGACACCAAACAGGCAATGGATATGCTGAAAGCGGCCAAACGCGCAATGGTGCCGCCCTTTGAAGTCTCTGTTTTCGCCGATCCCAGCGGCGCATTCACTACTGCCGCCGGCATGGTGGCGTCAGTAGAACGCGAACTCATCAGCAAATTCAACACCACACTTGAAGGTAAAAACATCCTGGCCCTCGGCGGTACCGGTCCTGTTGGTCAGGCCGCGGCCGTTATTGCCGCTCAAGCCGGCGCCCATGTCAGAATTATCGGACGCCAGCTGGATAAGGCCCAGCATGTTGCCGATCTCTGCAACAACGAATTTGGCGACGGTAAAATCACTATTACCGCTGGCGCTGATGCCGATAAAGCGGAATACATCAAAACGGCTGACGTTGTCTTCGCAACCGGCGCCGCCGGTATAGAATTGTTGAGCGCTGAACTGGTTGCCTCGGCCCCGCAACTGAAAGTAGCTGCTGACGTGAATGCGGTGCCACCCTCAGGCATTGCCGGCGTTGATGCCTTCCATAACGGCACAGCGATTGCCGGCTCAAAAAGCGGTGCGGTCGGCATCGGTGCCCTAGCCATCGGTAATGTGAAATACCAGGCGCAAAACCGTTTATTGAAAAAGATGATCGACAGTGACAAACCGGTCTATCTGCATTTTGAACATGCCTTTGAAGTGGCTAGAGACTATATCAAAGCCAACACTTAGATCTTGGTCTGATCCTAATTTACGTTAAATCCGCCCAAACAAAGAGGAATCCTTAATGGAGAAGCGCAGCATCCTTCACATGCTTGACCCCATGCCGAACAACAGCCCGTTTGATGTTAACATGGCACTGGACGCCGGATTTGATGTGCTGATGCCTTACAGCAACGTTAAACTGGAAAAAATCTATGGCCTCACGCAAGATGCCATTTTCTCACGCAGTCCCTCAGGCGTTAAACGCACCGGTATTTTTATCGGCGGCCGTGATTTGGGCTTGGCCGTGGATATGCTCGATGCAGCCAAACACGCCATGGTTCCTCCTTTTGAAGTGTCTGTCTTTGCCGACCCGAGCGGCGCCTTCACCACGGCGGCTGCCTTAGTCGCCTGTGTCGAGAAGGAATTAAAGGCAAAACATGGCAAAGAGCTGAAAGACTGTCACGCCATCGTCTTTGGCGGCACCGGTCCTGTCGGCATTGCCACCGGCGTTATCGCATCCTTGGCCGGGGCAGAGACCACACTGGCTGACCATTTATCGATTGATACGGCCCTGGATGTCGCCAAGGAATATAACCGCCGTTTTGGCTGCAAGCTCAGCGGCACCTGCGCCAGCTCTGAAGCCGATAAAGCCCGCCTGGTTGCTAGTGCCGATCTTGTTTTCTGCACGGCAAAAGCCGGCATTCAGGTGTTAAGCGCGGATGTCCTGAAGGAAGCCACACGGCTCAAAGTGGCCGGTGATGTCAATGCCGTTCCACCCCTCGGTATAGCAGGCATAAAACGCAGTGACTCCGGCGCGCCGCTGTTGCATGCCGTCAATTCGAAAGGTGCTGTTGGTGTCGGTGCGCTAGCGGTGGGTAATGTTAAATATCAACTGCAGCATGCCTTGTTGCAATCCATGTTAACAACGGACAAGCCTTTATATCTTGATTTTAGAGATGCCTTTAACAAGGCCAGAGAACTCTTGTGATAGCTCCGGGGTTTTTGCCGCCGAGCATAAACCTCATTAACAATGGCGGTTAAATCAACGCCTTATCAATATGGCCAAACTTGATGGCCAGACGCGTTAATTCCACATCATTCTTAATGCTCAGTTTTTCGTAAAGCCGGTAGCGATAGGTATTGACGGTCTTGTCGCTCAACACCAGCATTTCTGCCATTTCCTTGATAGTTTTGCCCTGTAAAATCAAGGCGACGACCTCGCTCTCGCGCTGAGAAAGCTTTGAAAAAGGGGACGCATTGCTCCCCGGCAAGCCCTGAAAAGCCATATTATTGGCCACTTCCGCGCACAAATAGCGCTTACCGGTCATTACCTTGTTAATGGCATTAGTCATTTCTTCGGCCGGAGAACCTTTGGAAATAAAGCCCATGATGCCCAGTTTGAGTAATTGATGTGGAATTGGGCCGTCATTACAAACTGATAAAGCGATTATTTTTATGTCGGCATTATGCTGCAATATTCGCCGGCAGGCCTCGACCCCCCCTATTCCGGGCATATTTATGTCCATCAACACCACATCTGGCTTCAATGTAACCACCGCATCGACCGCCTCTTCACCGGAAGCAGCCACGCCAATGACGCTTATAGCTTCAACTGTATTCAATAACGCCTGAATGCCAGCCCTCACCAGCTCATGATCATCTACAAGCAGAATATTAATCATAAGTTACTCATTCTTATAAGTTTGATTAAAAAGAGTGCGATACATCATTACCATTCTGCTCCTGTAGCCATGCCATTAAAGAGCATTTTTTAATTATACCTAGCTCGTTGAATTTCTGTTTAGTTAATAACCATTTTCCATTTTAAATCAGCCTCATGCACTAGATTTCCTATTTCCTGGCAAGCCATGGCATACCAATTAATCTCAACTATACTCCATGCACATACGAATGGTTTTGCAGCCTGAAAAGCGGCAAAAAATGGGCTGTCAGCAATTCAGACAACTCGATTGACAATAACCCAATTTGGTTAAAATTAACAGGATTCCCAAGGTAAACCCGCATGAATAACAACTAATAGATTGGTAATTATGTCTTATTTATCGGCGTCTGTTTTTTGTTTCAGCCCACTGCTTTGCGCCGAAGAACAAAATCAGGCCCTCGAGCTGAGCGTAGAAGACTTGCTGAATGTCGAAGTCACGTCCGTCGCCAAGAAAGCGCAATCCCTGAATGACGCGCCGGCAGCGGTATTTGTCATTAACAATGAAGACATCAAACGCTCCGGCGCCACCAGTATTCCCGATGCCTTACGCCTGGCGCCCGGCCTGGATATAGCCAGAATTAACGCCAATCAATGGGCGGTCGGATCACGAGGTTTTAACGGCCGCTTTGCCAATAAATTACTGGTTCTTATCGACGGCCGCAACGCCTATAGCCGCTCTTTTTCCGGCGTGTACTGGGAAAATCAGGATGTGATGATGGAAGACATCGACCGCATCGAGGTCATCCGCGGCCCGGGGGCTGCGTTGTGGGGCAATAATGCGGTGAATGGGGTCATCAACATCATCACCAAACCTTCATCCCAGACTCAGGGTGGATTACTGAATGCCGGCGGCGGCAACCAGGAGCAGGGCTTTGGCTCATTCCGCTATGGTGCAAAATTGGGTGAAGACACCACGGCACGAGCCTATGTCAAAGGCTTCAATCGTGGTCAAAACACCCTGCAGTCGGGCGGCAAAGCCGGTGATAACTGGGATAAGGTGCAAGGCGGGTTTCGTCTGGATTCTCAATTGACAACTCAGGATGCGCTGACAGTTCAGGGCGATCTTTATCAAGCCACTATCAATCAGCTTGCCTATTATCCGCAAATAACAGCACCTTATCAGGTCACCGAGAATGTTAGCAATGAACGACTATGGCGGCAATTTGCTCAGCCGCCTGCAGCATACTTTTTCACCGACATCGGATTATTCACTGCAATTTTATTACGATGCCTACGCCCATAATGAGGGTTTGTATAGTGATAGCCGCCATACCCTGGATCTGGATTTTCAGCACCGTTTTGCGCTGCTGGACTGGCATGAAATCATCTGGGGAGCGGGTTACCGTTTTGGTCATGACCACATTGCAGGCAACCCGAATCCAAAATGGTTCGATGGCCTTCAATATAAATCAGGTCAGTGTCAATGACCAATTGTTCAGTGGCTTTATTCAGGATGAGATGACGCTAATAGACAACAAACTCTGGCTGACGATCGGCTCCAGATTCGAGCACAACGACTACAGTGGCTTCGAGGGCCAGCCCTCGGCCAGAATCATGTGGGCGCCCCACAATCAGCACCGCTTCTGGGCTGGCGTTTCAAGAGCGGTACGCACGCCATCACGGGTAGAGAAGGGTGGCTCAGTGCTGACCGGCGTTGTTCCTCCACAAGCACTGCCATTTCCCCCTTTCGGCACGCCGACTGTTGAGACAGTGGCTAAAGGCAATTCTGGCTATATGTCTGAGGAAGTCATAACTTATGAAGCGGGTTATCGAACGACCTTTTCCAAATCGGTTTCCCTGGATGTGACCGGGTTTTACAATGACTACCGTGATCTGCGCTACGCGCTTCAAGGAACGCCGTCTTTCAACGGTACCTCCCTTATTGTGCCCTTAAATTTTACCAACAACCTGGCGGGTAAAACCTATGGCGTCGAAATCGCCACCATCTGGCAAATGCTGGACTGGTGGCGCTGGGATGTCAATTACAGTTGGCTGCATACGCAACTGAATAACCTAGGCACCTCACAGACCAACATCAGCCCTGAGCAGCGTATATCATTACGCGGCGCACTCTCGCCCTGGCAGGCCATAGATATGGATTTCTGGTTCCGGTATGTGGACAGCAATTTCTCAGTAGGCTCATATGGCCAAACTACCATCAAAGACTACGTCACACTCGATCTGCGCGCGGCCTGGCGTCCTTACAAAGACATTGAATTGTCAGTGGTAGGCCAAAACTTGCTGGCCCAGCAACATCTGGAATATGTATCGGAAAACCAGACCTTCCCGACCGCTATCGACCGGGGCTTTTACGGCAAAATAAGCTGGCAGTTTTGACGCATGAACAAGCGGGCCAGAAAATACCCCCCGTTGCTGCTGGGTTTTTGCCTATTATTCAACCCCTGCCGCCAACGTTTGCCCAGTCACTGGAAGAACAAACGGTGTTGGCGGCCTTGGCGCTGAATATCGTACGTTTCACCACCTGGCCTGCCGAAGCGCAGCTAAAAGAGTCGATCGCTCTCTGTGTCGTGGGCGATAACGTGGTGCAACAGTCCTTTGCCAGCATTGACCATAAAGCCGTGGGCGATAGAACGCTACAGGTTATCAATCTATCGCGCTTGCGCAATTTTGAGGAGTGTCATGTCCTTTATATCAGCGAATTAAAGCAAAATGTGCTGCTGCAAGTGTTTGCCGAGATAAAAAAACGTCCACTGCTGACCATCGGCGAAGGCTATGATTTTGCCGCACAAGGCGGCATGGTCGGCCTGGAAAATGTAAACGGCAAAATCACCCTGCATGTCAACCTGCCCGTGGCGCGCGAAGGAAATTTAAATATCAGCGCACGATTATTAAAGCTGGCTAAAATTATCGGTAACTAATAAAAAAACTATGAACTGGTTCAATAACGCTCCGATACGCGTCAAATTAATCTCGATCATGACTTTAACAGCCATGCTGGCGCTATTGTTGGCGACGGCTGCCGTCGTGATCAACGAATACTTTACCAAAAAGAACGATACCGAAAAACAGCTGGTATTAATCGCCGATATTATTGCCTGGAACGGTTCCGCCTCATTATCTTTTCATGATGTGCAAACCGGCCAGGAAATGCTCAACGGTATGGTGAGCCAGCCCAGTCTGGTCTCAGCCCATTTGTATGACAATACGGGCGTCCTTTTTGCGGCTTACCAATCTCCCAAAGGGCAGTCAAGCAGCTGGACCGGCGAAACCATCAAGTCACTCGTCACGGTCCCCAAGAACAGCACGCAGGCCCAGAACCTGATTCAATCCCTGACTACACAGCTAACTGGCTGGTACAGCCGCTTATTCAAAGTAGCCGCTGAAAATGCCCCGGCACCGCTCTACAGGCAAGCCCTTATTTATGATGCCGATAAGGTACTGCATTTATTCAGACCCATTCTGCTGGATGGTGAATTGCAGGGCATTCTGCATTTGGCCGACGACCAAAGTGGCCTGCAAGCCTTACTCAAGCGCTTTTATTTAATCATATGTCTGATTTTTGTGGTTACCGGTCTGGCCATTGTCTTTGTCTCCACCAAATTACAGCGGGTCTTTCTGGCGCCGCTGCTGGATCTGATGCAGGCCATGCGCACGGTAAGCGACGAGAAAAATTTTACCCGCCGGATCACTCAAATCGGCGCTGATGAATTTGGCGAAATGGCCACGGTTTACAACAGCATGCTCACCGAGATTCAGCAACGGGACGAGCAATTGGAGCAACATAGGACGCATCTGGAACAACAGGTTGTCGCCCGCACCCAGGAGTTATCCGAAAAAAATCGGAGCCTGCAAATCGCCATCCAGGATGCTCTCAAGGCCAAAGGAGCAGGCTGAGGCCGCCAGTAAAGCCAAGTCGCAGTTTTTGGCTACCATGAGTCATGAAATTCGCACACCCATGAATGGCGTGCTTGGCATGACCGAATTATTGATGGGTACCGGCCTCAGCGAAAGGCAAAACCGTCTGGCCGATACGGCCTACCGTTCCGCCAAATCCTTGCTGGGCATTATTAACAACATTCTGGATTTTTCGAAAATCGAAGCGGGCAAACTGCAACTGCTCGTCAATGAATTTGATGTCCGCCAATTGCTGGAGGAAACCACCGAAATGCTGGCCGATCAGGCCTATCGCAAGGGGGTGGAACTGATATTGAATATCCCTGCGAATTTTTATTGCGTGGCGCAAGGCGATTCGGAAAGATTACGCCAGGTGCTGGTTAATTTGTTGGGCAATGCCATCAAGTTTACCGATTGCGGCGAGGTTCAGCTCAGACTCAGCGCCGTTACAAACACTCAAAGTCCTGGCCTGATTGATCTGCTGTTTGAAATTCTGGATACCGGACCGGGCATTGCTCCCGAACAGCAAGAACATATTTTTGAAAGTTTTACTCAACAGGATGGCAGCATTACCCGGCGCTTTGGCGGCACCGGTTTGGGCTTGACCATTTCCAGGCAACTGGTTGAACTGATGGGCAGCCGGCTCAGGCTCAACAGCTCCCTTGGACAAGGCTCTTGCTTTTACTTTAATTTAACCCTGCCACTGGGATTAGAATCCGTTGTACCTAAAGCCGACATCAGGGAAATGCAAGGCATTAATATTCTCGTGGTTGATGATAACGCCACCAACCTGGAAATTTTCCATAACCAGCTCTCACAATGGGGAGCACAGGTCACCTGCGTGGATAACGGGCCAAGAGCGCTCAAGCTGCTGCATGATGCCGGTAGCCAGCAGGTGCATTACCGTATCGCCATCCTCGACTGGCACATGCCATATATGGACGGTTTATCGCTGGCCAAGGCGATTCAGGCAGACCCGCTCATTGCCAAGCTGTCATTAATCATGCTCAGCTCGGAAAGTGTTACTTTCGATGAAGCGCACTGCAATCAATACGGCATCAGTTTTTATCTCAACAAGCCGGTTTTTCAGCATAAATTACTGGCTTGCCTGCTGGAATTATTGGCGCAAAAACCAAACACGGTCATAACACCGCAAGTGCTTTCCACCCCAAAACAGCTCTCATACATCGGCCACATTCTGCTTGCAGAAGACAACCTGATTAATCAGGAGGTTGCCAAAGGCTTTCTGGAAAAGATCGGCTGCCGCACACAGGTTGCCAATAATGGTCAGGAAGCGGTTGATGCCGCCATGACCAAGGATTATGACCTGATTCTGATGGACTGCCACATGCCTGTACTGGACGGTTTTGCCGCAACAGCACGCATACGTGCGCACGAACGGGCCACGCAAAAAGTACGCACGCCTATCATCGCACTGACTGCCGATGTACAAAAAGGTATACAGGAACAATGTCACAATGCCGGTATGGATGGCTATCTGAGTAAACCCTTCAGCAGGGACCAACTCCAGCAGCTGCTTGCAACCTGGATGCAAGACAGCAACAAAACCTGCTCCGGCAGCGCTAACGTTGGAAGCCAGCAAGCTCGAGAAAACCTAGAGCCCCGCCGTTTTGGATGCGTCTGTCCTGGAAGAACTCAAATCCATCACCGATGACAATGGCCAGTCGTTACTGGAAAAAGCCATCAAGCTTTATCTGGAAACCGCACCTGACAGCGCCGAAAAAATCCGCCATGGCTGCCAGCAACCGCCAGGCTGAGGAGCTGAGCAAGCTGGCCCACAGCTTAAAATCCGCCAGCGCCAATTTGGGCGCAAAAGCCTTGGCAGCCGATTGTCTGGCGCTGGAAACGGCTGGCAGAAACCATGATTTAACCTTGCTTGATCAACAATTAATTGCTTTTGATAGCCATTTTTGTCAAGCGCTGACTGCCCTCCAGCACGAGCTTGAAAATTCCGTGGTTATCAACACGAATCTGACTGAATTACCACCGGCTAATGATGAAATCAGCGGCGCCCAGATTATGGTGGTGGATGATGACCCCAATTTCCGCCTGATCACCTCGGTCAATTTAAAAGCAGCGGGGTTTACACTGTTTGAGGCCCATAGCGGGAATGATGCGCTGAATAAAATCAAAATCCAGCAACCCGATCTGATTGTGCTGGATGCCATCATGGATGATCTAGATGGCTTTGAGACCTGCAAGGCGCTTAGAGACGACCCCAAGCTGACCGACATCCCGATCATCATGTCAACCGGGCTGGGCGATATTGAATCAATCAACCGTGCTTTTAGCGTCGGCGCCTCTGATTTTGTTATCAAGCCACTTAACTACACGATACTGATTCATCATATCCGGTTTTTATTACGCTCCAGCCACAATACTGCCGAGCTGCGCAACAGCAAACTGCAACTATCCGCGGCGCAAAGAATAGCCCGAATGGGTTATTGGACCTGGCAGGTGGAACAAAATAAATTTCACATGTCGGGCTATCTCGCCGAATTATGTCATGTTGATCCCGATACCTTTGCAGGCTCTCTGGAGCATTTCATCGCCTTGATAAGCCCGGAAGATCGGACCAAAGTCGAGGAGACCATTTATTCAACCCTGGAAGGTGTGCCCACAACCAGTATTGAATACTGCCTGCTAACCAGCAATGCCGATGCCATTATTGTCCGTCAGGAAACAGCCTTGATATCCGGCGGCACCAACAAAGTCGTCACCGGCACCGTGCAGGATGTTTCAAGACAAAAAGAAACCGAACGCATGATTCACCAATTGGCCTATTATGACGATCTGACCGGACTAGCCAGCCGTTCGCTTTATCAGGAGCGCATTGAACAGATTATCAAATTGGCCAGACGCAACCAGAAACAGTTTGCCTTCTTGTATCTCGATCTTGACGAGTTTAAATATATCAATGACAGTTTCGGTCATAATGTCGGCGATCAATTTCTGAAAGCGGTCACCCAGCGTATCAAATTTGTCATACGGGATGTCGATTTTGCCGCACGCCTGGGCGGAGACGAATTTTGTATACTCATTGACGATATACACAATGAATATCAGGCCATTGAAGTTGCCGAACGCTGTCTGCATGAAATCAACCGGCCGTTGATATTAGGCGGCAACCAGCTAAAACCTCGTGTCAGCATAGGCATCGCCATCTATCCTAAAGACGGCGATAATGAGCATGACCTGTTGAAAGCGGCGGATTCCGCCATGTATTCCGCCAAAAATGCCGGCAAACAGCGCTATGCCTATTACCGGCCCGAAATGACGGCACTGGCCATGAAGCGTCTGCAAGACGAACAATTACTGCGTGAAGCCGTAGAAAAGAATCAGTTTGTGCTGTATTACCAGCCTCAGGTCGATCTGCTAAGCGGCCGTGTTAATGGTCTTGAGGCATTACTGCGCTGGCAACACCCGGTGCGAGGACTCGTCAGTCCTTTTGAATTTATCAACCTGGCGGAAACTCTGGGCCTGATTCAAAAAATTGGTGATTGGGTTATTCAAAACGCCTGCCTGAAAATGATGCAATGGCATCGGGAAGGCATGCCGTTGCTGCAGATGGCCGTTAATATTTCACCGTTGCATTTCCGCGATCCGCAATTACTGGACAGCGTGCAAAATACCCTGGAGTTAACCCATATGCCTGCCCGCTATCTGGAACTTGAAGTGACTGAAAGCGTCATGCAGACAAAAGGCGATCTGAAAATATTTGCTCATATTAAAAAACTGGGCGTTAAAATTGCGATCGATGACTTCGGCACGGGTTATTCTTCCTTGTCATCGCTCAAGGAATTGCCGCTTGATTGTCTAAAAATTGACCGCTCTTTTGTGCAGGATTTATTGTATAACTCACAAACTCCCGTACTGTTAGGCACCATCATTAGCCTGTCGAATGCCATGGGTTACAAGCTGGTCGCCGAAGGGGTGGAAACCATCGATCAAGTGCTGGTCATGAGCGGCCTGGGTTGTCAGACAATCCAGGGTTATTACTTTAGCAAGCCGGTACCGGCTGACGAAGTGCCTGCGCTGGTTAAAAAAGACTTTAAACTCGATTCCGCCGTAGCTAACCGGCTGCTTTGAAGAGGCTATTGGAATGAATGCAACTGTGTTACGCCAAAGGATTATCGATACCAAGCGGATACCTAGTTTGCCTACCCATATCCAACATCTCATCCAATCTTTGACCAAGGATGACCTTAGCTTTAGGGAACTGGCAAAAATCATTGAGACACATCCACCCATAGCCTTGCGCCTGATCGCTCTGGCTAATTCCGCCTGGGCCGCCCCTATCAATCCAGTGAATTCAGTTGAAAAGGCCTGCCTGAATTTGGGGTTGACGATTGTGCGCAGCGTCAGTATCGGACTGGCGGTCATTTCGCCTTTTAATATTTCATTTTGTCCTGCTTTTGATCTGCATCGATTCTGGGTCAGCAGTCAAATGGTTGCCAGTGGCGCGGTATTATTAGCTGCCGGCATGCCCAGCCAAGCCGATGATGCATTTCTGCAAACCATTCATACCGGCGGACTGTTGCATAACCTGGGCCTGCTATGCCTGGCCGATTTGCTGCCCAAAGAAACTCAACACGCCTTGTGTGTAGTTAATAAAGCGCCCGAACTCACTCTTAACGAGATCCTAAGCCAAACGATCGATACCGATTTCTGCGAAGTGGGGGCATTTTTTGCCGAAATCTGGGGACTACCCCAAAATTTGGTCGACGTCATCAAACATCATCGCGATGATCAGTATGATGGCCAATACTGGCAACATGCAGTACTGGTCGGGAACGCCGCCCTCATGGTCAGCGCCTTGTTTAAAAATCAGGAAATACTGCCGCCACATACCACGCTGGGAAAATTAGCCATTAGCCAAACCTATCAGCAACAGATATTTGATAAGCTGCAGGCACAATTCCAGGAAACATCCGAGTTAGCCAAAGCCCTCTTTCATGCGATTTAATCACGAATTTGTAAAAACCATACCCAAAAAGATCAACTACTCAACTGCCGTCGGTGTTGTATTGAGTCTGCTGCTATGTGTTTACATCACTGTATTTGCAGCCAATGATCCGCTGTCTTTTCTCAACTTGCCCAGTTTGCTCATTGTCATTGTCGGCACCATTGCCGCCCTGTTTTTAAGCTATCCGTTAAGAGACATTAAACACGGCTTGAAATCCATCAAACTGATTTTCTTTTATGAGAGCCTGAATCCGCAAAGAGAAGCCGATGAAATCATTGCTGTCGCCCGCCTGTGGTTTCAGAAAGACACCGTTGCCATAGAAAATGTAATCGACACTATCAACAATCCCTATCTGAAAACCGGTTTTCAGCTGGTGGTAGACCACACGCCCACCGAAGATATTCTGTCCTTACTGAAATGGCGGATTGCCCGCTTGCGTGCCAAAGAAAAAGCCGAAGCCAATATATTCCACAGCCTTGCGGCCTATGCGCCTGCTTTTGGAATGCTGGGGACCTTGATAGGCATGATAAACATGCTGCAAGTGATCGAACTTAAAGATATTGGCGGCATAAGTTACAACATGGGTATTGCCCTGATTACCACTTTTTACGGCCTGATCCTGGCCAATCTGATCTTCACGCCGATTGCGATAAAACTGGAGCGCCGGACCGAACAACGTATCATGATCATGAGCATGGTGATGGAAGGCATTACCCTGATAGCGGAGCGCCGCAATCCTTCATTTATACGGGAAACTCTCAGGTCATTTATTGCGCACTATGATAATGAATTAAAAGACTGAGCCAGCCATGAGTAAAGATCCATTCGCCAAATTACGCTCCTCGCTTACCCTGGAAGACTTGCTGGATCAGTCAGAGGCTTACCACCCTCAAAACTGGCTGCTGACTTATCTTGATGTGTTTGTGCTCACGGTCATGCTGGTCATTACCTTGATGGCCTTAAGTGACTTCAAAACTCAACCAACACAGGTTCAGGCCCATCAATCTCAACCCGTCAAGCTTGACAAGGCACCGGCAGCAAACCTGCCAAAAGCCATGACACCCGAGGGTAATGTCAAAATCGACAACAGTAACGGCAAAAACAAAGCCATCCCTGTCGCAGCACCGGAAACAGTCGCCGCAGGACAGCTGCCCGTTATCGCCTCTGCTCCCCAGCTGGTTGCCACCCAGCAAGCGAAACCCGAATCCGAAACGATACTGCCAGCGCTGCCAGTAGAACAGGAATTCAAGCCGATACCACTCGAGCAGCACGCGCAACCGGAACCACAGCCGGCCCCTCCAATACAGCCAATAGACGCTGAGCAGGAATTGCAAGCTGATTTAAGCAAAACCATACAGGAGTTTGGCTTGAATGACGCCGTGCATATCAAGGTCAAGCAGGGTTATGCCCAGCTTGAAATTCAGGACAAGGTGCTGTTTAAATCATCGCAAGCAGATTTGACGCCGGATGGCGCTGCCGTATTAACACGCCTGACGCCTTTATTGAAACAAGCGGAAGGGCTCATTTTAATCGAAGGTCATACCGACAATTTGCCCATAAACACCGTGCAATTCCCATCCAACTGGGAGCTGGGTTCCTCACGCGCCACCAGTGTCCTGCATTTTCTGACCTCGCAGCAACTCGAAAGTAGCCGTATGAGAGCAATGACGTATGCCGACACCCAGCCCATAGCCGATAATGCCACGAGTGCAGGCAGAGAAAAAAACCGCCGGGTCAGTATCTTGATCAAGGTTGCCGATCAACAGCGCCAGAGCGACGCCGAGTAAGTTGTTGTCATTCCGTCCATAGGGAAAATGCGATGCTATGTTCATTAAACTAAAAAAATCATAACGCTTCACCTTATCAAGCATGTGGTGTTTGGCGCCGCTCTGGATTGGCAAAATTCAATGTGGGAGCGGCGCACTTGTTGCGACCGACGGCTTCAAATCGCGACGTGGGCGTCGCTCCTACTGAGGGGTCCCAACATGCTGAACAGTTACAAAAAATCATTTGGTCCATAAAAAACACAAAAAGTGAATGGCTGTGCAATAACTTAGCCCGTTTCAGTAGTCTTCGCGTTCATACTTGCGTTGTATTGCCTCCTCTCGCGCATCGTTGATTTCCCTCATGATGCTTTTCACATCGGCCTGCTTGTTGCTGCCTTTAAAATGACCTGTTAGTTTGACGTCAGGCGTCAGATTGCCGCTCTCGTAAATCTTCCAGATTTCTTTACCATAGCTGGTTGCAAGCAGTTCAGGCGCAAAACGGCCAAAGTAGCCAGCCAGATTATTGACATCACGTTCCAACATTCTGGCGGCATTATTGTTAGCCGCCGCATCAACCGCCTGGGGCAAATCAATAATCACCGGGCCCTGCGCATCAACGAGTATATTGAATTCAGACAGATCACCGTGAACAATTCCTGCACAGAGCATTCTGACCACTTCTTTGATCAATATGTCGTGGAACTCCAGCGCTTGCGTGCGGGTAAGTTCGAGATCGTTCAGCCTGGGCGCAGCGGCTCCGTGTTCATCGGTGACCAGTTCCATCAGCAACACGCCTTCGACAAAATTATAGGGCTGTGGAACACGCACACCCGCAGCGGCAAGACGATATAAAGCATCGACTTCGGCATTTTGCCAGACCTCTTCTTGTTGTTTGCGCCCAAACCGGGTGTTTTTCTCCATGGCTCGAGCCTGTCGCGTATTTCGCACTTTACGCCCTTCCTGATATAAGGCCTGTTTGTGGAAACCGCGCTTGTTAGCTTCTTTATAGACTTTGGCACAGCGAATTTCACCTTCGGACAGCACTACATAGACAGCCGCCTCCTTGCCGCTTTTTAGCGGGCGGATAACTTCATCGACAAGACCATCGCGCACCAGCGGTTCGAGACTTTTTGGAGTTTTCATAGCCCCTCTTTAATATAATGCTTTGGAAAAGTAAATAGCGGCGAACCTAAATGGATTCATAGTCAACATAGTGTCTTTAGGATATTTTTTCCAGATACTGCACCATAAGCTGTATGCTGCGGTTGCCCCTGAATTCATTGATATCGAGTTTGTAGGCGACCAGGCAGGACCGTAGACCCAGCCATTTTTCCGGTTGATCGATATAAAAAACGATAGCATCAATAAGCAAATCGCCGCCAGCTTGTCTCAACACCAATTTCAGATGTTTTTGGCCGACAATACGCGCTTGAATCACATCAAATACGCCATCAAATACAGGCTCCGGGAATTCCTGCCCCCAGGTGGCGGCATTTTGTAATAAATCGGCGAATTCAAGGGTCATCTCCTGCTCGCTTAGTTGGCCATCCGAATAGATTTTCTGTTCGAGATCGATAGAAGACAGGCGCTGGCTGACCACCTCGTCAAAGGCCAGGGCAAAATGTGGATAATCATGCATTTTCAGACTCATGCCGGCCGCCATGGCATGGCCGCCAAATTTACTTAGCAGCTTGGGGTGCGCAGCGGCAATATCACTGAGCACATCGCGAATGTGCACACCGGGAATGGAGCGCGCCGAGCCTTTGATTTCATTCTTGCCGGAGGGCGCAAAAGCGATAACGGGGCGATGCAGCCGGTCTTTGATGCGTGCAGCCAGAATGCCGATGACCCCTTGATGCCAGTTTGCATCATACAGACAGACGCCCGCGGGCAGGTGTTGCTCATCCAGGGCTTTCATTTCCGCTAACAAGGCCATGGCCTCATGTTTCATCTGCCCTTCGATGTCCCTGCGGTCATTATTCAGCTCATCGAGCTGAAGCGCGATAGCTTTGGCCAGCGAAGGGTCTTCAGTCAGCAGGCATTGAATGCCCAGGGACATATCATCCATGCGGCCCGCGGCATTCAGTCGCGGGCCCACAGCAAAGCCCAGATCCGATGCCTGCATGGCTTGCGGATTTCTGCCCGACACCTCGATCAGGGCATTAAGGCCAGGATGAGCTCGGCCCATGCGTATCCGCAACAAGCCCTGATGCACCAAAATCCTGTTGATGTGATCCAGAGCAACCACATCGGCGACCGTCCCCAGAGCCACATAGTCAAGCAAGTGGGCCAGATTCGGTTCGGGTTTTTGCTGTTGTTCAAACCAGTTTTGTGCTCTTAAGCGGCTGCGCAAAGCCATTAATACGTAAAACATGACGCCTACGCCCGCCAGCGCGCCGCTGGGAAATGGATCATCGGGCAGATTGGGATTGACGATGGCATCGGCTTCAGGCAGTGCCGGCCCAGGCAGATGATGGTCTGTTACCAGGACTTTGATGCCCAGATTTCTGGCGGCCCTGACGCCCTCAATACTCGATATGCCGTTATCAACGGTAATGATGATGTCAGGATTTTGCAGCTTGACCAGCTCGACAATTTCAGGCGTCAGGCCATAACCATACTCAAAGCGGTTAGGCACGATGAACGACACCTGCCCTGCCCCCAGCAATTGCAAGCCCTTGATAGCCAAGGCACAGCTGGTTGCGCCATCGGCGTCAAAGTCGGCAACGATGCAGATTTTTTGCTGTGACTGAATAGCCGTGATCAGATGGCCGACCATATTTTCCATGCCCGATAGCAGCCAGGGCGACGGCAGTGTTGCCAGTGTTCTATCCAGCTCAGCAGCCGACGTGACCCCTCGTGATACATAAATGCGCTGCAATAGCGGATGAATGTCGCCCAGTTGTACACGTTTTTTTGCCACGGGACGCGCAAGTATGGTTTTTTTTACGCCTTGATAATACATAGCTGGCTTAATAAAAAAAAGCCGGACCTTGCCGGCCTTGCAGGATCAAAAAAATGTCGCACATGTCAAGCATTTAAGCAGGCAACCAAGCTGGGGGCACGCCTGGCATCGACGATTGAATACACAGATTTGACATTTGTATAAGCTGCGGAAATATGCTGAAATGAAAACCTATCGTTATCAGCAAGTCCGTGATGCCGGTAGCAATGATGAGTGTGTATAGCAGCATGCAGCATAAGGGGGTATCCCATGAATGAAAAAGGTTATTTAAACGGCCCATTTGAAAACGCCGTCGAAACTATTTTAACCAGCATCGATCGCGATGTTGAGCGCGGGGAAGACATCGTCATGTTTGGCTTTTGCGTGGTCATGCTGTCTTCCACTTTTGCTCCGATAGCACCGCCCACCGTTGTGTTACCGTTGGTAGCACTTACCTTTGCCCTCTCATCGAGCCTGGCGCGCATCAATTACCACACGATGGAAAGGAAACTGTTTGCCGCCATGGCAATAATTGACGACCGCGACAGAGCCATACTTCGGCCAATAGCTACTGTCTTTACCGAAAATCCCATGCACACCTTGACGGTATCCTTTAATCCCCGGAAAAACCTCAAACGCACCTTCAACAGCATTCTGGGCGGACTATTGATCAACCCGCTGTGGATGCCCATTTTCTATGTCATGGGCATGCAAATTGTCGAGGAAAAAAACCTGGGGCTGTTAAACAGAGCCATTATCGGCGTTGAGCATAAACTGGCCCGGTCTCGACCGCTTGCCTGACTGGCTTTATCGTTTATCCTGAGTGAAGTTGCCTGAGAGCGCGAATAACCATTGCGGCTTGACCACTTGCCTAGTATGCCCCCACGTCGATGTAATTCGGGCTTGGTCCTGTGTTAGCCGCATCCCGATTCGCTCCTGACGACTTTGCCCCGCACATGTTCACCTTGAACAGAGCTGCGTTATCAACAAGGGTTATCCGCAAGTTGATATGCTCAAAGAGGCGCTGATCACCCAGACCCTCGACTTACGAATTACAAACTATCCAGAATCGCCCGTTTAACAGCATCCAAGCTGGCATCTATGGTCACCGGCTTGGCGTCGGCGCATTGCTTTATGGCAATATCAGGATCTTTGATGCCGTTGCCGGTCAGTGTACAGACGATGATGCTGCCTTCCGGGATTTTACCAGTGCTGATGTCGTGCAAGGCACCGGCTAATGAGGTCGCCGAGGCGGGTTCACAAAATACACCCTCGTGTTGGGAGAGCATTTTTTGTGCGGCCAGGATTTGTTCATCGGTAAATTTATCAAACCAGCCGCCGGATTCTTTTTGCGCTGCCCAGGCCATATCCCACGATTGCGGATGGCCGATACGGATGGCAGTGGCGACGGTCTCGGGATGATCAACCATTGCGCCCAATACAAAAGGCGCGGCGCCGGCGGCTTGATACCCGCACATCACCGGACGTCCGCGGGTAACTGCGGGAAGACCGGGAGCATAGGTGGAATATTCCTTATAGCCTTTCCAGTAGGCGGTGATATTGCCGGCATTACCGACGGGCAGACAGTGGTAGTCAGGCGCAAACCCCAGTTCGTCAATGATTTCAAAGGCCGCCGTTTTCTGACCTTCTATTCTGAACGGATTGATGGAATTCACGATGGTGACCGGGGCATAGTCAGCCACTTCTTTAACCAGCGCCATGCCCCTGTCAAAGTTGCCATTAATTTGGATGATTTTGGCATCGTACATCAAGGTTTGCGCCAGTTTACCCAGGGCAATTTTGCCTTCTGGGATTAACACAAACGCTTTGATGCCGGCACGCGCGGCATAGGCGGCGGCGGCGGCCGAGGTGTTGCCGGTGGAGGCGCAAATAATCGCCTGACTGCCCTGCTCGACTGCTTTGGTAACCGCCATGGTCATGCCGCGATCCTTGAAAGAACCAGTAGGATTCAGGCCTTCAAACTTGACGTAAATATTCACGTCCTTGCCGATCAACCGCGGAATGTTTTGCAGTTGAATCAGCGGCGTGTTGCCTTCGCACAAACTGATCAGACGGGTATTTTCACTGACGGGCAAACGGTTTCTATAATTTTCAATCAAACCGGAGTAGCGTTTAGGAATAGACATGTTGTGACTTATTTTAAGGTTTCTAGGCGGATTCGGTTGACTTTACCGGTAACCGTGGTTAGGGCTTCAATTTCCGTGATAGCCGCATTCATTTCTTTTTCCAGGGTAATCTGGGTCAGCATGATAATGGGCAAAAAAGTTTTATCTTCACGCGGCTCTTTTTGAATGATCGCTTCAATACTGATTTGATGATTGGCCAGTATCCGGGTGACTTCCGCCAATACGCCGGGTTTGTCTTCAGCATTGAGACGTAAATAATAGGAAGTTTTAAACCTGTCCGATGACAATACCGGTATGTCGACCAGCGCGTCAGCCTGAAAAGCCAAATGCGGCACCCGGTTTTCAGGGTCGCCGGTCAGCGCACGCACCACATCAATGACGTCAGCCACGACCGCCGATGCGGTCGGCTCAGCGCCGGCGCCTGCGCCGTAGTACAAAGTGGGGCCGACAGCATCCCCTTTGACCACGATGGCATTCATCACGCCGTTAACATTGGCAATCAGACGCCGCTCTGGAATCAAGGTGGGATGCACTCGTAATTCGATACCTTCAGCGGTTCTGCGGGCGATGCCCAAATGTTTGATTCGATAACCCAATGCTTCGGCATATTCGACATCTTCGCGGGTGATGTGGGTAATGCCTTCGGTATAAACCTTGTCGAACTGCAAGGGAATGCCAAAAGCAATCGACGCCAAAATGGTTAATTTGTGCGCGGCATCGATACCTTCGACATCAAAGCTCGGATCGGCTTCGGCATATCCCAGGGCTTGTGCTTCCGCCAGGACGTCAGCAAAATCACGGCCTTTATCGCGCATTTCAGTCAGAATGAAATTGCCGGTTCCGTTGATAATGCCGGCCAGCCATTCGATTTGATTACCGCTTAAACCTTCGCGTATGGCTTTGATAATGGGAATACCGCCAGCAACCGCCGCTTCAAACGCCACCATCACGCCTTTTGCGCTGGCTTTGGCAAAAATTTCGTTACCATGCAGGGCAATCAGGGATTTGTTGGCGGTAACAACGTGCTTGCCGTTTTCTATGGCTTTCAAAACCATGTCTTTAACCGGGCCGGCGCCACCAATCAATTCCAGAATGATGTCAATTTCGGGGTCATTGATGATTTCATACGGATCTGTGGTTAAAGCAATGCCTTGGGTGTCACAAATACGTTGCTGACTCAGATCCCTTGCCGATGCCCGGGTGATCATGATTGCGCGACCTGCTCTGCGGGCAATTTCAGCAGCATTGCGTTTCAACACATTGACAGTGCCGCCGCCGACAGTCCCCAATCCTAAAACACCCACTTTTACCGGTTTCAAATCAAACTCCTGAATAACGTATGGTTTACGAAAAACCCGGCCTTATACAATGCCGTCTTTCTTCATCATGTTGCGTATGCCGCGGACAGCCTGGCGGGTTCTATGTTCATTCTCAATCAGTCCGAAGCGGACATGATCATCGCCATGCTGGCCAAACCCTATGCCCGGTGACACAGCGACCTTGGCGTCCTTGAGCAATTTTTTACTGAACTCCAGAGAGCCCATGGCTTTATAGGCCTCAGGAATGGGCGCCCACACAAACATGGTTGCCTTCGGTTTGGCAACCGGCCAGCCGGCTGCCGTTAACCCTTCACAGAGCACATCACGGCGTTTTCTATACATTTCGGCGATTTCCACCAGGCAATCCTGCGGGCCTTCCAAGGCAGTAATAGCGGCTATCTGAATGGGCGTGAAGGTGCCGTAATCCAGATAGGATTTAATGCGCGCCAAAGCGGCAACCAGTTCTTTGTTGCCGCACATGAAACCAATACGCCAGCCCGGCATGTTGTAGCTTTTTGACAGCGAGAAAAACTCGACGGCAATGTCTTTTGCGCCTTCAACCTGGAGAATGGACGGTGCTTTGTAACCGTCAAAAACGATGTCTGCATAAGCGATATCCTGTACTACCCAGATTTTGTGCTCTTTGGCAACGGCGATAATTTTTTCAAAGAAATTCAGTTCCACACATTGAGTGGTGGGGTTGCCCGGAAAATTCAGAATCAGCATCTTGGGTTTAGGCCAGGAATCGACAATGGCTTTATGCAGTTCTTCAAAAAAATCCACCCCGGGAACCAGAGGCACATGGCGAAGATCGGCGCCGGCAATCACCACGCCGTAAGGATGAATCGGATACGCCGGATTGGGCACCAGCACTACATCGCCGGGCCCCAGGGTTGCCAGCGCAAGATGCGCCAAGCCTTCTTTGGAGCCTATAGTGACAATGGCTTCGGTTTCGGGATCAAGCTCCACATCGTAACGGGTTTTATACCAGTTGCAGATGGCTTTTCTTAATCGTGGAATGCCTTTGGAAACAGAGTAGCGATGCGTATCTTCACGCTGGGTTGCCTCCAGCATTTTAGCAACGATGTGTTTGGGCGTGGGTTGATCCGGGTTGCCCATGCCAAAGTCAATAATATCCTCACCCGCAGCACGCGCCTTGGCTTTCAGTTCGTTGACAATGTTAAAAACGTAGGGAGGTAAACGACTTATTCTTTGAAATTGTTCCATTAACAGCTCTTAAAGAAAGCAAGGGTAAGTGAAAGTAAAAAAACGGTCTAAATTACTGTTGTTATTACGATATGTCAAATCAGTGATGCGCCTGCAGCGCCCGTTCCACGCGCATTAAATCTTCCAGCGTATCCACACCGGCTTCCGGTGTTTTGGCTACGGTTTTTACCAGAACTGCTTCGCCATGCCATAAAATTCTCAGTTGCTCCAGCGCTTCGACCGACTCAAGTGCAGAAGCTTCCCACTGGCAGTAACGGTTTAAAAAATCCACCGTGTACGCGTACATGCCGATATGGCGCAGATACGGCATTTGTCCTGATGGCTTGCCGCCGGCCTGAGTAAAGCTGCCTCTTTCCCAGGGAATGGGAGCGCGGCTAAAATACAGCGCATAACCGGCTTTATTGAGAACAACCTTAACCGAATTGGGATTAAAGACCTCTTCTGGGTCGATGATGACAGCCGCCAGGGTTGCGATACCGGCTCGGGTTTGGCCAGCCAGCGCCGCCGCAACTGCGCGAATATAAGCCGGTGGTATCAGAGGTTCATCGCCTTGCAGATTAACGATGATGTCATGGCCCTGCCAGCCGCACAGCCTGGCGACCTCGGCAATCCGCTCCGTGCCGCTTTGATGATCCGGAGCTGTCATGACTGCATGAATGCCCAGTTCGGCAACGGTCTGATAGATACGCGCATCATCGGTAGCAACAACAATATCTTCGGCATCGGCTTCCTGCGCGCGTTCACACACATGGGCAATCATCGGTTTGCCGGCAATAGTGAGCAATGGCTTGCCCGGTAGCCGGGTCGATCCATAGCGCGCCGGAATGACGACTTTAAAGCGCGGACTCATTTGGACAGCGCGTCGATTTCGTCGTTGGTGAGCTCACGCGCTTCATCTTCCAGCATCACAGGAATATCGTCGCGAATGGGAAAAGCAATATGATCGGCCTTGCAGATGAGCTCCTGCTTGGCTTTATCATAGATCAAAGGGCTTTTGCATAGAGGGCAGGCCAAAATATCGAGCAGTTTTTTATCCATTGTATTTTTCTCCTAATACCTTTAATAGTTGTTCAGAAAAACCCGGCGCCAGCACCGCTGTTACCGGAACAGCCCAGTGCTGCTGGCCTGCAAAAGCGGTGCATTTTACCGCATCCTTCTCGGTCATTAATACCGGCGCATCATCGTTGAAGGTGATGTCGCGTTGCTTAAATGCATAATGATCCGGAAAACTGTGGTTTTCACAGGTCAAACCGGCTTTCGCCAGCAAGTGAAAGAATCGATCGGGATTGCCTATGCCGGCAACGGCATGACACTGAACACCCCTGAAAGCCTGCAAGGGCTGGTATTGCCCGTCGGCCAGATTGACGGCCTGATCACCGACAAGCTGCATGGCGAATTCATTGTCTTCCGCTTGCTCGCCATTGACAATTCTGAAATCGACGCTTTCCAGTCGGTTGATGGGCTCCCGCAACGGGCCGGCAGGTAGACAGTAGCCGTTGCCAAAGCGCCTTTCGCCGTCAATGACGGCAATTTCGATGTCTCTTGCCAGGGCATAATGCTGTAGGCCATCGTCAGATAAAATGACGTTGCAATCGGACTGCTCAAGCAGCAGCCTTGCCGCGTCAACGCGCAGGGGGCCAACTGCCATAGGGCATGCCGTTTGCTTGGCTATCAGCATCGCCTCATCACCCACCCTGGCGGCATCCGACTGACTATCAACCCACTGCGGCCATGATTCAGCCCGCCCGCCATACCCCCGGCTGATAATGCCGGGCTTGTAGCCCGCTTCTTTAAGCAAGCGGGCCAGCCAGATAATGAGTGGTGTTTTTCCGGTACCGCCCACGGTAATGTTACCCACCACAATGACCGGAACAGGCAGTTTATGCTTTTTCAATACGCCGATACGGTACAGAAACCTGCGAAACCTGACCGCATCGCTGAAAAGGAAGCCCAGCGGCATTAGCCACGTGCCGATAAACGGGTCTTTATACCAGACGTCTTCTGCCCATCGGGCCAGCGTTTTTTTCATTATTCGCTTGTAGAATGTTGCGTTGCAAAGGTGATATGAGTGAAGCCAACCTGGCCGGCAATATCCAGCGCCGTAATCACCGACTGATGCGGGGTTTTGCCGTCGGCTTCGATAATAAAAGGCAGATTGGCAGAAACCGTGGCGAGTTTTTGCAATTCCTGTTTGAGGGCATCCGGGCTCTGATTGACCAATTGATGCGGCAAATCGTCATCGCCCCTAAAATAATAAACGCCATCAGCATCGATAACCAACGTAACCCTCTTTTGATGTTCTTCAGCTTCTGCGCCATTGGCTTCGGGAAGCTTGATGCTGACTTCTGTTTGCCGATTGAATGTCGTTGATATCATGAAAAATAGCAACAGCAAAAACACCACATCAATCATTGGCGCCATGGATATTTCCGGCGCATCTTTTCGTTTACGTTGAAAATTCATCAGGATTCCTCACGATTTCCGTGCAGTATTTCAACCAGTTTTAGGGCTTCTTCTTCCATATTGACGACATATTCATCAACCAGGCGCTCAAAATACCGATGAAAGGCCAGGCTCGGAATGGCAACAATCAAACCTGCGGCCGTAGTAATCAAGGCGACGGAAATACCGCCCGCCAAGCACACCGGGATTGCCGACACCGTGCGCCACAATGGCAGAAAATACCTCAATCATCCCAATAACCGTCCCCAACAAGCCCAGTAACGGCGCAATGGAAGCGATCGTGCCCAGGGTATTAAGAAATCGATCCAAATCATGCACGACCTGGCGGCCGGCTTCTTCAATACATTCTTTCATGACTTCCCGGCCGTGCTTTCTATTGGCAAGGCCCGCCGCCAACACGCAACCCAAGGGCGAGCTGGTCTTTAAGCGCCGCAGCGTAATTTCATCCAGCTTTTTGTCGCGGGATAATTTCCACACCTGGGCTACCAATTCCGGCGGCAAAATTTTGTTTTTTTGTAAAGACCAGAACCGCTCAACAATAATAGCCATAGCGGCAATTGAGCACAAAATGATGGGCAGCATCATCCAGCCGCCGCTTTTTACTATTTCAAACACATGACTTCCTAAAAGTTCAGTAACTGAGTAGTGCAAGTTGAACTCGCACGCCATATGGTGATCATTTTATCCTAATGCGCTTTGTATTGACTATTTTCAGTGCCTACCCATAGATAGGCAATGGCAAAAGCAACACAACAGACGATTGCAGCCATGGCATAAACTAACTCCGGACCCCATGAATCCCAGTAATAACCACTATAAAGACTGCCCATCATGCCACCTATACCGAAACTAATACTGCTATACAAGGCCTGGCCTTTACCCTGATGCTGCTGACCAAAATAAAGATGAACCAGATGGATGGCGGCAACATGAGCCCCGCCAAAGGTGGCCGCATGTAGTAACTGGGCAAAAACCAATAGCTCCACATGCTCGGCGTAGCCGGCGATCAGCAGCCAGCGCAGCACTGCCAAAAAAATACTCAGCAGCAAAATATGTCTCAAGGAAAAGCGCTTTAACAGACGCCGCATGTACACAAATAAAACAATTTCCGCAAAAACACCCAAAGACCAAAGTAAACCGGTCATTGTTGCCGAGTAGTGGTATTGCTTAAGATAGATGGAATAGAAAATATAGTATGGCCCATGCGCCAGTTGTAACAGCATATAAACCGCCAGAAACGCCAGCACTTCCGGTTTTTTCAGGATTTTCATGATGCCGACCGGCTCACAACCAGGGCTTCCGGCATGCGCATCAGGCGTCAGCAAGCTAACGCACCAGATTAAAGTCAATAACAGGGTAATAACAGCTGGCAACAGGGCAATGGCGTGACTGTCCAGCAAACGGCCTATAGCCAACACGCTCACAATAAAACCGATGGAGCCCCACAGCCTTATCTGGCTGTAACGATGCGAATCGTTTTTTAAATGAAACAAGGTCGCCGCTTCGAATTGCGGCAAGGCGGCATTCCAGAAAAAACTGAACGCCACCGTTATCCAGGCAAACCAGAAATAATTCTGTGCCCATAGAAAACCGGCAAACAGCAAGGCGGCAAAGAACGAGGCAATACGGATGATGCGCAGGCTCTTTCCGCTATAGTCTGCAAGCCAGCCCCACAAATTGGGTGCGATAATCTTGGTACCTACCAGCAGTGCAGAAAGCTCACCAATTTCAACCGGGTTAAAGCCTTTATCATGCAGATACAGGCTCCAGTAAGGCAGCATCGCGCCCAAGGCGGCAAAATAAAAAAAATAAAAACCGGACAGTCGCCAGTAAGGAACAGACATCTATGCAACCTTCCTAAAGCCTAAACTAACCGATGCCTGTAAGTAGAATGGAGTAATTGGCGATAACTGTAATAACCAACAGCGGCGGTCAAAACAGCGCGAGCAAGGTAGTTTAAAAAGTGACTCCGTGCCTGGTCAGAACATAAACCAAAGCAACAATGAGCAGCTGCAAAAAAACCAGTCCCCAGAAGTAAAGTCCGAACAGCATCATTTTGACCGCGGCCTGCGGGTGATCAGTGTTGCGCTTGCTAAAAATAATGCCACCCAGTGCCGAAACCATGACTATTACAACGCCGATAATGGCAACATTCATGTCAATCCCTGACCGGTGCAGGGGCCAGCACTTCTCTTGAACCATTGGATTCCGCTGCGCTGACCACGCCCGCTGCCTCCATATCTTCAATCATTCTGGCCGCCCGGTTATAGCCGACTTTAAAACGTCTCTGTACGCTCGATATCGAGGCTTTGCGGGATTCGGTGACAAACTCTACGGCCTGGTCATAGAGTGCATCGCTTTCGGCATCATCACTGTAGGATGAGCCAAAACTCTCGCCGGGCTCCGAAGATTCCCGGGTAATTTCGTCCATATAATTGGCCGGCGCCGTCTTTTTCAAAAACTCAACCACGCGATGCACCTCATGATCATCGACAAAAGCGCCATGAGCACGAATAGGAATACTGGTCCCGGAAGGCAAAAACAGCATGTCGCCGTTGCCTAACAAGGTTTCCGCACCGCCCTGATCGAGAATGGTGCGCGAGTCGATCCGCGATGAAACCTGAAAAGAAATCCGCGTGGGCACGTTGGCTTTAATCAGACCGGTTAAAACATCAACCGATGGCCGTTGGGTCGCCAGAATCAAGTGAATGCCGGCGGCCCGCGCCTTTTGCGCCAGACGCGCGATCAGTTCTTCCACTTTTTTGCCGACGATCATCATCATGTCGGCCAATTCATCAATAACGATGACGATACTGGGCAGCGTGGTCAGTATCGGAAAATCCTCGCCTTCTTCCAGCGGATTGAGCAGTTGAAACATGGGATCCCGGATGGTTTCGCCGTTGGCTTCCGCCTCTTCAATCATCTGATTAAATCCGGCCAGATTTCTGACGCCCATTTTGGACATCAATTTATAACGTCGTTCCATTTCGGCGACGGCCCAGCGCAAAGCATTGCTGGCTTCCTTCATGTCGGTAACGACCGGCGTCAGCAAATGCGGAATGCCTTCATAAACCGACAACTCCAGCATTTTTGGGTCGATCATGATCATCCTGACCTGTTCCGGGGTCGCCCGGTACAGCAAACTCAGGATCATGGTATTGATGGCGACTGATTTTCCGGAGCCCGTGGTACCGGCCACCAGCGCATGCGGCATTTTGCCCAGATCGGCGACTACCGGCGCGCCGGATATATCCTTGCCCATTGCCAGTGTTAACACCGATTTGGATTTTTCAAAAGTGCGTGATGCCAGCAGCTCACGCAAGGTGACCATTTCCCGCTCCCGATTGGGGATTTCCAGGCCAATCACCGATTTGCCGGGTATCACTTCGACAATCCGCACGCTAGTCACCGACAAAGCCCTGGCCAGATCTTTTGACAGGCTGCTGATACGGCTGACTTTAACGCCGGCGGCAGGCTGCAACTCAAATCGGGTAATAACCGGTCCCGGAAGAACGCCAACCACTTCGACAATGACGTTAAAATCCTGAAGGATGCTTTCTACCAGTCGCGACATTTCCTCCAGATCGGTTTGTGAGTACCCCTTTACGCGGGTATCACGGTTATCCAGTAAAGATAAAGCGGGGATGACGCCCTGGCTCGGATCAAATGGCACACTGGGTTGTTCATTTTTACGCCGGGGAATATTCTCAAGCTTTTTGGCGGTTATTTCCTGCGCCGGCGGCGCTATTTGAGGCTTGTCCTTTTTCTTGATTTGCGGTTTTCCAGCTCTATTGTCGCTTGCCAGCTCGCCAGTGTCCGGGCGCCCCTGCCAAAAATGGATGGCAGTCAGCCCCACGAAGCGGCAAACACACACGGTATATTTGCCGATCAGATCAAGCAGGTTCAGCCACGACAAGCCGGTAAACAAGGTTATTCCGGCCAATAACAACACCAGGAAAAACAGTGTTGCGCCCGAATTACCCAGCACAAACAGCAGTGCATCACCGGTTACTTCGCCAAGAATGCCGCCCGTGCTGCCCGGCAATTCAATCGGCACCCTAAAAAAATGCAGATATGCCAATGAAGACCCCGAAATAATCGTGGCTACAAGTCCAGACCAGCGCAGCGCGGCAATCAGCTTGCCCTCCCCATGCTGGCGATTGCCGAAAAGCCAATAGCCCTGCCAGAAGATTATTAGAGGAAACAGGTAGGCAATCACACCGAACATGCTGAGTAGAAAATCAGCGAGCCAGGCTCCCGCAACACCGCAGGCGTTGACGATGAGCTGGGTCGAACCACTGTGCGACCAGCCGGCATCCTCGTTACTAAAGGTAAGCAGTGAAATTAAAAGAAATAATGCACAGGCGGAAAAACTCAGTAAAGCAACTTCCCGCAAACCCCGAAAAGTTTTTTCTTCCATCACAGCAGCCATGTCATAACCATTGCATAATTTATCAATAAAACATCATTATAGATGAATAACTGGATATTTCACATGAGTATTAGAGCTTAAACATCGAGCCAATTTCGCTCAAGTGCAGCGCTGATTGGCTGAGAAAATGTTTACGAAAGCCTATTTCACCTGCATACTTTTAGTATTTTTCTATCCTGCCTTTTGGAGAGCATTCGTATGAGCGACGCAAAACATTGCCGCCTGTTGATTCTTGGCTCCGGCCCAGCCGGTTATACAGCCGCGGTTTATGCTGCACGCGCCAATTTGAATCCGGTTATGATTACCGGCATGCAGCAAGGCGGGCAGTTAACCACTACCACCGATGTCGATAATTGGCCTGGTGATGTGGAAGGCTTGCAAGGGCCGGCCCTGATGGAAAGAATGCGTCAACATGCTGAGCGCTTCAATACCGAAATCATTTTCGACCATATTCATACGGCTGACTTATCGGCTCGCCCCTTCACCTTAACCGGTGATTCCGGCACTTACACCTGTGATGCTTTGATTATCGCGACGGGCGCTTCTGCCCGCTATTTAGGCCTGGAATCCGAAGAAGCCTTCAAGGGCAAAGGCGTTTCCGCTTGTGCAACTTGCGATGGTTTTTTCTACAAAAATAAACCGGTCGCGGTCATTGGCGGCGGGAATACCGCAGTTGAAGAAGCACTGTATTTAGCCAACATCGCGGCTAAAGTGACTGTCGTTCATCGCCGTGATAAATTTCGCTCCGAGAAAATTCTCTCCGATAAACTGATTGAAAAATCAAAAACCGGCAATGTCGTCATCGAATGGAATTATACGCTGGATGAAGTGCTGGGTGACAATATGGGCGTTACCGGCCTCAGAATCAAAAATACCCAAGACGGATCGACTAAGGAACTGGATGTGCATGGTGTGTTTATCGCCATAGGTCACACGCCAAATACCGATATTTTTGCCGGCCAGCTCGACATGGATCACGGCTATATCAGAGTTAACAGCGGCATTCACGGCAATGCCACCGCAACCAGCATAAAAGGAGTATTTGCTGCCGGTGATGTCATGGACTCTGTCTACAAACAAGCCATTACCTCAGCAGGGGCTGGCTGCATGGCCGCACTGGATGCAGAAAAATATCTGGATGAACTAGAGGATTAAATCAAACCCGCCCAAAACGGATATTCAGCCTGGACGAAGCGGCAGGTGGGCACGTATGCCCTTGAAGCTTTCACTTTTAATCTTAACGCATGCAACTGAAACTCCTTGACCCCCATAATCCGAATCAGGAGTTCCCTGCCTTAAATCGGGCACTGCGAGAACCGGACGGTTTACTCGCAGTGGGCGGCTGCCTGTCAGTACAGCGTCTGCTTAACGCTTACCGGCACGGAATTTTTCCATGGTACAACCCGGGCGAACCTATTCTGTGGTGGTCGCCTGATCCGCGCCTGGTTTTATTTCCAGATAAACTTCATATTTCCCGCAGTCTGCGCAAAACCTTGAACAAGCATGATTTTTCCATCACTTTCGACCAGGCATTTAGTGCGGTCATCGGCGCCTGCGCAGAACCCAGAAAAGGCCAGGCCGGAAGCTGGATAAGTAATGAAATCAAGCAGGCATATCAAGAACTGTACACGGCGTGGCATAGCGCATTCCGCAGAAGCCTGGTTTAACGGTGAATTGGTTGGCGGCTTGTATGGAGTTGCTTTGGGCCAGGTCTTTTTTGGCGAATCCATGTTTCACACCAAAACCGATGCCTCCAAGGTAGTCTTTGCCACCCTGGTTGAGCAACTTAACTGCTGGAATTATCAGTTGATAGACTGCCAGGTGCATACCCGGCATCTGGAAAGCCTGGGGGCTGAAGAAATAGATCGTGCATATTTTGCCCGATTGATCGAACGCTATTGCGACGAACCCGCGCAATCATCAGCCTGGCAGCCTCGATGATTTCTTTGCCAGTCTTCCTGACCCCCGAACATCCCTGCAGCTATCTTGAAGGTGAACGGGCGCAATCGATCTTCGTGCATCCGTCTTTTCAATTAACCCCGGCGATCTATTCCAGACTGATAGCACAAGGCTTTCGGCGCAGCGGCGATGATGTCTATAAGCCTCAATGTGCACACTGTCAAGCCTGTGTACCAGCGCGATTGGCCGTTGCTGCATTTAAAGCCAGCAGAAGTCAGCAGCGCTGCCTGAGAAAAAACATCTGTATACAAGTCTCAATCAAGCCGGCTGCTTTCGAACAGGCACATTATGATCTGTACGTGCGTTATCAAAACAGCCGTCACAGCGATGGCAACATGGCACACGCCAGTACTGACGATTACATTCATTTTCTGAGCAGCTCATGGTGCAGCACCCGATTTGTAGAGTTTTCGATTAATGGCGAGCTCGCCTGCGTTGCGGTCATGGATCAACTGGAAAATGCCCTGTCAGCCGTTTACACCTTTTTCGATCCAAAATTTTCCAGCTACAGCCCTGGCGTCTATGCCGTTTTATGGGAAATTGAGCGGGCAAAGCTGCTAAACCTTGACTACCTATATCTGGGGTTCTGGATAAAAAATTGCGCCAAGATGGCTTATAAAAGCCAATATCAGCCCATGCAGCTATTGCTTGAAAACGACTGGTCTGAACTGTCTGTTTAAAACAAATAATTATGCACTTACGCCACAGATGCCTGTTGTTAACACCAGGCTTATGGTATCATTAGGCGTTTTAATTGCTTGGATAAAACACATGGCTAAAGAAGATCAAATTGAGATGGAAGGCAAGGTAATCGATACCCTTCCTAACACAATGTTTCGCGTTGAACTGGAAAATGGTCACATCGTGACTGCACACATTTCAGGAAAAATGCGTAAACACTACATCCGCATTCTAACCGGTGATAAAGTTAAAGTTGAAATGACGCCTTACGATTTGTCAAAAGGCCGCATCACATTCCGCATGCGCTAATCCAGTTTAATAAACCGGGGGCGCATGCTTCCTGATTGGTTACGTATTTTCAGAA
This sequence comes from uncultured Gammaproteobacteria bacterium, assembly GCA_963696315.1. Lineage (GTDB taxonomy): Bacteria > Pseudomonadota > Gammaproteobacteria > Methylococcales > Methylomonadaceae > CAWKEY01. The sequence goes on from CAVOJU010000024.1 coordinate 111,445, forward strand.
ACAGTCAGCTCTTTGCTTTCTATAGCAAACGCCAATTCATCATCTTCCAGATAAATTCGCACATTCCCGCCACGCACCAGCTTGCCGAACAACAAATCATTAGCCAGAGGCTTTTTGATTTTTTCCTGAATAAGCCGCGCCATCGGCCTTGCCCCCATTTTGGGGTCACAACCGTTCTTTGCCAGCCACAAACGTGCATCAGAATCTAATGCGAGCGTGACATGCTTGTCTGCCAGCAGGGCTTCCAGTTCAAAGATAAATTTATCAACCACATGGCCGACAATTGAAATATCCAATGGCTTAAACTGAATAATGGCATCAAGACGGTTACGAAATTCCGGAGAGAACCCTTTTTCGATCACCTTCATACTATCACTGGCATGATCCTGCTGGGTAAATCCGATAGAAGCCCGACTACCCTCTTCAGCACCGGCATTGGTAGTCATCACCAAGATAATATTACGAAAATCGGCTTTGCGTCCGTTATTGTCGGTCAGCGAGCCGTGGTCCATGACCTGCAATAACAGATTGAAGACATCAGGATGGGCTTTTTCCAGCTCATCCAGCAACAATACAGCATGAGGATGCTTGGTAACCTGCTCGGTTAGCAAGCCGCCCTGGTCGAAACCGACATAGCCTGGTGGCGCACCAATCAAGCGGGACACTGTATGCCGCTCCATGTATTCGGACATATCAAAGCGGATCAGCTCCACACCCAGCACCTTGGCCAATTGGCGTGTCACCTCGGTTTTACCGACACCGGTAGGGCCAGCAAACAGAAATGAACCTATGGTTTTTTGGGATTCCCGCAAGCCTGCGCGCGATAACTTGATTGCCGAAGCCAGTGCCGAAATGGCTTCGTCCTGACCAAAAACCAGCATTTTCAAGTTTTTTTCCAGATTGCTGAGTTTGTCGATATCATTAGCCGACACCGATTTTGCAGGTACTCGGGCCATTTTTGAGACGATTTCTTCTATTTCGGCCGCATCAATCAGCTGTTTACGCGCAGCCGCGGACATCATCCGCTGCCTTGCTCCCGCTTCATCAATGACATCAATGGCCTTGTCAGGCAAATGCCGGTCGGTAATATAGCGATCAGACAATTCTGCGGCCAGACGCAAAGCCTCAGCGGAATATTTTACATCATGATGCTCCTCAAAACGGGATTTGAGGCCTTTTAATATCTGGATGGTATCTTCAACCGAAGGCTCCAGCACATCGATTTTCTGAAACCTGCGTGCCAAGGCGTGATCTTTTTCAAAGATGCCCCGGTACTCCTGATAAGTCGTCGAACCAATACATCGCAACTGTCCTGAAGCCAGCACGGGCTTGATCAGATTGGAGGCATCCATAACTCCGCCGGAGGCCGAGCCTGCGCCGATGATGGTATGAATTTCATCAATAAATAAAATCGAGTCCGGCTCCTTTCTTAACTGATTCACCAGCGCTTTCAGGCGCTTTTCAAAATCTCCACGGTACTTGGTACCGGCTACCAGAGCGCCCATATCCAGTGAATAAATCACGCTGTTCATCAGAATATCAGGAACATTCTCCTCGACTATTCTTTTCGCCAAGCCTTCGGCAATAGCCGTTTTACCGACACCCGCCTCGCCGACCAGTAAGGGATTATTTTTACGCCGCCGGCAAAGCACCTGAATGGTTCTTTCAACCTCAAGCTCGCGGCCAATCAGCGGATCAATCCTGCCTTTCAAGGCTTCTTCATTCAGATTGGTAGTGTATTTGTCTAACGGACTACCGGAAGCATCGGGATCTGAATTGGCCAGTCCGGGAGTCCGGCCATCACCAGACTCATTGTCCTGATCAATTTTGGAAATGCCATGGGCCAGATAGTTGACCACATCCAGCCTTGATATGTCCTGCTTATTCAACAGATAGACCGCATGTGAATCCTGCTCGCTGAATAGCGCGACAAACAAATTAGCGCCCGACACTTCTTTTTTATCGGTGGCCTGCACATGAAAAACAGCGCGCTGAAGCACGCGCTGAAATCCCAGGGTTGGTTGCGTTTCACGCTGTATGCCCTCTGGAATCAAGGACATGGTTTCGTCAATAAATTGCTCCAGTTGCCCACGTAGCGACTTGATATTGCATCCACAGGCTTTCAGTATGGCTTCCGCGGAGGCATTATCGAGCAATGCCAACAACAAGTGCTCAACCGTGATAAATTCATGGCGTTTGTCATGCGCATTTTTAAAGGCCTGATTTAACGTTATTTCCAGTTCTTTGCTTAACATAAATTCTCCAACCTACGCTTCTTCCATCGCACACATGAGCGGATGATGATGCTCTCGGGAATATTCATTTACTATATAGACCTTGGTTTCTGCAACATCTTTCGAATAAGTGCCACATACGCCCACCCCTTGAGTATGAACTTGCAGCATCACCTGCGTTGCCTTTTCTTCAGGCATCGCAAAAAAATCCATCAAAATTTCAATGACAAAATCCATCGGAGTAAAGTCATCATTTAACAAGATAACCCGGTATAAAGGGGGTCTTTTTAACTTGGGCTTAGCCGCTTGAACAGCTGAACCGTCATCATCTTTAAATGGATCAAAATCAGACATACACAACTAAAAAACTCTTTAAAACTTAACCATACTGTCAATCTTAGTGAATTTCAACTTTATCTGCATCACAAAATACTCATGTCTTTATTAACAGCAACCCGCATGGCAAATTAAGCTTCAAAGTTCGACTAGTTCAAATGACAAAGTTCCAATCTTTAGCAACATAAAAACGGCGATTCTTGTAAAATATTGTATTTTTATAGCCGGATGTTATTGATGGTTTGGAAACCACACGTTACCGTTGCCGCTGTTATTGAGCAAAACCAGCGTTTTTTACTGGTTGAAGAACAAACCGATACCGGACTTCGATTTAATCAACCCGCAGGACACCTGGAAGAAAACGAAGACTTGATTGCCGCCGTAAAACGTGAAGTGTTTGAAGAAACCGCTTGGCAGTTTGAACCTCAGCACATCGTAGGCATTCAACTTTGGCGTAAAAACCCAGGCTTTCCAAGTTTCATCAGAGTCTGTTTCTCAGGATTTTGTCATTCGCATGACCCAAATCAACAACTCGATGAAGGCATTATTGCCACACACTGGCTGAGCCGTGACGAAATTGCAGCCAGAGCGCTGCGCAGTCCGCTGGTGCTTATTTGCGTGGATCAATACCTGAGCGGACAGCGCTTCCCCTTATCATTACTACATTCATTTCTCGATCTGGATCATGACTAAAAACATAATCGTTGGCATGTCCGGCGGTGTCGACTCCTCGGTTACTGCACTCCAACTTCTGGAACAGGGCCATCAGGTCACCGGTTTATTTATGAAAAACTGGGAAGAAGACGACGGCACTGAATACTGTACCGCCATGGCAGATCTCGCCGATGCGCAACAAGTGTGCGATAAACTGGGTATCGAATTAAAAACCGTGAATTTTGCCAGTGAATACTGGGATGAAGTGTTCGAAGTGTTTCTGTCTGAATTTAAAGCCGGCCGCACACCCAATCCCGACATTCTTTGCAACAAACACGTCAAGTTCAAAGCGTTTCTGGATTATGCCATTGAAGATATGGGGGCTGAATACATTGCCACCGGCCACTACGCCCGCGTTAGCGAAAGAAATGGCGAATTCCTTTTATTGAAAGGACTGGACCCGAATAAAGAACAAAGCTATTTTCTCTATACGCTGGGACAAAAAGCCTTGTCGAAAACACTGTTTCCAATCGGCCACTTGCACAAACCGGAAGTTCGAGCCATGGCCCAAAAAGCCGGTTTTGACAACTACAAGAAAAAAGACAGCACCGGCATCTGCTTTATCGGCGAGCGCAAATTCAAGGAATTTCTGCAACGTTATTTGCCGACCCAGCCTGGTGAAATACGCACACCGGAAGGCAAAAGCATCGGCCAGCATCACGGCTTGATGTATTACACTTTTGGCCAGCGCCAGGGCCTAGGCATCGGCGGCGTAAAAGATGCGCCGGATGAGCCGTGGTATGTGCTTGAAAAAGATCTTGAAAATAACGTACTGATTGTTGGCCAGGGCCATGATCATCCGCTGATGCTGCATAACGCGCTGGAAGCCAGCCAGTTAGACTGGTGCAGCAACCGGCCATTAACCGAAACACTCCATTGCGCCGCCAAAACCCGCTATCGCCAGTCTGATCAGGCTTGCCGCGTTGAACCGATAGGCCACGACCGGTGCAAAGTTGTATTTGAGCAACCGCAAAGAGCCATTACCCCGGGACAGTCCGTTGTTTTTTATAACGGTGAAATATGCCTCGGCGGCGGCATAATTGAATCCAAAGCAAACGAGTAATACTTGGATTCATTCAGATCAACCACGAAGATCACGAAGCAATAATTATTAATGAGGTGTTGTCATCTCTGACGTGATCTTCGTGGTAAATAATTTCTATAAAACATCAGGACAGACCCATGACCAATTTTGCCCTCACCGCCATTTCCCCCATCGACGGCCGCTATGCCGACAAAGTTGAAGCGCTGCGCCCCGTATTCAGCGAATACGGCCTGATTCGGTTTCGCGTGCAAGTTGAAGTGCGCTGGCTGCAAGCTTTAGCCACGCATCCGCAGATTACCGAAGTCAGCCCATTAAGCGATAACGCTAATCAACTCTTAAACAGTATCGTCGAAGGCTTCTCCGAAGCGGACGCTCAGCGCGTCAAAGACATCGAAAGAACCACCAATCATGATGTCAAAGCCGTTGAATATTTGCTCAAGGAAAAAATTACAGGCTGCCCCGAGCTGGAAAAAATCAGCGAATTCATCCATTTTGCCTGTACCTCGGAAGACATCAACAATCTGTCTTACGCCTTAATGCTTAAAGAGGGCCGCGCCGCGATCATGGCCCAAATCAGCGCCTGCATCGCCGCCATCAAGAAAATCGCCCTAGAAACCGCCGGCCAGCCTATGCTGTCACGTACCCACGGCCAATCCGCCACGCCGACCACGGTGGGCAAAGAATTCGCCAATGTCGCAGCGCGCATGCAGCGTCAGCAACAGCAACTGGCAGCGGTCGCCTTGCTAGGTAAAATCAACGGCGCCGTCGGCAACTACAATGCACACAGTATCGCTTACCCCGATGTCGACTGGGCTGCGTTTGCGCAGAACTTTGTCGAATCTCTGGGTTTGCAGTTTAACCCTTACACCATCCAGATTGAACCGCACGATTATATCGCCGAATTTTTCCACACCCTGTCGCGCTTCAACACCGTTCTGCTGGATTTCGACCGTGACATTTGGGGTTATATTTCCCTGGGTTATTTCAAGCAAAAAACCATCGCCGGTGAAATCGGTTCCTCTACCATGCCGCACAAAGTCAACCCAATTGATTTTGAAAATTCCGAAGGCAATTTAGGCATTGCCAATGCCCTGTTTGGCTTTTTGGCCGAAAAATTGCCCGTGTCGCGTTGGCAACGTGATTTAACCGACTCCACCGTGCTTAGAAACATCGGCGTCGGCATCGCGCATACCAGCATCGCCATTCAAGCCAGCTTAAAAGGCATTTCAAAGCTGCAAATCAATGCCGAAGCGATTGAAGCCGATCTGAACGCCAACTGGGAGGTGCTGGCCGAACCCATCCAGACCGTCATGCGCCGTTACGGCATCGAAAAACCCTATGAAAAACTGAAAGAACTGACCCGCGGCCAACGCATTACCCCGGAACAAATGCACGAATTTATTGAAAAGCTCGAAGTCCCGGCCGATGCCAAAGCCGCCCTGCTGGCACTCACGCCGCGTGCTTATACAGGCTATGCAGAAAAACTGGCTAAAGACATGTAAACGTTCGTGAGAGCTCATCGGATAACATGGAAAAACGATCCGCCTACACCACCAAGCTCTCGATTGATAGCTCATGCCGGACACTCAAGGGACCATGCCGCACTTGTATGAACACCGCAACTGGGTGTTGCTTTCCAAGCAGAAACCAGCCATTATTAAAAGTTTTGGCAGGTATTCATTAGAGAGCGATCAGGGAGCCGTTAATAACATCCGCGTACCCCTTGTCGTCCTTTCACTAGCCTTGCACGCTGTTTATTAGCCAATTAATTCAATCATTTCGCAAAAAACTTTCATTAACAATAATAGAGCACTCAGCATGAAATTTGTCGTTTCGTATCCACAAACCAATTGGGATTATGTCAAGTTCAGATTAAACCGCATTATCAGAGGCAAAGACCGCTCTAATGATGTATTCAGAGGTTTACCAGGCGGTAAACTGGAATTATTTGAACATACCGGCAAACTTGGCGGCATTAAATCACTGGGCGAAATCTATCCGATTAAGCCATTTGGATTGCAATATGTGGCCGGTGAAGGCTTGTATTTCATTACGGGTTTACCGTGTAGCCAAGACGGTGTAGCTGGTGATGAACACATTGCCAGACTTAATGACCAAGGTGAAATAGATTTGGAAATCCGCAGCCCCTTGCTGACCCAAGTGCGCTCACTGCGGCGAACCGAACGCGGTTTATTAGTCACCGCCAGCGGAGTTGACGCGCTCCTTGAATTTGATTTGTCGGGTCAATTGATATGGTCTTGGTGGGCAACCGAACACGGCTATGATCAGGCCTATGGTGGCGGTACGCGGAAAATTGATAAAACAATGGATCATCGCTTGAAAAATTACCCGGGACGTTTGCAAACCACGCACCTGAACTCGGCAATTGTGGATCCATACGACAACAGCAAAGTATTGACCATTCTTTTCTATCAAGGCAAAGTTGTGCGTATTGACAGAGAAACCTTGGAACATGACGTAGTCATTAGTAACTTGAACGGTGCCCATCACATACGCCCGCATTCTCAAGGCTACATGCTGTCCAACTCGCGCAAAGGTGAAGTATTAATCTATGACAAAAACTTCAATCTGCTTGAAAGAGTACCGGGCACCAACCGTTTCTTCCCGGTGAAATGGGTTCAAGATGCCATTGAAACGCCTTTTGGCACGCACCTTATCGCCGACTGCAATACTTTTAAATTACGTGAGCGCGACAAAAACGGCAGAGAAAAATCCCACAACACACGGATGCCGAATCGAGTGTTTCAAATCGAACCTGTAGCCGATAGCTTTAATTTTATAAAGCCCTCAACAACTCATAGCCAATAATCAGGCCACTTATTTGATTCTGGCCAATTACATGCAAAATCAAGAGACTTGTGTATAATTACCACAGATTTACCATATTAACCACATTCGAGATGTTTGCGACCGGCTTGCAGTAGAATCGCTCAAAACGCTAGAGACAATTTTTTCGCCTTATCTGACTGCGGATTGCACAGATTCATTTGCAAACCCATCCAGAAACCCAAGCAATCTCAACTTAACACACAAATGTCTAGCCAAGCGTTTCAGTTTAAATGCTTATTAACAATTATTTTAGGGGGTGAAATGATAAAAATACCTTGTTTTTTCAAACAAATGTCGTTTTTCTTTAGTCTTTCACTGACAGTGATTACGCCAGGTGTTTATGCTGCAGGTACCACTGACTATCAAACCGAAGATTTTGTCTACAAAGCGCAAAATCCTTTAAGCCCCAACTACAGCATCCCAGTGAAGTATACGCATCATGGTGGCGCTGAAAATGGTGATGTATCGATCGGTAGTATTCAGCCTATCATGCCTATTAAATTGGGCGACTGGAATATCATAAACCAGTTATCTTTGAACATAATTGGCACACATGGGCCTGTAAATGGCATCGCCGAATTGCCGGAACCCTTTCCAGGCTCGGGAATAGCTGGTCTTGGAGACACGACTTTTACGTCATATTTTACTCCGGCAAATTCAGATATTTTTAGCTGGGGTATCGGGCCTACATTCGTTTTTCCCACCGATACGCTTTTCACTGATACAGAGGATCGAAGATCACGAGAACTGGGTAGCGGAAAATTCAGCGTTGGTCCGGCAGTCATGTTTGTAACCCAACCCAAACCCTGGACAGTGGGACTCAACGTCAAACAAATCTGGTCAGTATTAGGTAGCGACAGCCGCGATGAGGTCAGCCAAATGGTCTTGCAGCCTTTTGTGAATTACAACCTGTTCGATGGCTGGTATATGGTTTCCGATATGGACATGATCGCCAACTGGAATAACGATAATGATCAACGCTGGACCGTACCGGTTGGCGGTGGTGTCGGCAAATTATTCACAATCGGCAACAATGCACTTAATACCCGAATTGAAGGCTATTATAACCCTGTCAGACCTGACCAAAGCCCTGAGTGGTCGGCCAACCTTACCCTGCAATTTATTTTTGCAGACTAATATTTCGCTGGCCTTGGGCTTGTTTCGGAAGTTACTGCTGAAGTTCAGACGTTAGTGGCAACGCCAAGGAAGGCGTAGACAGTAATAATATACCTTATCTTGTGTACTCCTTGAACGGAAAAGCCAGTTTTGAAAAAATGCCGCCCAGATTTATGGTTTTTTTGCTTAATCTTCGTCTGTGATGGGTAAAATTCGGACTATTGTTTGAATTGATCGGCATACATAAGTACTATTCCTGATAATGTCATTTTGAAGGCGCAATTCGCCCACGAAGAAGGTATTAGCACTCAGGAAGTTTCGTGTTAACCTTTGCTTCGGATTTTCGGCCTGTAGCCGTTGCCGGCCTTGGTTGCGTTTGGTCGGCCCGAGCTGTTGTATGTTGCGCGATGCGCCCGCTAACACCACATAGCGTTCGAAGCTGTCAACGTCGCGTGATCGAAACAGGTGCTCACTTTAATGCCTAAACTAAAAGAATCTATTTCACTTCCTGATTCAATGTTTTCAAATACCATTAGTTAATGACGACCAATCCTAAAAACAAAAGGTGCACAGATGGCAAAAAATTATCTAGATCAAATACTTAACCTGGTAGGTTTAAAATTACCTGATTCCAGCGGTCATTATGACCCCTCTGTTTATAGGGATGAATTCCGCAGGGAAACCGATACTAGCGAAGTTTCCGGTGTAGAGAAATATCTCCAGAAACAAAAAGCCAATACGGCGCAAGCAACCACGGAATTGACCAGCGTTGAGAAATATTTGGCGAAAAAGCAAGCGGTAGAACAGCAAGCAAGCAAGCCCGAAGCAACTGATCAGACCAGTATAACTGCAGCCACAGAACTGACCAGCGTTGCCAAATACCTGGCGAAAATACAACAGCAAGAACAAAAAAAAGCTGAAGCGGAAGCCGCAATGCTGGCAAGCATGACCGGAGTTGCCCGATATCTGGCCAAATTTGAAACCAAAAACAAAACCACATCCAGCAAAACAGCCCCTGCAAAAATAGTAAATCCGGCTAACTTAACCGGCGTAGCAAAATATCTTGCTCAGCAAAAATCAACAGCTCCGGTCGAACATCAGACAGAAGCTCTTGAAGAAACTTTCAAAGAACCAAAGTTTACAGCAACCGAGGAAAAACCAGCTGCTGAAGAAAAACAAGAAATTCAAGCGATACCGGCCGCTAAAAAAACCCAAGAGCCCGCAGTATCTGCACAAAAAGAACCCGCTATAAAAGCCAAAATAGTAAACCCGTTAATTGATCTTGCAGACAATGCCACACAATGTCAGGCCGCAACCGTAAAAGGCACGCAATGCCGCCGCAAAACTAATCTGGAAGTCATCGAAAAAACCGTTAACAAACAAAAATATAAGTTTTCTGTCTGCAGCCAGCATAATAACAATGACTTCATGCCATTTTCGGAGTTTTTACAAAACACCTAATGCGTGTCATGGCGATGCAAATCCAAGTATCATCTGTTCGCGTCAAGCCTTCATAGCTTTTTTGAGACACCGGCAATGATTCAACCCGCCGGAAGTTTGCTCTACCAACACCTCCCAATGTCGGGGCGATAAGGTAAAGCAGCTTGTTTTTTCTGATACGGAAAGGAAGGAGAGCGTTGCCGGGGAAGCAGAAGATTCTGGCTGCAAGACAACGCTCGTAATGCTGCGCATTACTGCCGCCGCCTTTACTCGCATTGATAAGACTGCAAAAAATACGGCGGATAAACGCGCGCCAAGGCAACTTGGCTGTCGGAGTGCATTGCTGGAGTCGTTTTCCAGTCTATTCCTTAGCCAGATATTGGCTATACCGCAACGGTGGCTCGTATTGCACGCCTTCCGGGAAATGCGCCAGGGGGTTGTTGACAATCTCGAGCGCCGCCAGGAATTGAGCGTAATAGTTGCGGGAGGCAAAACCGAACAGTGGACTTTGATAGGTCTCCACGATACGTGCAAAATCCCCGCCGACTTGGTTTTGCGCCCGTTTCATGCCGCCGATGCCGTGATTGTAAGAGGTAATCGCCGTCGGCCAGTCGCCCAGTTTGCCATAGGCGTAGCTCAGATAGCGGGCCGCGCCTTTGGCGGAAGCAATTGGATCGAGGCAAAGATCTACCCTGCCGCCGGGCATGAAAGTTTTCGCTGCGGCTTTGGTGAATTGCCACATGCCGAGCGCGCCGGCGGAGGATCTGGCCGCCGGTTGAAACGAGGACTCTACATGCGGCAGATAGGCCAGATCTTCCGGCAAACCGGCATCGCGGAAGATTTGTCTAAATTGCCGGTCATAGCGGCCGCTGATTTCGAGCCCGCGTTTGAAACGTTCGCGGGTACCGCGTTGCGAACGCACCCGTTCGGCGGCGCCGTATAAAAGGGTGTTAAGCGGTTTGCCGCTGGTTTCCAGCCTGGCGATTAATTGCCTGTCGTCGGCATTCAATGGTGTGTTGTAACGCAATTTGTCCCCCAGCATAGCCAAACGAGCTTGCCAATAAGCGCGGCGCTGGGCGACCATTTCCTTTTGTTCGCTGGTCAGACTTTCGTCGACATAGCCCGGCAACTGCATTACTTCGTATACAATATTCATATATCGGTCGTCGTGAAATGCAACTTCCGAGCGATGCCACAGCGTATAGGTTTTGCGCCAGAATTCCACCGCCGGTTCCAGCTCGCCGGGTTTTTTAAATACACCGAAGTAAGTTGCCGGTCTAATAGGAAATACGGGGTGGAGTCGTCCCGTGAAATCGTCCGTAGAGCCATCCGTTGCTGGTTGACGGCCCGGGATACCATGGCTTTATTTCGCTTGACCATAGGCTCATTGCTGCCACACGCATTTAACAAAAATGCAATCGCTGGCAAAAGCCAAATCCGTCTAATTAATTGTTTCATTTTTTTATGCCTCCATTCAGGGTTGCTCAGATTCGAGACAGTGTTTTTAAGTGCTGGAAAAACAATTGCCTGATTTTTTTCAAGTAATAATAGCGCTTATTTTGAGGTATTGTGAATATCAATTTTGAATCGACTCGCCGCTTTTCCCGCAAAAGAAGCAAGCCAAAGAATTGATGAACCTGAGTTACTGTTGGAGGTGTGGGCACCTTGTGATAATTGCGATTCGCTGTAGCAATATTTAAGTGACGAAGCCTTTGAAATACATGAGCCAAGGCTGATATTCTTGTAGGACTAATCTGGAACTCTTTATCAATGGCCCCGAATAAGGCGCATAGCTGTCGACGTTCGGGACAAATGCTATACTATACATTTGTTCATAATGCCTTGCCTCAAAAAGTTTATAATGTGGGAGAATCGCTTTTTCTTCTCTTTGCCTCGCCGCACACTCCTAAAAGTCATGCACACAAACTCACCCGACATCGCCCCCTCTTTTTCCAGTTTTTCACTTGATGAACGCCTGCTAAAAGCTATTGCTCAGCTCGGGTTTGAACAGCCCACGCCCGCCCAGATTGAGGCCATCCCGCTTGCCCTGCAACATCATGATCTGCTGGTCAGCGCCGAAACCGGCAGCGGCAAAACGGCCGCTTTCCTGCTCCCTACCCTGCATCATCTGCTGACGCTGCCAGCCGGCAAATCCGGCGTTCGGGTTTTGGTGCTGTCACCGACGCGCGAATTGGCTCAACAGATTTTTAAGCATTGTCAGCAACTGGCGGAGTTCACCGGCTTGCAGGCCGTTCTGGTTACCGGTGGCGATGACTTTAAGCAGCAGCAAAACAAGATCCGCAAAAATGCGCAAATCATTATTGCCACCCCCGGCCGTCTACTGGAACATCTGCAGCAGGACTTCCCGAAGCTTGATCATCTGGAAATTCTGATCCTGGATGAAGCCGATCGCATGCTGGATATGGGGTTCAGTGACGATGTACTGACCATTGCCGAACACTGTAATACCCAAAGGCAAACCCTGTTGTTTTCGGCCACGTTGACGCGCCGCGGCGTCATGAAAATGGCCGACAAGGTACTGAAAAACCCCGAGGTGATTGCATTAAACGCTCTACAGGATGAGCACGCCAGCATTGAGCAGCAGATTATTCTCGCGGACGACAATGACCATAAACAAAAATTGTTGGCCTGGCTGCTGCAGAACGAAAGCTATGACAAGGCTCTGGTGTTTACCAATACCAAAATTAAAGCAGACTCGCTGCAGGGCCCCCTCCGTGGCCAAAAACTGCGGGTGGGCGTGCTGCATGGTGATCTGGATCAGAAAGATCGCAACCGGGTGATGGAGCTGTTCAGCCAGGGTGAGATCAATATTCTGATTGCCACCGATGTAGCCGCGCGTGGCCTGGACATACCCGGCATTAATCTGGTGATCAATTTTGACATGCCCCGGACCGGCATCGATTATATCCACCGTACCGGCAGGACGGGCCGCGCCGATGAACGGGGTCTGGCGATTGCCCTGGTAAAAAGCACCGAATGGAATTTAATGGCCGGCATTGAGCGCTTTTTAAAACGCAGCTTCACACGCCGCAGCATCAAGGAACTGGCGGGCGCCTATAAAGGCCCCAAAAAACTCAAGGCATCGGGCAAAGCGGTTGGCGGCAAGAAGAAAAAGGAAGAGCCTAAAAAAACGCCTGCCGAGAAAGTCAAAGTGCGTCACAGAGACCAGAAAAACGTCGGTAAACGCCGCGTTCCCAGCAACAAAACCGTTACCGAGTAAGTCCCCTTGCTGATATTTTTTTAGCAATTTGTCGAGATTTAAGCCGTGTCTTTCTCGGCTGAACCACCCCTACAAACTGTCCTGGCAGGGGCGGCTGGCTAGGGAAATAAGGCACACTGTTTTGTGCGCTCTTCTCTGCTCTCTAGGGAGTATCTGCTTTCTCATTCTGCTGAAATCCAGCCGGAACTTGCCTAGCCCCCTACTAAATCAATATAATTATCAAAGTCTATCATGCAGTGCTAGCCGGTTATAACCCGCTAGCGTCCAGCCAGTTTGCGAAGCAAGTGTCCGAGACCGCGGTTCTGTCTCCCCCTGCTTAGTCCTTGAAGAGGTAAAACAATCATGACCCACAGCGCGTTGCCCCCCAAACAGGGCCTGTACGACCCTCGTTACGAACACGATGCTTGCGGCGTCGGTTTCATTGCGCATATTAAAGGCCAAAAGAGCCATCACATCGTGCGCCAGGGTTTGGAGATTCTTAAAAATCTTACTCACCGCGGCGCAGTGGGCGCGGATCCTCTGGCGGGCGATGGCGCAGGCTTGCTGCTGCAGCTGCCCGATGCGTTTTTTCGTGCCCAAGCTGCTGGTTTAAACATCAGTCTGCCTGCGGAAGGCTACTATGCCGTGGGTATGATATTCCTGCCGCGCAACGCCGATAACCGCGCCGTTTGCGAAAAAATTCTGAGCGATTTCATTGTTGCCGAAGGCCAATCTGTTCTGGGCTGGCGCGATGTGCCGGTGGACAACAGCGGCCTGGGTGAATCGGTTAAAGCCGTGGAGCCATTCATCCGCCAGGTTTTCGTCGGCCGGGGCAGCAATTGCCTTGACCAGAATGCCTTTGAGCGCAAGCTGTTTGTCATCCGCAAACAGGCGGAAAACGCCATTCGCGAGCGCAAGCTACAAGACGGCGGACAGTTTTACGTAACCTCGCTGTCCTCGCGCACCATCACTTACAAAGGCATGCTGTTGGCCGACCAGGTGGGCGTGTTCTACCGCGATCTGCTCGACGAGTCGATGGTAACGGCCCTGGCCCTGGTGCATCAGCGCTTCTCCACCAATACCTTCCCCACCTGGGATTTGGCCCACCCGTTCCGCATGATCGCCCACAACGGCGAAATCAACACGGTTCGCGGCAACGTCAACTGGATGGCGGCGCGCCGCCAGGCCATGGCTTCGGAAATTCTTGGCGACGATTTGCAAAAAATCTGGCCGCTCATCGACGCACACCAGTCTGATTCGGCTTGCTTCGACAACGCCCTGGAGCTTTTGGTGGCCGGCGGTTATTCCCTGACCCACGCCATGATGCTGCTGATACCGGAAGCCTGGGCCGGCAACCCGCTGATGGACGACCAACGCCGCGCGTTCTACGAATACCACGCGGCCTTAATGGAGCCTTGGGATGGGCCGGCGGCGGTGGCTTTCACCGACGGCCGCCAGATCGGCGCCACCCTGGACCGCAACGGCCTGCGTCCGGCCCGTTATCTGGTCACTGATGACGATTATGTGCTGATGGCTTCGGAAATGGGCGTGCTGACCATACCCGAGCACAAGATTGTCAAAAAATGGCGTTTGCAACCCGGCAAGATGCTGCTCATCGACATGGAGCAAGGCCGCATCATCGACGACGCCGAAATCAAAACCCAACTGGCCAAACATGCGCCCTACCAAAACTGGCTGAATAAGACCCAGATCCTGCTTAAGGATTTGCCCCAGGCCCTGGAGTCCAAACCCGCTGACTCGCAAACCCTGCTGGACCAGCAACAGGCTTTCGGCTACACCCAGGAAGACCTCAAGGTTATCCTTAAACCCATGGCGGCCAGCGGCCAGGAACCCATCGGCTCGATGGGTGTTGACGCTGCACCGGCCGTGCTCTCCAGCCGTTCCCGGCTGCTCTACGATTATTTCAAACAAGGCTTTGCCCAGGTCACCAACCCGGCTATTGATCCGATTCGCGAGGAACTGGTCATGTCGCTGGTGTCACTGATAGGGCCGCGTCCCAACCTGCTGGGCCTCAAAGGCGGCGACGGCCACATGCGCCTGGAAGTGCACCACCCGGCCTTGAGCAACCAGGATCTGGAAAAAATCCGCCACATCGAACACAGCCATGGCGCGTTCCGCACCAAAACCCTGAGCATCTGCTACACCGCCGACCAGGGTGTCTCGGGCATGGAAAAAGCCCTGGAATATCTGTGCGGCGCAGCAGAACATGCCGTACGCGAAAACTACAACATTTTGATCTTGTCCGACCGCGCCATGGACATGAACCACATCGCCATTCCTGCGCTGCTGGCGACGGCTGCCGTGCATCACCATCTGATCCAGGCCGGCCTGCGCACCAGCGTCGGCCTCGTGGTGGAAACCGGGGAAGCGCGCGAAGTGCATCATTTCTGCCTGCTGGCCGGTTACGGCGCCGAGGCCGTAAATCCCTACCTGGCCTTGCATACTTTGTCCGAGCTGCGCGACAAGCTGCCGGATGCTCCCGGCGAGGAAGAAGTGCACCAGCGCTATATCAAGGCGGTCGACAAAGGCATTCTCAAGGTGATGTCCAAGATGGGCATTTCCACCTACCAATCCTATTGTGGCGCGCAAATCTTCAATGCCATCGGCCTTTCCGAAGAGTTCCTGGACAAGTACTTCACCGGAACCCTGAGCACCATCGGCGGCGCCGGTATCCGCGAAATCGCCGAAGAAACCGTGCGGCGCCATCGGCTGGCCTATAGCGATGCGCCCTTGTACCGCAACGCCCTGGATGTGGGCGGCGAATATGCCTACCGGGTGCGCGGCGAAGACCACGTGTGGACGCCCGAAACCATCGCGCTGCTGCAACACGCCACGCGCACCAACGACGCCAAGACCTATGCCGAATACTCGCGGCTGATCAACGAACAGAATGAGCGACTGGTCACGCTGCGCGGTCTGATGGAGTTTCAATTCGCCGACCAGCCAATCCCGCTGGACGAAGTGGAACCGGCCAAAGACATCGTCAAGCGTTTTGCCACCGGCGCCATGTCGTTCGGCTCGATCTCCTACGAAGCGCATACCACCATGGCTATCGCCATGAATCGCCTGGGCGGTAAATCCAACACCGGCGAGGGCGGCGAACTGCCTGAACGCTTTCAGCCGATGAAAAACGGCGACTCGATGCGCTCGGCTATCAAGCAGGTGGCGTCGGGGCGATTCGGCGTCACGGCAGAGTATCTGGTCAACGCCGACGACATTCAGATCAAGATCAGCCAGGGCGCCAAGCCCGGCGAAGGCGGCCAATTGCCTGGCCACAAGGTGGACGCCACCATCGCCAAGGTGCGCCATTCCACCCCCGGCGTCGGCTTGATTTCGCCGCCGCCGCACCACGATATTTATTCCATCGAGGATCTGGCCCAGCTCATTCATGACCTGAAGAACGTCAACCCCAAAGCCCGCATCAGTGTCAAACTGGTCTCGGAAGTGGGCGTCGGCACGGTGGCGGCCGGTGTTGCGAAAGCCCACGCCGATCACGTCACCATTTCAGGCTACGACGGCGGCACCGGTGCCAGCCCCATCACTTCGATCAAGCACGCGGGTCTGCCCTGGGAAATCGGCCTGGCCGAAACTCACCAGACCCTGGTGCTGAACAAACTGCGCGGACGCATTTGCGTGCAGGCCGACGGCGGCATCCGCTCCGGCCGCGATGTGGCCATCGCCGCCCTGCTGGGTGCCGATGAATTCGGCTTCGCCACCGCGCCGCTTGATTGTCGAAGGCTGCATCATGATGCGCAAATGTCATCTGAACACCTGCCCTGTCGGCGTGGCCACCCAGGATCCCGAACTGCGCAAGCGCTTTACCGGCCAGCCCGAACATGTGATCAATTTCTTCTTCTTCATCGCCGAAGAGCTGCGCCAGATCATGGCCCAACTGGGCTTCCGCAGCGTGGCGGAGATGATCGGCCACACGGAAAAGCTGGACATGCGCCGCGCCGTGGATCACTGGAAAGCCCAAAAACTCGACTACTCGCGCATCCTGTACAAGCCCGAAGCGGGCCCGAACGTGGCGATTCGCCAGGTCGAAACGCAAGACCACGGCCTGGATAAAGCGCTGGATCACACCTTGATCGCAAAAGCCCGGCCTGCGCTGGAAAACCTCCAGCCGGTGCGCATCGAAACCAACATCCGCAACTACAACCGCACGGTCGGCGCCATGCTGTCCGGCGAAGTCGCCAAACGCTACGGCCACCAGGGCCTGCCTGAAGACACCATCCACATCAAGGCCACAGGCACGGCCGGGCAAAGCTTCGGCGCCTTCCTGGCGGCCGGCGTCACTCTGGAGCTGGCCGGCGAAGGCAACGACTATGTCGGCAAAGGTCTGTCCGGCGGACGCATTGCCATCTATCCTCCCCAGGTGACGCCCATCGTCGCCGAGGACAACATCATCGTCGGCAACACCGTGCTGTACGGCGCCATTGCCGGGGAATGCTATTTCCGCGGCGTGGCGGGCGAACGCTTCGCTGTGCGCAACTCCGGCGCCATCGCCGTGGTCGAAGGCGTCGGCGATCACGGCTGCGAATACATGACCGGCGGTGTGGTGGTGGTTCTCGGTCAGACCGGCCGCAATTTTGCAGCCGGCATGTCCGGCGGCGTCGCCTATGTACTGGATGAGGACGGCAGCTTCGAAAAGCGCTGTAATCTGGCCATGGTGGAACTTGAACCGGTGCTGGTGGAAGACGAGGCCCTCGAAATCCTTGATCACCAGGGCGGTGATATGCAAACGCATGGCCTGGTCGATATCATGCATAACATGACGGGCGACGACGAACGGCGTTTACGCGCACTGATCGCGCGTCATCACCATTACACCGCCAGCAACCGGGCCAAACACATACTGGACAACTGGAGAGCGTACCTGCCGCGCTTCGTCAAAGTCATGCCGGTAGATTATCGCAAAGCCCTGGAGGTCATGCAGCTCAGCAAGGCCACAGCCAACGACCGCTTGCATGGATGACATCATTCTTACACCCCTTCTCCGCTGGAGAAGGATTGAAGAAAGGCATTCATGGCTTTAAATCGCAACGGCACACATTTTTTTTGAGGTAGCACAGCATGGGTAAACCAACCGGCTTTATGGAATATGCACGGCAAGACCGTTCCTACGATCAGGTCGAGAAACGCGTCAAACACTATCA
Source organism: uncultured Gammaproteobacteria bacterium (assembly GCA_963696315.1). Lineage (GTDB taxonomy): Bacteria > Pseudomonadota > Gammaproteobacteria > Methylococcales > Methylomonadaceae > CAWKEY01. The sequence continues at coordinate 129,577 of CAVOJU010000024.1, forward strand.
GGAATTCGTCATTCCTTTAAACGAGGAACAGGTTCGCACTCAAGGCGCACGCTGCATGGACTGCGGTATTCCTTATTGCCATAACGGCTGCCCGATCAACAATATCATTCCTGAATGGAACGATGCGGTATACCAGGACGATTGGCAAAATGCGCTGGAAATCCTGCACAGCACCAACAACTTCCCGGAATTTACCGGCCGCATCTGCCCCGCACCCTGTGAGGCGGCCTGCACCCTGAATCTGGATGAAGCACCGGTCACCATCAAGACCATCGAATGCGCCATCGTCGATAAGGGCTGGGAAAACGGCTGGATTCATCCGCAAATGGCGCCGCAGCGCAGCGGCAAAAAAGTTGCCGTGGTCGGCTCCGGTCCCGCCGGTCTCTCCTGCGCCCAACAACTGGCGCGCGCCGGCCATGATGTCACGGTGTTCGAAAAGAACGACCGCATTGGCGGCCTGATGCGCTATGGCATTCCCAACTTCAAGCTGGAAAAAAGCCTCATCGACCGGCGCATGGCGCAAATGCAAGCCGAGGGCGTGCAGTTCCGCACCAATGCCTGGGTCGGCAAGGACATTTCGGCCCGACAATTGTTGGCCGACTACGATGCCGTGGTGCTGGCCGGCGGTTCGGAAAAGCCGCGCAACCTGCAAGTGCCGGGCCGCGAACTGGGCGGTGTCCACTTCGCCATGGAATTCCTCACTCAACAGACCAAACGGGTGTTGGGCGACGCCATACCCGAAAGCGAACATATTTCCGCGCAAGGCAAACACGTCATTGTCATCGGCGGCGGCGACACCGGCTCGGACTGCATCGGCACCTCGATTCGCCAGGGCGCGCTATCCATCACCCAGCTGGAACTCTTGCCCAAGCCGCCGGAAAAAGAAAACAAACTCGCCACCTGGCCGCACTGGCCCAACAAGCTGCGCACCTCCAGTTCCCAGCAGGAAGGCTGCGAGCGCGACTGGTCGGTGGAAACCATGGCCTGCTTCGGCGCCAACGGCCGCGTTCAGGAAATTCAATGCCGCCGCCTGGAGTGGAAAAACCTTGGCGGACGCTGGGTCAGCGAGGGCATCGCCGGCAGCGAATTCACCCTGAAGGCGGATCTGGTGTTACTGGCCATGGGTTTTGAACATCCGGTGCAGGAAGGCCTGCTGGCGGAACTGGCAGTGGCCGTGGACGGCCGCAAGAACGTCGCCGCCAATACCGAAGACTACCGTACCTCCGTAGATAAAGTCTTCGCCGCCGGCGACATGCGCCGCGGCCAATCCCTGGTGGTATGGGCCATCCGCGAAGGCCGTCAATGCGCGCGAGCAGTGGACGAGTTCCTCATGGGAAGCTCGGATTTGCCGCGATGAGGTGGGGTAAACTTATTCAAACCTGTTGATGATTGATACCGCCCTGCATGCTGTCATTGCCGGAGATGGCAAACTGTCAGCATGGGCCACCGGGTCTTGCAATCGTGCAAATTGGGTGCTGAATTGTGCTTATGCAAAACCAGACCCTGTTGCCCTCGCCACCGCGCACATCTTACCTCAAACGTTAGCTCTCAAATGTCATCCGTTTCAGACTCCTCGCTGATCTCCACCGCGCGTTGGAAACAAATGCCAATGAGTCTCAGCTCCTCGACTTTGTTGATGAATGCTTGGCCTTGCTCCGAACCATTTATCGAGACCGTAGAGCTGAATTCACAGATGAAACAATTGTGTTCTTAAAATCGCTTACGTCCGTACAAGATTCTTTACGCGAGCTCATTGAGGCAGTCGAAGAAAAAGAGTGGACTCGCACACGCGACGATGCCCAAGAGATCGCGGCACGATTTGGAGAACTCAAAGAGCGTCTGACTCCACATTTCGTGGCAAAACGGGCCGAGAAGGAATTTCGGGAAGTAGTTGCGAACGCACAATCCCTTCCCTTCGCGACTGTCACTGCCGGCGAAGCCAATTTCCGGAAACGGTGTTCCCAACTTGAAGGCAGTGTGCAGCCGTGCTGGAAATGTGGGCATAGAATGGTGCTACGTGAAAGTCAGCACGGCTATTTTTGGGGCTGTAAGCACGTTCCCAAAGTGCTTTAGCAGACGATGGTTGTCTGCTGAGGAATCCAAAGAACTGAAAAGGTAAAGCAGAGAACAGGCTCTCGCCTGTCCTCTACTCTACCCGATATCCCAGGGCCCCGATGAGCCCCGGCAGTTTTGGCAGGTCGCAGGATTTGAGACGATTCGAAAATTCCAGGCAGTCTGCGTTTGGCGTTAGTAGAGATAGCGCATGGCTTCGCTGCAGGCTCTCAGCACAAACAGCGAGGTTGAAACTTCGCTGCCCACCAGAATCCGGGTCGGGTGACGCATGCGGTTCCACTCATAGGCCCGGTAAGGATGCCCAAAGCCGCCCTCCCCGGCCGCCTCGCTGAGCACTTTGAGCCCGGCCGCGATCACGCCGTCATGTCTCGGCTCATATTCCAGCGGCACGAGGGCAGCAACTGCCAACGCTGTATCGAAGGCATTCAGGGAATAACCAAGCAACTCGTCCTTGCAGTACTGCAGGGCAATCCGGCGCATTTCTAGAATTTTTTGCTCGGGATCAAGCCTATGTTTTTCTGACGCTCTGAGAGTACTGTAAGTCTGATACATACGCCCCAAATAGCAGGTGTACATTTCCGGCAAATAATATTTTAGGGCGGTTTCATGACGAAAATTGCCGCTCACCAAGGCCCGATGATGAAAATCGAGCAGGCGTTGTAAAAATGCCAGGTTTTCATCCTCTAAAGCACGCCACTGTTTGCGGTCAAGCAAAATGGCGTTCAGTCCGTGATTTTGGAGACAGGCATACCTAAGGTTTGCCAATCAATTTGATGCAACCTCCTGGTTTTGCGGCTGTCACCTGGCAGATCCTCTGCTCCGGATGCCGCAGGCTATTTGCCATTGTCATGCACGACGCTGTAAATTACATAAGCTGCGAAAGCAATCGTCAAAATATAAATACCCGCTGAAATCATAAAAATCCTCGTCATTGTTGTTGTGGTGCTGCCATAGTCATGCGTTCAGCGTCGCCCTATTGTCTTCAAATTTCATTGGTCAAATGAGAACAAACATATGCCGAGCCGAATCACACCATGTCAGTTGGATTTTTACACATCAACAATGCACTGTCACCAATTCATTCCAATCGCTTGTATAGCGCTTTGAGATACGCTCGGCTTTAGGCATGGCGTTGTTGGCGGCGGTAGCAGCGACAGGATATGGTCACGAATGCCCTTGCGCTTTTTCCTGCAACCAAATCTTGATTAAAGATTGATAGGGAACATCACGGGCATTTGCGGCCGCTTTAATTGAATCCAGCAGATGCTGAGGCAGGCGCAGCGAAATCGTTTTGGTGGTTGGTTTCAGATTGGTGAGAACCACTGATTGGGCTTTATTCCAATCCAGATAATCCGTAGAGTCATGGGTTTCCCAGAACTGTTGTTCTTCAGCTTCCGAGGTAAATGTTGGGATCGTTTTAATATGCTTGCTCATAAATGCTACGTTCTTTTTTGTGCATATCTCTGGCTGAGATAACGCGAATATGGGTGCTCTGATGACGCAAAGTAAAGGTGATATGTAACAACCGGTCTTGATGGGTTCTGCCTAATGCATGAAACCTCGGTTCCTGCTGGCTGCGTTTAATGTCTGCCAGCAAAAGCAAAGGCGCATTAAAGAACACCTGCTCAGATTCGGCCGTCGATACCCCGTGTTTGCTGTTTTTACGGCTGTTACCTTCGTCCCAGTCGAAGCCTATAATGGCAGATAAATTAATCATGTTTGTATATTATGAAAATATACAGATTGACGCAAGATCTTTGCTACTGGCTTATGTATTGCAGCCTATTTTGTCGATCCTCAGTGACACATTATTGCATTACCTAGTTTCCATGAATTTGCAATGGGGTTCTGCCATTCAGGGTTGGAACATCCTTCAATCGTTCCAACATGTTTTCTAATTTTTTAAGTCGCCATTAACGACGAGTTGTTCATCGGATGTCAGCGGCACTATAAATACCCGCTGAAATCATAAAAATCCTCGTCTGTTGTTGTGGTGCTGCCATAGTCATGCGTTCAGCGTCGCCCTATTGTCTTCAAATTTCATTGGCCAAATGAGAACAAACATATGCCGAGCCGAATCACACCATGTCAGTCGGATTTTTACACATCAACAATGCACTGTCACCAATTCATTCCAATCGCTTGTATAGCGCTTTGAGATACGCTCGGCTTTAGGCATGGCGTTTTTGGCGGCGGTGGCAGCGGCAATGCTAAGGGCTTTGGGGTAGCGGCGGTTGATGCAGTCGACTATTGCCATCAATTCAGCGGGTTGGACATGAGGATTGTTGAAATTAACGCGTGGTGGCGTTGCGGCAAAATCAAACAAATCCGTTTGCCCTTGCGAATGTGGCCGGTACGGTTGAATGTGGCTCAACTGGACGCCACATTTTTGGTAACGATAACCGGGCTTGTAGCTTTCAGCCAGTAGTTGTCTGGCTACGCTGACAATGCGGCGGCTATCTTGTGTCGGATGACCTAATGTTAAGCTGCTGGCGCGTTGATATTGCGGCTCCTGGGGATTGAACGGACTGGTGCGAATAAAGATGCTAATAACACCGGCCACCGACTGTTGCCCTCTTAGCTTTTCGGCAGCACGGCAACAGAATACGGCCAAGGCGCTGAACAGTTGATCAAAATCGGTAATCTTGTCTTTGAAACTGCGCGAACACATAATCTGCTGCTTGTCCGGCACGACATCTTCCAGAGATAAGCAGGCAATGCCATTGAGTTCCATCACCGTGCGCGCCACCAGCACATTGAATTGCGATTGCATGCGACCCACCGGCTGCGACGCCAAATCGTAAACCGTCTGAATACCGAGCTGATTGAGTTTGCCGGCGAGTCTCGAACCAATACCCCATACGTCATTTACCGGCACCCTGCGCATCAGTTTTTCACGGCGTGCTGGCTGCGACAGGTCCAATACGCCACCCGTCTTCTGCCATTTCTTGGCAGCAAAGTTGGCTAATTTGGCTAATGTCTTTGTCGGCCCCATCCCTACGCAGACCGGAATGCCGGTATTACGCAAAACGGTTTTACGAATGAGATGTCCATAAGCCTCGGGATCCTTGTTGTGAATACCGGTTAAATCCAGAAACGCTTCATCGATGGAATAAATTTCCAGCTGCGGTGCAAACCCTTCCAGCACGCTCATGACTCGTGATGACATATCGGCATACAGCGGATAGTTGGATGAAAACAATTGAATCTGGTGCTGTTTAACCAGATGCTCGACCTGGAACAAGGGCGTGCCCATTTTGATGCCGAGCGCTTTCACTTCAGGGCTGCGGGCGACGATGCAGCCATCGTTATTACTCAACACCGCTACCGGTTTACGCCACAAATCGGGCCGGAATACCCGTTCACAACTGACATAGAAATTGTTGCAATCGACCAGGGCGATGCGGGCGTCAGGCTCTGACATCGTTAGACGGCATGAATGACATTGGTGACTACGCCCCAGATGACCATCTCCATGTCAGCAGCAAGTTCGATATCCGGATAAGCGGGATTCTCGGCCGCCAGCAACCAGCGCTGATCGCTGAGTTTAAGCCGTTTAACGGTCAACTCGCCATTCAACGCACAAATCACAATTTTGCCGGCTACCGGCTCCAGTGAGCGATCGACTACCAGAATATCGTTGGGATGAATGCCTGCACCCAGCATGGATTCGCCTTCGGCGCGGACAAAGAACGTCGCAGCGGGCTTCTGCACCAACAGATCATTTAAATCCAGCGACTTCTCCACGTAATCATCCGCCGGAGAAGGAAAACCCGCAGCCACCTTGCCCGTAAACAACGGCAACGAAACAGTTTTTCGGCTACTGGCCGGAATAAAAACAAGGCTTGCAAACCGTCTCAAGGTAAATCGGTTATCAGAAACCATGCTCTTAAAAAATGGCATTGACTGCATGAGCTTAAAACCGGGTGATGAACGTGGCTCATAGCCTACCACCAAAAAAATAATTGTTCTACTATTGTTCTTATAAATGCCTTGTGTTAATCTTTTAAAAAACCAAACAAGAACCAATAAATGAACACACTCACCCGAAAACAACGAGAAATTGTCGATTGTCTGTTACAGAACCAGCAGGCATTTGCCCATCCACCGAGCCTGGACGAGCTATGCGCCGCCTTGGGATTGAAGTCGCGCGGTTCGCTGCACCGGCTTGTTCAGGGCCTGATTGAAGCGGACCTGATTGAACCCTTGGACCGTAAACACCGGGGCGTTCGCTTGACCGAAAAGGCCAAAAAAATTGGCCAGGAAGGCACCGAAACAGCCCACTCGCTGCGCTACGTGGGCACGATTGCCGCCGGCAAACCCATTGAGGCAGTTGAAGACGTCTGCTACATCACCGTTCCCGATGAAATCAAAACTGACCAGCCTTGTTATGTCCTGAAGGTGAAAGGCGATTCGATGATTGAAGAAGGCATCTTTGATGGCGATTGGGTGGTCATAGAGCAGCGTTGCCATGCCCGTAATGGCGAAATTGTCGTGGCTTTAGTCGATAAGAGCGAAGCCACTTTGAAATTTATTGAACAGTACCCGCACGAAACCCTGTTAATTCCGGCCAACTCCAAAATGGAAGCCATGCGTTACCATCCCGCCCAGGTGGAAATCCAGGGCGTTTTGGTGGGGCAAATGCGCAGTTACCGTTCATTGTGAAGTAAATAGAGAGGAGAACACTCATGCCAAGAAAAATTCACATGCAGGACCAGGTTGGAGCCAACAAAATTGAAGCGATAATGAGCCACTATGATCGATGTTCGATCGACATGTGGACGATGAAATTTATGGTCATCGGGGCGCTTCTGTTACTGGTAGTGGTATCTTAACTTTCGTTGGCGCTGGTTGCTCTGAAATCGGGCGGAGCTAATATTTAGGTCCGCCCTAAAGCAGCAGGGCATTTCAGCGCCCCATTACCTTCCCGGTCATCAAATCAAGCAGTGCTATTTTCTAAAAAAGCGAGTAGGCCACAATCTTCAACTAAATTTTTCAGCTAAAAAATAAATCCCAATGCCCAGCCAGGTGGCCAACAGCAACAGCCAGGGCAACCAGTGCTGTTGCACCACGACAATGCCATCTTCCTGCTGGTCATCGGCCTGAACCTGATCCTGCCGCAGCAGGCCTTTCTTGCGCTTTTTATCCAGCTCTCGGTATTTGGCTTTTTGCTGTTTTTTGTAGAGCTCAATACCCTTTTGAATGCCTTGTGCAATCAGTCTGGTTTGCTCTTTACTTTGGCCCTGGCGTTGCGTGGCCCGGGCTATTTTCATCGCCGCCTCCTGGGTTTCTTGTGACGGCTTTTGGTAAATATTCTTGGTCATAATGATTATCAGGGTTTATTTTTGAAAATCGCAGTTCACAAAAGACACGAAAGCAATCAGACTCTATATATTGCGCAGCCCTTCAGCCTTTGGGCTGTCGCCCTGCAACGTGGGATCTTCTTGAATATTTTCGTGCTTTTTGTGTTGTTCGTGGATCAAATGGTGTTTTAGGTTCATGCGCACATGAAGGCAATGGTTCATGACTATGCTTCCCAAAAAACAAAACTGTAAGAACTATATCGTGCCACTGTGTCTAACGTGACGACCGCTAAAATTTAGTCCTGTTGCGTTTGTTTTACCAAGGTTTATCATAAATCATTATTGAGAACAGGTTGCCATATGCCAAGGAGACACCATGAAACTTCCCATTACCGGCGGCTGCCTATGCGGCGGCGTCCGCTATGAGATTTCAGCCGCTCCTCTAGGCAGCGCCAACTGCCATTGCAGAACCTGTCAAAAATCGGCAGGAGCGCCTTATTTAGGGCTGCTATTTGTTCCGGCTCAAGCCATGAACATCTCCGGCAATTATAAGGAATACCCGACCCTTGCAGCCAGCGGCCACACCGTTTATCGTGGCTTTTGCCCTGACTGCGGAACATCATTGTTTGCCAGAAACAGCGTTTTCACCAAGGTAAGGCCGGTCTCCGCAGCAACCCTGGACGATCCCAGCACTTTTGAGCCGCAGAATGATATGTGGTTAGCAGATGCGCAGCCGTGGGATTATATGAACCCTGCTTTACCGAAATTTGCCGGCAATCCCTGGGATTAACCGCTTCGATGGCAGCAGCCTTTGGCCTTAACAATGGCAACTGCCCAACTAACTGGAGAATTTATGCACTCTGAACTCAGCACCATTGAAATCCCCCCGCAATCCGCTCATTATTACTCGGTAATCTGGCTGCATGGACTCGGCGCCGATGGCCACGACTTTGAAGGCATAGTGCCCGAACTGCACCTGAATGCGGCATCAGCCATCCACTTTATATTTCCCAACGCCCCTGTGCAGCCGGTTACCATTAACAGGGGCATGCAAATGCGCGCCTGGTATGATATTTTGGACATAACGCAGGAACATGCAGTCGATACGGCCGGCATTTATCAATCATCCATATTAATCAATAGGCTGATCGAGAAGGAAATAGATAAGGGCATTGCTTCTGAACATATTTTGCTCGCCGGTTTCTCTCAAGGCGGCGTCATTGCATTGCATGCCGGCTTAAGATGCCCGCATAAATTGGCTGGCATCATTGCGCTTTCTGCGTATTTGCCGACTCTGCCGGAACTGGCAGCAGAACGTTCAACCGCCAATCTTGCTACGCCCATATTCATGGCCCATGGCATCATCGACCCGGTTGTTGCGGTTGAGTCCGGCAAAGCGGCTTACCATGCCTTGCAAGCCATGGAATACCCTATTGAATGGCATGACTATGTGATGGAACATGCCGTCTGTCAGGATGAAATCGCACAAATTGCAACGTTCATCAATACGCTTTTTACTTGATGACCGTGCGGCTCTATGTATTTACACTGACATTACTGCCGGTGAAAATAGGCTAAACTTCAAAAAAAGTGGCTCGGGATGGGTATTCGCACTGGCTTTTTTCTGAATCAACACGCTGGATACAGATATGAAATCTAAAAATAAGGACACGAAAAAGACATCGTCAAAACCACCCGCGGCTTGTCGCCTCGGCCGTCATCTGGACTGATCGCTTTTGAAGATCTGGTTCGCTGGTTTGACGATGTGCTGTCCCGCCGCCCGCTGGCTGCATCCATTTGCATGGGAATCAGAGTTTTTCTGAAAAAGGACTAACTGTCCTGGATGAACTGCCTAAAGTTAATATTATCGAACACGACGACGAAATATAAATCCAGGCTGCTTTGCCGGTGTAAAAAAAGAAGACCTGGGTGTCTCAATCAACAATCAAATGCTCACCATACACGCATAAACCAAACAGGAGGAAAAAAGCAAACCAAAGACTATTACCGCCGGGAAATAAGCCAGGGCGAATTTCAACGCACAATAGCGCTGCCTGGCTGTCGACGGCGAAAAAGCTAAAGCATCATTCAAAGACGGAATGCTTCACATTGCCCTGCCCAAGCAGGAAAAATGCAAGCGTAAAAGCATTGAAGTCAAATAACTATAATAACTATTTGTTCCTTATCTGAGCAGGTGAATCATCATGCAACTGCCATTACAAATTACCTTCCGGGGCATTCCCCATTCTGACGCTGTAGAGGCCAAAATCCGTGAAAAAGTAAGCAAGCTAGATAAATTCCACAGGCGCATCATGAGTTGCAGAGTTGCCGTAGAATCCGAACATCAACATCATCACCAAGGTAATCAATACCATATCCGCATCGACATCACCACGCCAGGCAAAGAAATCGTCATCAGCCGTGAACATCATGATAAACAGGCTTATGAAAATATCTATGTTGCCATCCGTGACGCCTTTGATGCAGCAACCCGAAAGCTTGAAGATCTGTCCCGAGTTCAGCGCGGTGAAGTAAAACAACACAACTGGGAGAACGTAGGTACCGTAGCACGCTTGCTTCCGGAAAAAGATCACGGTTTTATTACGTCCGAAAATGGCCGCGAAATTTATTTCCACCGCAACAGCGTACAAGGCGGAGGCTTTGATAATTTAAAAGTTGGCGCCATTATTCGCTACAAAGAAGAAGACAGTGATGCCGGCCCTAAGGCCAGCATGATTTATCCATGATATCAGCGGTAGATAGGCCACTGCCGTGCTGCGTCGTCCAGATGCCGCACTGGGTCTGATGCCCTTAGCCAGGGAAGGCTCCAGTCAAAACTCGTGCCATTGCCGCCGCTTCGGTTTAGCACAGCGCAATTTTGCATTGCCGCGTTTGCAAACGGTGCTTATTCCAAATCTTTAAAATCCCGCCGGGTTACTTCAATCCTTGCGCGATAGCTTTCTGCGTCGCCATAACTGAAAAACTTCTGATAGCGGCTATGCAGGTTTTTAATGCGTCTGGCATGTTTGATAGGACACCAGAATTGTTCCGTGCGCGCGGCGATTTCCTGCGCATAAGCGATGGTTCCATTCGCGCAACTGCAGTAGGCGCAGTTAATTTTCTCCACTATATTCAAATAGTTGAGATATTGCGTATCGAACACCATATAGTCCCGCCGATTTACTTTGGGGATGCCGTAAATAGGAAAGCAAAACAATTGATACAAACTGACCGTTGCGTCCAACAACAACATAGGCACTATGCAGAACCAGATCAACGGCACGCTGAGTATGTGTTTCAACGGCGCATCGGCGATATAACGCCATAGATTTTTGGCATAATTCTTATGCCTTAGCATGATGTTTTTTTCAAAATAAACCCGCCGCTTGCGGATTTCATAAGCAAACTCTTCCTGCTGTTTTTGCAACTCCTCAACTAGCTCGCTTTCCAGGGCTTTAATTTTGTCAAGCAGCAGTTCAAGTTGAGTAGACATGTGCAATTCCTTAAGTAAGGCAGGAGCAAAAAGCCATAAAACATCACAGGATATGATTCATCATATCGCACAACTTTGAAGCCGTTTAAAAACTTGCTGTTCTTGCCCGGTAAAATTGGGCATGATTAAGATATGCTTTGAGCTTGTCCACGCTAACCCTTTTCCGGAGGATTAATGTCTCTGCTGCTTGCACAAATCGGCCGCATTATTGCGCACTTTCTTTCTCAGCCCCTCGCCGACAGCTTTAAACCCGGCACCAATAATCCGGAAAAGCTGGCCGCCACGCTACAAAAGGGCGATGTATTACTCATTGAAGGCAACACTCGCTTCAGTATGGCCATTAAATATCTGACCCAGTCCAGCTGGTCGCACTCGGCGCTATATATCGGCGATGCGCTGGGCAAGCCAGACACCGGTCAGGAAGCAAGGGTATTGCTTGAAGCCGATATAAATGAGGGCGTGCGCGCCGTTCCGCTCCGCCAGTATGCCGAATTCCATACCCGTATCTGCCGCCCGGTAGGGCTTTCTGGAGAAGAACTCAACCGCATCATAGCGCATGTGCTGTCTCGCTTGGGACAACGCTATGACTTGAAAAACATTGCCGATCTGATGCGCTATTTTGTTCAACACCCGCCGGTACCTATCCGCTGGCGCCGGCGTTTACTGGCTTTAGGCAGCGGCGATCCGACCCGTGCCATTTGTTCATCATTGATTGCCGAGGCGTTCCAGAGCATCAACTACCCGATACTGCCGGAAATCGAAGCGCGCCTTTCCAGCAAACCCGAATGCAAGGAATGTTATGAGGAAATTCTGCACATTCGTCACCACAGTCTTTTTGTACCTAGAGATTTTGACGTCTCCCCGTATTTTCAGATTATCAAACCCACTCTCGAACAAGGCTTTGATTTTCATCGCCTGACCTGGGAGCGTGAAAGCAATTGCGAGACTGCTCAAGGCAGCCCTGCATTAGTGGCACTTGAGCAACAGTAAATCGCAATTAAAATCCTGTTTGCAACTAAATGTACCGGCATAGTTTAATAGAAATGAGAGTTTGGCAATGACAACAAAAGAAGATCAAAAAAGCACAGCTGCAGATGAGCACAAGGGCAAAGTGCAAATCTGGGTTAAACAAGAATTCCTGGACTATGAAGCCGAGCTAAGACGCTTGCAGGTGGAACTGTTAAAGTTCCAAAACCATGTCAAAGACCAAGGCCTGCGCGTGTTGATGCTGTTTGAAGGCCGGGATGCGGCGGGCAAAGGCGGCACCATCAAAAGAATCACGGAACACCTGAATCCGCGCGGCGCTAAAGTGGTAGCGCTGGAGAAACCTTCCGATACCGAAAGAACCCAATGGTACTTCCAACGCTATGTCAGCCACCTGCCCTCTGCCGGTGAAATGGTGCTTTTTGACCGCTCCTGGTACAACAGGGCCGGTGTAGAACCCGTCATGGGCTTCTGCAGCGAGGAAGAACACAAGGAGTTTTTAAGAGAAGTGCCCGAGTTCGAAAAAATGGTCGTTAATTCGGGCATTATTTTCATTAAGTTTTATTTTTCGGTCAGCAAAAAAGAACAGGCCCGGCGCTTTGAAAAAAGAATCAATGATCCCTTGAAACAATACAAAATTTCCCCTGTTGATCAGGAAGCGCAAAAATTATGGGATAAATACACCATCGCCAAATATTCCATGCTCTTGTCCACTAACACCCCCTATGCCGAGTGGACTGTCATCAAATCTGACAACAAGAAAAAAGCCAGAATCAATTGTATTAAACACATCCTGTCGCATGTTGATTATCCCGACAAGATCAGCGATGCGAAACTGCAAATTGACGAGTCGATTCTATTGAATGGCTCTGATGAATTACAAAGGATGGAAAGAAATATGAACAAAGCCTTATAAGCCGGCGAAGCGCCGGATAAGTTTTTTCGTTCCGGCCATGGGCAAAATCTTTACCCCTGCTGTTAGCTTGTATGACAGCCGTCAGGTATTCAAATCTGACAAGTGCCATTGATTCTAAATTAAAGACAAGCGCTGCTCTTCGGCTTCCATCTGATCCCTTGCCAGCATCACCATCACGGTAAATTTGCGCTAGTTTCATAATCAAGGCGTGACGCCGCGTGTGGAATTCTCAGTCATGCGCAAATAGTCAAATACCAAACGGATATTGCGGTTCAACTGTTGCATTTTTTCAGCCACGCTAGTCTTTCCTTTCGTGAACATTTTGATAACACCTATTGCAAAACGGCGTAGTCGTGTCATATTCTCTGGGCCGTTGCCTTTAGAAATTCGGCTGCGATCTTCGTCATAGTTCCAGTCGATAATGTAGTGACAGGAATTTTCGATGGCCCAATGCCCACGATTAATGGTTAACAGGCGCTGAGCATTCGCTTCCTCAGGCGGTCTACTGGTGATGCCCAGGGCTGTTTCAAGGGTGAGCTTTTGGCTTTTTTTATGAAGGACTTCGCGTTCGATCAGAAAAACCTGTCCCACATGGGGGAAATCAAGGTATGCATTCAGTTCGGCGCTGCACCAAATGCGACGCGTCTCAATCCTGCCGTGATCAGGTGGCGCGACCTCACTATAATCAGGGGTGCCGCGCCCATCAAAAAGCAGTGCCATATCGGCCTGTAGCGTGGGTTGATTCGCTTTGACGGTAAAATGATAATGGGCGCCGCGCGCCACCACATAGTGCGCACATTTGCGTTGTGTCAGTAAGGCATCTGCGCTGATATCTTTGCCTTCGATATCGACTGCATCCAACAAGGGGATAAACATGCCGATTTCATTGGTTTGTTTAGCCTCGTCCGAACCTACTCTGGGGAGTGTGCCGACTTTTTTTGGGTGTAACACTGAGCGGATTCATGCCCGATAACGCTCATAATATGCGTTTGCTGACCTTGCTCGTCAATCGCGTTACACATCGTTTTGCCGTCAACGGCGAGGCTTTGATCCTCTTGCCCAAACAACGCATTCCATTTCTGCAACGCGGCATCCAGTTCAGCCGGATCAATCCGGATCAGGATGTCGCGAATGATAAATGCACTGGGTACGCGATAGCCGCCCCCTGGCTTCCGGCGGCACCGAAAGCGTTCTCTGGCCTTGGGGCCCAGGTCATTCGCCCAGCCAGCAATCGCCTTATAGCCGCGCATACCGCATAGGACGGCCGCCGTGGCAATCGCGAGCACCGTGGGCAGGGGATGTATTCGGCCTTGAGCGCGGCGAGGATCAGAAATATCTTTGAAAAAGTCCGGTAACGACTGCATTTGTTTGGCTGTAAGCATCATTTTAGGGGATTGGGGTTGATAGCGGGTGTCTAAGAGGGGACGCGAGAGCTGGGCTTGTGCATCCGGTTGCAAGGGACGAAGGAAAACCAGTTTGGGCGACTGCTCGTCAGCACTATAGCCGCTACTAGTCCGGCGATAGCCTTGAGTTTGTCCTACGCAATGCCAATTTGCCGCACGGTAAACCGTGCCATGAAAGCGAGAGGGGTCAACGAAGGTTTCCAGAAGCAGTAAGGTTTTACCAAAATGCGCCTGCCAATCGGTCTGGATACGGCGCTGGCTAAGCGATAGGACTTTGGAGCCGAGGTTGGGGTAGTGCCAATCCGGCAAAATCAGAAAACGGCTGTTGTTGGCAATGAAATTGAGGCGGCTATAGTGATGCCGGTAACTCCACCCAATCCAGCGGTCTCTTGCGCTACATTTCCAGGCGGCGGCCGAAAAACTCAGCAATGCTACCCATTCCTCACCATAGATGGCGACATACCAAAGCGTGTGACCAATCTTTGCCAGATCGCCCAGGTAGTGATGTTGCTGCATGAGTTCGCTATAACGCGACTCTTCGGTTTTGGTGACAGGGCGAACTGATAGGTGCTCAAGATTGATTTTCATGAGCCACTTTGTACTATGAAATAACCTCTATGTCCAGAACTGAAGTTAAATTACTGAACTCACAAACAATTGCCTATAGGGCAAATTCACCCTGGGCATCACCATAGTCCTTATTGACAACAGCCGGGGGAGCTGATATTTTTCCGGGCTGGCACTCAGCTGGCGAGAGTGCTAAATTCGAGTTCTCAGAGGTTGATGTGGGCAATAAGCAGGTTTTAAATGACAGGTCGCTACAGCTATTAAAAACGCTGGTAGAGCGTTATATCAGTGATGGTCAGCCGGTAGGATCAAGAGCTTTGGCAAAAGACTCGGATTTGAAACTGAGCCCTGCCACCATTCGCAATGTCATGGCCGACCTTGAAGACCTGGGGCTGATACATTCGCCGCATACATCAGCCGGTCGCGTACCTACGGTAAGCGGCTATCGCCTGTTTGTGGATTCCCTGCTGACGGTTAAGCCCCTGGGATCACAAGAATTAATCCGCCTGCATCAGAGCCTGCTCAATCAGGAAGACACCAGCGATGTGATCGGCGTGGCCTCACGCTTATTGTCGGAATTAACGCAGATGGCAGGCGTGGTAACCTTGCCCCGGCGCGAGCTGGTCTATCTGCGGCATATCGAATTTCTAGCGTTATCGAATACCCGTGTCCTGGTCATCTTTGTCACTAATGAGCAGGAAGTTCACAACAAGATCATTCATACGGCCAAAGTTTTCAGTGCTGCCGAATTGCAGCAGGCCGCCAATTATTTAAATTCTCTCTATTGCGGGCGCAGCCTGACGGCTGTCCGGGAAGCCTTGCTGAAAGAGTTGCAGGACGATCAGGAACGCATGAACCAGGGTATGCTGGATGCCGTTCAAATGGCGCAACTGGCCTTCGAACCGCGTGATGCCAAAGAAGATTATGTGCTGAGCGGCGAAACCAATTTAATGGAATTTTCCGAGCTGTCCAATATGGACAGACTAAAAAAACTGTTTGAGGCTTTTAGTCAGAAACAGGGCGTCATTCATTTGCTGGATCAATGCATGAAAGCCGAAGGCGTGCAGATTTTTATCGGAGAAGAATCCGGCTATCAAGCTTTTGATCATTGCAGCCTGGTGACTTCATCTTATTCGGTCAGTGATGAGGTGGTTGGCGTGCTGGGCGTGATCGGGCCTACGCGCATGGCTTACGAGAAAATCATTCCTTATGTCGACGTGACGGCAAAATTGTTAGGTGCCGCCTTGAATCCCAAATCATCGTCCCCATTGTAAACAGCATCTATTTTTTTCGTGCGCCTGGCGCGCGCCTAACCCATTTTAAATTTAAGGAGCTATAGACAATGAGTACTGATCAGGAAGCACCTGAATCTCAGGTTGAAACTGAAGCCAAAAACGAAGACCTTACTGCCGGTGATGTCACTACAGAAGAGCAGACGCCGCATACTGAGCTCGCCGGACATGAAGCGACCATTGAAGAATTAAAGGCCGCCTTGACTCAGGCCGAACAAAAGGCCCAAGACAACTGGGACAAAGCTGTCCGCGCGCAAGCGGAAATGGAAAACCTGAAAAGAAGAACGCAAAAGGATTTGGAGGATGCGCATAAGTTCGCCATCACCGCTTTCGCCAAAGAATTACTGACGGTACTGGATAGTTTGGAGCTGGGTTTGCAAGCGGCATCAGGCGATAGCCCTGAAGTACAAAGGTTTCGTGAGGGCAGTGAGTTAACCATCAAGCAATTTGAAACCGTATTCGCAAAATTTAACATTACAACGATTGATCCCGCCGGCCAGCCGTTTAATCCTGAGCACCACCAGGCCATGGTCATGCAGGCAACAGAGGGTGTAGAACCCAATACCGTGGTTAACGTTTTTCAAAAAGGTTATCTGTTGAATGGACGCTTGTTGCGCCCTGCCATGGTCGTGGTTGCCAAAGCGGTGGAAAAACCCGCGGCAGATACCCCAAGTATTGATGAACAGGCTTGAAGACAATAAAACAGCCCCCATATTAATAACAACTTTTTTAACATATATTCAAGTCTGGAGAATTCAATGGCTAAAATAATTGGCATAGATTTAGGAACAACCAACTCGTGCGTAGCGGTTCTGGAAAACGGCGTTGCGCGCGTGATCGAAAACAGTGAAGGTGCGCGCACCACGCCATCCATCATTGCATTTACCAGCGACGATGAAGTATTGGTGGGGCAGTCAGCGAAACGTCAGGCGGTCACCAATCCTAAAAATACCGTATTCGCAATCAAACGTCTGATCGGCCGTCGCTTTAAAGATGATGTCGTGCAAAAAGACATCAAAATGGTGCCTTATAAAATCGTGGAAGCGGAAAACGGCGATGCCTGGGTTGAAGTGCATGGCAAAAAAATGGCCGCACCGGAAATTTCCGCGCGCGTGCTGATGAAGCTGAAAAAAGATGCGGAAGCCTATCTGGGTGAAGAAGTTAAAGAAGCCGTGATAACTGTACCGGCTTACTTTAATGACTCCCAGCGTCAGGCGACGAAAGACGCCGGCCGTATTGCCGGCCTGGAAGTCAAACGCATTATCAATGAGCCTACCGCATCCGCGCTGGCTTTTGGTATGGACAAGCCTAAAGGCGATACCAAAATTGCCGTCTATGACCTGGGCGGCGGTACCTTTGATATTTCCATCATTGAAATTGCCGAAATCGAAGGCGAGCATCAATTTGAAGTGTTATCCACCAACGGCGACACCTTCCTGGGCGGCGAAGATTTCGATTCACGCATCATTGAATATCTGGCCAGCGAATTTAAAAAGGAAAGCGGCGTCGATGTCCACAATGATCCTTTGGCCTTGCAGCGCCTGAAAGAAGCCGCCGAAAAGGCAAAAATCGAGTTGTCTTCAAGTCAGCAAACCGATGTCAATCTGCCTTACATCACCGCGGATGCCTCGGGTCCTAAACACTTAAATGTCAAATTAACCCGCGCCAAACTGGAATCGCTGGTTGAAGAACTGATTCTGCGCACCAAAGGCCCTTGCGAGATCGCGCTGAAAGACGCCGGCTTATCTGCCTCCGAAATTGATGATGTGATTCTGGTTGGCGGCCAGACCCGTATGCCGAAAGTACAGGAAGTGGTAAAAACCATTTTCGGCAAAGAGCCGCGCAAAGACGTCAATCCCGATGAAGCGGTTGCCTTGGGTGCAGCCATTCAGGCAGGTGTTCTGGGCGGTGAAGTCAAAGACGTGTTGTTGCTGGACGTTATCCCGTTGTCGCTGGGTATTGAAACCATGGGCGGCGTGATGACCAAATTGATCGAGAAAAACACTACGATCCCGACCAATGCCTCGCAAATTTTCTCAACAGCGGATGACAACCAAACCGCAGTCACCGTGCATGTCTTGCAGGGTGAGCGCGAAGTAGCCGCGGCCAATAAATCACTGGGTCGTTTTGATCTGGCCGATATTCCCCCGGCACCGCGCGGTATTCCGCAAATCGAAGTCGCTTTCGACATCGATGCCAACGGTATTTTGAATGTATCGGCTAAAGACAAGGCCACCGGCAAGAAGCAATCCATCGTTATCAAAGCCTCCAGCGGTTTGTCCGATGACGAAGTGGAACGCATGATCAAGGATGCCGAAGCCCATGCCGATGAAGACCGTAAGCTGACCGAACTGGTCGCTGCACGTAACCATGCTGACAGCATGATTCATGCAACTGAAAAATCGCTGAAAGAACTGGGCGATCAGGTCGGAGCCGATGAAAAAAGCGCTATCGAGAAAGCCATTGACGCGCTGAAGCATGTCGTTAAAAGCGACAATAAAGCCGACATCGAAGCCAAAACCCATGACTTGACCGAATTATCCGGTAAACTGGCTGAACGCGTGTATGCCCAAAAGAGTGCGTCGGAAGGCGCCAACCCAGGCGCCGGCCATTCAGCCGAGCATGCCGCTGCCGATGAGGGCGTGGTTGATGCCGAGTTTGAAGAAGTAAAAGAAGACGATAAAAAATAATCGCTACAGGGACTATGCCGCGCCTTTTGGGCGCGGTGGTTACTAACTTACAGCAATGCTGAATTTCCCGAGTGAGCTCTTGGGAATGGACTGAAACGACTGAAACATGGCAAAAGAAGATTATTACAAGCTTCTCGGTGTAGATAGAAACGCCAGTGATGCAGAGATCAAGAAAAGTTATCGCCGCATGGCGATGAAATTTCATCCGGACAGAAACAAGGACAACCCGCAAGAAGCCGAAGCTAAATTCAAGCTAATCAAGGAAGCGTACGAAGTTTTATCAGATCCTAAAAAACGTTCAGCTTACGACCAATTTGGCCATGCCGGTGTCGATCAGTCCAGAGGTGCCGGTGGTTTTGGCGGATTTGGCGCAGAAAGCTTCAGCGATGTCTTCGGCGATGTGTTTGGCGATATTTTTGGTGGCGGCAGGCAACGCAGCAGCGTTCAACGCGGCGCCGACTTACGCTACAACCTGGAATTGACACTGGAAGAAGCCGTTGCCGGCACCGAAGCCAAAATCCGTGTCCCGGTCATGGTTACTTGCGGCGAATGTAGTGGCTCCGGCGCCAAAGAAGGGCTCAAGCCCGGTCATCTGCTCAACCTGTCACGGTCACGGCCAGGTCAGAATGCAGCAGGGTTTCTTTTCGGTACAACAGACCTGCCCCACGTGCCGTGGCAGCGGTAAACAGATTAAAGATCCCTGCGGCAAATGCTATGGCCAGGGCCGGGTACAGGAAACCAAAACCCTGTCCGTGAAAGTGCCTGCCGGCGTCGACACCGGCGACCGCATACGTCTGGCCGGCGAAGGCGAAGCCGGCGAGCGCGGCGGCCCGTCCGGCGACTTGTATGTTCAGGTTCAGGTCAAGGATCACGCCATTTTTACCCGTGATGGCGCCAATTTATACTGCGAAATGCCGATCAGTTTCCCGACTGCCTGCTTGGGCGGCGAATTACAGGTACCGACGCTGGACGGCAAAGTGGTGCTGAAAGTTCCGGCCGAAACGCAAACCGGCAAACTCTTCAGATTGCGCGGCAAAGGCGTTAAACCCGTGCGCGGCGGCGCCGTCGGTGATTTGTTGTGCCGGGTAGTCATTGAAACACCGGTACATCTGACCAAAGAACAAAAAGCCCTGGTTGAGAAACTCGGTGAATCCCTATCCGGCGGCGGCAAACATCACAGTCCTCAGGAGCATTCCTGGACGGACGGGGTAAAAAACTTTTTCGATAAATTAACGGGATAACCGCCATGGTTCGTATCGCTGTCGTAGGTGCTTCCGGCCGCATGGGGCAAAGCCTGATTAAAGCCGCAACCTTGGCTGGCAAGGCAACGCTGGCTGCGGCTGTCTCACGCCCGGAAAGCCTGGCCATTGGCAAGGATGCCGGAGAACTGGCCGGCATCAGCGCTATAGGCGTAAAAGTCATTGATGATGTGACCGCGGTTATAGATCAATTTGATGTCCTGATTGATTTTACCCGCCCCGATGCCTCCATGGAGTTTATCGAAATCTGCCGCCAGGCCGGTAAAAGGATCGTCATCGGCACAACCGGTTACAGCGAAGCGCAAAAGGCGTTGATTGCAAAAGCCGCAAATGATGTGGCCATAGTCATGGCGCCCAATATGAGCGTGGGCGTCAACCTGTCACTCAAATTGCTGGAAATGACCGCCAAAGTCATGGGCGATTATACGGACATTGAAATTATCGAAGCCCACCACCGCCATAAAATCGACGCCCCTTCCGGCACAGCCTTGCGCATGGGCGAGGTTGTCGCGGCAACCCTGGGACGTGATCTGAAAGACTGTGCGATTTACGGACGGGAAGGCACTACCGGGGAGCGTCCCCGAAAAACCATCGGCTTTTCCACCATCCGTGCCGGGGACATTGTCGGCGAGCACACCGTAATGTTTGCCGACGAGGGTGAGCGCGTCGAAATCACCCACAAAGCCACCAGCCGCATGACATTTGCGAATGGTGCCGTCAGAGCGGCCGTCTGGTTAAAGGACAAACAAAACGGGCTTTACGATATGCAGGATGTGTTGGCTTTAAAAAATTGTTAATGACCAAAACGGCATAATTTCGTAGAATTGCTTTAATTTTGTTTCATACAACGGGATGATCCCTTAAGGGCTCATCCCGTTTTGCACATTTAGAGGTGACGTGTTTGAGTAAGCCTGCAGTGTTGGTGTTGGAAGATGGAACGGTATTTAACGGCGTGGCGATAGGTGCAGACGGCTGTTCTGTCGGTGAAGTCGTGTTTAATACGGCAATGACCGGTTATCAAGAAATCCTCAGTGACCCCTCTTATGCCCGGCAAATTGTGACATTAACCTACCCTCATATTGGTAATGTCGGAACAACCCGCGAAGATGATGAATCGGGGGCTGTATTCGCCAGTGGACTGGTGATCAGGGATTTACCGATACTGGCCAGCAACTGGCGCAGCGAAAAGACTCTGCAGCAGTATCTGCTGGATAACAAGGTGGTCGCCATTGCCGATATTGATACCCGCAAACTGACACGTTTATTGCGCGATAAAGGCGCTCAACGGGGCTGTATCATGGCTGGCGAGTCATTAGATCTGGATGCGGCAAAAACGGCGATTGAAAGTTTTCCAGGGCTAAAAGGAATGGATCTGGCAAAAGAGGTCACTGCCTCCGCGCCTTATGAATGGACTGAAAATGTCTGGGATCTGCACAACGGTCATAGGCCAGCGAAAAACCTGACCAAGCACGTTGTCGCCTACGATTTTGGCATTAAACGCAACATCCTGAGATTATTGGCAAATCGCGGCTGCCGCATAACGGTAGTACCGGCAACCACATCCGCAGAAACCGTCCTGGCCATGAATCCCGATGGCGTATTCCTGTCCAATGGCCCGGGCGATCCTGAGCCGTGTACTTATGCAATTGAGGCTATCCAAACCATCCTGGCGAAAAACATTCCGGTATTCGGCATTTGCCTGGGCCATCAGTTACTGGCTTTAGCCAGCGGCGCCAAAACCGAAAAAATGAAATTCGGCCATCACGGCGCCAATCATCCTGTTCAGGAAAAAGCCACCGGCCGCGTCATGATTAGCAGTCAGAATCACGGCTTTGCAGTCAATGAAGCCAGTCTTCCCGCCAATCTGGTAGCGACTTATCATTCCTTGTTCGACGGCAGCTTGCAGGGCATAGCTCGAACCGATTGCCCTGCCATGAGTTTTCAGGGCCATCCTGAAGCAAGCCCTGGGCCGCATGACGTTGAATCCTTGTTTGATGGCTTCATCGACATGATGGAACCACAAGCCAGCCAATAATCAGCAGAGCAACAGACAAAATGCCAAAAAGAACCGACATAAAATCGATTTTACTACTGGGTGCCGGCCCCATTGTTATCGGTCAGGCTTGCGAGTTTGATTATTCAGGCACGCAAGCCTGTAAAGCACTAAGGGAAGAAGGTTATCGCGTCGTTCTGGTGAACTCCAATCCAGCCACCATTATGACCGACCCGGATATGGCCGATGCCATCTACATCGAGCCCATCGACTGGCAAACCGTGGAAAAAATCATTGCCAAAGAACGCCCCGATGCCATATTGCCGACCATGGGCGGCCAAACCGCATTGAATTGCGCGCTGGCTCTTGATGCCAACGGGGTGCTGGAAAAATATGGTGTGGAGATGATTGGCGCCACCAAGGAAGCCATTCATAAAGCCGAAGACCGTGCGCTGTTCAATCAGGCCATGCGCAAAATCGGCTTTGAAGTCGCCAAATCAAAAACCGCGCATTCGATCGAAGAAGCGCTGGCAGCGCAGCAGGAAGTGGGCTATCCAACCATTATCCGGCCTTCATTTACCATGGGCGGCAGCGGCGGCGGCATCGCCTACAACAAGGAAGAGTTTCTGGAAATCTGTGAACGCGGCCTGTATTTATCGCCCACTAACGAATTATTGATCGAAGAATCGGTGCTGGGCTGGAAAGAATACGAAATGGAAGTCGTACGTGATTCAAAAGACAATTGCATCATCGTCTGTTCCATTGAAAATTTCGATCCGATGGGCGTGCATACCGGCGACTCCATTACCGTAGCGCCCGCGCAAACCTTGACCGATAAAGAATATCAAATCCTGCGTAATGTCTCGTTGGCTGTGTTACGCGAGATTGGCGTAGACACCGGCGGCTCCAACGTGCAGGTAGCGATTAATCCCAAAGACGGACGCTTGATCGTCATTGAAATGAATCCACGGGTGTCTCGCTCCTCCGCATTGGCCTCAAAAGCGACCGGCTTCCCGATTGCCAAAGTGGCGGCAAAACTGGCGGTTGGCTATACGCTGGACGAGTTGAAAAACGAAATCACCGGCGGCGCAACACCGGCATCGTTTGAACCTTCCATAGATTATGTGGTGACCAAGGTGCCACGCTTTACCTTTGAAAAATTTCCCCAGGCGGATGATCGTTTGACCACACAAATGAAATCCGTGGGTGAAGTCATGGCGATAGGACGGACTTTTCAGGAATCCCTGCAAAAAGCCCTGCGCGGACTGGAAATTGGCATCAGTGGACTTGATGAAATCATCGAGCTTACTGCCGATGATGCCGCTGAAAAAATGCAACGCGAAATGCGTCACCCAGGCCCTGACCGACTGCTTTATGTCGCCGATGCCTTTCGTAGCGGCATGAGCCTCGAAGAAGTGCACGAAGCCAGTAAAATTGATCCCTGGTTTCTTGCCCAAGTTGAAGATTTAGTCGTTACTGAAAAATCGCTGGCAACCAAAACCCTGGCCACGTTACAAGACGGCGAACTCTACAAGCTTAAGCGCAAAGGCTTCTCAGACCAGCGTCTTGCCAAACTACTGGACACCTCCG
Source organism: uncultured Gammaproteobacteria bacterium (assembly GCA_963696315.1). Lineage (GTDB taxonomy): Bacteria > Pseudomonadota > Gammaproteobacteria > Methylococcales > Methylomonadaceae > CAWKEY01. Next base: position 153,140 of record CAVOJU010000024.1, read on the forward strand.
AAACCGAAGTGCGCAATGTGCGCCATAAACAGGGCATCCGCCCGGTTTATAAACGCATCGATTCCTGCGCCGCCGAATTTTCCTCGGATACAGCGTATTTATATTCAACCTATGAAGACGAATGCGAAGCGCGGGTTTCCGATAAAGAAAAAATCATTATTCTCGGTGGCGGGCCCAATCGTATCGGCCAGGGTATCGAGTTCGATTATTGCTGCGTACATGCCGCATTAGCCCTGCGTGAAGATGGTTATGAAACCATCATGATCAACTGCAATCCCGAAACCGTTTCCACCGATTTTGATACGTCGGATCGATTATATTTCGAACCCTTAACACTGGAAGATGTCCTGGAAATTGTGCATCTTGAGCAGCCCAAGGGCGTCATCGTTCAGTATGGCGGCCAGACCCCCTTAAAATTGGCGCGCGCACTGGAAGCGGCTGGCGCGCCCATCATCGGCACATCGCCGGATTCAATCGACTTGGCTGAAGATCGTGAGCGCTTTCAAAAATTACTGGAGCGCCTGGATTTAAAACAACCACCCAATGCCACCGCCCGCTCTGTTGAGCAGGCGCTTAATGCCGCCAAAGAACTGGGCTACCCGTTGGTAGTCAGGCCTTCTTATGTATTAGGCGGCCGGGCCATGGAAATCGTCTTCAACGAAGAAGGCCTGCAACGTTATATGAAAGAAGCCGTTAGTGTGTCCAATGACTCGCCGGTATTGCTGGATCGCTTTCTGGATGACGCAGTTGAAATGGACGTCGATGCCATTTATGATGGCGAACGCGTTTTAATCGGCGGCCTGATGGAACACATTGAACAGGCAGGGATACATTCGGGCGATTCGGCCTGCTCCTTACCGCCCTATGAGTTAGCCCCTGCCCTTCAGGACAAATTGCGCGAACAGGTGGCCAAGATGGCGGAAGCCTTGGGTGTAAGAGGCTTGATGAATACCCAGTTTGCCATTCAGGGCGAAGATATTTATGTGCTCGAAGTCAATCCAAGAGCCTCACGGACTGCACCTTTTGTGTCCAAGGCCACGGGCTATCCGCTGGCCAAAATTGCGGCCCGCGTCATGGTTGGTCAATCGCTGGCCGAGCAAGGCGTTACCGAAGAGCGCATTCCTGCCTATTATTCGGTTAAAGAAGCGGTGTTCCCCTTTGTTAAATTTCCAGGCGTCGACCCCTTGTTGGGGCCCGAAATGAAGTCGACCGGCGAAGTCATGGGTGTAGGCAAAACCTTTGGCGAGGCGTTTGCCAAATCTCAGCGTGCCGCCGGTGTCAATTTAAATCAAAGCGGTAAAGTGCTAATTAGCATACGCGATGCCGATAAGGCTAAAGCGCCTGATATTGCCAGAATGCTGGTAGCCAAAAAATATGAGATTGTCGCAACCAGCGGTACTGCAAAAGTCCTGAAAACGGCAGGTATTCCTTGCGAAATCGTTTATAAAGTCAACGAAGGCCGGCCTAATACCGTGGATATGATCAAAAATGACCAGATCCAGCTGATTATTAATACCACAGAAGGCAAAAAAGCCATTACCGATTCGTTCACCATGCGCCGCGAAGCATTGCAGCATCGGGTAACCTATTACACCACCATGGCGGGCGCAAGAGCAGCCTGCTATGCCTTGGGGGAGCTTGATGCCGGCGATGTCAACTGCTTGCAGGATCTGCATAAGGCTTTTCGGTAATTGCCCGATGATGTGAATCCCCATGAGGGATCGATAAGTTATATTTTTGGAGTTGTATCAGAATGAATAAAGTACCTCTTACCGTAAAGGGCGCAGAAAAATTGCGGGCCGAATTGGAGGAATTAAAGTCGGTTGTGCGTCCGCGCATCATTGCATCGATTGCCACCGCCAGAGCGCACGGTGATTTGAAAGAAAACGCCGAATATCATGCTGCGAAAGAGCAGCAAAGTTTTGCCGAGGGGCGTATTTCAGAAATTGAGAGTAAATTGTCCAATGCACAAATTATTGACGTTACCAAGGTCGATGCCAATGGAAAGGTGGTGTTTGGCGCGACCGTAGAAATCGAAGACATTGAAACTGAAAGAAAGGTAACTTATCAGATTGTTGGTGAAGACGAGGCCAATATCAAGGAGAACCGCATTTCAATCGGCTCGCCGATTGCGCGCGCATTAATTGGCAAAGAAGCTGGAGATATTGTTACGGTGAAAGCGCCGGGCGGCAATGTTGAGTATGAAATCATCTCCATTCAATACATTTGAATGCGAAAATGTGGGGGCGTGCCACCCGGCGAAAGGCTTGGATTTTCAAGCCTTTCGCCGGGTCTTTATTATTTATTCGGATTTACACGGTAAATAACTGCAATTTGGCCAATCGTTTGAATCAGTGCTGCGCCGGTATCGCTACAGATTTTCTCGCTAATTTGCTTGCGCTGCTTCACGTTCGGCACGAATTTTTATTTTAATGAGTTCGTGAGTATCCAGCGCCAACTCTATCTCCGCCAAGACGGCCGAAGTCAATCCGGCTTGACCGATCATAATCACGGGTTTTAAGCCATGAGCCTGAGCCCGAAATTTTTTCTTATCTGCAGCGTTCACTCTTAAATCTTTCCTAAATCAAAATCATAATTTTACACTAAATCAATACGCATGGGACGAAGTAAAAGCAGCAATCGCTGGATGCAGGAACATTTCCAGGATGAGTATGTCAAAATGGCTCAGGCGCAGGGCTACCGGTCGAGAGCGGTTTTTAAACTCAAGGAAATTCAGGAAAAGGACCAGATCATCAAGCCGGGCATGAACATCATAGATTTGGGGGCCGCGCCGGGCGGATGGTCACAATTTGCACGCCAGCTTATCGGAAAAAAACACAAACTCATTGCACTGGATATTTTGCCTATGGATCCCATTGAAAGTGTGGATTTTATCCAGGGCGATTTTCGCGAACAGGCTGTCCTGGATGAACTATTTGTCATTCTTGACGGCGCGCCGGTGGATCTGGTCATGTCCGATATGGCGCCGAACATGAGTGGCAATAAAGGCGTCGATCAGGCCAGATCCATTTATTTGGCGAGCTAGCTTTGGACACCGCCAGAACAGCTATTAGCGAAAAGCGGGGCTTTTCTGGTTAAATTATTTCACGGCGAAGGTTTTGAACTCTTCTATCAAGAAGTACAGCAATCTTTTGCAAAAGTGGTCATTAGAAAGCCAAAAGCATCCAGACCACGCAGTAATGAGGTTTATATTTTGGCCAAGGGCTTTAAATAAGCTTCACTTAGGCCTTATATTCACCTTACATAACAAATGTAGCATTATCACTCTCAACTTTTGGTACCCGGTAAAGGCGGGATAAATAGCGACAATTAGGAATAGTATTCCTGATATAATGATTGAGTTTTTAAACCGGCAGGCATTCAGGCCTAGGGCGTGTAAATTGAACGATATGATAAAAAACATAATCCTGTGGGTCGTCATTGCCGTTGTATTGATGTCCATTTTTAATAATTTTGGCCCTCAGAATGACCGCACCGATTCGTCCGTGTCTTATTCCCAATTCATCGAATCGGTAAAAACGGGGCAAGTGCAACAGGTCATGATTGACAACAATGTCATCAAAGGCAAAATGCAGAGTGGCCAAAAATTCAAGACTTATGCGCCTAATGATCCGCATCTGGTCGATGATTTGCTGGCTAATGGCGTTGAAATCAAAGCCATTCCTCCCGAACAGCCTTCGATGTTGATGCAGTTGCTGGTTTCGTTTGGGCCGATGCTGTTGCTGATAGCTGTGTGGGTATTCTTCATGCGGCAAATGCAGGGAGGAGCAGCCGGCGGCCGCGGCGCCATGACTTTTGGGAAAAGCAAAGCGCGTATGCTGGAAGAAGACCAAATAAAGGTCACCTTTGCAGACGTTGCGGGCTGTGACGAGGCCAAAGAAGAAGTTGTGGAAATGGTTGATTTCCTTAAAGATCCGGCGAAATATCAGCGCCTGGGCGGAAAAATTCCACGTGGAGCCCTGATGATTGGCCCGCCCGGCACAGGCAAAACGCTGTTGGCCAGAGCCATCGCCGGGGAAGCCAAAGTACCCTTTTTCACCATTTCCGGCTCTGATTTTGTTGAAATGTTCGTTGGTGTCGGCGCCTCCCGGGTGCGTGATATGTTTGAACAGGCCAAAAAACACGCCCCCTGCATTATCTTCATTGATGAAATTGATGCGGTCGGCCGTCAGCGCGGCGCCGGTCTAGGCGGCGGCAATGATGAACGGGAACAGACCTTAAACCAGTTGTTGGTTGAAATGGATGGTTTTGAAGGCAACGAAGGCATTATTGTCATTGCCGCCACCAACCGTCCCGATGTATTGGATCAGGCCTTATTACGACCCGGTCGGTTCGATCGCCAGGTTACCGTGGGGCTGCCTGATGTCAAAGGCCGAGAGCAGATTCTTAAAGTCCATATGAAAAAGGTACCAGCCGCTGATGACGTAGAAGTCAAATATATTGCCCAAGGCACGCCCGGCTTCTCTGGAGCGGATTTGGCGAACCTGATCAATGAGGCGGCTTTATTTGCCGCGAGAATGAATAAACGCCTGGTCAGCATGGTCGATTTGGAAAAAGCCAAGGACAAATTGATCATGGGAGTCGAAAGGACTTCCATGGTGATGAATGAGAAAGAAAAGAAAATGACGGCCTACCACGAAGCCGGCCATGCCATTGTCGGCCGCCTGGTTCCTGAACATGACCCTGTTTACAAGGTCAGCATCATGCCCAGAGGACGCGCATTAGGCGTTACCATGTTCCTGCCGGAACGGGATCAGTACAGTGCCAGTAAACAAAAACTGGACAGCATGATCTCCAGTTTATATGGCGGCCGCATTGCCGAAGAAATGATTTTTGGCTGGGAACAGGTCAGTACCGGTGCTTCAAACGATATTGAGCGCGCCACTGAGCTAGCCAGAAATATGGTCACCAAATGGGGGTTTTCGCAACGTTTGGGACCTTTGGCGTATAGCGAAGAAGAAGGCGAGGTTTTCCTGGGCCGTTCGGTTACCCAACATAAAACCGTTGCCGAAGAAACATCCCATACCATCGATGAAGAAATCCGATCATTTATCGACCGCAACTATGAGCGTGCAGAAAGAATTCTAAAAGAGAATATAGACATTCTTCACGCCATGGCCGAGGCATTAATGAAGTATGAGACCATTGACAAGTATCAAATTGACGACTTGATGGCGCGAAAACCGGTTAGAGATCCTCAAGGCTGGGATGATACCCCGCCTAAAAGCGGTGTAACTGGCGATGAAACCAAAGAAAAAGACGACAAAAAAGCTGAGCCCACGATAGGTGGAACAGCTGAGCAAAGCTAAAAAAGTTTTGCCCCCGCTCAAATTGAAAGAGAGGCTTAAAAAACCTCTCTTTTTTTTATGGAAAAAAATAGGCTAAAAGCTGCTAAAGTTACTCAAAATTAGGCGACAAATCATTTTGATAGCCGCCTCTATCCCCGCATAACGAGGATATCTACATTCTCCAGTCAACAGGATTTAGATTCATGACAAAAAAATATTTTGGAACCGACGGCATCAGAGGCAAAGTTGGCGTACCACCCATAACAGCTGATTTTTTGTTGAAATTAGGATGGGCTACCGGCCGGGTTTTTGCCAAAGAAGGCTATGGTTTTGTGCTGGTGGGCAAGGATACCCGCATTTCGGGCTATATGTTTGAATCCGCACTGGAAGCCGGCCTGACCGCAGCCGGTGTCGATACCCATTTGCTAGGGCCAATGCCCACGCCGGGCATAGCCTATTTGACAAGGACGTTTAGAGCGCGAGCAGGCATCGTCATCAGCGCCTCCCATAACCCTTATTACGATAATGGCATTAAATTTTTTTCAGTACAAGGCATAAAGCTGCCCGATGAAATTGAAGAAAGAATAGAACATTTCATTGATTCACCCATGACCACGGTGGAATCATCGAAACTGGGCAAGGCAAAACGTATTGTCGATGCGGCCGGCCGCTACATTGAATTCTGCAAGGCCAGCGTGCCGCCCGGGCTTGATTTTAACGGCATGAGGATCATCATTGATTGTGCTCATGGCGCAACTTATCATATCGCACCGCACGTTTTCAGAGAATTGGGCGCAGAAGTAGTTACCATTGGCACGTCACCAAACGGGCTCAACATTAATGAGGAATGCGGCTCAACCAACCCGGATAAATTGGTTGCCACGGTGCTGGCTTATCGGGCAGATCTCGGAATCGCGCTGGACGGTGACGGCGATCGCGTCGTCATGGTTGATCACAAAGGCGAAATCGTCGATGGCGATGAACTCATCTATATCATCGCTAAAGCCAGAATGGAATCAGGTTTGTTATCCGGGCCGGTAATAGGTACCTTAATGACCAACCTAGGCATGGAACATGGCCTGAAACGGCTGGGCATTAATCTATTGCGTGCCAAAGTGGGTGACCGCTATGTCATGGAAATGCTGGTTGAAAATAAAGCCATTCTGGGCGGAGAAAACTCCGGACATATTATTTGCCTGGACAGAACAACAACCGGTGATGGAATTATTTCGGCATTGCAAGTCATGGCTGAAATGCGGCACAGTGGAAAAAATCTGTTCGAACTGAAATCCGGCATGGAAAAATACCCACAAGTTCTCATCAACATCAAAGCCAATACAAAAGTGAACCTGGATGACAATGAGACCATACAAAAAGCCGTAAAGTCAGTTGAGCAAAAACTGGCCGACAAAGGCCGTGTATTACTCAGGGCATCCGGAACAGAGCCATTAATCCGCGTAATGGTCGAAGGCGAAAATGCAGATCTAGTCAATAAGTACGCGCAACAACTGGCTGACGATGTCAAGAAAGCAATAGGCGCTTGAATTAAGCGTCTTTAGTCTATATCATAAGTGGTTTGATTCTATATGAGAGTATAAACATGCGTCAGTCTCTGGTTGTAGGAAATTGGAAAATGAATGGCACCCGTGCCAGTTCCGAATCACTTGCAAAAGCCATCATAAACGGCATTGGCTCAGGCAGCGCAGGCATCGCCGTCTGTGTACCGTATGTTTATCTGCCTGCCGTGGCCGAACTGGCTAAAAATACCCCGCTGGCATTAGGATCGCAAAACGTCGCTGACAAGGAATCCGGCGCTTATACCGGTGAAATTTCAGCCTCCATGTTAAAGGAATTGGGTTGCAAATATGCACTCGTCGGCCACTCCGAACGTCGTAGTTATTATGGCGACACCAACGAATCGGTGGCCGCCCGCTTTTGCCAGGCGCAAACACAGGGCATCATCCCTATTCTATGCGTAGGCGAGACCCTGGAACAGCGTGAAAAGGATCAAACATTTGCAGTTATCGATGAGCAACTCAGTGCGGTAATCAGTCTTGCCGGCATAGACGCATTTAAAACCGCCGTCATTGCCTATGAACCGGTTTGGGCGATAGGCACTGGCAAAACAGCAAGCGATGAACAGGCGCAAGAAGTTCATCAATATATTCGTCAGTACATGGCCGCTAAAGATCAGGCCATTGCCGAAAAGGTACAAATTTTATACGGCGGCAGCGTCAAGGCGGACAACGCCCAAGGCTTGTTTGCCATGCCGGATATAGACGGCGGTTTAATTGGCGGAGCTTCGCTGGATGCCGACTCCTTTTTAAAGATATATCATTCGATTTAGAGTAACTCAGACTTTTTATGTATCAGGTAATAATTGTTATTCACGTTTTATTGGGTTTGGGCGTTATAGGCTTGGTCTTGATGCAGCAAGGCAAAGGCGCTGATGCCGGCGCTGCTTTTGGCACCGGTTCGTCCGGCACTGTTTTTGGCGCTCAGGGCGCGGCTTCTTTTTTATCCCGATCAACAGCAATTCTCGCGACTTTGTTTTTTACAACCAGCCTTGGGCTAGCTATCCTAAGCGGCAATCAAGGTGGCAATGTCTATGATTTCATGAGCACGCCAGAAGTTGAGAAAGACACACTAGGCATTCCCGACGTCGATGGCGCTAAAAGCATAAACAGCGTGCCCTCAGTTCCTGCAACCGTCAAGCCTGAAAGCATACCAGCCCCTGCATCCAAGCCGGCTGCTGAGCAAGCGCCAAGTAAAGTGACGGGCCCAGAAGAGAAAAAAGCCAGTCCCGAGTCCGCGCCCACAACAATTCAGGAAAAGAAAAATACCGTAAACAATCCGGTAGCAAACTAATTAGAACAACGTTTAATATCGTATATTGCCGATGTGGTGAAATTGGTAGACACGCCATCTTGAGGGGGTGGTGACGCAAGTCGTGCCGGTTCAAATCCGGCCATCGGCACCAAATAGAAGCTTCAAGTAGCTTTTTGAAGCACAAAAACCCGCTAAGTTTAATAATTAGCGGGTTTTTTATTGCTATAAAAGAGACCACCAAATTTAAGCAGATCATTTTAATTGGTCATCTCTAATTGTCTAAAACAGTTTATAACCGCTTAAACAATAGTCCAGGCCCCAACACATGTCAGTTAAACAGCTGATTAGCAGCCTGTGCAGTTTGAGCAGCTGATAATTGAGACTGCATATTTTTTTCCGTTAACAGATTTATGAAATTTCATACCCTCCTTTATCTGGTTACCACGGCCTTGGGCGCCGCATCTGCTAATGCCGATGTCTATAAATGTGGCAATGGTGGCAAGACTGTTTATCAACAGCACCCTTGCGAAAACGCCCCCAATAAACCTCCACTGAAGATTAAGGATATCAGTAAAGAAAGGCAACTGGAGGCTCAGAAACAGACTAAAGCGTATTTGGCAGAAGAAGAGCAACGCCGAAAGACGGAGCAAGCCGAGCGAGACAAGGAAAGAGCCCTGCAAATTGAGGAAGCTAAAGCAAAAGAACTCAGCAGACAAACCAATGCCATCAGGGAACAGACAGAGGCGCTAAGAAACACCCCTGCTCAAAATACCTATACATCACCCTATATGCCATTTTACCGGCATCCGCATGATCAACGCGATATTCCTCGGCGGCGACATGATGACTGGAGTGGGCAGGAACATGGCCGCCCGCATGAACAAGGCGATAAGCAGGAACAATCCAATAGGAATGAACAATGGTGGATGAACCCAAAACACGACATGAATGATCAGTGGTGGATAAAAAAACGCAGATAGCGCTTGCCCCACAACGTGTCTAACTGATCAACATGGATCCTGGATTTGGAATCTCACGGATTTTATTGATTATGCGATCCCTTTGCCCCAAAGAGGCTTCAGCTGCCACTTTTTATAGCAGCACAGCGGAAAAAACCTGATGATAATCGACTTTCCTGGCGGTAATTTGCCGCACCAAAAAAATATCTGCTAAATAGCGAAACTACACGCAGAATGAGGCAGTACTGCCAGAAACGTGGCGAAAGAGCGCTATAAACTTATATATCAAGGCCCCTTTCTGAACTATCCATGTAAAATGCCTGCCCTCATGAAGTCACAATGAATCATCACCCCTACCCTATCAGTCCCTATCACGTCGAATTACCAACCAGCGATCTACGGCAAATGATCAGACTGGTGAAAGCGCTGTACAAACTCAGTCAGAATCCTGCCTATCAAGACCTGATTGCCAATAAGCTACCGGCAACGGCGCGATTGAATCCAGGCCATCATGCCGTCATGATGGGATATGATTTTCATCTCAGCGCATCCGGCCCGCGTTTAATTGAAGTCAATACCAATGCCGGGGGCGCCTGGTTCGCCTGTTTATGCTACCAGGCCGATGCCACTGCATTCCCTGCCCGATTCGGCAGCAAACTGTTGAACACTTTTATTGATGACTATGCGCTGTTTTGCAAACAACCAGATGCTCGGCCAAAACGTATTGCCATTGTGGACGAACATCCAGAGCAACAGTTTCTTTATACAGAAATGCAGGTTTTCGCCGCCCTGTTTCGGCAAGCCGGGATTGATGTTGTGATTGCTGCACCTGAAGACATCACGGCCGAAAGCAGCGGGCTTTCTGTTCACGGTCTGCCTATCGATATGATTTATAACCGGCATTGTGATTTTTATCTGCAAACACCGGCCATGCAGGCTATCCAGCAAGCATGGCTGAACGCTCAGGTTTGCCTGAGTCCAAATCCCCATACCTATGGCTTGCTGGCCGATAAGCAGCGCATGATACTGTGGTCCGATCCCGCTGTACTCGATGCCTTAGGCTTAAGCGCGCAGGAAAAAAACCTTTTTGCCCAGACCATACCGCAAACGCGGCTGCTGGATTCGCTGTCACCTGAAGAAGGCTGGCGCACACGCAAGCAATGGGTATTCAAACCCGATACCGGCTATGCCAGCCGGGGCGTTTATGTCGGCGCCAAACTGACCAAAAGCAAATTTGCCGAATTCAATCCGCATAACACATTAATACAGCAATACATTCCTGCCTCAATCACCCAAATCAGCGCGACTGTAAATTATAAAACAGACTATCGACTGATCGCTTATCGAAATCGTATCCTCGGACTATCGGCCCGCCTCTATCAGGGACAAGTGACCAACCTGCGGACCGAGAACGGCGGTTTTGCAAAAATATCCCTGACTAAAAGCTAAACCATTAGTCAGCGCTGGACAGATCTTCCAAATACTCCACTTCAACTTTAGACAGACCACGGATACCCAGCCTTTTTGCAGCGCCGTGGGACAGATCAATGAGCCTGCCTTTCTTGAATGGGCCGCGATCATTTACCACGACATCAATATGACGGCCATTATGCAAATTGGTTACCCGCACTTTTGTCGGTAACGGCAGCGTTTTGTGTGCTGCCGATAAACCTTGTGGATTAAAGCGGGTGCCCATGGCCGTACGATTACCGGATTCGGAACCATACCAGGAAGCCATACCCTGCTCCCGGTAGCCAACAGCCGATGTTAATGGGTAATAGGTTTTACCTTTAACTTTATAGGGCCTGTTATAGGCCGCTTTATGCCGGTACGTCTGCGGTTTCGACTCAACAGAAGGCAATACCCGCACTGGCGGATCAGACGCACACCCGCTCATCAGGCTGACAAACAGCGCCATGCCAAGGCGCATAGGCCGCAATTGATTACGATAGACTTTCGCAACAATGAGAACATTCATAACGCGTTCGGCTTTCTGGCTAAGTGGATATGCTTGAAGCATAAATTATTAGAAGTGAACATAAAAGCGACGCCTTCCGGTCGCAATTAGGGGCCTCAATTACTACAAAGGTAAGCTCCGCTAGCAATTACATTTTTTGCTTTTGTACCAAGTCCTTCAGATAAGCTGAAAAGCCATCCTTTAGATCTTTGTGCATCAGGCCATATTCCACGTTAGCAATTAAAAATCCCAGTTTGGCACCGCAATCAAAACGTCTGCCTTCAAACTCATAGGCCAGCACCTGCTCATCCGCCAATAAATCAGCAATCGCATCGGTTAATTGAATTTCACCGCCCGCGCCCCGGCCTGTATTCTTGATTTTATCGAAAATGGCCGGCGTTAAAATATAGCGCCCGACCACGGCCAGATTTGACGGTGCTACTTCAGGCTTTGGTTTTTCAACAATCAGCTCGACCACCCCGGATGGGCCTGAAAATTCAGCCGTTTTCACGATGCCGTAGCTGCCGGTTTCTGAAGGATGAACCCTTTCAACACCCAGAATAGACGACTGCTTCTCCTCATAAAGACGAACCATTTGCGCCATACAGCCGCGGTTGCCATCTTCAATCAAATCATCCGGCAAGATCACTGCAAACGGCTCATCGCCGATCACAGGCCGGGCGCAATAAACGGCATGACCCAAGCCCAAAGCCTCAGACTGACGGATAAAAACACAGGACACATGCGCCGGTAAAAGCTCTTGAAGCATCTTCAAGGCGTCATCCTTACCTCTGGCTTCCAGTTCTTTCTCAAGCTCATAGGCCTTATCAAAATGATCCATTATCACGTTTTTGGTACGGCCGGTAATGAAAATCAGGGTATCGATGCCGGCGGCAACAGCTTCTTCAACGGCGTATTGCATCAAAGGCTTATCAACGATAGGCAACATTTCTTTGGCAGTGACTTTGGTTGCAGGCAAAAAGCGCGTACCTAAACCGGCCACGGGGAACACTGCTTTGGTTATCTTCTTATTCATGAAACTTTTTCCTTAATAACTGATAAAACGGGGAATGGTTAAAAACTGTAAATTTATTTTAACACTTCTGGATTAAGCGGGGTTTTCAAACTTTCTGTTTGCAAAACTGGCACCGCCGATAACAGTTTTTTGGTATAGGCTTGCTGCGGCCGGCTCAGCACCTGCGCCACCGGACCCTGCTCAATAATTTTGCCTTGATACATTACCGCGACATCATCGGCGACTTCTGCAACCACAGCCAAATCATGGGTGATGAACAGAAAACTGACGCCTTGCTCCTGTTGCAAGGTCTTCAGCAATTCAATGATCTGCGCCTGCACGGAGACATCCAGCGCACTGGTCGGCTCATCGCAGACGATCAGTTTAGGGTCAACGGCCAGGGCGCGCGCGATACAAATGCGTTGCCGCTGACCACCGGAAAATTCATGCGGATAACGCAGCGCTGAATCTTCCGGCAAACCGACTTGCTGCAATAACTGCGCAACGCGTGCCTTGCGCGCCTCGACACTAACCTCCGGATGCAGGGCGCCAATGCCCTCAGCGATAATATCCCCAACCAGCATGCGTGGATTCATTGAGGAAAAGGGATCTTGAAATACAATCTGAATATGCGCGCGTTGTAGCCGTAAACTTTCGCCGCTTAAACTGCTCAGTTCAACGCCATTGATTTTGACTTGCCCGCCACTGGCAGGTATCAGATTTAACAGGCTTTTGCCCAGCGTGGTCTTGCCGCAACCGGATTCCCCGACCAAGGCCAGGGTTTTGCCCTGCTGTATATCAAAACTGACACCATCAACGGCTCTGACATAATCGACCACGCGCTTGAAAATGCCCTTGCGTATGGGATAGTGACAAGAGAAATCGCGCACTTCTAATAAAGGCGGCTTTTGTTCGATGCTGTGCGTTAAACAACTCTGCATCGACGGCAAGGCCGCCAATAACTTTTGGGTATACGGATGTTTGGGTTGACTGAAGAACTCCGCAGTGAGACCTGTCTCAACAATTTTACCCTGCTGCATCACCGCAACACGGTCTGCCAAAGTGGACACCAGCGCCAAATCATGACTGATCAGCCACAAGGCCATGCCGGTTTGCTGCTGGATGGTTTTCAGCAACGCCAATATTTGCGCCTGAATGGTCACATCCAGAGAGGTCGTCGGCTCATCGGCAATCAGTAAATCCGGCTTACCCGCCAAAGCGATGGCAATCATGACCCGCTGCCGCTGTCCGCCGGACAATTGATGTGGATAGTCCTGCATGCGTTTGGCCGGTTCGGGTATCTCCACCTGTTGCAACAATTCCAGCACGCGTTGTTTGAGCGCCTGCTGGGGCAAGCCAAAATGAAGTTTAACGACTTCTTCAATTTGGCTGCCGATGGTCATGACCGGATTCAGCGACGACATCGGATCCTGAAAAATCAGACCTATGCGCCGGCCGCGGATTTTGCACAGCTCAAATTCAGACCGGTGTAATAGATTATCCCCTTGCAGGCTGATTTCCACGGCCTGAAGCTGTGCATTATTGGGCAGCAATCTCAACACCGACAGGGCCGTTATCGACTTGCCGGAACCGGATTCACCGACCAAAGCAAAAGTTTCGCCGGGGTAAATTTCAAAACTGATGTCATCAACTACCTTATTGCTCCGGTTAAACGTGACACTGAGCTGTTCTACCGCCAGTATCGGCTTATTCATAGCCACCCCGCCGAGGATCAAACGCATCCCGTACCGTATCGGCAAACAGATTGGCGGCCAGCACCAAGGCGAACATGAATACAAAGGAAGCCGATAACGACCACCATACGATAGGCTCACGCGCCATTTCCAGGCGCGCACCGTTGATCATATTGCCCCAGCTGTAGGTCGTCGGATCAACGCCGATATTGATATACGATAACACCGCCTCGGCCAACACCAGCGAGCTGAAATCCAGCACAACGGAGATCAGCACGATATGCATGACATTCGGCAGAATATGCCGCAGCAATATCATCCTGCGTTTGACGCCCAGTGCCTGTGCCGCCTGCACATATTCCATTTCTCGAAGTTTCAGGGTTTCCGCCCGCAGCAATCGGCATAATCCAGTCCAGCTGGTGACGCCCAGTATCAAACAGAGAAACAGCAGCCGCATATCGGCGCGCACCAGTACGCTGGTATAGGCTTCTTCATGATTGGCCATATACACCTGCACCATCAAAATGGAAGCGGCGATCAGTAATACACTGGGAATGGAATTCAGCGTGGTGTAAAGGTATTGAATGACATCATCGACCCAGCCGCGAAAAAAGCCGGCCAGTATGCCGAAGATGATGGCCATCGGCAGCATGATCAAGGTCGTCAAGGTGCCTATCACCAGGCCGGTGCGTATGCTTTTTACGGTCTGGTAAAAAACGTCTTCGCCGACTTTATCGGTGCCGAACACATGATAATAACCAGATAAATAAATCAATGCATAATTAACCGAAACAATCATAAACACGACCGCCCACACTGTTTTGGCCGTGGAACTGTTCATGAAGGGCTTGTGCTGTTCTTGCAGCACACTCCATAACAAAAACATAAAGAAAAGCACCAGACCTGCACCCTGCGCAAACCCATAGCAGGCTTTTTGCAGAATATCGGCGGAGTTTCTGGGTTTCAGGATCGGTTAAATGACTGCCGCCAAATTGCAAACGGGGATAACCCCATAACTGCGTGCCATCGGCCTGCATCATCATTTCCTTGCTGTAAAGATAGGCGGCAAAGGGCGCCGAATAGGTTTTTTCGCCCTGCTCCCTGAGCGGCGTTGCCCAGACATCCAGCACGCTGACAATGTCATTGCTGCTGGCCGATTTGAAATGCACGGAATCCAGCAAACCAATAAGCGTAAAGAAAACCAGCACCACTAGCGAAACCATGCCGGTTTTGCTGCGAGCTATCTGCTGCAAGGGCCGTTTGATATGCGCTTGTTTGCGCATATAAAAACCCAGCATCAGCATGACGGCAAGCAGCAGAAATATCAGCGCGTCAGTCCATAAAATGACCATCAGGTTAACCTCACACGCGGATCAACCAGGGTGTAAGAAATATCGGTCAACAATAAACCTATGACATATAACACCGAACCCAAAAACACCATCGCGCGCACAATGGCAAAATCCTGGCTGTTAATGGCATCAATCGTGTAGCTGCCCAAGCCAGGGATACTGAAAAACGATTCCATAATCAGGCTGCCCATGAACAACAGCGGCAAGACCACGACTACGCCGGTTAAAATCGGGATCATGGCGTTTTGCAGCACATGCCGGAACAGGGTTTGGGTTTCGCTTAATCCTTTGGCACGCGCGGTGCGTACGTAATCCTTTTCGACCTCTTCCAGGAATAAAGTTCTATACCAGCGTACGCCGGAACCGATACCCGAAAACACGCCGATCAGCACCGGCAGTACCAGAAATTTAACCGCCGCCAGGCCGCTGTCATATCCGGAGATGGGCACGAGCATCAATAATTTACCGATCAGAAACTGGCCACCGATGATATAAAACAACGAAGACACCGACATTAATATCACGCACAGCACCATGCCGGCGCGTTCCAGGTAAGTCTGCCGGAACAGCACCATCATCAGGGCAAAACTGATATTGACCAGCAGACCGACGATGAGCGAGGGCAAGGCTACGGCGAGACTCGGCCACATGCGCTGCGCGATATCCGCTGCGATATTTCTGCCGCTATCGGAAACGCCAAAACGAAATAAAAACAAGCCTACCGATTTCTGGTAAAAAATGGTTTGACTGAGTTTTTCTTCGCCTTGGGCTTTGGCATTCCACAACAGGGGCAAATCATAGCCGCGCTGCTGTTTCCAGTTTTCCACGGCCTGAGTGGTGACGTGTTTTTGGCCTAGCTGCATGCGCGCCATATCATCAGGGCTGTTGACGATAAAAAACAGCACAAAGGTTAAAATATTTACGCCCATCAGCAAGGGAAAGGCGTATAAGAATCGACGAATGATGTACTGGATCATGACAGGGTTTTCCGGGTTCGACGGCGATAAGCCGTTAGCGCCGGGATCAATGCCAGCACAAACAAGGCTAGCGCCAGCAGCAACGGCCAAAACACCGGCTGATTCCATTGCGCTCGCCGCTCTGCCCTGGCGACCGTATCGATACGTGTATATTTAAGCTGGTTATTGGCCATTAAATTCGGTTTCAGATTTTTATACCAGCCATGATAAAGCGAAAAATTCTTCGGATGAAAACCAAAGACCCAGGGTGCATCCTCGCGGACAATTGCCTGCATTTGCTGGATAATCCGGTAGCGCTGCTCGCTATTTTCCATATTGCGCATCTGTTCAAATAGGCGGTCGAATTCCGGATTTTGGTAGTTGACCGCATTCTCACCGCCGTGCGTGACTTTGGCATTTGGACCGTACAGCAGAAAGAAAAAATTCTCGGGGTCAGGATAATCGGCATTCCAGCCCCAGATAAACAGTTGTGCGTTACCTGTGCGCATTTTCTGTTGAAAACGGTTGTAATCCGTCGCCCGAATAACCAGTTTGATGCCCAGCTTTTCTAGCTGCTTGCGATACCAGTTCATGCGAGGGCGGTCATCAATACTGACTGAGGTGGTATCGAAGTACAGGATTAACGGCTCGCGGGTTTTTGGATCGATGCCGTCAGCATAGCCGGCTTCCGCCATCAAGTGCCGCGCGGCCTCTAAGGGTTTACGCTGCGCCCGGCCGCCTGCCCAGTTATAAACCGTTGGATTGATGCCGGCTTGATCTTCGCCGTGCCCATAAATGCCGGGTGGTATTAAGCCTTGTGCGGCAACGCCCCGACCATTCATAAATATGGAGATGTATTCTTCATAATCGACGGCTATCGAAATGGCCTGGCGCAGCTTTCTGGCTTGTTCACTGTCTCCGCCCACGGTGGCATCCTGCATATTAAAGCCCAAGTAGAAAATAGACGTGGTCACCGCCGTTTGAAGCTGAATGCCTTTTTCAAGCATGGACGGCGTCAAGGCAACCCCGCCGCTGCCGGTAAATTGGATGGCCTGGTCAAAACTGTCCGAAGCAATGCCAGAAGCATCATAATAGCCTTGCAGGAATTTGTTCCAGTAAGGAATGGTTTCCTTTTCCAGCATGAAAACCACTTTATCGATAAACGGCAGCGTTTTGCCCGCATCCGCCAGTAATCCCTTTTCCTGATCGCCTGGCTCGCCTTCAGTGGGATAGGTTTCAGGATGGAACAAGGGATTTTTAAGCAAAATCATACGCCGGTTGGGATTGTTTTCTGCCAGCAGATAAGGGCCTGTGCCTATCGGAAACCAATCCAGCGTGATGTTTTTGTCATTCAAACCCGCCTGCTCATAGAAAGCATCCGCTTCCCAAGGCATCGGGGCAAAAAACGGCATGGCCAGCCAGTAAATAAATTGCGGATATTTGCCTTTGATGCGGATGCGGTATTGATAGGTGTTGATGACGGCAACGCCCGCCATGGACATATCTTTAATGGCTGTTTTTTGCTTGTCGGCGGCACGCCTGGAAAACTCGTCAAAACCAACGATATAATTTTTCATCATTTCAGCGATCGGCGACTGAATTTTCGGATGCGCCAGACGTTTGATCTGATACACATAATCGTCTGCCGTGAGTTCGCGCGAGCCGGTCTGCTTTAAATCCTGCAGAGCGCCGAGTTTCTTAATTTGCTGTTCTGTTAAGTGATGATAAACATAATCACCCTGGGCGTTCTTCGCCAGCGCTGGATGTGGCTGATATTGAATATGGGGCTTAATATCGATTATATAGTCGGTATAAGCAATGTCCTGATCATTAACCGGGACAGCCAATTTTTCCTCTTGGCTATTCAGATAATCTATCTTTGGCATTCCGGTTGCTGTCAAAGGGACTCAATTGATAAGGGCGTTTGAGATAATGATATTGAAACGGCGGCTCATAAATCTGCGCGATAAAGGCATATTCGTTCGAACTATAGGCAACTGCCGGATCCAGATGCTTGGGGCGCTCAGAAAATGACTCATATAAAACAGCTAACGTTCCCTCTTCCTTCGGGTAGGGATTATTGAGCTGCGAGAAATCACAGGCACTCAGCAGCAGGACAAGTACGATTGGGACTATTGCTCCAATGTTGCCGGCTAGCCTATTCAATCGGCTGCATGGAAGCAGGAGGTTGGACAATGCGAGTGACAATCTAACGGTTTGCCGGGACAAAAGACTGGACATCAATAAAAGGCTCATAGATACTTGAACACTATTGTATCAACAAACACTCGGGGAGATAAAAATGGGTTTTATGCAAGGCAAACGTGTCTTGATTGTAGGTTTAGCCAGTAATCGTTCCATTGCATGGGGCATTGCTCAAGCCATGCATCGAGAAGGCGCTGAATTGGCTTTTACCTTTCAAAATGAAAAGCTGCAAAGTCGAGTCGAAGAAATGGCGGAACAATGTGCTTCCAAAATTACCATTGAATGCGATGTCAGCATCGATGAACATATCGATACAGTGTTTGACAAGCTGGGCCAGCATTGGGATGGATTGGACTGTATCGTGCATTCGGTCGCATTTCGCACCGCGTGACGCGCTGAACGGAGATTATGTTGACGTCACCACACGCGATAATTTCAGAATCGCCCACGACATCAGCTCCTACAGCTTTACCGCACTGGCCAAAGCCGGACGCGCCATGATGAAAGGCCGCAACGGCTCCTTATTGACACTCACTTATTTGGGCGCGGAACGAGCGATTCCAAACTATAACGTCATGGGTGTGGCCAAGGCCAGTCTTGAAGCCAATGTACGTTACATGGCAGTGGCTTTAGGGCCAGAGGGTACGCGTGTAAACGCCATTTCCGCGGGCCCGATCAGAACGCTGGCCGCCTCTGGTATTAATGATTTTAAAGCCATGCTCAGCAAAGCGGCCGATACTTCGCCCCTCAAGAAAAATGTCACCATTGAGGAAGTCGGTAACGCAGCGGCATTTATGTGCTCGGATCTGGCCTCCGGCATTACCGGTGAAATCACCTATGTTGACGCCGGTTACAACATTGCCGGCCTTGCAGCATCCTGATCCCGCTTTGAGACCTCAAAAAAAGGGAGCGTTACGCTCCCTTTTTTTGTCAGCTTCAGCCTATTTATTGGGCTTTGACGGCTTTTACTGAAATATCCGCTGCCTCTTGCAAGCTATTCAGCACGGCATCGAATTCGGTCTGGCCAATAGCCTTGGCAATATTCTTTGTCGCCAGTTCCAGCTGTTTTTTATCATTCTCGGTCATTGCGCCTTCAGTTACTTTCGACAGACTTACCACGACTTGTGCGTCAGAGGGCAACAATGCCGTGAAGATAGTTGGTTTGCCGCCAACCGGCTTAGCGGCCTTGAAAATGTCTTGGCTCAATTGTCCTGGCAGCTCACCGCTGCTGCGTGTTAGGCCAGTAATTTTTTTAATCTCCAGCTTGTTTTCGGCTGCAATCGCCTGAATGGAGCCGCCCGCCTGCAGGCGCTCTTTAATCTTCTGCGCTGTTTCTGCCGCTTGTTGTTTGGCTTTTTCTTTTAATAGTGTGGCAATGACTTCCTGTTTGACCTCATCCAATGCACGCGTAGCGGCAGGCTTGTGCTCCAGCATACGCAACACCACCAATCGATCCGCTCCCAGCTCTACCGGCGCGCTATTGTTGCCTTGCAGGACTTCTTCCGAAAATGCGGCAGTGCGTATTTTTGGATCAGCGGCAAGACCTTCGCCCTGGTCTCGAGTGAACCATGCCGATTTTTTAACCGGAATATTCAAAGCATCTGAAACTGTTTGCAGATTATCGGGATTTTCATAACTCGATTCGGTTAATTTTTCACCTGCTTCATAAAAAGCATTTTCAGCCTGAGCCTTTTGATAGGCCTTGCTGACTTCCGCTTTAACCGCATCAAATGGCTTGACTACGCCGGGCGCTAATTCGGTTACTTTAATCAAATGATAGCCAAATGCCGACTTGACCGGATTTGAAACTTCGCCTAGAGCCAGCGTACTGGCGGCATCATCAAAGGCTTTCTCCATGGCTCCGGCATTAAAAAGACCTAAGTCTCCGCCGTTTTTAGCGCTTAACTTATCATCCGACTGTTCGGCCGCCAACGCCGCAAAATCTTTAGTGGCCAATTCCTGTTTGGCTTTCAAGGCTTTTGCCAAGGCTGATTTTTCATCAGTCTTGTCATTGATTGCAAACAGAATGTGACTGATTTTCCTGCGTTCCGCCGTGGTGTACTGGTCTTTTTGCTCTTCATAGAACGCTTTCAGCTTGTCTTCTGTCACGGTCACCGTTTTGGCGATCTCATCCAGCGCCAGCTCGACATATTCAACAGAAATTTGTTCGGGCGTTTTATAGCTGTCCAGATGCTGCTGATAATAGGCCGCAATATCTTGTTCCGGGGGCTGCTCGGTAAGTTTAGGTACTGGAACCGTCACATAATCAAAATCACGCTGCTGATTCTGGATTTTAAAGAAATGCTCAACGTCGTATTGGGTTGTAAAGGCGCTATCGATAATGCTGCGCTGAAACTGCTCCATGACCAGGGCGTTCTTGATTCTGTTGACAAATTCACTAGAAGTCATGCGCTGCGCCGCTAATAATTGTTTATAGCGCTTGTCATCAAATTTGCCGTCGGTCTGGAAATATTCTAGCGATCTTATAAAATCGCGGGCACTGTCATCGCTAATAACCAGGCCTTCTTTATGCACATACTGCAATAAAACCTCATCTTTAATTAGCTTGTCCAGCGCTTGCGCCTTAAGCGTTTGCTCATCAATCCCCATGCCCTGGAGATTTTGGCTGTATTGCTCATAAGCTCTATTAACATCTTGCTGAAAAAAATCCTTATCGCCTACAGAAGCAACTGGCGCTTCCTTCCCTGTATCCAAATAATTCTGAATACCCCATAATGCAAAAGGTACACAAATGATTATCAAAATAACCCATGCAAAAGCACCTTGCGCTTTTTCTCTAATTGTTGTCAACATAGTCTCAGTCCTAAAGAAACAAGTACATATAAGCAAAAAAAAACCCCGGACCAGACGGTACGAGGTTTTAATTTGGCGGAGTGGACGGGGCTCGAACCCGCGACCACCGGCGTGACAGGCCGGTATTCTAACCAACTGAACTACCACTCCAAAGTCTGGTGGGTGCTGAGGGGTTCGAACCCCCGACCCTCGCCTTGTAAGGGCGATGCTCTCCCAGCTGAGCTAAGCACCCGACTAAAGAAGAGCTAGTTTACACTGTCTTTTAAAGATTTGCCAGCTTTAAATGTAGGAATTTTTGCAGCCTTGATAGTAATTTCTTCCCCCGTTTGTGGATTACGGCCTTTACGCTCGGCTCTTTCCTTGACAGAGAATGTGCCAAAACCCACTAAAGCAACAGCATCCCCTTTACCCAACGCGCCTGAAACTGCGCTAATAAAACCTTCTAAAGCACGACCCGCATCTGCTTTTGTTAATTCAGAAGACTCAGCAATGGCATCAATAAGTTCCGATTTATTCATCATTCCCCCTTAGGAAGTCAATTTTAAGATTGTTATCTGCAAAAATCCGTATGTTAATTCTTATGTACAAGACCTTGCTACACAAGAAACCACGGTATTTATATCAACAGGGCTCACAGAGTGTCAAGCTTTAAAGCCTTGCACACCCTATAAGCCCTTTAACTTTTATGGTTTTTTACACGTCTGCAAACTAGCTTTAATGCGCGGTAAGACCCTGGCTTTTTACCTTGACCGCATCAGCGTCAGTCTTGCTCTGTTCCTCGCTTTCAATCTTGGCAATCGAAACGGGCATGTACTGTAAAGCCACTTGCAGCACTTCATCTATCCAGTGCACTGGTTTGATATCCAGATTTCGCTTGATATTCTCGGGTATTTCCACCAGGTCTTTCTCATTCTCTGCAGGAATCAACACCGTTGTGATGCCGCCTCGATGCGCCGCCAGGAGCTTTTCTTTTAAGCCGCCAATAGCCAAGACTTCACCACGCAAGGTAATCTCGCCGGTCATTGCCACGTTTGCGCGTACCGGAATTTTGGTCAATGCGGAAATAATGGCAGTACACATACCTATGCCCGCACTAGGGCCATCTTTTGGCGTGGCCCCTTCAGGTACATGGATATGGATATCATTGTTCTGGAACAGCTCATTATCTATGCCCAGAATTTCTGAGCGGCTCCTGACTACGGTCATCGCTGCTTCGATCGATTCTTTCATGACTTCGCCAAGCTTGCCGGTTGCCGAGTGCTTGCCCTTGCCAGGAATAACTGCTGTTTCGATGGTCAGTAACTCGCCGCCCACTTCAGTCCAAGCCAGACCTGTCACCTGCCCGACCTGATCCTGTTCTTCGGCAAGACCATAACTGAAGCGCTTAACCCCCAAATAGTGATCCAGATTCTCAGGTGCGACCACTACCCTCGCCTGTTTCGGTTCCAACAATAAATCTTTCACTACCTTGCGACAGATTTTCGAAATTTCCCGTTCCAGACTGCGAACACCGGCCTCACGCGAATAATACCGGATCATATCGCGTACGGCGGCTTCAGTAACCTCAATCTCCCGCTCTTCGAGTCCGTTATTTTTAACCTGCTTAGGAATCAAGTAACGTAAGGCAATATTGATTTTTTCATCTTCAGTATAGCCGGCCAGGCGGATAACTTCCATCCTGTCCAACAAGGCCGGCGGAATATTCATGGTATTGGCAGTCGCGACAAACATGACATCGGACAAGTCAAAATCGACTTCCAGATAATGATCGGAAAACGTATGATTCTGCTCCGGATCCAGTACTTCCAATAAGGCTGACGCCGGATCTCCTCGAAAATCTGCCGCCATTTTGTCTATTTCATCGAGCAAAAACATGGGATTTCGCGTTTTCACTTTAGCCAGATTTTGTAAAATCTTGCCCGGCATGGATCCTATGTAAGTCCGACGGTGACCGCGAATTTCCGCCTCATCACGCACCCCGCCCAATGCCATGCGCACATATTTGCGATTGGTAGCGCGTGCGATGGACTCGCCCAATGAGGTTTTTCCTACTCCCGGAGGCCCAACCAGGCATAAAATTGGGCCTTTAAGCTGCTTAACCCGCTGCTGCACAGCCAGATACTCAAGAATACGCTCTTTAACCTTTTCCAGGCCATAATGCTCGGTTTCCAGCACTTGTTCAGCCACTTTCAAATCATGCCGCACTTTGGTCTTTTTCTTCCAGGGCACGTTGACCATCCAGTCAATGTAATTGCGCACCACAGTCGCCTCAGCCGACATTGGCGACATCAGTCTGAGCTTATTAAGCTCAGCTTCCGCCTTCGTTCTCGCTTCTTTTGACATGCCGGCATCTTCAATTTTCTTTTCCAGCTCTTCAATTTCATTGGGGACATCGTCCATTTCACCAAGCTCTTTCTGAATCGCCTTCATCTGTTCATTCAGATAATATTCCCTTTGATTTTTCTCCATTTGCTGCTTGACGCGCCCGCGTATTCTTTTCTCCATTTCCAGCAAATCCACCTCACCTTCCATGAGCGTCATTAAATTTTCCAGTCGCTGACCAATATCAGCGGTTTCGAGAATAGCCTGCTTTTCGTTGACCTTTAAGGACATATGTGCAGCCATGGTATCGGCAAGCCGGCTCGGATCATCGATACCGGCCAGAGCATTCAAGACTTCAGGCGGAATTTTGTTATTCAATTTGACATATTGATCAAACGAACCAATTACCGTGCGCTGCAATACCTCTTGTTCTTGCTCGGACAGTGTTAGAACATCTTCAATATTGTGTACGGCAGCCGAGAAAAAACTCTCTGTTTCTTGATAATGCAGCACTCTGCAGCGCTCACTGCCTTCTACCAGCACTTTCACGGTGCCATCAGGCAGTTTCAGCATCTGCAGAATATTGGCCAGCGTCCCCACCTGATAAAGATCGGTAAAATCCGGTTCATCAATTTCCGCTTCTTTTTGTGCAACCAACAAAATCTGTTTGTTATCCTTCATGGCTGCATCCAGAGCATCAATCGATCGCTCCCTGCCGACAAATAAAGGAATTACCATGTGCGGATAAACCACTACATCTCTTAATGGCAACACCGGAATCAAAATATCTGCTCGCTGTATCTCTGTCATTTTGTATGTTTCCATAAATGGAACCTGTAACAATTTCTCGGAATGACGTTATATGGGGACGTTCATTTAAATAGCAAGGCTTGAACTATCAAAAACCGTCACCCATCTTCAACGCAAAAAAAAGGGAGCTTTTAACACCAGCTCCCTCGTTGCTTGTAGCGCTTGACTTTTAAGATTCTGCCACGGCTTTTTTCTTTTCAGATTCATAAACCAGAATTGGTTCAGACTCACCCAAGATAACGGCTTCGTCCACTACAACTTTGCGTATATTATCAGACGAGGGCAGTTCATACATGGTGTTCAACAAGACATTTTCGACAATAGTTCTAAGGCCTCTGGCGCCTGTTTTTCTTTCCATGGACTTGCGGGCAATGGCCGACAGGGAATCTTCACGAAACTCGAGTTCTGCCCCTTCCATTTCAAACAAATGTTTATATTGCTTGATCAGTGCATTTTTCGGTACGGTCAATATTTGTACCAAAGCCTGTTCATCAAGCTCTTCCAAGGTTGCCACCACCGGAAGACGACCGACAAATTCCGGGATTAATCCGTATTTAATCAAATCCTCGGATTCAACTTCAGCAAACAATTGCCCGACATTTTTGCTTTCATCTTTGCTTTTGACATCAGCGGAAAAGCCAATGCCGCCTTTTTCGGAACGCGCTTTAATCACACGGTCGAGGCCGGCAAAAGCGCCACCGACGATAAACAGAATATTCGCGGTATTAACCTGCAAGAACTCCTGCTGAGGGTGCTTGCGCCCCCCTTGCGGTGGAACTGAAGCAATCGTGCCTTCAATCAATTTCAGCAAGGCTTGCTGGACACCTTCGCCAGACACATCCCGGGTAATCGATGGATTGTCGGATTTCCGGGATATCTTGTCGATTTCGTCGATATAAACGATACCGGTTTCTGCCTTTTCGACATCATAATCACATTTTTGCAGAATCTTCTGAATGATATTTTCAACGTCTTCGCCCACATAACCGGCTTCTGTCAACGTGGTCGCATCAGCAATGGTGAACGGAACATCCAGCAGGCGCGCCAGCGTTTCGGCGAGTAAAGTCTTGCCTGAGCCCGTAGGTCCAATAAGCAAAATATTACTTTTGGCTAATTCAACACCGTCTCTTTTGGTCTTGCTACGCAAACGCTTATAGTGGTTATAAACGGCAACAGCCAAAATCTTCTTCGCGCTTTCCTGGCCGATGACATATTCATCCAGTTCTGCCTTGATTTCCTTAGGCTTGGGTAATTCGCCGCCACCAAACGCGGCACCATCATCTTGCAATTCATCTCTTATGATGTCATTACAAAGCTCTACACATTCGTCACAAACATAAACTGACGGCCCTGCGATAAGCTTCCGGACCTCATGCTGACTTTTACCGCAAAAAGAACAATAAAGCAGCTTATCCTCATCCTTGCTGTATTTGTCATTACTCATTACAGACTCCTGAAAACATCAACAACGATGCGATTACTTCCGATAAAGCAAGAATATATCGAAATACAAAAAAAATACCAACCGTTATTTATCAGTGCCGATTGCGCGACTCGATAATACCCTATCTATCAAACCATAACTCACGGCGTCGTTCGCGCTTAAAAAATTATCTCTATCCGTGTCCTGCTGAACTTTTTCCAGCGGCTGACCAGTATGGTGGGCCAAGACTTTGTTCAGTTTATCTCTGATTGACAGAATTTCTCTTGCGTGAATATCAATATCGGAAGCCTGCCCCTGAAAACCGCCCAATGGCTGATGAATCATCATTCTTGAATGCGGCAGACAATAACGTTTGCCTTTGGTACCGCCGGTCAACAATAATGCGCCCATACTGGCCGCCTGCCCGATGCACATAGTGCTGACATCAGGCTTGATAAACTGCATGGTGTCATAAATTGACATGCCCGCAGTCACCGACCCACCCGGAGAATTGATATAAAGATGAATGTCCTTATCAGGATTTTCTGATTCCAAAAACAATAGCTGAGCAACAACCAGATTGGCCATGTAATCTTCAACCTGACCCACCAGAAAAATTACCCGCTCCTTCAACAATCTTGAATAAATATCAAACGAACGCTCGCCTCTGGCCGTTTGCTCGATAACGATGGGCACCAATCCGCCTGCTGCTTCGGGAGTCATCATTTGATTCATTACATCCTGCTTATAATACATTCAAGCCTCTTACTGTTGTTTAGCCATGACATCATCAAAATTTACGACCTGATCAGATACTTTTGCCTGCGCAACCAGCCATTCAACGGTCTGATCTTCCAGCACCATTTGCTTGACGTCCTCTAAACGCTTTTCGTCTGAATAATACCAGCTGACGACATCCTCTGGGCGCTCATAATTTTTTGCCATGTCTTCAACTGCAGAACGCACTTTATCGGCATCCAATTTAATGCCATTCTTTTGAATGACTTCGCCTAGAATCAAGCCTAAAGCCACGCGTCTTTTCGCTTGGTCTTCAAATATCTCTCTAGGCAATTTTAGATCATCCAGCTTCATTTTTTGCCTTTTTGCTGTTTCCAGATAAGGCTTCATCATATTTTCGACTTCCCGGTCAATCAAGGTATTGGGAACTGTAATCTGAATCTTTTCATACAGTGCATCCATAACGGCATTTTTTAGCTTGCCGCGCAACGCTTGCTCCAGTTCCTGCTGCATATTGGCTCTTATATCTTCACGAAAAGAGGCCAAAGAACCGTCTTCAATGCCATAGGCTTTAATAAAATCGACGTCAATTTCTGGTAAAACAGGCGCTTCCACCTTGCCGACCTCAATTTCAAACTCGGCGACTTTACCTGCCAGTTTGTCATTACCATATGACTCCGGAAAAGTGATCTGGAAGGTTTTACCGGAACCCGCCTCAAGTCCGATCAGATTATCTTCAAAACCAGGTATCATCTGCTTTGAGCCGATTTCAACTGAATAGTTTTCTACCTTGCCATCGGTGAAATTCTCGCCATCAACAGTTCCTGAAAAACTGATGGTTATACGATCTTGTTCCTGCGCTGTCCGCTCGACTATTTGCCAATCCTTCTTTTGTACCCTTAATTTTTCAATCATGGCATCGACATCGGACTCTTCAACCGTCGCGACGGGGCGAATGACTTCAATTTGACTCAGCTCATCCAGGGCTATTTCAGGATACACTTCAAATTCGGCGGTATATTTGAAGCCTTCCACCTCATCCAAGGGATGAATATGCGGATAACCAGCCGGGTTTAAATTCTGATCTGCCAACGCTTTAAAATAAGTCGACTGAATCAAGTCACTGGCAATTTCCCCGCGAACCCTGTCTCCATACATTTTTTTTACAACATGCTGAGGCGCTTTACCTGGACGAAAACCATCGATTTTAACTTCACGAGCCAACGACTTTAAGCGTGCTGCCATTTTTTCCTGAACAACTTCTTCGGGCACGCTAACAGTCATTTTTCGGCTTAATTCAGATGTCTTTTCGACAGAAACTTGCATTTCTTTACCTCAAATAATTTAAAGTTTTGAATAGATAGGA
This sequence comes from uncultured Gammaproteobacteria bacterium, assembly GCA_963696315.1. GTDB lineage: Bacteria > Pseudomonadota > Gammaproteobacteria > Methylococcales > Methylomonadaceae > CAWKEY01. The sequence goes on from CAVOJU010000024.1 coordinate 180,889, forward strand.
CGCCGAGGACGGCTTAAGAATTTGGAAAATTAACGCTATTGATCGCTAACTTTATTTATGCATATTTATGAATTTTAGTGGTGCGAATGGAGAGACTCGAACTCTCACAGGCTACCCTACTGGAACCTAAATCCAGCGCGTCTACCAGTTCCGCCACATTCGCACTTTGAATTGACTGGACATTATAATCATAATGGCGCATCTACAACAAGCACTATATTTACATTATTTGTGGTTTCAATGCCTTGCGTTTACAAAAAATAAAATGGCGATTTGCTCACATTTCCCTCACGAACCCACAACTTAATCTTTGTAATAGAGTCTTTATGTTGTAAATTCAATTCATAGCCAATATGGGAGGCCATCATGAACATCAACGTTTCCAGCAACGCCGTTAATTTAATCAACACGGCACATCATAAGTCAGCCGATGCCGCCAAGGAAATTGCTGCACTCCCCGTACAAAAGAATGAAATCGGCAGCATGGAATACAATGCCGCCGACATCGTAAAGCCGGTATTAAGTTTGAAGGAAGCGGAGTTGCAAACATCAGCAGCCGTCAAGCTGCTTGCTGCGGATAGCACCATGCTAGGGGCATTGCTGGACATACGCGCCTAACTCAGGCGCTCACGGTCACTGCAAAGCCTAAACGCCTGATCTCCTCTGCAAAAGCATTCAACGTTTCTGCCGGTAACTTCTCCAACCGCCCGGCTTCAGGCTGCAAGGACGGCCTTGCTAGCGTGTACAGCATAACGCCGTCCAACGTGACGATATCTTTAATCCTGTTTAGCAGAGCCAGATAAGCTTGTTTTTCCTCAGCGATCAAACCGCGCTTGTCATAATTCAGCAGACAGGTTTGCAGCTTGGTTGAGCACAACCCCGCTGAAAGTATTAGATTCTCCACACTGGATTGACTGTTCTGTCCGGCATTATTGATTAACCGCCTGCCTGCCTCGGTTGCACTATCCAGTTTGAACCAGACTTCGCCGCCATATTGCTTCAATTTTTTTAATCCGGCCTGTACTTTAGCCTGATGAATCAGGCTGCCGTTAGTTATCAATACAAAATGACTGTGCGGAAAAATCCCAAACTCAGCGGCTATATTGCCAACCAAGGCCACGGCCTTATCAAAATCTTTCAAGCTTGTCGGCTCGCCATTACCGGAAATGGCAATATCTTTGATTTCTCGGCTATCTTCAGCGACATGAAAACGCTCATAAAAATCGCCATTGAGGACATCATTAAGAAAGGATCTCAATTCTCGTTCAAGCAGTTGAAAGTCCATTTCCGGAGCAGCCCCCACTTTAAGATCAGGCACCTGACAATAGATGCAGCGCCAATTACAGGCATTATTAGGATTAAAATTGATACCTATGGATAATCCACCTGCTCGCCTGGAAAACACCGGATACACATACTTGAGTCCGGCAACATCCCGATTATGATCGCTTGCCGTTAATGTCGAAGCCATAACTCTGCTCAGAAATGATCCAAATCATGCTATTCTACGTTTTTCTCACTTTTTAATTTGGGTTTTTGAAGTTATGAGCGAAAGAATTGTATTGCGCACCGGTGAAGCATTAGTTGCCGGAGGCCCTCCAGGTACGGCCGCAGAACCTGAAATCATTATCGGCGAACTGGATGGCCCAGTCGGCATTGCCCTGGCAACCTTGACCGGAGATCAGGCGAAAGGCCATTCCAAGGTGTTTGCCATTTTAAACACGGATATTCAAGTACGCCCGGTGACGCTGATGGTCAGCAAGGTAACGGTAAACAACAGCCGCTATACCAATATTTTAATGGGCACGGTACAGGCGGCTATTGCCAATGGCGTACTCGATGCGGTACGTGCGGGCGACATTCCCAAGGAAAAAGCAAATGATCTGGGCATTATCTGTTCGGTCTGGCTAAATCCGAGTGTTGCGACAGATGACAATCTGGATCATCAAATCCTCTTCGACATACACCGCAAAGCCATGGCACAAGCGATTCATAAGGCCATGACCAATACACCCGATATCGACTGGTTACTGGAGAATCAGGATAAAATCACCCACAAGTATTTCCAGATGGGCCTGGACGGAAAAATTTAACCGACACCTCGTTTACAAAAAAGCCCCTGTTAAACAGGGGCTTTTTGGTATTCCGACTTGATGCGATACAAATCCTCATCGGCCAAATCGATCAAGGTATCAATGTCCGCGCCATCATCAGGAAAAACAACCACAACAGCAACTGAAACTCAACTCGATTGCTGATTGAGCCTGAGCACTCAATAACAAGGTGTTGTGTTAGCCTGCTTTAATCAAAATTTCGCCGCGCCCCATTTCCGACATGTCGCCGCCATAACGCTGCACTCGATTAAAGGCGGCAGATGCTTCGGCGAATTTGCTATTCAATTTCTTGAACGAGGCAAACAATATCGGCAAAAATGCCAGGGTATGTGTGCCGCAATCATTAAAGCTGGCTGGCAATTGCGGTTGATTCCATAACAACAGGGTGCCGCGGCGCATGGCATAGCCCGCAAATCGGCCGGTTTGGCCCATGACGGCAATCGTGCCGGCCGTCATTCTGGAACCGCAATAATCACCGGCGTTGCCTTCAATCAAAATAATACCGCGACGCAGATGATCCCCGGCGCGCTCCCCGACATTACCCTTGACCAACACCATTCCGCCTTTCATACCCATTTTATTGCCGGGTAAAGCGCCGCCGAGAAAATCACCGGCATCCCCTAAAATAGTTATCATGCCCTTTTTCATTTCACAGGCGGCAAACATGCCCACGCTACCCGTTACTTTTATGTCACCGGATTTCATGCCTAAACCCAAATAGGCACCGGCATCACCCTCAACGCTAATACGGCCGCCATCCAGTTCTTTACCGATAAAATCGAGTTTGCCAAAACTGTTTTTTATAGTGATGTTTTGCGTATCGGAACCGGAAATACTGAATAAGTCATTCACCCGGATTTTGCGCTTGCCGCATTGCAATTCAATCGCGGCAATCTCGGCAGGCTCCATCTCTTTTAACTGATTACATACCAGCGGCGACATATCAACACGCTGATCGGGCCGATACTTCATGGAAACGGTTAACGCGCTCATGCCATGATCTCCTGCAAATGGAAGTGGAAAGGCCCCAGTTTTCCGCCGTAGTTACCGGCACTGATGCGCCTGATGCCATTTTCGGCGCCCAAATCACATACTGCCTGAATGCCTACGCGCATGGCTTTATCGATATCTTCCTTGGTCAAGCCGTCGATGACGATTTCCATCACCGATTCAATTTCCGGCGAAAGATCGGTTTTGGTCATGCCTTTTAAGGTCGGGCAGAAGGCATCGTTGGTGGATGCGCCTAGCGCCTTGTACTTGGAGCCGACTTTGGAACCGGAGCGCACGACGCCGCCCGGAAACGGCATAATCACATTCCGAATTTTACGCATTTCTTCAATCGCCGCTTCACAGGCCGCTAAGGCTTGCGGTTGTGATTCGGCCAGCACCAGAAAATTTCCGCCGCCGACCGCATCGACCTGCCCTGTCGTGGCTTCGGTCAAAAACTCGCCGTCCATAACCGGCACCCGCCAATAGCGCTTGCCGTCAATGAGTTTGGAAATCTGAAAACCGTCACCAAAATAGCGCAGGTTTTTACCCAGTGGAATTTTTTTGCCCTCATCGATACCGGCAAATAACGCCGAAGTCGGCGACGTCAACACGCACTGCCCGGCACGGGTTTCCAGTTGTTTGGCCAGGCCTTTACCGCCCATCGCAAAAATCATGATCGCAACCCCGGGACGCCCATCCGGCGTTTCCTCTGGCGATAACACCCTTTCGATGCCCGCTTCACAGCCGCAGGCAATCACCGAAGTGGCAAATCCGGTCATCGCCTGCGCCGAGATCATCGCCCATTTTTCGTTTTGCGCTGTGATGATGGCCCGCGTCGCCTTCATCGGGAAGGCTTCGGCAAAGGTTGCATCGATGCTCACGCCATTGATAATCATATCTTGCCTCCTTGGGTGGGATGCACCGTCAAACTGCCGCGCCCGTCCTCTGTGAATTCATCATCACTGATTTTAAAATTGCCTAATTTCATGGTCAGATAACGATCAAAATATTTCTGCAAGTCTTTTTCTATCGATGGGTCGTACTCGGGCTTAACGATGTGCGTGGTACCCCATTTGACATGAACCACCTGCCCGTCCTTTACCACCAGTTCCCCGTCTTTGAAGACATAATCCGGCTTTTCGAACATTTTTTGCCGGTCGGCGTTTTCGGTATAAACGGTAATGTCGGCCCAGTTACCGGCACTCAATCCGCCTCGATCTTGCAAGCCAATAATTTTTGCGGCGCCGGCGCGGGTCATGATGGCGATTTCGTTGAGCGTGTATTCACGATCAATCGAACCCAGCGTGGTCATTTTTTGCGCTTCAGGATGAATGGTTGCCAGCACATCGTTACGGAATGTCTTGTCCATCAACAGCCGGATCAAATGCGGATAGCAGGTAAACGGTGCGCCGTTGGGATGATCGGTAGTCAGGAAAATGCGCCACGGATCATCAACCAGCAAGAAGATTTCCAGACCAATCGCCCATTGCAGGGCATTGACAAAATTCTGGTCTTTGTACTTGAAAGGCACCACACCGCAGCCGGCATCACACTCGATATCCATGCACACCCACTTGTTCGGGCTGGCAAATTTATGATTGGCGTGCTGGCGCATATTATCGCCGGAGGCCGTTACAGTTTGGCCAAACAGAATCTGGCCGACATCGGCCGTGATGTTTTTATTGTTGTTGATCGCCTCGGCGATCTGCGCACCGCCGGATGAGAACTTGAAATCGCCTTCGGTGCCGTAGCTGTGGAACTGAATATGCGTCAGATGCATCGGCAGGCCGCCGATGCCCTGAATCGTATCCAAGGTAGTATCGACGTTGCCCGGCACGCCGAGATTGCAGCCGTGCACATGCAAGGGATGCGTGATGCCCAGCTCTTTAACCGCCGTGGCCAGGGTCTGCAGAATCTGCCGGGGCGTCACCTCATAATGGCTGTTCTTCTCATCCAGATCGAGCTTGCGCTGATTGAATTTGAATGCATTAATGCCGCCGGCATTGACGACTTTGATGCCGATGCCTTTGGCAGCCTGAAGCGTCCACGCCACATAATCGTTAACCGCTTGCTGATCTTTTTTAGCCGTCAACATGCGCAGCAGAAAATCGTCGCTTCCGAGCATGACATAGCCGCCTTTGTCCAAAATCGGGATATCGGCCATTTCCATATGCGCCTGACGTGCATTGATCGGCAGTACAGCCGGCTCAAAACCGGTGGTATAGCCCATTTCGGCGTAGCGATAGCCGGTAACATATGTGCTGGGCATCGCATGACCAGTGCCGGAACGGGTAATATCGGTGCGCACGACAGGATCGGCGCGATGGTCCTCCGGCAACAAAATACGGGCGATATTGCCTTTGCCGCCGCCGATATGCGTGTGCATATCAATCGCACCGGCCATCACCGCCTTGCCTTTCAGATCATATTCTTGATCAATCTGAACATCAGGCTTGGGTTTCTTGACGATGCGCCCGTCCTGGATGTAGATATCCTGTTTTTTGCCATCAATCCCGCTTGCCGGATCGTAGACGGTTCCACCTTTGAGTTTTATCAACATAACTTTTCCGTATTACATGGATGTAATGCATGCAGTTGTGCAGGAGCAATTTTCTGCGAATTACAGGGAGGTAATGAATATAGAAAACGCACAACCAATTTCTGCTAATAGAGAGCGGTTGTCATTGAAGAAACCGCCTGTGTCATGGCTTACAGCGCTTGTTCAATGGCCGCCAGCACCTGGGCCGTGCTCGGTAGGCCGGCTTCCCTTAATTTTTTCAAACGAATCGCCACTACATTATCGGTACGATACGCGTGGCCGGCATGATCGATGCCGGGCGTGCCTACCGGAATAAACACCTCCGGCTCTCTATCAAAAGTCATTCCTGAACGGCCCACGACAATAACCGGAATTTCGGTTGTTGGCGGAACGGAGTCCGCATTAAATGCCTGCACCCAAACCAGCGCATCAGCCTCACCATTGGCTAGCATACGATTGATATCATTCAAATAGGGGTCGTATTCCGGATAGCCTCTGGAAAAACGCGTACGCGCCGGGTAACCGGTCGTCCAGCCGCACACCTGATTAGCCGTCAGATCGCCTTCTTTACCTGCCAGGGGCAAGCCAGAACACCGGGCGCCCTGATCGTTAACATCTTTAACCATTTCGCAAAACGTCTGCACGGTCAATTCAGCCTGACTATATGCCAAAGCACCCGCCGCCCAAGTGACGACACTGTATTTGGCGGCTTTGAATTTATCGGCAATAGCCTGCAAATCGGCAATGGCGATGCCTGCAACCGCATCCACGCGAATCGGATTGCCTTTGACTAATGCTCTCAAAACCGCAATGACTTCCGGCAAATCAGCATCGGCGCATTCAAACACCTGGGCTTTCTGGCCATGAGGCGAAGTGGGGGCATCGCCCGAAGGCGCCTTGCCCAAATAAACAAGCTCTCGATTGCCGGTATCGTCCAGAAACATGGCTTCCTGATTCCAGAGATAATGCTCAAAAAAACGCGGCGCAAAGGTTTCCAGATCGGTACCAACGATTAATAACAGATCGCAGCGATTTTTAACTTCCGCCAACGTGGTATTCATCCAGCCCGAATCCTGCATGGCCAGAAAATTGCGCCGCGCGCTGTTAAAATTGACCTGGTCAATCACTGCGCCACTTCTATCGGCCAAGGCCAGCAAGGCGCGCATGCCGTTGACATCCGTTGCGCAACCGCCAATAACGGGCTGCCGCGTATCTTTTAATGCCGCCGCCGCTTTTGCCACCGCCGCTTCCAGACTGACTGCCTTGCCATTCACTCTCGGGCTGGTATCCGTTATTACCTGTTCAAAAGCAGGCGTATTGACCGCACAGCCATTTTTAATCACTTTCAGCGCTACGCCTTCAACCTGGATAGTCAGGTCATCCGTGCCAATGCCGCAAAAAGGACTAGGTACTTCAGTTATCTCAGTCACACGTTATCCCCTTATTGATTCTTCAGTAGCTCAGGCGCACCGGGCACTCATCTTCCTACCCGATTCCGCTCATTTTTTTAGCCTTATTCTAACCCGAATCGATAAATCCTGTCCTTATAAACCCGTATATTGATGAAGCAAGATTACAATCCCCAATTTGCAAACATTTTAACCTAAATGCAAGTTCTATCAGTGTTCACTTTTTAAACCCAAACCAAGAAAGTTACGTTAAAATGGCCACCATTCTTGCAACTCATGGTCTTTAGCTATATGTTAAAAAAAATCTTACCTGCTCTGCTAACAACCGCCCTCATCAGCGCCTGCGCGGTCAGCCCGACCGGTAGGCAACAATTTATTTTCCTGCCGGATGCGCAAATTGATCAAATGGGTTTACAGGCTTTTGATAATTTGAAAAAAGAAAAAAAGCTGAGCGCCAACAGCCGCTACATCCAGGTTGCCCAGTGCATTACCCAGGCCATCACCCGCGAAACCGGCGGCAACTGGGAAGTCGTGGTCTTTGAGGACAACTCGCCCAACGCCTTTGCCTTGCCCGGCAACAAAATTGGCGTGCACACGGGTATGCTGCAACTGGTTGACAATCAGGACCAATTAGCCGCGGTTATCGGGCATGAAATCGGTCACGTCCTGGCCAAACACAGCAATGAACGGGCCTCGCAAGAAATGGCGGTCAACCAGGGCATGGCGCTGATCCAGGCCGTAAGCGCCCCGCAGACCGCTTTAGGACAAACCGCCGTTGGCCTGCTGGGCGTAGGTGCTCAGTATGGTGTTTTGATGCCCTACAGCCGTCTGCATGAGCGTGAAGCCGACGTCATCGGCGTGGATTTAATAGCCAAAGCCGGTTTTGACCCCCGCGCCAGCATTTCACTCTGGCAAAAAATGAATCAAGCCGCGCAAGGCCAGCAGCCAATCGAGTTCATGTCGACTCACCCCTCGCACAACACGCGCATTCAGGAATTGGAACAACACATGCCGGTTGCCATGCAATTGTTCCAGCAAGCCCAAAGCATGGGTAAACAGCCTCGTTGCAGCTAAATCATGACGCCCCATTTAAAACACCTGCATCCCTATCCTTTTGAAAAGCTTGCGCAGCTTAAGCAGGGAATTGTGCCTCCTGCTGGTAAGCAGCATATTGCCATGTCCATTGGCGAACCCGCCCACGCCACGCCACATTTTATTCAGCAAGCGTTATTGGCGCATTTGCACGGTCTGGCCAAGTACCCGACCACCAAAGGCATACCGGAATTAAGGTTGGCCATAGCCGGCTGGATTAGCCGGCGTTTTCGGATTCCCCCTGAGTCCATCAACCCCGAAACCCAGATATTGCCGGTCGGCGGTACGCGTGAAGCGTTGTTCTCCTTCGCTCAGTGCGTGATCGATACAACTAGTGCCGCGCCTGCTCCCGGCAGGACTGCGGCATACACACCATCCCTGGCGATACCCGCGCCTGCTCCCGGCAGGACTGCGGCATACACACCATCCCTGGCGATAAACCCTGTCGTCATCATGCCGAATCCGTTCTATCAGATTTATGAAGGCGCGGCCTTGCTGGCAGGGGCTGAGCCGTATTTTATGAACACGCAGGAAGATTCAGGTTACTTGCCAGATTTTGATGCCGTACCCGAGGACATATGGCAACGCTGCCAGTTGATTTATATCTGCTCACCGGGCAACCCGACCGGCGCCGTCATCCCGCGCGCCAGCCACGAAAAGCTTCTCAAACTGGCCGAAAAATACGATTTCGTCATTGCCTCCGATGAGTGTTACAGCGAGCTCTATGACGACGAAAACAATCCGCCGCCCGGCCTATTGCAAACCGCGTATGAAATGGGCAACACGGCTTTTAAACGCTGTATCGTATTCCACAGCTTATCCAAACGCTCCAACGCGCCAGGCTTGCGTTCGGGCTTTGTCGCGGGCGATGCCGATATTCTTCAGCAATATTTCCAGTACCGCACCTATCAAGGCTGCGCCATGCCTTTGCCCACCCAGCATGCCAGCATGCAAGCCTGGCAGGATGAAACGCATGTCCAGGAAAACCGGCGCTTGTATCGGGAGAAATTTGCCGCCTTCATCGATATTCTTGGCGATGTGTGCCGCATTACCAAACCTCCGGCTGGTTTTTACGTCTGGCTGAAAATGCCGATTGAAGACGACATCCAGGGCATGAGCAAGTGTAGCAAGTTGCCGGGAGCCCATGCTGACGACCTCCAGGGATGGAGTGAGTGCAGCAAGTTGCCGGGAGCAACTGCTGACACCGTCTTCACGCAGCGGCTTTTTGCCCAGGAAAACGTCACCGTACTGCCCGGCAGCTTTCTGTCCCGCGATTTTAACGGTATCAACCCGGGGCAAAATCATGTCAGAATCGCCCTGGTTGCGCCGCTAGATGAATGTGTAGAAGCGGCCCATCGCATTAAAAATTTCATTAACTCTTTATAAAATTGAAGCCATGTCACAACTCGAAAACATCATTAACTCCGCCTTTGAAAACCGCGCTGAAATTACCCCCGCCAATGTTTCGGCTGAAGTGCGTGAAGCCGTAAAAGAAGCCATCAATTTACTGGACAGCGGCCAGGCACGCGTTGCCGAGAAAAGCAGCGGTCAATGGGTGGTCAACCAATGGCTGAAAAAGGCCGTGTTGCTGTCATTCAGAATCAACGAAAACCGCGTCATGGATGGCGGCGTCAACCGTTACTACGACAAGGTTGAAACCAAATTTGCCAGCTACACGCCTGATGATTTCGCCAAAGCCAGCGTGCGCGTGGTGCCTAATGCCAATGCCCGTCATGGCTCTTACATTGCGCCCGGCGCCGTATTGATGCCGTCTTACGTCAACATCGGCGCCTATGTCGACAGCGGCACCATGGTCGATACCTGGGTAACGGTCGGCTCCTGCGCACAAATCGGTAAAAATGTGCATTTATCCGGCGGTGTCGGCATCGGCGGCGTATTGGAACCTTTACAAGCCGGCCCAACCATTATCGAAGACAACTGCTTCATCGGCGCACGCTCTGAAATCGTTGAAGGCGTGGTTGTGGAAGAAGGCTCCGTCATTTCCATGGGCGTGTACATCGGCCAAAGCACCAAAATTTTCAACCGCATGACCGGCGAAATCACTTACGGCCGCATTCCTGCCGGTTCTGTGGTGGTTTCCGGCAACCTGCCCTCCGCAGACGGCAAATACAGCCTGTACTGCGCGGTCATCATCAAACAGGTTGATGAAAGAACCCGCAGCAAAACCGGCATTAACGAACTGCTGCGCGATTAAGCCAAATCGGCTAAAAAGCGGTCCTTCACCACGAAAGGCATGAAGAACACGAAGTTATAGCTTTAATCCTTCGTGCTCTTCGCGCACTTCGTGGTAAAAATCTTATATCTTTTTTACTCTCGAGCCCTATTCCATGAGCCAAAACCTCACCAGCAACGCCATCATTTACGCCACACTCGCCCTTAACAGTGAAATTGCACTGCAAAAAGAATATCTGGACTCGTCCGATGTCCCCGCTGATGAGCGTGATAACGAGGAGGAGATGCTTGACGATTTAGAACAAGCCTTCATGGAATTTGTGGATCTTTACAAAGCCCGCTGCAAAACCGACAAGGAACTGCCCAGCATTGACGAATTATTGAACAGCCAGCTCTAAAAATCATGTACACGCTTTACGGCATCAAAAACTGCGACACCGTCAAAAAAGCACGCAAATGGCTCGATGACAACGGCATAGCCTATCAATTTCATGACTTTAGAGCAGAAGGACTAACGCCCGAGCTGCTTCAGCACTTTGCCGCCGATGTGGATTGGAACACGCTGCTTAACCGCAATAGCACCAGCTGGCGGCAATTAAGCGATGCGCAAAAATCCGATCTTAGCCAAGACAAAGCAATACAGTTAATGCTGGACACGCCCACCCTGATCAAACGCCCGATTCTGGATATCGGAAACAGACTGATTGTCGGTTTTAACGCCAGGGATGGCGGGTATGCCCTACACCTGTCGGTAACAACCAAGTAGGGCGTGTCGTGCGCGCCCTGCGCTAAAGAACATACGCGACACACTTAACCAACGTTGTTTTTATGTCAAAGCAAATAGCAACATTTGGCAAAAGCCCCCGCACTTTTAATCACCCCCGGTGCTTCAAAAGCGAGCTTTGTCAAACTGAACGCGCATCTTGAACAAAAAAAACTAATCGGTGCGCACAGCGCAACCCTACATCATGAACGATACATTAGAACTGCTTAAAGACCTCATCAAACGTGCATCCTTAACCCCTAAAGACGAAGGCTGCCAGGATGTGCTGGCTGCCCGCTTGACTCCTCTGGGCTTTACAGCAGAGCGCCTGAATTTTGCCGACACCCAAAACATCTGGCTCAGACGCGGCGAGGTAAAACCCTTGTTCGTGTTCCTGGGACATACGGATGTCGTGCCGACAGGGCCTTTGGATGCCTGGCTGTCGCCTCCGTTTGAGCCGACCCTGCGCGACGGCAGGCTTTATGGCCGGGGCGCGGCCGATATGAAGGGCGGTATCGCGGCCTTTATGACCGCTGTTGAGCGCTTTATTGCCAAACACCCCGATCATCATGGCTCGATTGCCGTGATGATGACCAGCGACGAAGAAGGCATCGCCACCCATGGCGTGGTAAAAGTGGTGGAAGTGCTGGAACAGCGCAATGAAAAAATCGACTGGTGTTTGGTCGGCGAGCCGTCCAGCGATAAAAAAATCGGCGATGTGATTCGAGTCGGCAGGCGCGGCTCCTTATGCGCCAAGCTGAGCGTCGCCGGCATACAAGGCCATGTCGCCTATCCTGAACTTGCGGAAAACCCGATCCACACTTTTGCTCCGGCCCTCAAGGAACTCACGGAAGAAATTTGGGATCACGGCAATGCCTTTTTCCCGCCGACCAGCCTGCAGGTGTCCAATATCAATGCCGGCACCGGCGCGGAAAACATCATTCCGGGCAGTGTCGATATTCAGTTTAACCTGCGTTTTTGTACCGAACTGGACGAAGCCACCATCAAACAGCGCACGCGGGCCATACTGGATAAACACGGCTTTAACTATGACTTGCAATGGCGCTTGTCCGGCAATCCTTTCCTGACCGGAAAAGGCGCCTTAATCGATGCCGCCCATGCCGCCATCAAGACCGTCACCGGCCTTGAAACCCTCGATGATACCGGCGGCGGCACCTCGGACGGCCGCTTTATCGCCCCGACCGGCGCGCAGGTGATTGAACTTGGCCCATTAAATGAAAGCATCCATAAAGTGAATGAAAATATCGGCCTGGAAGAATTGGAAATATTGAGCCGAATCTATGAGCAGATGCTGATTAATTTGCTGGTAAAGAGGTAATCGGGAAAAACGCTACAGCTGATCTGGCGGCTTTTAAACATCTACTCCCATGGAAGCAGCCTCGGCAGTGCCGCAGGGAGACACGCCGCTCCACTTGCGCTGGCTGTGCCTTGCCTCCTAAGAAGCCTAACCGCGCAATTTGCCAGATTTTTTCAGGTAGCGGATACTTAAATAAATAATCGTTATCGAGGGCACAATATAGATCAAAAGCTGATTACGCAGACCTTGATCATATCCAGTTAATTCTGGATATTTCAATAAAACAATACACGTAATAGCTAACAACCAGATATATAGGCTGCTTAATTCCTTAACCAGCCAGCGCCGCCAATTGAATTGCATACTGTTAAACGTCGCTTGCAAACCCTTAAACTCAGGAATCCAGCGATTGACGCGTTGACAATACGCCTCAAACTCTGCACCGAATTTACTGCGCAGAAAATTCTCTTCAGCCATCACGATAGCCTGGTAAATAAACAGGAATGCCGGAATAATCAGCGCTGTGTACAGCAGAGAATTCGATAAAATGCCAACGCCCAATAACATCAGAATATTGCCGACATACAGCGGATTGCGGCAGTGGTTGAAAATACCCTCGGTAACCAGGTTTGACGCATAGACCGTTTTGTTCCGGCCACCGCGCCTAATATACGCCAGACCGATGGTCGCGCCGCGAATCGCTTCACCGAAAATAGTGATAGCTAAGCCGGCAAACAGCAGCCATGGATGATACGGCTCCGTGAGTAATACGGGAGAGGGAATAAACAGCGCCAAATACAGCGGAATGAATACCCAGTTGCGGTATTGAAAAAAGAAATTACCGATTTGAATCATCATTATTTTTTTCTCGCGATGAGCCCGGAAAAGTTATACCACTTAAAAAACACTTCACAATCTGTAAAACCGATGTCGCGTAGCATGGCGATATTTTCACTGAGCTTATAAGGAATGAGGATATTTTCCAGGGCTTCGCGCTTTTGTGAAATTTCCATTTCGCTGTAGTGATTGCGGCGCTTGTAGTTGTAATAATGCTTGATAAATTCGCGGTTAAATACACTATCTTCCGCCAAAATTTTTTCAACCAGAATTAACACACCACCGCTCTCTAAGCCGTCGATAATACTTTTCAGCAGTCTCTCCCGGTAAATGGGGCGAACAAATTGCAACGTCAGACATAAAACGACAACCGAGGCATTGGAAATTTCCACACCCCGATTCAGATCCGCGACGCGCAGTTCGAATGGCCGGGAAAAACCGGCTTCATTGAGTTTAATGCGACATTTATCAAGCATCTCCGGCGAGTCGTCGATACCGATAAAGCGTATATCCTGGGGTATCGAGGTATCCATGCCGATTAAGGTAGCGCCGGTAGCGCAGCCCAAGTCATAGACATCCGTTCCCGGCTTGGCGTAATCTGCAGCCAGCTCCGCCATCATGCGCTGCATTTCTCCGTAGAAAGGTACCGAGCGGTTCACCATATCGTCAAACACATTGGCGACTGTGGTGCCGAATTTAAAATCAGCTGCCGTTTTGATTTCTTCCTTAAATACGTGATCTTTGTCAGACATAAAAACCTGAGTTCATAAAACTACCGGGTGAATAGAAATTGATGGCCAAAAACAGGGCAAACCTTTTATTTTTTGCCTCTCTGCCGTAAAGGCTGCGGGGGACGATTATAGCAGAGTGATTCCAGCTTTATCTATCTTGATGAGCTGCTGTTTGTACAACGCTCCGATAGCCTGCTTGAACACCTTTTTACTGACGCCGAAGGTGGCATAAATCGCCTCCGGCGGGCTTTTATCGCTTAACATCAAAACGCCATGGTTGTCTTTCAGCTTGGCCAATATCTTGTCCGTCAACGACTCCACTTTGCCGTAGCCCGGCTGATGCAGGGTCAGGTCAAGTTTATGATCCTCCCTGATGTGTTTGATATAGCCGTCTAGCTTTTGGCCCTTCCTGAGCGGCTGAAACAGCTCATTTTGATACAGCACGCCCCAATGGCTATTGTTGACAATGGCCTTAAAACCGAGCTCAGTTTTGTCGGCGATTAACAGTGATACTTTCTGACCGGGTTTAAAATAAAAAGCTTCTTCCTCCAGCAGGCTGTCAATCTTGGTGGTAGCGGCAATTCGGTTATGCTTGTCGAGAAAGACTTTAACCAGATAATACTTGCCGACTTCCATTTCATGATGTTGTTCACTGAAGGGCACCAGCAGGTCTTTGGGAAGGCCCCAATCCAGAAAAGCACCGACATAGTTGATCGATACCACTTTCAGCCAGGCATATTCATCGACCTGAGCCAGCGGCTTTTTAGTAGTCGCGGCCAGATGGCCTTCGGAATCGACATAAACAAAGACTTCCAATGAATCGCCTACTTGGCAGTTTTCCGGCAGTTTTTTGTCGGCCAGCAGAATTTTACGGGATGCGCCGCCCTCGAGATAAATCTCATAGCCTTGCTGTTTTACGATTTTCAGCGTGTTGATTTTGCCGATAGTAATCATGATTTATATAGCCAACAGGGATTTTAATAGATAGTTTTGCACCACGAAGACACGACAGGTTTTCTGTCATGTTTAGGCGATCTTCGTGGCGAATCATTGAGCTCAACTGGTGATAATAAAGCGCACGGCATCCAGTCTTAACTGTGCGGCCTGAATATGTTCATGAGAAAGCATGGTTAAATCCTTGAGCAGCTCTATTTCTTCTGTTCTGATGGACGGATTGACTTTTTTCAGCCTGACCAGACGCTTGATCTCATTGGTGAGCGAATCGAGCATCGCTTTGGATGCATCGGCTATCAGTGTCTGCATATCCGCCTTGGCTTTTGCCTCAGCCACAGCCAGTATGCTGCCCAGGTGTGAACGCTGTTTATTCAGGAAGGCGACTATTTGCTGTTTATCAAAAGCCGTACCGGTTTCAATTAAGCTCTCGTGATCTATGACTTCGCTGACGTCTTTTTTGTTTTGATCAATCAATACTCGAACCGGCGTATGTGGCAAAAACCGGCCAATTTGTAATTCGGTCGGGGCGCTGCATTCAACAATGTACAGGCATTCCAGCAAAAACTGCCCGGCTTTAAGTTCCGGGTGTTTGACGACACTGATGGCGGCATTGCCGGTTTCGCTGGACAGCACCATATCCATGGCCGCCGTAACCACGGGATGTTCCCAGGTCATAAACTGCATGTCTTCCCGCGCCAGGGCACAAGCGCGGCTAATGGTGACCGTCATCCCGTCTTCCGACAGGCCCGGGAAATGTGCAAGCCGCAGATGATCACCCGGACGCACAATAAAACACTCCGGCGAGTGAAATTCGGTATCCACCCCGTAGCACTCAAACACCTCTTCCATGTATGGCC
The DNA here is from genome assembly GCA_963696315.1 of uncultured Gammaproteobacteria bacterium. Lineage (GTDB taxonomy): Bacteria > Pseudomonadota > Gammaproteobacteria > Methylococcales > Methylomonadaceae > CAWKEY01. The sequence goes on from CAVOJU010000024.1 coordinate 196,686, forward strand.
AGAGCGCGCCTTCATTCTCGTAAGCTCTCAGCTGGTCAATAAGAATCTGGGCCTGTTGTTTACGGCAGGAATTCAGCTCAAGCAACTGGTCGCGGCCATTATGCAGTTCGATTTCAATTTCTGCACTCAAGGCTTTGGTTTTGATTATAAAAGCATCAATTGCCGCGGCATCATTCGTTTGCAGAATAACCGCCAGTTCATCATGCAGCCTGTCCGCAACCGGCTGCGCGGCCGAGCAGTTATGCCGGAACGCATTCAAACCTTCCTCATACCAGCGATACAACACATGTTGTGGCGTATTTTGCAGATATGGCACATGAATCTGGATAATATGTTTCTGGCCGATGCGGTCAAGACGCCCGATACGCTGTTGTAATAAATCGGGATTGGTCGGCAAATCGAACAGGATCAGATGATGGACAAACTGAAAATTCCTGCCTTCACTGCCGATCTCGGAACATATCAACAGCCGCGCCGAACTTTCCTGATCAGCAAAATAAGCGGCGGCCCGATCGCGTTCGATAATCGACATGCCTTCATGAAAAACCGCCGAGGCAATACCGGCACGATTCTTCAAGGTTTGCTCCAGATCAATGGCCGTTTGCGCGTGTTTGCAAATCAACAGCGCTTTTTGACCAGCCAATTGCTTAACATGTTCGACCAGCCAGAGATAGCGCGCATCCTGCTGTAAATCTTCGGTATTGAGCTGACCGCTTAGGAGGTAACCATGGCATTCGCGCTCTGGAAAACCCTGTACGGTTTGCCGCGAATTCCTGAATAAGATGCGGCCTGTGCCATGATGATCCAGCAACACCTTAATCAGCTCATCGCGAGCAGCGGCTGATTTTGCAGCATCATCAAGATTTTTCAGCAGACCGTCGACATTATCGTGCTTGAGCAAGCGGCTTAGGTTCTGTCTCGACTCTGCATCGAGAGGCTTGCCTGCCAGCAACACTTTGGCGGCGTTTGCTACCGGTTCAAATAAACGTTCTTCTTCGATGAAATCGGCAAAACTGTAAAAGCGGTCAGGATCGAGTAATCTCAACCTTGCAAAATGACTTTCCTTGCCCAATTGTTCCGGCGTTGCCGTCAATAGGATAAGACTGGGAGCAATCTGCCCCAGTTGCTCAACAAATAGATATTCGGGGCTGGGCGCGTGTTCGCTCCATTCAAGATGGTGCGCTTCATCAACAATAACCATATCCCAACCGGCCTGCAAGGCCTGTTGCTGGCGCATGGGATACTGTGCGAAAAAACTCTGGCTGCATAATATCAGTTGCTCGTTAACAAATGGATTGACATCACTGATGGCCAGATCGTCTTCATCCATGCCGTCTCCGCCCAGTTCATCCAGACAACGGGCCTCATCAAAAATACTAAAGCGCAGGTTAAACCGTCTAAGCATTTCTACCAGCCACTGATGCAATAAACTTTCCGGCACGATAATCAACACACGATTGCTCAGGCCATTAATTAGGCGATGATGCAAAATCAAACCGGCTTCAATGGTTTTACCCAATCCCACTTCATCCGCAAGCATGATTCTCGGCGCAGAGCGCTTAGCCGCTTCGTGAGCAATAAACAACTGATGCGCAATCAGTGAAGTGCGGCCGCCAAGCAAACCCTTAACAGGCGACTGCTGATGCTGCTGTAGCCTTCGCCAGGTTTCATAACGCAATAAAAACCAGGCATTGGGATCAATCTGGCCAGTGAACAGCCTATCCTGTGGCTTGTTAAACTGAATATGATGATTCAGTTCAATTTCATCCAAATGAACTTCCGAACCCGCCTCATTTTTGCCAATGTAGGTAATCAGGCCGTCTTGTTCTATGAGCTCGATGACGGTGAGTTTACTTTCATCAATCGATTCAATAATATCGCCTGCCGAAAATCTGACCCGCGTCAGCGGTGCGTTATCACGGGCGTAAATACGCCGCTCGTCACTGGCTAGAAAAAGGACGGTGACTCGGTTAAATTGTGCTTCAAGAATAAGGCCTAAACCAAGCTCTGACTCGGTATTACTAATCCAGCGCTGACCGGGAATGAAGTTTTCCATTAATTGCTATGCCGTTGCGAAATGTTAAAGAAAATTGACAATATTATAAGCGCTAGCAAAAATTTGATACGGCAAATAAGCTAATTAATCAGTTTCAGCACTAAATGATCGGCGTCCGCTCAAAGCTCGCTAATTTTGTTAGGCTGATTTATTCGTTACGTTATATTCATTAAGCAGCCATTAAGCATGGCTTCGCATACTATTGCCAAAGCTTGCGACTGAAAACAGATTGGCATCTCTAGCCCATGCTTAACCGAAACCTACCAACAAGAAGATTTTTATGAAAAAACTGCTTTTTTTAATTCAAATAATTGCACTTGCCGCCCTTTATTCTTCGTCATCTTATGCATCCGGAGGCCATGGTCACGGTCATGGCAAAGGCCATCACAAACATCATCACAGCCCTCCAGAAGTACACTACTATCACGAGGAAATTCACCATTATCCCGCCCCGCAAGCCAGATACGCTCCTGAACCGCCGCGCCAATACGACCAGCGCTCCACATCAGGTCTGGTTGGCGGTGCCTTAGGCAGCGCTTTGGGCTACGAGATCGGTAAAGGTGATCCTGTTGCATCGGGACTTGGCGCAGCCGCCGGCTCCTACCTCGGCAATGGTATGAACCGGCGTTAATAGCCTATATCCGTAAAATGCTCGAGCCGCCCTTGTCGGGAATGCCCGTTTGAATGGGCGTGCGTAGTTACGACACACTTTTGAATATGCTTTATTGCAAATCTATACCTGCCAATAGCGTTGATATGCTGCAGGGCGACGGGTAAAAAATCGAGCATTTTTCGCTTTTTCAGGAACAATTGCTTGATAGTACTGATAAAGTCCTGACGGCAGGGTCATATCTTGAAAATCACCGCGTTGGCAATGCGCCGGATCGATTCGGCATAAATGCCGAGTTTGATTTCATTTTTTCCATTGAGCATATACTACCGCCAACTTTGGCAATACTGGGGCTTCAATGGCGGGACAATGCTCCAAAGTTCAATGCGACACTTAGCGCTTCACGGATTTCCTCGCTAGACCTTCTCGTTAACGAAGACACCTGCCTTGATCACGAACTCGGCTGTCATGAATGACGCATGCACCAACAAGCTTGCGCCGATCGCCCGCACTGAAACGACGCGGGCGATACCTGTTAAATTCTCGGCATTGAATTTGAGGATCTGCCCGATGCTTGCATCATATGCTGTCAGCATGCTGATGCCGGATGGCGACAGATCGCGCAGCCTCGCCGAATAACCGGCATGAGGCCAGCTCGGGTAGATGACGAGTGCTCCCGCTTTCGCGATCCGTGTTGATGCACGTCGGCCGTATAATTCCCGGAAGCGCTCATTCGGAATGGATTGAACAGGTGTCAAGGGGCTGGCGCAATGGCTGCAACGCTCCATAACGCTCGGCGCAAAGGCAAGCGCAGTGCCACAAAAAAGGCAGCGCTGCAAAGCAGCGGACGAAGCTTGCTGATTGTCATCCCAGACGCCCCGGTGGGCGCCTGATCTATGAGGTCTAGGCGAAAATTCAGGCGTGTCGATGGGCGCTTCGTGTACCGATCGCCCACGTCTTTGGCTTTTGCGCGAATACAGCATCTGATCGTACTGCTTGCGCTTTACCGGATCGCTGAGCACGGCATAGGCCTGATTGATTAGCACTGCAGACTCGTGATCCCCACCCAGATCGGGATGCACTTTGAGTTTGGTCATCAGACTGCGATAGCTCGCCTTAATAATCTCTAGCGGCGCCTCTGGCTGCACATGCAGGATGCGGTAAAGATTGCGTCGATTATTCATGGCTTTACTCCGAGGCGGGATGAGCCGGTAAAATGAATGCCGTTACGTACGCCGCACTCTGGCTAAGTGCTGGCCGATGAGTAAAACTAATGGCCGGCGCAGGTGGCTTTGAACTAAAATGCTCAGCTCGCCCAAAGCGGAAATCAAGACTTTTCTTGGACTTTTTACACTTTGAAAATGCGCCCAGTTGCTCGGGATTAGCTTACCCGGAAAAGCACGGCAGGCACGGCTACTCCCCTGGATTTCCGTTCTAATGTATAGGAGCCCAGCATAAGCGTTCCACTGCCCCCTTAATCCCTAACAACACAAAGCCATCCAGTATTTCTCGGGCAGCTTGAAGCCTTTTTCAAATTCAGATATGTGGATTTTTTACTCAGAACCCCTTCACTCTAAAGTCCACACTATTTAGTCGCTGGAACAGCAGCATGCGATTTAAACAAGGGCTCGCCTAACGGCCTAGCAAATGTAAATTTAGCGGGATTTAACACCATAGCTTCGGCCGCACTCTGAAGAGCGTCGTGTGGCGGAAAAAGGCTGGCAGTTGCAGTCATTGGCGACGTTATTGCAAAAACTCCGGTACCTAGGATTGTGGCAAACAACCCAGCCGGCCTGTATAAACCAATATCTACTAAATAACTGCCAAGTGTAATTTTTTCTTGGCCATGGGCCAGCGATGCGCTAAACATCAGCAGCGCAAAAATTATCGGTTTGGTTTTCATGATTCATGATTCCGCTTTTGATTGTTTGACAATGCTATAGCTTTCCTGAACGCTCTTGACCCAAGAAAAATACTGGGTAACATTGCCAACGGCAAATAACGTTTAAATTTTTTAGCATTCCTGATGTCTGAGGTTTTCAATAGTGACCATTGTACTTCAACCCCTTTAAAAATGTTATGAAACTGAACCCTAGAGCCCTCTTTAGATGCCTGGTGATAGCCGGGTGCATTTCCACGGCTTACGCAGCCAGCTTCGACAACTTCAACGACCGTAATGACGATGGCTGGCTGCGTTACAACCCTATACCCGGGTCGTTCTCGTTCCCTATAGAATCGGGTAGCGTGGCTTATAAAATGGAGTCCCGCTGGGGCAGCCTCTTCAGCCCAGGCCGCATTGGCAGCATAAACATGAATGAGCCGGCACATACAAAATTCCATGTCGAGGCAGATTTGCTGAACTGGACGTACAACTGGGGCGAAGACATTGGCCTATTGGCGCGCATGCAGGAGCCTATCCCGTCGTTTTTTCTGCCCAAAGGTTACGCCTTGCTGCTCAGGAACGATAAAAACGGGAGGCCTGCCTCGCGCAAGTTGATGATTGTAAAAAGTAACGGAGGAATCAGTTTCCCCATCTTTCTTACTACAGGCCAGGGCCGTTTGATGATGCCAGCGCCAGACCCCTCCGGTGATTATCGGCTAAAGTTCTGGTCAGCTGATGGCTTTCTCTGGGGGCAGATCATTGATAAGAGCACAGGAAAAGCGATAATGATGTGGGATGGAAAAACCTATAGAGACCGTATTTATGCAGCGGAGGACGGTGCCTACACCAGTGGAAGGAGTGGTTTGATTGCTTATGTTCACATTGTGGGTTACAAGGCAGAGGGTGTCTCACCCACTTTTGATAATTTCTATTCCGGAATGGACGCCCCCCCGAGCAGCGCCTGCCCGGCGGATGGGACGGGAAACGACAACACTGACGCATGTCAAACAACGCCCAACATTCGCCAGTAAACAGCGCTATAGTTGAACGCAAAAAAGTGTTTCGATATTGATTTTTAATATTTATTTGTCTGTGCAGACTGGTAAAACAGACTCATTCAAAGTGAGTATTATTGGTATTTTTGCCCAACGCTCGCGGAATATAAAAACACGAATTCTGCCGGAGGGCAAGTCCGTGTTTCGTTAAGTGCTCTCCTTCTGGCTTGATAAATTCTTGCCGCCCTTATGGACGATTGCGGACGCTGTTGCCTTTTGGATCAACGGCAACCAGGCATTTACCAAGACTAACTTATTGATTTTTGTCTTGTTCTTCGTGGCCTCTGCGTTAAATTCTTTTTCGAGGTTCACTCATTATCATAACACTACGCTCATTTCTGAGTCATAACAGTCCCTAGTCATACCCCAAGAATGCATTACACTTATGATCTGAATCCTAAACAACAAGTAAAGGTGTTCAGTTCATTATGCCAACCTTGAATCGCATTGCCGTCATTGTTTTGATGTTATTAAGTGCCTCTTGCGCAAGAACTTATCAAGCCCGCTATGTTGATACCAGCAATTTTCTCGATGATTATTCGGTGCTTACAGATGGCGAAGATGGCGACGCATTATTAAGTTACTGGAAAAAAGATGCCAACTGGCCGGTTTATAACAAAATCATTTTGGAGCCGAGTTGCCATCAGAAAGCATCCTGACTCCGGGCTTAATGACAGGCCGCACATAGAAAGCCAACGGCTTAAAGAACTGTTTGAATACAGCCTTCGAGATGCATTGAAAAAAAACTTCAAACTGGTCACCAGACCCGGATCCGATACTCTGCGCATTCAATATGCCATTACTGATGCAGAAACATCTACCCTATTCCTTGACCAGTTGACCACTGTCTATCCTTCAGCACGAGCCTTATCGCTGCTTAAAAGAATCGCACTTGGCACTGAATCTTATGTCGGCCAAGCCAGCATTGAAGGAAAAATAACCGACTCCCAAACCGGCGAGCTACTCATGGCTTCGGCAGATTGCCGGGCAGGCGGCAAAACATTAATGGGAAGCTTTGACATTTGGGATGATGTTGAACAAGCCTACCAATACTGGGCTGCTCAGACTGCCTACCAACTGTGCATGAAACAGGGCCGCAATCAGTGCCCGGAACCTGAATAAGCGGCGAAAACACCCTCTCCTACTTCTCATTTACAAACCCGGGGGCTACTACTGGCGCCCCAGTGCAGTCAGAACCCGGACAAGCTCCGGCTATAGCAAATTGACGCGCATGCTCCATAAGACGACTGGCGCTCAACCCCGAAAAAACACCCATCGGAATGCCCGCCGCTTTCAATGCGCTTGCTGTCCAGGCATTGCAGGTACGTAACAGATGAAAACTACCCCTGGCCGGATAAAACCTGCCGCCCGAATAAGTGGCCGGTGCCAATGCAACAGCGCGCATGAGGCCGTTACGGTCGTAGCTTTCATGAATATAACGGCACAAATGATAGAAAGCTTCGCTGTTTAGCTTGAATTCAATCCGCTCATAGTGCAGCCCAGAGGGCATAACAACTGGCTTAACATATAGCACGCTGGCAGTCGGCACTAGCGCCGCTTTGAGTGCCATCCACAGATCAGGCCGGCTAGCCTGATAATAATCCCTATCGCCCCAACCGACTTCCAAATATTGCGCCCCAGGAAAGTCTGCACTTTCAGGCCATAGCCCCTCAGGAATAGAGGACTTGTCAATTATCAGCCCTGTGTGCCAGCCATAATTGACCAGATAGACTTTCACCGAGCTCCTGCTGCTGTCCGCCGAAGCATTTTTTTCAATGGAACCGGCGCAAGAAACACAGCTAATCAGAATATTTAGCAGCACAATAGTCTTGAGTTTGGTTATCATGTCATTACGACTCATTGCCCCAATATCGGCACGATCTGTGGCAGAATTTTCCGGTAAAAAAATGACCGCTGCGATAAAAAAAGCATTATCCTATACGTTTGAATTCGTATGTCATGAGGACTTAGTATATATGCCCTATAACCAAGATATTGTTGATGAACTGAATGTTCTGGTTCGTTACAACCTGACCACCACCCTAGAAGGCATCAAAGTGCATAAGAATGCAGCCCCTGAGGTCATTGCCGCTACCTCGCGTTTGTTCCACAAAGGCATATTGTCACAGGAAGATGGAGGCTATCTGACCAGCCTGGGCCATGAGGCCGCCGAACATGCACATGTCCTGCTGGACTTGCTGAGACCCGCTTAACTTCTGGCCCAACAAAAAAGGCTTAACGCATTACCTCGTTAAGCCTTTTTTAAAGCCGAGAAATGATCCCTCAGGCCTCAAAAATAACAGACTGCCTCAATTTTTTCATCGCATTTTGTTCCAGCTGCCTGATTCTTTCAGCCGATACGCTATAGCGTTCGGCAAGCTCATGCAAAGTCGCTTTTTTCTCGGCCAGCCAACGGCTCGAAAGAATATCCAGGCTGCGCTCGTCAAGCTCCGCCATTGCTTCTGATAACAAGTCCTGCTCGCGGCCTTCCCAGTCGGCATTTTCAAGCAGCACCGCAGGATCAGCGCCGTGCTGTTGCAGATAACTAGCGGGATACGCGTAACTGTCTTCAACCGCATCATCGGCGGGCATATCGAAAGCCATGTCCCGGTTATCCATTCGCTTTTCCATTTCGTAAACGGCGCTGACATCTACATCCAGATCATTAGCGATCGCCACCGCCTCGTCATTGGATAACCAGCCCAGGTTTGGCTTGGATTTACGCAAATTAAAAAACAGTTTCCGCTGTGCCTTGGTGGTTGCAACCTTGACTATGCGCCAGTTTTTGATGACGTATTCATGAATTTCGGCTCTGATCCAGTGCACAGCGAAAGACACCAGCCGCACTCCTACAGCCGGATCAAAACGCTTGACGGCTTTCATCAATCCGATATTGCCTTCCTGGATTATATCCGGCATGGGTAGACCATAGCCGCTGTAACCTCTGGCAACATGGACGACAAAACGCAAATTTGCCATGACTAATTCCCTCGCTGCTGCCAAATCTCCGTGATCCTTAAAACGCAAGGCCAACTCGCGCTCTTCCTCGGCACTCAATTTAGGCATTTGTCTGACTACATTTAAATAGGCGTCAAATGTTCCAACTGACAAATTAACAGGTAATGCTAATGCGTTACTCATGATTTCCCCTTGATAAAAACTTGACTTGATTTTAGCACTCTACGAATAAGAGTGCTAATGATTTTGCAAGTTCAAGCCTCTACTCGGGTTTCAATTGCTGAAGTTGATAACACAGCACAGTCCAGGCTCCCAGCATGCTCAGCAACGATGACATGGCTAGGAGCGCGAATGTTTCGGTGTAACTCAGAAACAGTAGCTGAAAAGACCCATCATACAAACCAGAGAGTTTTTCCACCGGCTGCCTTAGAATCAGCATCATCACGGTAACAATAAACCAGGACGCCACTCCGGACAAAAAACCCAACCAGAAACCGCCATACAAAAATGGCCGCTGAATGAAAGCATTGGTCGCGCCCACCAATTTGGCAATCACAACTTCTTCACGGCGATTGTGCAATTCCAGGCGAATGGTATTGCCGGCAATAAACAATACCGCAACACCTAAAAGTGAGCTTAGCAAGATGCCGCCGCGCCGCGCCACCTCCATGAATGACTGTAGCCGCTTTACCCATTGCATATCCATTTGTGCAAAATCGACCTCAACCGACCGCTTAAGCGTCTCGTGCAGATTCTCAAGCTCCACACCATCTTTCAAGCTATTTTTAGGCACAACCTGAATGACGATAGGAAGCGGGTTTTTTTCCAGCGCTTTTAGCGCATCACCAAAACCGCTGTGCGCCTCGAATTCCTGTAAGGCTTGTTCCTTGGTGAAGACTGTGACTTGCTGAATGCTTGGGTTCTGCCTAATGCTATCGGCCAGTTTATTGGCACTGGTATCCGATACTTCATCCTTGAGAAACAAGGATATTTGATTACTTGCCTCGAGACTTCCCGTCAGCTGCTGGAGATTGGCCACCACAATATAAAAACCGCTGGCCAATGAAATAGCGATTGCCAACACTGCGATGGTCATGATCGACGTAAACGGTGCATCGACTAATTTGCCCAGACTGGAAAACAGGGCATGCGCATGCTGATCTAAATAAGCATGCATCTTGTCAGCCAAGTTACCGCCGGAAACCTGAGTTTGAGGACCCTCTTGTTTGACCTGGTTTGCATTTTGGGTTTTTTTGTATTGCCTGGCATGTGCTGCTGGCGGCTTGCCCTGATTTACCCCCTCTTTTAGCAAATCACTTAAAAAACCTGCCTTCTTTTTATTGCTTTTCATTGTTTAACTCGCAATCAGTTGCCCATGATCGAGCTTTAAGACACGCCGATTCATTTGTGTAATCAGGGAAATATCGTGCGATGCGATCAATACTGTTACTCCCACCTGCTGAAACTGTTCGAACAGCTTCATGATTTCCGCTGACAGCTCAGGATCCAGATTACCGGTCGGCTCGTCGGCTAAAATCATGGGCGGTTTATTGACAACGGCTCTGGCAATTCCGACCCGCTGTTGTTCGCCGCCTGACAAGGTCATCGGGTACTTTCTTTCTTTACCCAGCAATCCCACCTTGTCCAGAGCTGCACGAACTCGGCGAGCGATCTCATGATGTCCGTAACCGGCAATCACCAACGGCAGCGCCACATTATCAAAAACGGTCCTGTCCTGTAGCAGCTTATAATCCTGAAAGATCATACCCATTTTTCTGCGTATGAAGGGAATCTGTCTATCGCCGGCATGATTGAGACTCTGACCCTCCAATAAAATCTGTCCGCGGCTGCAACGTTCTATGACGGCAATCAGCTTCAATACCGTGCTTTTGCCCGCCCCTGAATGACCGGTCAAAAAGGCCATTTCGCCATGCTGCAAATGAAAACTGACATTACGCAAGACGTCACCCGCTTCGGGGTAATGCTTGCTGACACTATCAAACTTTAACATAGTCTTTATTAGTCTTTGACGAACAAAGCGTTAACAAAATTTTCTGCATCAAAATCCTGCAAATCATCAATACCTTCGCCTATGCCTATATAACGGATAGGAATACCAAATTGTTTTGCCAAGGCAAAAATGACACCGCCTTTCGCCGTGCCATCCAGTTTGGTCAGCACCAGCCCCGTTAAAGCAACCGCTTCATTAAAAAGCTTGGCCTGCGACAAGGCGTTTTGGCCTGTGCCTGCATCCAGCACCAGCAAGACTTCATGCGGCGCGCTTGCATCCAGCTTGGCCATGATCCGTTTAACTTTCTTCAGTTCATCCATTAAATGAGATTTGGTATGCAAACGGCCAGCAGTATCGGCAATCAACACATCGATGCCTTTTGCCTGCGCAGACTGGACGCCGTCATAGATAACCGAGGCTGAATCTGCTCCCGTATGCTGCGCCACCACCGCGATATTATTACGCTCGCCCCAGGTTTGCAATTGCTCGACAGCCGCTGCCCTAAAGGTATCGCCGGCAGCCAGCATAACGCTGTGACCCTGTGCCTGCAAACGTTTTGCCAGTTTACCAATCGTGGTGGTTTTGCCCGCACCATTGACACCAACGACTAAAATAACAAAAGGCGACTCCTGCTTGGGAATGAGTAAGGGATTGCTGCAGGGTTTGAGCATGCTGAGTAACTCCTGTTTTAAAGCCGCAGAGAGCGCATCACCGTCATTTAATTGGTGCCGTTCCACACTATCGGTCAAGCGCTTGATAATGTCTGTGGTGGCATCCACACCTACATCGGCCATTAACAAACTTGCTTCAATGTCTTCAAGCAAATCCCGGCTGATTTCTTTGTGTCCCAGCGGTATTGCGGCCAATACGCCGCCCAGACCGGTGCGGGTTTTCTTCAGTTGCGCCTTAAGACGCAAATAAAGCGACTCGGGAGCCGGTTCTACATAAAGCTCTTCCGCCGCGACTTCCCGTTGCGGTGCAAGCTCTAGTTCAGGCTGCAGCCTTTCCAGATAGCCAAAGCGGCTATAGAACCTGATCGCAATCAAAGGCAGCATTAATAATGCAGCGCGCAGCGTTGTGTGCCACACCACTCCATAACGGCATGCCCAGTTTGACGCTGATAATGCCCAAACTTATCTGAATAAACAGCAGCATACTCAACCATAAACCGGCTCGTCTTTGCGATTTTGGCGCATGTGCCGATGTCGCACTCAACATGAGCGCGCTGAGCAGGACAAAACAAACCAGCGCGCCCACTCTATGCAGACTGTGCGCAGCCACTTGCGCAGCAAACGAGATGACGCCGGTATAACCGGTGAACAAGCCGTTAAATATATTTAGCGCCGTCTGATAATCGGCCTCAGGCCACCAGGAGCCATTGCACTTGGGGAAGCCGGTGCAGGCCAAAGCCGCATAATTGCTGCTGACCCAGCCACCCAAAACGATTTGCAAAAACAGTATCAGCATGGCAACGTTGGCAAAAACGCCAAGTCCCGGCTTGGGTTTTATGCTGACGATTTCAGGATTTACGCGCAAATACAACCAGAACAGCAGCCAAAAAGTCACCATGCCAAGCACAAGATGACCCGTTACGACAATAGGCATCACCTGCATTTTCACGGCCCACATACCTAAAGCTGCCTGCAAGGCAACTATAAACACCAGACCGGCTGTAGCCGCTACCGCCGCCGCTCGGCAATGTTTTTCGCGCCAGGAAGTCAGCGCCAGCAACAAGATCATGATTCCCAGCACAGACGCCAGATAACGATGACTCATTTCCTTCCAGGCCTTGCCGGTATCCAGTGGCTTGTCGGGAAACGCCTGCATGGCCCGCGCTTTGAAATCGGCACTATCACTGATGATGGCCTGTCCGTAACAGCCAGGCCAGTCAGGACAGCCCAGACCTGCACCGGATAAACGCACGTAAGCGCCTACTATGATAACTATTAACGCTAAAACAACGCTAAAGAGTGTTATTTTTCTAAACATGTTATTGCCATTAACCGATTTGTGAAATTCTCAGAAGATGCATGAGATCATTTTTAACTTCATAGGGGTCAAAGCCCGGCTCATACTGCATCATTAAATTGCCCAAGGGGTCCATTAAAAACAGCATGCCTTCCGGCACATTACCCTGTCTGATTTCGGTCATTTTTTTGACCACAGCAGCGCTGGGTTTAACCCTTAATAATCGCGTATCGTCACGCCACCATTGAGCTGCAGTTTCAGGAGCAACGTCATTAAAAACAAGGACAACGCGCCGGGTGCGCGTCAACTCTTTACTTAACATCAACTGGATTTGTTTGGTCTTATGAATCGCCTCAAGACACAATTGACTGCATCCCGTGTGTCGGAATCACATTGATAATCAGCCAGTGCCCTGACAGTTGAGCCATGTTATCCGAGCTAAACTGATCAAAGCCGGTAAAATCAGAGCGTTCGGTCGTGACTATCGGCGTTATCAACTCGCCGTGATTAGTTCTGCCTTTCAACAGTTCAGGATTTTGCCTTAATCCCCAGGCGATCAGGAAGGGAATGATGGACATGCCAAAAATAATCAGAATTAACAGGCGATTTTTTTTTAGTTGCTGAGTCATTGTTTCTTAAAACTATACCAAAAAAATAAAATTGTAAGCGTCAACGCCAAGCCAAACCACTGCAGTGCATAGGCTATGTGCTGTTCTGGCGGCATCACCGTAGCTGTCTGCCATTCGCGTTTAAAACCGTCGGCTAAATTTTTATCCAGTTCAATCTGGAATGGCAATAATGCGTAGCCTAATTTCTTGGCCAGCATTTCACTGTCAACCACTTGCACCAGCGACGGCCAGCCATCGCCGGGTATTTCAGCCCCCGCGAGTTTTATGCCCACACCAGGGAAAGTATTTATGCGGCCGGTAAGCGTTGTTTCAAGAGCATGTATCGGTATGTCAGGCAAAATTGAACGATTCCGGTTTACAGGTACCCAGCCTCTATTGATTAAAACTGCCTGTTCTGTGCCCTGTACTACAAATGGGGTCAATACATAGTAACCGGCTTTGCCCTCACTAATTTGATTATCCAGCAAAAATTGATGTGCTGGATCGTACTGACCGGTAATTTCCACTCTTCTATAGCGCAGCGCCTCGGCATCGGCAGCAATCGCTGCAGTAAAATCCAGGACGTCACTCGCTACGCGCTGCTGTTGCTGCTGAATTAATTCCCGCTTCGCTTCCGCACGGCCTAATTGCCAATTGCCTAGTGCCAACAAAACCGGCAGCAGAACAAGATACGCCAGCGTTGGCGCCATTTCCAATCGCAATGTACGATTGCCTATCTTTATAAGCATACTTTTTTTAATTACCCTATTGGCACAGACACCTGAATAACCGAGAATACCAACTCTACTTGCCAGCGTTATGACATCATGATTATAAAAAGCATCATAATTATTGCCTTTGTTCTGATCATTATCAGCCTCGGTTCCGCTTTGTTTCATCTAGTCAAACACAAAGGCCAGCAACAATCGGAAAAGACCGTCAAAGCACTGACTGTGCGGATTACCCTTTCACTCATCTTGTTTATTTTCATTTTCATCGCATTTGCCACAGGTATTTTCAAACCCCATGGACTCGGCGTGCACATGAATATGCCCAAAGCGACACAATCCGGCCCTATTAAATAATTTTAAATAATTCACCCGCGGCCGGCGGGAAAACCGGCAAAAAAAAAGCGCTGCCTGTTAAGCAGCGCTTTTTTGACCCTGTCTGTTATGTTTACATCAAGTAGACGAATACAAACAAGCCCAGCCAAACCACGTCAACAAAGTGCCAGTACCAGGCCGCGGCCTCGAAGGCAAAGTGGTTTTCTGGTTTAAAGTGACCCTTCCAGCTACGGAACAATACCACACTTAGAATGATTGCGCCTACGCAGACATGAAAACCGTGGAAACCTGTCAACATGAAGAAGGTAGAACCATATATACCAGAGCCTAAGGTCAGGCCCATTTCGGTATACGCTTCATGGTATTCAAAAGCCTGGAAGGCAACGAACAGAAAGCCCAGCGCTACTGTCGCAATCAGTCCCTGTATCAACTGTTCGCGTTTTTTTGCCAACAAGCCATGGTGAGCCCAGGTACAGGTTACGCCACTGCTCAGCAGAATCAGGGTGTTCAGAAAAGGCAGGCCCCAAGCCCCCATTGGCTCAAATTCGCGCGCCGGTTATTCTGGCGCCTGAGGCATCAACGCCAAGGGCTTTGGGGCCATTAGTTGGCCAAGTCGCTACAGAATCGGGCCACAACAATTCTTTAGTGGCTGCGCCCCCGCGCCTTCGCCGCCCAACCAAGGCACAGACAAGTTACGCGTGTACCAGAGCGTACCAAAAAATACCGCAAAAAACATGATTTCTGAAAAAATAAACCACATCATACCCATACGATAGGAGATGCCTACCTGAGTATTGTACATGCCGGACTCACTTTCCCCTGATTGCAAGGTAAACCAGCCTGCCAGCATAACAATAAATATCACCAGCCCCATGATCATCCAGGCCGGACCAATTGATGAGCCATTTAAATAATTTGCAAATCCAGCCAGCATGCAAAGCAAGCCAGCAGTACCAATGACTGGCCAAGTCGCTTTATGCGGAATGTAATAAGCGTTATTAGTAGACATAAAATTCCCCTTTTATTTTTTTACTGATAGTTTCAGTATTATCAAAAAATGTGTATGCAAGCGTAATTGTTTTATATTTGCCCGGGTAACTTAGGATCAACAACAAAACGCACCGGCATGGTTTTGCCTTCGTGCGCTTGAAACGTTTGTTGCGTAAAACAAAAACACTCGGTTTTTTTAAAATATTCTGCGGCAAGACCAGGCGATATGCTTGGAATAGCCTGAGCCATCATTAGTTTATCGGTCTTGTTTTCAGCATAAAAATTCACCGTATAGTATTCTCCCGGATGAATTTTCAGTTTATTGGTTTCCGCACGAAACACCATCGGTGTAGATTCATTTAGCGAGACCATAAACTCACGGTAATTTCTCGATTCATGTCAATTTGCGTAGCCAACTTCTTTGAGTGCCGCTGCTTCAACTTTGCCATTGATGCCGGTAATGTCGCACAAAACATCATAGAGCGGCACCAGCGCATACCCAAAGCCAAACATGCCCGCCGCAACAAAAAACAATATCCGCACCAGCTTGGCATTTTTTTGCCGGGTACCTGCGTTCATTGAGACAGCGCTCTTATAACTGCAAACACATAAATAACGGCCGCAACCGCAACCAATACCAATGCTGTCAGAATATTTTTGTGTTTAGTATTCATATTTCACCTGATACCCGAACCCGGTCTGGCCAGGTATCTTGTAGCGTGTTGTTGGCTGATGACTGAAGGCAGACTGCTTGCTCGGAAACAGCCTGCCTGTTAATCACGCCTAGATATGTTCAGTCGGAATTACTGTCGGCGGTGTAGTAAAAGTATGGTAAGGCGGCTGGCGACGGCAATGTCCATTCCAAACCATGTTTATGGGCATCTTCCCACACCTCATCGCTGACTTTTTCGCCAGTTCCCCCTCTAATAGTGTCAATAACGATATACAGGAACAGCAACTGGCTGGCGCCAAAGATAAAGCCGCCAATACTTGAAATCATGTTCCAATCTGCAAATTGCACGGCATAATCGGGAATTCTGCGTGGCATCCCGGCCAGTCCCAGAAAATGCTGAGGAAAGAACAGGACATTCACCGATATCACTGATAACCAGAAATGCAATTTACCGATTCTTTCGTCATACATATGGCCAGTCCATTTAGGCAGCCAGTAATAACCCGCCGCCATCAGAATGAATATTGATGCGGGAACTAAAGTGTAGTGAAAGTGAGCCACAATAAAGTAGGTATCGTGATACTGAAAGTCAGCCGGTGCTATCGACATCATCAAGCCCGTGAATCCCCCCATGGTAAACAGACACCACGAAAGCGATTGAAAACAGCATCGGCGTCTCAAAGGTCATCGAACCTTTCCACATGGTTGCGGTCCAGTTAAACACCTTAACGCCGGTCGGAATCGCAATCAGCATGGTGGCATACATGAAGTACAGTTCACCGGCGATTGGCATGCCCACTGTAAACATGTGATGAGCCCAAACAATGAAAGACAGAAAAGCGATAGCCCCTGTCGCATATACCATTGAACTGTAACCAAATAACGGCTTACGGGCGAATACCGGAATGATGGTCGAAGCCACGCCGAAAGTCGGCAGAATCATCACATACACTTCAGGGTGACCGAAGAACCAGAATATATGTTGATAAAGCACCGGATCACCGCCGCCAGCTGCATCAAAGAAACTGGTATCGAAAAAGCTTGTCGGTCAGCAACATGGTTACCGCACCTGCAAAAACAGGCATGATTGCGATTAACAGGAAAGCCGTGATCAGCCAGGTCCAGACAAACAACGGCATTTTCATCATGGTCATGCCGGGAGCACGCATATTGAAAATAGTGGCGATGATGTTAATGGCGCCCATTATTGACGAAATCCCCAGCAAGTGCACCGAGAAAATCGCAAAAGGCAAGGCTTTGCCAGTTTGCAGTACCAAAGGCGGATACAAAGTCCACCCTGAAGCAGGCGCGCCACCTTCCATGAACAAGCGTACTGGCCAGCAATAAAACACCGGCAACCAGCATCCAGAAACTCATGTTGTTCATGCGCGGCAAGGCCATATCCGGGCGCGCCTATCATCATTGGAATCATCCAGTTGGCCAAACCTACAAAAGCCGGCATCACCGCACCAAATACCATGACCAGGGCATGCATGGTGGTCATTGAATTAAAGAATTGCGGCTGGACAAATTGCATGCCGGGTTCAAACAATTCCGCTCGAATGACCATGGCCATGGCGCCGCCAACAAAAAACATTGCCAGAGCAAAGAACAAGATATAACGTGCCTATATCTTTATGATTGGTGGTAATAATCCATCTTAAAAGCCCTTTTTCAGGGCCATGATCGTGATGATCATCATGTGATATCATGTTCAGCTACTACAGCAGACATAGTTTATACCTCTTAAATATATAAAAAAGATTCGATCGTTAATAAAAATCAATACCTTTACATCATCGATGCATTCATTAGGCAAGGCCTATTGCAACGCCTGAATTTTTGCTGGCTGTATCAACATCATCCCACTGAATTACCCAGATTATTACGTGTATAGGTGACAACGGCGGCAAAATCAATTGCATTTAAGGTTTTGCCAAAAGCCGGCATCATGCCTTTGCCTTTCAACATGAAATCAACTTGTGCGTTGATATCACCCTTTACTAGTGAGCTTCCGGTTATGGCAGGAAATGTCGGCGGCATACCCGCGCCTTCGGCCATATGACAAGAGGCACAGTTTTTGGCGTAAACACCTTCACCACGCGCAATCAAATCGTCCTTTGACATCTCAACACTGGCATCGACTTTTTCCTTAGGCTGCTCCGCTTTGTCCTCGTCATCCTCATCCGCTACCGCGGTTGTTTTAGGCAACAGCTCCTGAATGGCTTTGGGTTGAATTTCGTCGCCCACCGAGTTGCCCAAGGCATTTCGGGTATAGGTGATCACTTGCGCCAATTCATCCGCTTTTAACATCTTGCCAAAAGCCGGCATCATGCCTTTACCATTCAACACAAGATTAGCCTGGGCCTTAATATCACCTTTCACGACTGGACTTGCCGTAATCGCCGGAAAAGCACCAGGAACGCCCTCACCACCCGCCATATGGCAAGAGGCGCAGTTTTTAGCGTACACGGCAGCGCCTTTGGTAACCAATTCATCGCGGCTTTGATCGCCAAATCAGGGCCTTTTGCTATTCTTCCTTAGTCTTTTTCACCCAGGCATCATAGTCAGGCTGATCCATTGCAACAACCACGATGGGCATAAAGCCATGATCTTTACCGCAAAACTCGGTACATTGACCCCGGTAAGTGCCCGGTTTGTCGACAGAAGTCCAGGCTTCATTGATGAATCCAGGAATAGTGTCTTTTTTCCAGCCCAATTCAGGCACCCACCAGGAATGAATAACGTCAGCCGCAGTAAACACAAAACGAATTTTCTTTTTGGTTGGGATCACCAAAGGATGGTCCACGTTCAATAAATAATGAGGAACGCTGCGCGGGTCGACATCTGCGCCGACTTGGCGGGCTTTATTACTGGCTTCATCGAGACTGCTAAAAAAATGAATGCCATTATCCAGATACTCATACTCCCATTTCCATTGCCATCCGGTGACTTTGATGGACATTTCGGATTCCTGCACATTATCCAGTTCCATCATGGCTTTTGTTGCCGGAATAGCCATAGCGACCAAAATCAGAGTGGGAATAATGGTCCAGATAATTTCCACGGTGGTATTTTCATGAAACTGCGCTGCTTTATGTCCTCTGGATTTTCGATGATGGTAAATCGAGTAAAACATAGTGCCAAATACGCCGATGCCAATGAATACACAAATCCATAGAATCAACATATGCAGGTCATAGATATCATTACTGACCTCGGTGACCCCTTTCATTAAATTGAGCGTATATGCCGCTTGCGCTGACTCTAGGCCAAAAGCCATCAAGATCAGTGCTGCGAATAGTTGCTTTGTTTTTCTCACGGAGCAGCCTCCTCGTTAGTAGTTATAAATCTCTTGTATGCGCTATATTTTTTTGTAATTTCAAGCCGCGCAAAAAAAGCCCGTTCGATCCCTTTAACCTAATAAGCATCACAAATAAACCGAGAAATTCTAACCTATGACGGCTTTCTACACCAGATGTCCTTGCCATGATTTTGTTTTGCCCAAAAAAAAGCCTGTGAATCAGTGTGATCCACAGGCTTTTTTTAAATTTATAGCCTTATCAACTATTCAATGCATCGGCATAAGACATATCAAAGGTAGGGATATGATTATCTAACCAGCCTTTAACCATTTGCCCCACTTCCTCGGTGACTTCTGCTTCACCCGCATGAAATTTTGTTTGCAACCCTGCACAAACACCCACCAATGCATCATGTTCGGCCTTGTGAGCGGCAAGACCCGCATAATTTTTGGCCTGCATTTCTTTTTCCTCATGGGCAAAATGACCGACCACATAGGCGATCAAATCATCCAATTGTTCACCTATTGCAGAACGGGCAGCTCCGCCGGTTGCCAAATCATATAGCTTGTTAAGCTTGCCAAATAATATCTGGTGTTCTTCATCTGCAAAGCCGACATTGGTTCCGTATTGACTGGCTGTCCACGTAATTAAAGCCATATTTTTCTCCTCATGTTATTTATTTATTATTTAAATTAACCGCACAAAAAGTATGTTTTATATTTTCCTTGAAGTCAACTTTAGTGCAGCTTGGCCAAAAAAGAGGGATCAATGCGGCAACCGGCCACTTCGGGATTATCCAGCAAATCCTGCTCAAAATCGCGGCGTGAGGGCAGTTGAAAAGCGATGCGTATAATTTTGCCTCCGGTAAATTCAAATTCCATGGCACCGCCCTTGGCACGCGGACTTCCTGCTTGCGTGGTAAACAATAAAATTCCCACATTACCAGAAGGCTTACCCTGCTGCTCTGGCGCAGGGCGCGCGCAGCTCAGTTCACCGATGGCCAGTCCCGAAAAAACTTGCGCCAATTGATGCGCACTGACAATAACGCCCTCTCCCGGAATGGCCGTGGGTTTTGTTGCCGAAGCGGCAGATGGAGCGGGTGTTGCCGGCGCTATAGGCGCTACGACAGACTCTGGAGCCGAAGCAACCACGGGTGCAGGTGAATTTAATAACGTTTCCAGACCGAAATCGCCCAAATGATTTTGCAGCAACACTGTGCCCTCGCCATTTTTTGCCGAAGTCAATAAAGGAAATAGCTGCTGCTCCATTTCAGCGGTATTGGGATTCTTGAGTACGGAAAGCAGTTGCCGCTCTATCGACTTTAACGGCGAGAACAATTGCTCCTTCTTTTGCCTTGATTCTCCAATTGTACGCCAGTCAGCCTGGGTGTTGACCGGCAAACCCATCGCTTTCATAACGGCGTAGTCATCAGCCGCGAGACATTGGCCAAAATCCTTGCTGCGATACTCTGCCAGCGTATTGGGACGAATGTCTTCAGCCAGCGCTTTTTGTCCGGTAATATTGTAATTTTTCCAGTCGCTGTTTTTCGCCAAAAAGTAGTAGAGTACGACATTGCGATCAAACTTGTTAAAACCTAAATCCTTCATGACCAGCTTCAGTTTTCGGCAATTGCCTTCTACATCGGCGTAATTGGCCCAGTCCGGCTTTAGATTGGGCTTGGCCGGATGTTTGGATTGCTCAATCAGTTTTTGCAGGCTTATTTCGCCCGCGGCTGATTTCATCGGTGAATTGTTGATTTCTTCCAGTGATAAATCACGCGCATCGGGAATTCCATCGGCGTTATTCTTCAACAGCAAAGACGGAATAATTTCAGGAAAGAGTTTGAGCTCGCCCAGCAACCTGGGCTCTGACCCAAACACGTGAATTCCGCCTTCCTCCACTTCATAGACTTTGAATGAACTCTGATTGAGCGTGCCGGTTATACCCGAAAACGCGGTAGCGGCCGGCAAGGAGTGTGATTCCGCACTGTGTTTGGCAGACGACTGAACAACAGGCGCCGCCGTTTGCGGCTTATTATTGACCCACTGCCCGGCAAACTGCCCCATCACTGCTACTCCCATGCCGACGCCGGTTAATGCCAACAGGCCGCTGGCAGCATTGACATCGCTGACCAGACTGGAGACATTCAGATCGCTATTGGCGTTGGTAAGAAAGCTGTAGTCCACCTGGGTTTCCTTGCCTGAATCCAGACGAATCCAGGGAGTCAGATAAAATTTCTTGGCATCGAACTTGAAGTTGCACTTTCCGGTGGTAGCCTGATATAAAAAACCGCTTGCTTCGCTGTTAAGCTTGACGACATCGTTACGCACACTGTAGATCAGCGCGGCAGACAAATCCCCTTTTTCATAAGATGGTGTAATAGTGGAGCAGCCGCTTTTTAAGACATTATCGCCTTTGAATTCAAACTCTGAGGTCAGGCGCACATAGTAATCATCACCATCAATGACCTGAAAACCGGGTAATGGCTGGAACGGCTGCGCCTGCGTTGACGGATGATCAATGGAGATTTGCCGGGTTGAGGCGCAACCGGAGACCATGACCGTGGTAAGTAAAGCGATATTAAAAGTGGAGAAAGTACGAATCGACATGTAATAACCGTGTGCCGCTATATCAACGGCGACCCAAGCAAAAAAGAAAAATAATAGGACTTAAACCCAAGCTTTGTCATGCTTTATTTAATCGACAGCGATAGCCGCTGCCAAAGCATCAAAATCCGCCGAAGCACAATACGGCAGCACCCCCCATAACGGAACATCCAGCGCTTTTTTAATCGTGTTGATATTTTGTTCCCGGCACTGCATATCGGGATCGCTGCACATGGCTATCCAGCCCGCACACGGTGCGCCTGAATGTAGAATTGCTTGATAGCTTAATTTTGCGTGATTGATGCAGCCCAGCCGGATTGCCACCACCAAAATAACCGGCAAAGCCAGCGTTTTTGCCAAATCGGCAATATCCTCACGCGCATTTAACGGCGCAAACCAGCCGCCGGCGCCTTCAACCAGCACGATGTCAGCCTGTTCTTTCAGCTCATTAAAACAGGACAGTATTTTATCCAGTTCTACCGGGTTGTCGGCACCGGCGATATGAGGTGAAACCGGCATTTTATAGGCATAGGGATTGATCAAATCATATTCGATAGCGATGCATGAATTAGCCTGTATCAACAGCGCATCTTCATTGCTGAGCTTGCCATCCTGTATAAAACAGCCTGAAGCCACTGGCTTCATACCGACAACGGATTTGCCCTGATTTTTGAAGTACCGCATCAGCGCAATCGTGGCCCAGGTTTTGCCGACATGGGTGTCCGTGCCGGTGATAAAGTAGCCTTTTTCCATGCGCTTAGGCTCTGGCCTGTACGCTGATGACTTCGTAAGTGGCAGAAATCCAAGCATCTGCGCCCTGTTTTTCATAGGCACTCATCATGGCTTGCATTTGCGTCCTGGTAGTGAGCCGTTTATTGCGCCCCGCCGTGACATTATGCGCACCGATGTCCTTTAACTCTCGCATCAATGCCATCACCGAACTGTAGGTAGATGTATACACTTTGCCGATGACGCGAACCTCTGTAAATCCCGCCCGCTCAAGAAAATGCCGCAACTCCCCCGCGCTATAAAATTCATTGACATGGTCATAGTGATCGACATCAGCCCAGGCGGCTTTCAGCTCCTGTAAAGTTTGCGGGCCGAAGGTTGTAAACACCAGCCGCCCCCCGGGTTTCAAAACGCGGCGAATATCCGTAAAAACAGCCGCCAGATGCCGGCACCATTGCAAAGCAAGATTGGAGTATACGCCATCAATGCTGCTTGCGGTGAGCGGCAGCCGTTCGGCATCAGCACAGACATAGCCGGCATTAACGCTGCCCATCAGCTTTGCGCGTGCCATTTGCAGCATGGGCAGAGCAATATCCAGCGCTAGCATGTGCCTATCACCCGGTAACGCCAATATCTCGCGGGTTAAAAACCCGGTGCCGCAACCCAAATCCAGCACGCTGCCGCTAAGACAGTCGGCTTCGATGCTAGAGATCAACGCCCTGCCTACGACACGCTGCAAGCCGGCTACGCCATCATAGGTTAGTGAAGCCGCTGCAAAGGCCTGTCTCACCTTGCCTTTATCGACGTCAGCAACAGCGCTCATATGCGCTCCATAAAGCGTGAGATGATCGCCACCAGTTCCTGTTGATGTGATAAAAATGGCACATGCCCAGCCCTGTCGATAATCGCCAACTCACAACAGGTATTCAGTTGTTGTATTTTTTGACCTAGCGCTACCGGAACCAGAGTGTCCCTTGCGCCTAGTATGACCGACACCGGCTGTTTTAGCCCCGACAATACCGGCCGCATATCCGCCTGTTTCAGAATATCCAAAGCGGCCTGCAAGGTATCATGAGACGGCGCAGCACATTCGGTAACCGATTGCTTTAACTCTTTTATCAGCGCCTTGGAATCTTCCAAGCCATTGATTTGCAGAGATAGAAATCGAAGCAATGTCGCCTGACAATTAGCCTGCAAATTCTCGGCAAAATTATCCAGCAGCTTGCCTTTCATACCGGGCCAGGATGCCGTTTGTAAAAAGGCAGGATTCCCAGCCAACAGCACCAGTGCATCAACCCGCTCAGGAAAGCGATGAGCGATATCCAATACCACGGTAGCCCCCAAAGACCAACCCACCCAACAACACCGCGTATCAGGCAATGCCTTCACCAACGCTGCACTCATCTGCTCCAGCGTAAAGGGATTCATTGTTTCACTGCGGCCATGCCCTGGCAGATCGATGCAGGTGACCTGATAATGCTGCGCCAAGGCCTTGGCAAAATTGCGCCAGATGCCGCGTATGCATGGCCCAGCCATGCACCAGCACGATCGGTTTGCCTTGGCCGAATGTTTCCCGGTGGATATGTATCACGGTGAGCTTAGGATAAGGCGCGCGTTTTATCCAGCGCATCCAGCAAGCGGTCGATATGCTGTTGTTCATGCAATGCTGAAAATGTCACCCGCAACCTTGCGCTGCCTTGCGGTACGGTGGGCGGACGAATGGCGCTGACCAGCAGCCCCTGATCCAGTAAGGCGCGGCTGACCGCTAGCGCGCGATGACTGTCTCCGATGATAATAGGCTGTATGGCCGAGGAGGATGCCAGCAGTGGCAAGCCAAGCTGTTTCGCACCCCTTCTAAAATACTCCGCCAGGGTATTGAGTTTTTCCCTGCGCCAGCCTTCTGCTATGACGATGCTTAAACTGGCCCGCGTCGCTTCAGCAACAGCAGCCGGCAAAGCCGTGGTATAAATGTATGTTCGGGCTTTCTGAATCAGGGTTTCAATCAACACTTCGGATCCGGCCACAAAGGCGCCAAACGTTCCCAGCCCCTTGCCCAAGGTTGCCATCAAAACCGGCACATCTTCCTGATTAAGATCGTAATAGTTCAAAATGCCGCCGCCCTGCTCGCCGACCACGCCCAGTCCGTGCGCATCATCCACCATCAGCCAAGCATCATGCGCTTTTGCGGCAGCAGCCAATGCTTTGATCGGGGCAAAATCGCCATCCATGCTGAATACACCATCGGTCACGATAAGCTTGTTGCCCCCAGCATTTTTCAGATGTCCATCCAGATGATCGACATCGGCATGGGCATAGCGCTTAAATCGTG
This sequence comes from uncultured Gammaproteobacteria bacterium, assembly GCA_963696315.1. Taxonomy (GTDB): domain Bacteria; phylum Pseudomonadota; class Gammaproteobacteria; order Methylococcales; family Methylomonadaceae; genus CAWKEY01. The sequence goes on from CAVOJU010000024.1 coordinate 221,530, forward strand.
CGCCGGATAACAAACCGCCATCCAGTAACGAGGCATGGTTTAAGCGATCTTCAAACACCGCATCACCCCGCCCCACCAACGCTGAGATCACCCCCATATTGGCCATGTAACCGGTAGAAAATAATAAAGCCCGCTCACGGCCGGTAAATGCAGCCAGTTCTTCTTCCAGGGCATGATGCGCGGCAGTATGCCCGCAGATCAAATGCGCCGAACCAGTGCCGACGCCGTAGTGATCGGCCGCGGTTTTAAACGCCTGTACGACAGCCGGATGATTGGCCAAGCCGAGATAATCATTACTGCAAAAATTGACGATTTTTTTGCCGTCAATTTCCAGGTGAATGCCTTGAGGGGATGTTATGACTCGCCTGGATCGATACAAACCTTGTTGGGCAATAGCGTCGAGCCCGGATGCTAATTCTGCAAATGAGCACTTCATAAATGGCCTGGAATCACCCACCACGGAAATACGAAGTTTTACATTTCATTCTTCGTGTCTTCGTGGTTAATAATTTTTTTGGCAACTGGACGATTTAATTCATCAAGCGTATCGTGAACCGCCCGAATGCACGCCCAATCGCTCAAACAAGGCCAAATCATGGTTGGTCATGGGATTATCGGTGGTCAGCAGTTTGTCGCCATAGAAAATCGAGTTGGCCCCGGCCAGAAAGCACAGCGCCTGCATTTCATCGCTCATTTTGTTACGGCCGGCCGACAAACGCACCCGTGATTCCGGCATCATGATTCTGGCCACCGCAATGGTTCTGATAAAAATAAAGGGATCCAGCGCTTCGGTACCCATCAGTGGCGTGCCTTCAACCTGTACCAGCATATTCACCGGCACGCTTTCAGGATGTTTGGGCAGATTGGCCAGTTGGATCAGCAGCTTGGCGCGATCATCGGCGCTTTCGCCCATGCCGACGATGCCGCCGCAGCAGACGTTGATACCCGCTTCTCTAACCCGCTCCAGGGTGTCCAGCCTGTCCTGATAGGTGCGCGTGGTAATGACTTCGGAATAATATTCCTCCGAAGTATCCAGATTGTGATTGTAATAATCCAGACCGCCTTCCTTAAGCTTGGCCGTTTGCGCATCGGTCAACATGCCCAGCGTCACGCAGGTTTCCATGCCCAGCGCTTTAACGCCCTGTACCATTTCCACCACGCGCTCAATATCCCTGTCTTTTGGCTGCCGCCAGGCCGCGCCCATGCAAAACCGCGATGCGCCCTGAGCTTTGGCCTGCTGCGCCGCCTGTAGCACCTTCTCAACCGGCATTAAGGCTTCCGGCGTTAAATCGGAATCATAACGCGCACTTTGCGGGCAGTAGCCGCAGTCTTCCGAACAGGAACCGGTTTTAATGCTCAACAGGCTGCTCACTTGAACCTCATTGGGATCAAAGTTTTCCCGATGTATTGATTGCGCCTTGAAAATCAGATCACTAAATGGCAAGGCATAGAGCGCTTGCACTTCGTCCAGCTGCCAATCATGGCGAATGGAGGATGAAACTTGAAAGCTAATTGCAGAACTTGCAGACATTCTGTTAATCTCCGGCTTGAGTATGGCTTTAGGCAAGACAATCTTGTCAACCTTTATAAATGAAAGTAGTAAACAACTGGATCAATATTATACAGGATTACCTGCTGCCGCCTACCTGCATCTTGTGCGGAAATCCAGGATTTGAATCGCGTGACATTTGCACACTCTGTTATCGCCACTTGCACAGAAACAGCAACTGCTGTTATCGCTGCGCAGAAGCCTTTGAAACAGGCATGACTGATCCGACCCTTTGCGGCCGCTGCCAAAGCCACCCTCCAGCTTTTGACCGGACTTACGCGCCATTCCTGCATCAAGGCGCCATTCGCCACCTGATAACATCATTGAAATTCAATGCTCATTATAAAAACGCACGCCTGCTTGGAACGCTGCTCTCTGAACACCTCAAACAAACGGCCGAAAAACCGGATTGCCTGATACCGGTGCCGCTGCATAAAGCCCGCTACCGGCAGCGCGGTTTCAACCAGGCCATAGAGATTGGCCGCACTGTCTCCAAAGAATTGGACATTCCGCTCGATATTTCGTCCTGCCAACGCCATCGAAATACTGCGCATCAGACCGGTTTGCCGGCTAGGCAACGCCGCAAGAATCTGGACAAGGCCTTCTCGGTCATCAAACCAATTAAAGTTCAACACATTGCCATTCTTGATGATGTCATGACGACAGGCTCGACCGCTCATGAACTCGCCCGCCTACTTAAGAAAGCCGGTGTTAGCCGTGTCGATGTCTGGGTTTGCGCCAGAGCTTGATAGTAATCAAATTTAAGTGCCGAAGTTGGATCGGCAGATAAAGCCCGTTTTATAAACATGACAAAATTGCGTTATCCATACAGTAAATTTTGGGACTTTTGCTGCCTATTCGCAGGCATTTTTCTCACCTTATCTTTTGCCCCTTTTCAATACGCATATTTTGCGCTAGCTGCACTTTGCTTTTTATTTGCGTCCTGGTTACACATCACGCCCGGACGCGCCGCATTAAGAGGCTTTTTATTCGGCCTGGGTGCTTTCGGTACCGGCGTCTCCTGGGTTTATATCAGTATTCATGATTTTGGCGGCGCCAGCGTCATGGCGTCCATTGCTCTTACCAGCCTATTTATTGGTATCTGGGCCATGTTTCCAGCATTGGCTGGATATCTTTCAGTCATGGCGATACCCAAAAATTCCGGTCTGCTGCAAATTTTAATCATGCCCACGGTTTGGATATTGATTGAATATACGCGCGGTTATTTATGGCTGAACGGATTTCCCTGGCTGCAAATCGCCTATAGCCAATTAGAAACTCCTTTGGCGGGTTATATTCCCATTCTGGGAGTTTATGGCACGGGATTTGTGTTAGCCATGACTGCAGCCGCCCTGCTTGCCGCTTTTTACACTAAAAAAATGCGCGGAGTACTGATGATTATGATTGCTCTCGTATGGGCAGCCGGCAGTGGTTTGCAAACAATTGAATGGACCTATGCCATCGGACAACCTTTTAACGTCGCTCTACTGCAAGGCAACATTACCCAGGATCAGAAATGGCGACCCGAGAATAAAATCAAAACGCTTTTGCGATACAAGAGGATGACCGAAGAAAACTGGGATGCATCGGTCATTGTATGGCCTGAAACGGCTATTCCTGCCTATCTAGGTGAGGTCAATGAATCTTTTTTGCAGCCCCTGCATGTTGAGGCAAGCAAACGGCAAAGCGATTTGATTATCAGCGTCCCTGCGAAAGGCGCTACACATAACGACAATTATAATGCCGTCATTACTTTGGGAAAGCATCAAGGCATGTATCGCAAAAATCATTTGCTGCCTTTTGGCGAATATTTGCCCTTGCAGCCCCTATCCGGGTTTATCCTGGATAAGCTAAAGATTAGATTAGGTGACTTTAAACCGGGCGGAGCGAATCAGGACTTACTAAAAGCGGGAGGCTACCCGTTTATTACCTCGATTTGCTATGAAGATGCGTTCGGCTATGCCCATATTCGTAACCTGAATGACGCAGCCTACCTTGTCAATGTAACCAATGACGCCTGGTTTGGCGACTCACTGGAACCTCATCAACATCTACAAATCGCCCAAATGCGGGCCATGGAAACCGGGCGATTTTTACTGCGTGCCACTAATACCGGTGTAACCGCCATTGTGGCGCCGGATGGCAAGATCATTAATCAGGCGCCATTATTTAAAACGACAGCACTCAGGGGGACAATTACGCCCATGGCGGGACTAACACCATACTCCAGGCTTGGCGATGCAGCGGTAATCAATGTTCTGTTGATTTCATTATTTTGCATGATGCTATACCGCCTGATTTTATGGCGTAAACAACCTGAAATTTAGCCAAATAGGTTCTACTCTCTTCTTACCCTAAAACCGTTTAACTTTAGAGCGCCCTATAAAGTCGATTAACCAGGGCATTTACCAATCGGTCATGGGCGAACTACGTGCCAGTTGAGCTAGAATGCGATCAGCCTTTTCGTGCACGGTTAATGTACAGGACACATGATATAAACCGTTTCGCCGTACTTCGTGAATCACATACTCAGCCGGATTGAGCTGAGGCGAATAACTGGGCGTATGCCAAAAGCTCAGGCTAAACTCTGGCAGGACCACCTGCCGGCCGATTTCGGCCAGTAATTCATGTACGCCGGTTTCCATTCGCTTGCCGTGAATTCTGGCATTATCCAGCAAAAAGGTTAACTGCTTGAAGCCTTTTTGCAGATACAGCAATACGCTGAGTACAACGACCATGACGGCCTGTTCAGTGGTACTTTGCTCGTTAAAGTCAACACGCGTGGTTCCGCATTGTACATCAACGGCCAGTAAGCCTATAGTGGACCCCAAAATCCGGACAATAGTTTACCTGATTACCCACAATGAACAGCCACTGTTAAAAGCTGTCTATATTAGCGATTCCGGCACATCAATGAGGGTAAGGTCATGAAAAACAAAGTCCAATTCCAAAAAGGCTATAGTCTGAGTGAATTCATGAAGCACTATGGCACCGAAGCGCAATGCCGACAAGCCCTGTTTCAGTGGCGCTGGCCTCAAGGTTATGTGTGTCCTGAGTGCGGCGGAGCAAGTTATTGCACTCTAAAAACGCGGGCGGTTTATCAGTGCAATCACTGTCATCACGAACACTCCCTGATTAGCGGTACCATTTTTTCGGCCACGAAGCTGCCGTTAACCCTCTGGTTTCTGGCGATCCACTTGATTACACAGGCTAAAACCGGCATTTCGGCCCTGTCACTGCGCCGCCAATTGGGAGTTTCCTACAACACCGCCTGGAGCATCAAACACAAGCTGATGCAAGTGATGATGGAACGCGATGATATTAAGCCGCTCGCCGGGATCATCCAACTGGATGACGTGTATTGGGGCGGTGAGCAGCGGGGCGGTAAACGCGGCCGTGGCTCGCCCAACAAAACACCCTTTGTGGCAGCCGTGTCCGTCAACGAAAAGGGCCATCCAGTGGCTATGGCTATGAATGTCGTCGATGGCTTTCGTTCCAAAGCGATCGCCAAGTGGGCCAAGCGCCATCTGAGCGCCGGTAGCCTCGTGGTTTCGGATGGGCTGGCCTGCTTTGCGGCGGTGTCCGAAGCGGGCTGTCAACATACGGCTATCGTCACCGGGGGCGGCCCGGCGTGTGTAACGCTGGAGACTTTTACGTGGGTTAATACGATGATCGGCAATGTCAAAAGGTCGATAAACGGCAGCTATCACGCTATCCAGCACAAACACCTGCCGCGCTATTTGGCCGAGTTTTGTTATCGCTTCAATCGGCGTTTTGTGCTGGAGGATATGCTGCCCCGCCTGTGCTACGTCGCGGCCCGAACACCGCCTATGCCGATGCGCTTGCTAAAGTTGGCTGAGGTTTATGGGTAATCAGGATAGTTTAAGCTATGCCCTGTCGTGAAAAAAGAGGCAGACAATGAGCGAAAGCAAACGGAAGATTTTTACAGGTGCGCAAAAAGCCAAGGTTGCACTGGAAGCGGTCAAGGGGACTAAAACCGTCAATGAGATTGCACAGGAGTATGGAGTTCATCCTACTCAAGTGGCGCAATGGAAAAAGGATTTGCTTGCCAATGCAGGCAGTCTATTTGAAGGCAAGCCTGGTCCAAAACCGGACGATGCCGCCAAATCCACGAACAGACCAGGGTTTTTGATGCAGCTCTCGCTAATGAATTGACTACAACAGAAAACCTTAACCAAGCTACTTTGCACATCAGCCTGCTCTGGTAAATCAAAACCTGCCCGTTTTATCTGCTCCTGAAATATTGATAGCGAACGCTCAACAGACTCCTGCAATGATTCTGGTAATTGCTGTATTTGGGATTTTAAATAAGGAACTAAAGACATGTCGGTTGTTTGCGAGCACATAAACCGCCATGATACCGAAAACCCATTGCGGCTGCCAAAGAGGGAGTCACCACGGGGGGACAATGCTGTTGACTTAAGCATCAGCTATCCTTTTTGATTTATCCTGCTGCCATTTATTGATCGGTTTTCGCGATACGCGGGGATATGATTTCCTGGGGGTCTTCGGGTGGTAATACTGTACTCGCGGATTTCCTCGATAAGCTCTCGGAATACTTTTAGCGCCGTCTCTGGATAAGCCGCCGTAAACAATACCACATCATTGGCCAATGCTCGCACGGCGTTTTTGAACTGGGGGGTCGATAACCGATTAGGATCCGCATCGGTTAAAAGTGCGATTAAGGTTCGACTTATCACGCACATCACCAGGACAGCTAACAATTCTTGCCTGATACCGTTTTCGCTGTGGCTGTGGAAGGATTCGATGTCGAGATGCGTTTTTTCATCTCGGTATTGTTCTTCAATTCGCCAGCGGCGGAAATACAAATCGACCAGCGATGTCGCAGGATACTCGGTGCTACTGATGAGATTGGTTAATAACACCGACAACTTACCGTCCGGGCTTGCTGATCGGACCGCTCGGAGCTTGATACTTTTTTGACCCGGGTTGCCTGAACGTTTACGGTTGAGTCGCGAGGCAGTGTCCAACCATATGATTGCCTCCGAGCGCTCGGATTGCACAAAATTCTCGACCGTGCAAAACGGCGTGCAAAACTTTCCAGGGTCCTGGGGAAAAGAGCGTTGAAAAGTTTCCACCCCAGGTTGTTTAATAACCGGCTTTTTGCCGGAGAAACCTGGAGTGATAATAATGGATGAAATTGCCGAAATCAGACGGCTACATTTAATTGAGAACAAGACCGTCAGTGCGCTGGCGAAAACGTTTAAACTTTCCCGCCCGACTATTCGAAAACATCTAAAGACGGTCGAAGAGCCCGTTTATACGAGCCGTAAAGATCAACCCCATCCCAAGTTGGGCGACTATCTCAATCAATTAGATGACTGGCTGACAAAAGACGCCGGATTGCCTCGTAAACAAAGACGAACCGCCCAACGGCTATTCGAGTGTTTGCAAATGGAGGGCTATCGTGGTGGTTACACCGCGGTACAACGTTACGTGAAGGACTGGAAAAAGAGTCGAAGTAGAAGCCCGACGATCAAGCAGGCGTTTGTACCATTAGCCTTTCCACCCGGTGAGACTTGTCAGTTCGACTGGAGCCATGAAACGGCGGTGATTGGCGGGGTATAACAACTCGTCAAGGTGGCGCATTTTCGCCTAAGCTATAGCCGCCAAATGTTTGTGATCGCCTATCCGCGGGAAACCCAGGAAAATGGTGTTGGATGCCCATAATCAAGCGTTCGAATACTTTGGCGGCGTTCCCAAACGTATGGTCTACGACAACCTGAAAACAGTGGTTGATACGATTTTCGTGGGCAAGGAACGCCGGTTTAACTGGCGATTTTTAACGTTGGCCAATCACTATTTATTTGAACCGGTGGCCTGTACACCGGAATCGGGTTGGGAAAAAGGCCAAGTGGAAAATCAGGTGGGTAATATTCGGGAATGGTTATTTACGCCGATGCCTAAGTGTGAAGATTTGCCGAGCTTAATGCGTGGCTAACGAGGCGTTGTCAGGAATTAGCAGGACGACCCCATCCCGAACAAACTTCACGTAGTATCGCCGATTGCTTTGCCGAAGAGCAGTCTCTATTGATGCCAGTCAGGGCGGTCTTCGATGGCTATGTGGAATAGATGAGACGGGTCAGCTCATCGTGCTTAATCCGTATTGACCGTAATCGTTACAGCGTACCTGCGCAATGGGCGAATAGTGTGGTTCGGTGCGGGTAACGCCGAATCAAATTCGCATGGTGGCCGATGGCAAGGTCATTGCCGAGCATGTCCGGCAGTTTAGCCGTGATCAGTTGATTTGCGATCCTTGGCATTATTTACCAGTATTGGAGAAAAAGCCTGGGGCATTACGACATGGCGCGCCGTTTGAGTAGTGGGATTTACCGGTGTCTATCAGGGTGGTGCGTGATCGAATTCTCAAACAGGATAAAGGGGATCGGGCGTTTGTCGAGCTGTTGCCGATGGCACGAGATTTAGGCGAAAGTGGCCTGGAAGCCTTGGAAGTGGCCTGCGATCTGACCTTGCAAACGGGGATTATCAGCGCCGCAATCGTACTGAACGAAATGCGTCGATTAACGGAAATCGTCCAGCCGAAAGCGCTGGTTGATAAACCTGCATCAACACCGGTACTCACGCTAGAGCCCATGGCTGATTGCAGCCGTTACGATAGTTTGCGGATTGCGCGTTATGACCATTGATCGTGTCGCACAACTGAAAACAATGCATTTGTTCGGCATGGCAGCCGCTTGGCACGAATGGCAAAGCGAATACAGTGTACAGCAAAAGCCGGTGATGCCGGAAGTCTGGCTGGATCGGCGATCAAAGCGGAACAAGCGGATCGGAAAGCGCGCAGTTTGAGTTACCAACTCAAGATTGCACGCTTTCCCACGCATCGAGACTTGATGAGCTTTGATTGGAAAGAAACACCGTTACAGAAGGCCCGAATCGAACAACTGTCAACCGCTGGTTTCATGGAGCAGGCGTATAACCTCATTTTAGTTGGCGGCACGGGTACCGGAAAAACACATTTGGCCACCGCTCTGGGGGTGGCCGCCATACATCAAGGTAAACGGCTGCGCTTCTATAATGCGGTCGATCTCGTCAACCAACTGGAAAAAGAAAAACAACAGGGTAAAGCCGGGAATCTGGCCAAGCAATTGACAGTCATGGATGCCGTTATTATGGATGAACTCGGTTATTTGCCATTCCCTAAATCTGGCGGCGCCTTGCTGTTTCACCTTATCAGCCATCTGTATGAGAAAACATCATTGATTATCACTACCAATCTAAATTTCGCGGAATGGGTACAGGTTTTCGGCGACGCCAAGATGACTACGGCATTATTAGATCGAATAACCCACCACTGCGATATTTTGGAAACTGGCAACGAGTCTTATCGATTTAAACAGCGAAAAAAGATGGTAGAAAATCAATAACCCTATAAAATAACTGGAAATTTTTCGACGATCTTTCCGGGGAAATTATGGAAACTTTTCAAAGCCGTTTGACACTCGACCGCTTTAAAGGTCGATTGAGCCGGACAGCGAAACACGAAAGCATGGTTCGGAGTGGTTGTCGCAAATGGTGAATCAAGTCGTAGCTGGGGTAACCGCGATCAAACAATAAGACCAATGGCCGATCAGGGAGCTGCGGCAACAGCACTTTAACATCCTCGCGTTCGTTGCCTTCTGCCAATGGACTGACGACTCTGGCGATCGGCAAACGTCTAAAGACATCAAAAGCGGTCGAAACTAAACATTGTGGATAATCGCCTTTGCCGGGGAACACCAAGCCGCTGTTAGGATCAAAAGCTTCACGAAGTTCGGGTGTGGCCGGTAAGTGATATTTGGAGCCGTCAAATGCGACCGCTGTCATCCCGTGCCAAGTGTATTCCGGCGCCTCCGGCCATAGCGTGTAAGCTAGCTGCACGCTATCGGACAATAAATTTTCGAAAACAGACCACTTTAACCGGCTACGCGCTTTAGTGACTGCGCTCCGATGGACCGCTTCAGCATCGGGCCAGCAATCGCTCGGCGCGCCTGTTTGAAGAATTCACCCGAGTGGATGTCAACGCCATCCGATTTATCATGGCCACTAACGATAAAACGAAGGTAATCAGTTTAGGTAAGGAGAGTTTTCGTGTGCGGGTAAAGTGATTCGCCGAGTTCTTTTGATCGTCGGCTAAAGGTTGGGAATTAAACGGAGAAATTTTTCAAGATAAGACGAAAAGGGAGTCGCTATTTTTGCGAAAGATTGTTTTGGGCATCCCAGCCCAAGCAATCGGCAAAAACTTAACGCATTAATCAATGCCTTCGGCGCCCCAGCCGTCCTGCTTCACTCGTTGCATACCCAACAAGGGGTATGCAACATAGTTTTCGCAATGACTCGACGCGATTTCGTAAAGCCTGCATTTTCACTACGCACACAACGCTTCGTGAAAACACATGCACTATCGCTTCTGGGGACTAAAAATCTTCGCTTCTCTGCGTTCCGCTGGTGAGTAGACCGCGGGAACTTCCCCCGCAGCCCCTCGCAGAACGGTACGTGAGCCTCTCGACTCATACCGCTCCCATCAAGCACATAAACCAAAGGGTTATGTTTTATTTTGATCACATCTTCCTCCTGCCATTTCGGCAGTTGAGATATTACCAACATCGCTTGACGCTGCCCCTTCGCTCCACGCTCATTACAAGCGCCTCAACACTACTACGAGCAGCTCCGCCCCAGTATCATGCATCGGTACTCTCATACTCATGAATTGAGTCATTTGTATTTCTTCCTTAGCATCATGATGACTGGTTCCCACAGTTCCCATTGAAAGCCCAATATAGAGTCACGCCCACTATACGCCGGACACCGCCTGTACAGCCTTCGGATCTGCTTACAGACTCATCTCAGGAGTCATGGACGCCCCTGGTTTTGATGTCAATTCTCTGAATTACGACGCGTCAACATAGGTTCGGTTTTACTCGTCTCTCTATACCATACCTGCTAACTATTTATTATCCTAAAAAAATCAGTTGAGTTAATCCCTGCCAAAAATATGCAGCATAAACTTGACAGGCAAATGAAGATTATGTGGTGTATTTAGCCCTCACAATTGATCAAATCTGGAGGTTTTAACAGAGCGCCTTTCAGGTATTTTTTCATCGCTTCACTCAAAATACGGTACCAGCATTGCAGTGGGGTCAACTGCGGCGCAATGGCTTTGAGTTCATCAAAAAACGCACAGACGCGCGCATAGGCTGCCCTTACATAAGCGGCTCGACCGTGGGTGCTGGTTATGGTAAGTGTCTTTTGTGCGGCATGGCTGGTTTGTTTACCAACACCATGCAACAGCAGCGGTCTGGAAACGATGGCTTCATAATGCTTATCCGGCTCCGCCAGTCTGACAAACAGTGACCACCAGTTATAGATAAGCGCAATCATGCGTGCGATAAAACGGCACGGTTTGATTTTCTGGGTCACAAATCCGCCCCAGCCCCATTGGTTTTTGATTTCATCAAAGTTATTTTCACAATCGGCACGATCCCGATAATGCTGAACAATGGTCACCACCTCCGAGTCTAGCGAGGTGACCAAGACACTGTATTCGAAAGCCGCCATGTCTTCAGCGGGTTCAAGAAGCGATACCTGCTGGGGTAAGGCTTGGTCGGTGTCCGGCGCGATGACGATATTTTCTTGAAGCCGACGCCGCACCAGGACGACTCGACGCGGCTGTTTCCAGGTACTGAGCTTGAGTTCAGTGGGTGCCTCCCAACCCGCATGGGTTTGCTGCCAACCGGGTTTGCAATGCTGCTGAAGGATCAATTTTTTCACATAGGGTGATTTCCGAAGCTTGAACAAATAATCGATGCCGCGCTGCTCGGCTTCGATCATGATAGTGTCGCTGCCCCAATCACAATCGCCCCGAATAAAAGCGGGCCAGTTCGTGCGTGGCAGACGCTCCAGTAAGGCCCATAAGCCGGGCGCGGAATAGGCGGCTGCACTGTGGTCACCCGCCTGAACCTCAACCTCGAGGATCAAGCGCAGATTCGCGATCATATACGTGTGATAGGTGTGCGAGGGCCGTCCGGGCTTGTGGGGATTGTAGCCAACGACGGCGTCCTCCTGTTTGCCATAGAGGGTTTTAACCGTCACATCCGCATCCAGTATCCACGGCTGACTGAGCAAGGGGCGGTAACAAACGCCAAATGGTCTTGTAGCCAACGGATACCGTCTTCCTCATCATCTTGCCCAGTGCTCTGCGAGCACTGTCATCACTGACCACTTTCGACATGCCCAGTAATTGAGTGTTGACAGTATCCCCCATTAAGCTGGTGATATGCGCATAGCGGTTATGACCGGCGAGAATAGACAGCAACAACGATCCCAGGACATTGACTTTTTTGGGGGCGTTATTACTGGCATAGTTTAAAGGACATTCATCCACCCAAGGTTCGAATAAGTGACCCATTTTTAAAAACTGGATAAAAAACGGCAACTGCCCCAAGGGGGTGACGTGGGCTTGCGTATCCCATTCAATATGGATTTTTCCATCAAATGTATCGGCAACCAGTGCGCTGATTTCGCGCTTTTTGAGGTTTAATTCTGAGTCACCCTTTGGGTGAATAACTTTAGGTGGCAATACCATGGCTAAGCTCAAGCAATTCAGAGGGTTCAGATTATAACCTTAAGTTCGACTGATTTTTTTAGGATTAACTTTTCCTCAACGCTCACTACCGGCACTCTTAATGCAAGCAGCTTGAGGCGGTTTGAAGCCGGTTTCCGATAACAGACTTCGGTGGGCCTACCACCATCTTCCAATGAGCTTATACACATCTGACCGCTATTTCCGTATAGTGTCAGTTTGTGTGCCTGTGGCACACTCCACGATTTTCAGCGAAGGTGGTATGAATTTTAAAGCGATGTTTGTGCCATGTTTGTGGTGTTGGTCATAATAGATCTCGGGTGGTGTAATATCATACATTTATTATAACAATATCAATACCTTATGTCTCTATTTTTCTTAAGTCAGCAGCAT